>NZ_KB900032.1:0-629027 GCF_000378545.1 Thioalkalivibrio sp. ALE23 | reverse complement strand
GACCGGCTGTGCGCCGACCACGGGATCGAGCATCGTCTGATCCGGCCGAAACGGCCGCAGACCAACGGAATGGTGGAGCGCTTCAACGGCCGCATCGCCGACTTGCTGCGGACCCGGCGCTTCGGCTCGGGAGAGCACATGAAGGACACCCTCCAGGACTACCAGCGCCTTTACAACCATCAGATCGGGCAGAAGGCGCTGGGGCACCGAACGCCGGTTGAGACACTCAAGGCCTGGCAACAGGAACGCCCCGATTTATTTCGTAAACGTGTATACAATCAGCCGGGGCCCGACAATTAGCTGTATCGTTGACTCGACTGGCTAACAGTAGATTAGACAGAATCTGTCATATTGGTGATATGCAGAATCTGTATAGCACCTGATTCTCGCAGCGCCGGCCCTTGCTCTGGCAGCCGCTGTTCCTGCAGCATACCCCTGAGCGAATCATGGATAAACAAGGAGGTCGGCTGATGGCGACAGGAAGTCGTGCCGAAAGGGAACGCCGTTTCTGGGAGCGATACCGGAATGTGGCGATTTCTCAAGGGGTTAAGCCAAAGTCGGTACGCTGGTACGTGGTCCGGGCGGAACGGTTTATCGCGGCGTATCCCGGTCGTCGCCTCGCGGAACTCGGGGCTGAGGATATCGCTCAGTATCTGACCAGCGAAGGGCAGAAGTCGTCGATTCAGGACTGGCAGTTCCGGCAGACCGTCGATGCTATACGGATTCTGTATAGCATCGTGAAGCCAGAATGGGCGACACCGCCGGACTGGGAGTTCTGGCGGGATTCGGCGCGTACGCTGGAGGCGCAACACACCACGACGGCACGGGAGTTTGCGCCGGTTTCGCCGGAAGATTACGCCCAACGAGTTGGCGAGACGCGCTTTACTCCGCTCATCCGCAAGCATCTTGATCTCTTTGCACGGCTGGCCTCGGCCATTCGCACACGGGGTATGGCGGTACGGTTGCCTTCGAACCTGGCGTAAGTCTCCACAAAAAAGGGCGCCGTCCTGCGGCGCCCTCTTCTGTTGCTGCGTGGCCATCTCCCTGGCTCCGCTTCGTTGGGTCTCGGCCTCGCCGGGTCAGTCCCAGCTCAGCGCGCCCCCGGTCTGGTATTCCGTTACCCGGGTCTCGAAGAAGTTCTTCTCCTTCTTCAGGTCGAGCACTTCGCTCATCCAGGGGAACGGGTTGTCGGCGCCGGGGTACAGTTCGGCCAGGCCGATCTGGGCGCAGCGGCGGTTGGCGATGAAGTGCAGGTACTCCTCGAACATGGGCGCGTTCATGCCGAGCACGCCGCGGGGCATGGTGTCGCGGGCGTACTGGGCTTCCAGTTCCACCGCGTCGGCGATCATGTTGCGCATCTCGTTCTTGAAGTCTTCGGTCCACAGGTGCGGGTTTTCGACCTTGATCTGGTTGATCACGTCGATGCCGAAGTTCATGTGCATGGATTCGTCGCGCAGGATGTACTGGAACTGCTCGGCGACGCCGGTCATCTTGTTGCGCCGGCCCATGGAGAGGATCTGCACGAAGCCGACGTAGAAGAAGATGCCCTCGAAGATCACGTAGAAGGCGATCAGTTCGCGCAGCAGCTTCTGGTCCGCGTCGGGGGTGCCGGTGCGGAAGTTGGGGTCGGCCAGGTGCTTGGTGAACGGCAGGGCCCACTCCGCCTTGGTGGCCACCGAGGGGACCTCGCGGTACATGTTGAAGATCTCGCCTTCATCCAGGCCCAGGCTTTCCACGCAGTACTGGTAGGCGTGGGTGTGCAGCGCCTCCTCGAAGGCCTGGCGCAGCAGGTACTGGCGGCACTCGGGGTTGGTGATGTGGCGGTACACGGCCAGCACGAGGTTGTTGGCCACCAGCGAGTCGGCGGTGGAGAAGAAGCCGAGGTTGCGCTTGACGATGGTGCGCTCGTCCTCAGTTAATCCATTCGGGTCCTTCCACAGGGCGATGTCCGCGTTCATGTTGATTTCCTGCGGCATCCAGTGGTTGGCGCAGCCGTCCAGGTACTTCTGCCACGCCCACTGGTACTTGAAGGGCACCAGCTGGTTGAGGTCGGCGTTGCAGTTGATGATCTTCTTGTCGTCCACGCGGATGCGCTCGGCGCCGCGCTCGATGTCCTCGAGGCCGGTGCCGGTCAGGGCTTCTTCATCGTAGTCGGGCGCGGGGCCGCCGGCGTTCTCGGGCTCGGGCGAGACGCTGGGGGCGGCGCCGGCGGTGGTCATCAGGTCTTCGTTTTCCTGGAAGCCCATGCCCGGACGGACCTTGGGTTCCTGCTGGTTTTCGCCTTTGATCGCGGCGATCGGATCGTCCCAGGACAGCATGTGCGTTCTCCTTGTCGATTCGGTGTTACGTGTTCGGTGTTCGGTTGAGGTCGGGGGCCTGCCTTACTGGCAGGCCTCGCAGTCGGGGTCGAGTACGGAGCAGGCGGCCGCGGAGTCGGAGCCCGCGGTGCTGTCGCCGGGGCCGCCGGTCACGGCGTTGAGCTTGTTGGCCCGGCTGCTGTCCGCCACGGTGCTCTTTTCCACGTGGGTCGCCCCCATAGAGCGCAGGTAGTAGGTGGTCTTGAGACCGCGCACCCAGGCCAGCTTGTACAGGGCGTCCAGCTTGGGCCCGGAGGGCTCGGCCATGTACAGGTTCAGGCTCTGCGCCTGGTCGATCCACTTCTGCCGGCGCGAGGCGGCCTCGACCAGCCAGCGGGTATCCAGCTCGAAGGCGGTGGCGTACAGCGCCTTGAGGTCCTCGGGCACGCGGTCCAGGGGCTGCAGCGAGCCGTCGTAGTACTTGAGGTCGTTGACCATCACCTCGTCCCACAGGCCGCGGTCCTTCAGGTCGTGGACCAGGTAGGGGTTGATGACGGTGAACTCGCCCGACAGGTTCGATTTGACGAACAGGTTCTGGTAGGTCGGCTCGATCGACTGGCTGACCCCGCAGATGTTGGAGATGGTCGCGGTGGGCGCGATGGCCATGGTGTTGGAGTTGCGCATGCCCGTGGTCTTCACGCGCTCGCGCAGGCTGTCCCAGTCCATGCGCTGGGTGCGATCCATC
Source organism: Thioalkalivibrio sp. ALE23 (assembly GCF_000378545.1). NCBI lineage: Bacteria > Pseudomonadati > Pseudomonadota > Gammaproteobacteria > Chromatiales > Ectothiorhodospiraceae > Thioalkalivibrio > Thioalkalivibrio sp. ALE23. The sequence continues at coordinate 625,985 of NZ_KB900032.1, read as the reverse complement.
TGCAGGTAGTCACCGCGCGACTCGGCCAGCTTGTCGATCGAGTCGATCGGCAGGATGCCCTGGCTCCACAGGCTGCCGGGGAAGCTCTCATAACGGCCGCGTTCCTCGGCCAGGTCGGTGGAGGCCTTGATGGAGTACCAGGAGATGGCCTCCATGGACGTGTCGGCGAACTCCACGGCCTCTTCCGAGGCGTACGGGATGCGCTGCTTGTACAGGGCGTCCTGGAAGCCCATCACGCCCAGACCCACCGGGCGATGGCGCAGGTTGGAGCGCCGCGCCTGGGGCACGGAGTAGTAGTTGTAGTCGATCACGTTGTCGAGCATGCGCATGGCCGTGTTCACGGTCTTCTCGAGCTTGGCGTGATCGAACTCGCCGTTCTCGTTCACGTGCGCAGCGAGGTTGACCGAGCCCAGGTTGCACACCGCGATCTCGTCGTCCGAGGTGTTCAGGGTGATCTCGGTGCACAGGTTGGAGCTGTGGACCACGCCGGCGTGCTGCTGCGGGCTGCGCAGGTTGCACGGGTCCTTGAAGGTCATCCACGGATGGCCGGTCTCGAACAGCATGCCGAGCATCTTGCGCCACAGGTCGACCGCGTTGAGGGTCTTGTACACCTTGATCTCGCCGCGCGCGGCCTTCTCTTCGTACTCGCAGTAGCGCTTCTCGAACTCCTCGCCCACCAGGTCGTGCAGGTCGGGGGTCTCGTTGGGCGAGAACAGGGTCCACTGGCCCTCTTCGGCCACGCGCTTCATGAACAGGTCCGGGATCCAGTTGGCGCTGTTCATGTCGTGGGTGCGGCGGCGGTCGTCGCCGGTGTTCTTGCGCAGCTCGATGAACTCCTCGACATCGATGTGCCAGGTCTCGAGGTAGGCGCACACCGCACCCTTGCGCTTGCCGCCCTGGTTCACGGCCACGGCGGTGTCGTTGGCCACCTTGAGGAACGGCACCACTCCCTGCGACTTGCCGTTGGTGCCCTTGATGTGGGCACCCATGCCGCGCACGCGGGTCCAGTCGTTGCCCAGACCGCCGGCAAACTTGGACAGCAGCGCGTTGTCACGGATGGCGCTGTAGATGCCGTCGAGGTCATCCGGGACGCTGGTCAGGTAGCAGCTGGAGAGCTGCGGGCGCAGGGTGCCGGAGTTGAACAGCGTCGGCGTGGAGCTCATGAAGTCGAAGCTGGACAGCAGCTCGTAGAACTCGATGGCGCGCGCCTCGCGATCGATCTCGTTGATCGCCAGACCCATGGCCACGCGCATGAAGAACGCCTGCGGCAGTTCGAAGCGCACCTCGTCGCTGTGGATGAAGTAGCGGTCATACAGGGTCTGCAGGCCGAGATAGGTGAACTGCAGGTCGCGCTCGGGCTTGAGCGCGGCGCCCAGCTTGTCGAGGTCGTAGCGGGTCAGCTCGTCGTCCACCAGCTCGAGCTCGGCGGCGCGGCGGATGTAGGCGCCGAAGTACTCCGGATAGCGCTCGGCGAGCTGGGCCTGGGTGGCCTCCTCGCGGCGGCCGGAGACAAAACTCAGGGCCTCGCGCCGCAGGTTGTCCAGCAGCAGGCGGGCGGTGACCTCGGAGTAGTTGGGCTCCTGCTCGATCATTACGCGCGCGGCCATCACCAGCGCGGTGCCCACGTCCTTCTCGTGCACGCCGTCGAACAGGTTGCGGCGTGCTTCCTTGAGGATGCGCTCGCCTTCCACCTGGTCGATGCCGTCGCAGGCCTCGTCGACCACCGCCTTGAGGCGCTGCTCGTCCAGCGGCGAGCGGGTGCCGTCGGCGCGGGTCACGTGGACCACCGGCGCCTCGGCCTCCTCCGCCGGGCCCTGCTCGGCGGCCTCGGCGGCGCGCTTCTGCGCCTGCTGCTCGCGGTACAGCACGTAGGCGCGGGCCACCTTGTGATGGCCGCCGCGCATCAGCGCCAGTTCCACCTGGTCCTGGATATCCTCGATGTGGACGGTGGTGCCCTGGGTGCCGGCGCGGCGGAACAGGTTGTCGCTCACCTGCGCGGACAGCTCCTTGACGATGTCGTGGATGCGCCGGCTGGCCGCGGCGTTGCCGCCTTCCACCGCGAGGAAGGCCTTGGTGATGGCGACCTCGATCTTGGCCGGGTCAAAGCTGGTGACCTTGCCGTTGCGGCGGATCACCTGATGCTGGCCGGGGCTGGTGGCCATCACTTCCGCCGAGGGCTCGGACTGCGGCGGATAGGTCGTGTCCTGTGCGGATTCGGCAGTCTGGGTGTCGCTGTACATGGGGGCAGGCCTCGCGCGAAACGGTCATCTGGAAAAATCTGGGGTCATCGCCCGGCGATGACGTGGGATACTATAGATCGGGGATCGAGCTCTTGCCAGCCACTACATATAGTACTCGGCAAAATAACAAGCGGGGAACAACCTGTGGACAACTTAGGGGATTCGGCGTCCTGCCGCGGCTGGCGCGAGGGCCGCGGTTGTCCACCGGCGGCCCCATGTAGTGATGCCCCGGGGCCAGCATCGAGGCGGAACGGGTTCATGAAATTCGCTTATCGCAACGGGTGTTGGACAAGCCTGCCCCGCGCCCCAATAATCCCGCCCATACAACCGATTTCATGGAGCGAGCAAGATGAGTGACGAGAAGCAGCCCGCGGGCATCATGGCCGCCACCGGCGCGGTGCAGGTTTCCTCCGAGAGCGACGAAGCCGCCAGCAAGTCCGGGGGTAACGAGCGCCATTGCCCGCTGCTGATCCTGGGCTCCGGCCCGGCCGGCTGGACCGCCGCGGTGTACGCCGCCCGCGCCAACCTCAACCCGGTCGTGGTCACCGGCCTGGAACAGGGCGGCCAGCTGATGACCACCACCGACGTGGACAACTGGCCGGGCGACGACGCCGGCGTGCAGGGCCCCGAGCTGATGGAGCGCATGAAGAAGCACGCCGAACGCTTCGACACCACGGTGATCAACGATCACGTGCATACCGTGGACCTGAACCAGCGCCCGTTCCGCCTGACCGGCGACCAGGCCACCTACACCGCCGATGCCCTGATCATCTCCACCGGCGCCTCGGCGCAGTACCTGGGTCTGGAGTCGGAAACGACCTTCGCCGGCAAGGGCGTGTCCGCCTGCGCGACCTGCGACGGCTTCTTCTACCGCAACCAGAAGGTGGCGGTCATCGGCGGCGGCAACACCGCCGTGGAAGAGGCGCTGTACCTGTCCAACATCGCCTCCGAGGTGACCCTGGTCCACCGGCGCGATTCGCTGCGCGCGGAGAAGATCCTGCAGGACAAGCTGTTCGAGAAGGAAAAGAACGGCAACGTGAATATCGAGTGGAACCACAACCTCGACGAGATCCTGGGCGACGAGACCGGCGTGACCGGCATGCGCATCAAGCATGCGCAGACCGGCGAGACGAAGGACGTCGAGCTGATGGGCGTGTTCATCGCCATCGGCCACAAGCCCAACACCGACATCTTCCAGGGCCAGCTGGACATGGAGAACGGCTACATCAAGGTGAAGGGCGGCCAGGACGGCGGCGCCACGGCCACCAGCGTGCCGGGCGTGTTCGCCGCGGGCGACGTGATGGACCACATCTACCGCCAGGCGGTGACCTCCGCCGGCACCGGCTGCATGGCCGCACTGGACGCCGAGAAGTATCTCGACGAGCAGCTGTGACGCGGACACGGCGGTGAGCGAGGAGCACTCGTCCGGCGGCGATTCCGGGACCCCGGGCACGGAAGCCCGCGCGGCGACCGGTGAAGACCTCCCGCCCGCCGGGGTGGACGAGCGCATCGAGCTGCGCGACGGGCTGGGCGAGCTCGATCCCGCCGCGTGGGATGCCCTCACCGGCGGGCGCGAGCCGTTTCTGCGCCATGCCTTCCTCGAGGGGCTGGAACGCCACGAGTGCCTGGGGCGGGCCTATGGCTGGTTCCCCCAGCACGTGCTGATCTTCCACGACGACGCGCTGGTCGCCGCCGCCCCCGCCTACGCCAAGACCAACAACTACGGCGAGTTCGTCTTCGACTTCGCCTGGGAAGGGGCCTGGCAGCGCCAGGGCCTGCAGTATTACCCCAAGCTGGTGGTCGCGGTGCCCTACACCCCGGCCACCGGTCCCCGTCTGCTGGTACACCCCGAGGCCCCCGACCCGGACCGCCTGCGCCGTCAGCTGCTGCGCGCGCTGGTCTCGCGCGGGCGCGAACTGGAGGCCTCCGGGGTCCACGTGCTGTTCCCCGAGTCCGCCGACCGCGAAGCGCTGGCCCCGCTGGGGCTGCCCGAGCGCATGGGCTGCCAGTACCACTGGACCAACGCCGCAGACGGCGGCTACGCGGATTTCGAGGCGTTTCTCGCCGCGCTGTCGTCGAAAAAACGCAAGAACATCAAACGCGAACGCCGGCGTGTCGCGGAAGCCGGCATCACCTTCCGCACCCTGACCGGGGCCACCGGCTCGCCGGAGGACTGGGCGCGCTTCCATCGCTTCTACGTCGACACCTTCGAGAAGCACATGGGCATCCCCACCCTCACCGAGGCGTTCTTCGTGGAGACGGCCGCCGCACTGGGTGACCAGGTGGTGCTGTTCGAGGCCCGCCGCCCGGAGAATGGCGATGGTGAGGATGGCGACGGCGAGACCATCGCCGCCGCGCTGTGCTACCGCAGCCACGACACCCTGTACGGGCGCTTCTGGGGCGCCACCGAGGAACTGGACGCCCTGCACTTCGAGACCTGCTACTACCAGGGCATCGAGTTCTGCATCCGCGAAGGGCTCACGCACTTCGAGCCCGGCGCCCAGGGCGAGCACAAGATCCCGCGCGGCTTCCTGCCCACGCCCACCTGGTCGGTCCACGCGATCCTGACCCCGGGCTTCGACGGGCCGGTGCGCGATTTCTGCGAACGCGAGGCGGACCTGATGCGCAGCCACTGCGAGCGCCTGCACGAGCATTCACCCTATCGCCAGGGAGAATCCGGCCATGCCCCCGATTAACCCCGCGATTAATCCCGTAGGAGGCCAGCCTCTGGCCGATCCGGCGCAGGAGATTGTCCGGACGCACAATCGGCCGGAGGGCCGGCCTCCCACCGGGGGCAGGGTTCGCCCCGTCGTAGGAGGCCAGCCCCTGGCCGATCCGGCGCAAGAGATTGCCCGAACGCACAATCGGCCGGAGGGCCGGCCTCCTACCGGGGGCAGGGTTCGCCCCGTCGTAGGAGGCCAGCCCCTGGCCGATCCGGCGCAAGAGATTGCCCGAACGCACAATCGGCCGGAGGGCCGGCCTCCCACCGTCGTAGGAGGCCAGCCCTCTGGCCGATCCGGCGCTGGCCGATCCGGCACCGACCGATCAGGCGCCGCATGAGCCCCCGCAGCCCCATCACCCTCCCCTGGCTGGATCCGGATCACCCGGAGGCGCCGTTCCCGCCGGCGGAGACCGCGCTGGACGAGCCCAACGGCCTGCTCGCCGCCGGCGGCGATCTCTCCGTGCCGCGCCTGGTCAACGCCTACCGCAGCGGGATCTTCCCCTGGTTCGAGGCCGGCCAGCCGATCCTGTGGTGGAGCCCCGACCCGCGCGCGGTGCTGGAACCCGGCGCCTTCCGCATCCGGCGCTCGCTGCGCAAGACCCTGCGCAACGCCGGCTACACCGTCACCTTCGACCGCGCCTTCGAGCGCGTGATCGCTGGCTGTGCCGGCCCGCGCGCCCGCTCCGCCGGCACCTGGATCACCCAGAGCATGCAGGAGGCCTATACCGCGCTGCATCGCGTGGGCCATGCGCATTCGGTGGAGGTGTGGGACGGCCCGCGGCTGATCGGCGGGCTCTACGGGGTGGCCGCGGGCCGGCTGTTCTGCGGCGAGTCCATGTTCAGCCTCGAGCGCGACGCCTCGAAGATTGCCCTCGCCTGGCTGTGCCGCCACATGGTGGCCCGGGACTGGCCGCTGATCGACACCCAGATGGCCACCGAACACCTGGTGAACCTGGGCGCGATCGAACTCCCGCGCGACACGTTCCTCCGCCGGATCCGTCCCCTGGTCGCCGACCGGACCGTGCCGCCGCCGGGCCCCTGGACGCTCGACCCGGACCTGCATCCGCTGGACCCGGAGTGGTAGACCCCGGGCAGACCGTCACTGGCGACAAAACGGCCCCACCTGCCAGAACCGCCGGCAGCGGAACTCGGACTCGCAGCTCTCCAGCTGGCTCGCATAGCGACTGGCGCGGTCACGCACCTGACGCGCGGCGCGCTGCACCCCGGGCTTGCCGCGATAGCTGCCGCGGTTATAGCCGCCCTGCCCCTCGTGGTAGGCGAGATACAGGTGCTCCGGGTTATGCAGGGAAACCCCGGTCATGCGCCGGGTGCGCTCGTTGTACCAGCCGATGAAGTCGGTCGCGTGCTTCATGTGCGTGCGCCGGGCGAAGCGGCTGCCGGCGTCCTCGCGGTATTCGCCCCAGACGGGGTCCTGGGCCTGGGCATAGCCATAGGCCGAGGACGGCCGGCGCCACGGGATGATCCCCAGCAGGCGCTCGCGTGGCGGGCGCACGTGGCTGCGGAACGAGGACTCCTGCTGGATGATCGCCATCTGCGTGGCAATGGGCGTGCCCCATTGCTCCTGGGAGTCCAGGGCGTAGTCGTACCAGCGCGGTTCCTCGCGGAAGATCTCGCAGATGTTGCTCTGATCCTGCGGCGGCGAGGGCGAGAGCATCGCGCAGCCGCTGGCCGTCAGCACCAGGGCCAGCAGGGCCAGGGCCCGCATTGCCAGTCGTGAGTTCACCCCGATCTCCGTATTCTTCCCTTGCGATCCGCGCAGTATAGGACAGCACGCACCGGCCGGGCAGTTGCGGGAGACGCCGGGGGCGTGTTCCATTCTCCCGACCCATCCCATTCGGCCGAACAAAGGATCCGCACATGAGCGACAACCCCACCGCAGGCTTCCGCTTCAACCACACCATGCTGCGCGTGAAGGACCCCGACGCGTCGCTGGATTTCTACCGCCGCGTGTTCGGCATGGAGCTGGTGAAGACCCTGGACTTCCCGGAATTCGAGTTCACGCTGTATTTCCTCGCGCGTCAGGACGACGACGAACCCGCCCCGCCGCAGGACGAGGGCGAACGCACCCGCTGGATGTTCAGCCAGCGCGGCATCCTCGAGCTGACCTACAACTACGGCACCGAGAAGGATCCGGACTTCCACTACCACGACGGCAACGCCGAACCGCAGGGCTTCGGCCACATCTGCTTCTCGGTGCCCGACCTGGACGCCGCGGTGCGCTGGTTCGACCAGAATAACGTGGAGTTCGTGAAGCGCCCGGACGAGGGCGGACTGAAGGACATCGCCTTCGTGAAGGACCTCGACGGCTACTGGATCGAGATCCTGGAGCCCGCGCGCCTCACCGGCCTGGGGCGCTGATCCCCCGCCCCATTTCCGAAGCCCCCTGACAGCCCTCGCCGTCCCCCGGAATCCGGGGGGCGGCTTGCTTCGCCCGTGATACTGTACAAATATACAGTACATGGACGAACGCGAACCCGCAGCCGACACCGCCCCGGCCTTTGCCGAGCTGACGGCGCTGAGCAACTTCTCGTTCCTGCGCGGGGCCTCGCACCCGGAGGAGCTGGTGGAGCGCGCGGCGGCGCTGGGCTATCGCGCGCTGGCGCTGACCGACATCGCCTCGCTGGCGGGCCTGGTGCGCGCGCACGAGGCGGCGCAGCGCACCGGCGTGCACCTGATCGCGGGCGCCCGCCTGCAGCTGGCCGACGGCCCCGAACTGACCGTGCTGGTGCGCGACCGCACGGGCTATGCCGCCCTGTGCCGCCTGATCACCACCGCGCGCGGGGCCGCGGACAAGGGCGAGCACCACCTGACCCGGGCGGATCTGGAGGCAGTCCCGGAAGCGGAGCGCGCCGGCTGGCACGTGCTGCTGCATCTGTGGCCGGAATCCGACACGGCCGATCCCGACGACGCAGCGGCCTGGCTGCGGGCATGGGCCGCGCCCGGGCAGGGACATCTGGCGGTGGCGCTGCTGCGGACGCCCGGGGATCCGGCGCAGATCGCCCGGGCACGGCAGCTCGCGCAGGCACACGACCTGCCGGTGACGGCCTGCGGCGACGTGCACATGCATGCCCGCGGCCGCCGCGCACTGCAGGATGTCCTGACCGCCCTGCATCACCGCTGCACGGTCGCGCAGGCCGCCGGCGAGCTGTTCCCCAACGGCGAACGCTGCCTGCGCCCGCGCGCCGATCTGGCCACGCTGTATCCCGCCGCCTGGCTGTGCCACGCGGTCGCCATCGCCGACGACTGCCGCTTCTCCCTGGACGAACTCGAATACCACTACCCCACCGACCCGCTGCCGCCCGGGCGCACCGCCACCGAGTACCTGCGCGATGAGAGCCTGCGCGGGGCCCGCAAGCGCTGGCCCGACGGTATCCCGGAGGCGGTACAGGCGCAGATCGAGCGCGAGCTGGGCATCATCGCCGAGCTGGGTTACGAGCCGTATTTCCTCACCGTGTACGACATCGTGCGCTTCGCGCGCAGCCGCGGGATCCTGTGCCAGGGGCGGGGTTCGGCGGCCAACTCGGCGGTGTGCTACGCGCTGGGCATCACCGCGGTGGATCCGTCGCGCTCGAGCATGCTGTTCGAGCGCTTCATCTCCGCCGAGCGCGGCGAGCCACCGGATATCGACGTCGACTTCGAGCACGAGCGCCGCGAGGAGGTGATCCAGTACATCTACCGGCGCTACGGCCGCAACCGCGCGGCACTGGCCTGTACCGTGATCCGCTATCGCCGCCGCAGCGCCCTGCGCGACGTGGGCCGGGCGCTGGGGCTCTCGCGCGCGCGACTGGACGCGCTGACCGCCAACCTCGCCTGGTGGGACGAGGGCATCCCGCCCGAGCGCCTGCGCGAGGTCGGCCTGGAACCCGACGGTGCCCTGGCCCGCCAGTGGCAGGCCCTGACCGCCGAGCTGGTCGGTTTCCCGCGCCATCTGTCGCAGCACACCGGGGGCTTCGTGATCGCCGCCGGGCGGCTCGACGAGCTGGTGCCGATCGAGAACGCGGCGATGCCCGAACGCAGCGTGATCCAGTGGGACAAGGACGACCTCGACGCCGCCGGCCTGCTGAAGATCGACGTGCTGTCGCTGGGGATGCTCTCCTGCGTGCGCCGCGCGCTGGAGCTGATGCACCGGCACCGCGGCCGCGACTGGGGCCTGGCCGACATCCCGGCCGAGGACCCGGCGGTCTACGCGATGCTGCAGAAGGCCGACAGCCTGGGGGTGTTCCAGATCGAGTCACGCGCGCAGATGAGCATGCTGCCGCGGCTGAAGCCGAAGAACTTCTACGACCTGGTGATCGAGATCGCCATCGTGCGGCCCGGCCCCATCCAGGGCGAGATGGTGCATCCCTATCTCAAGCGCCGGGCACACCCCGAGCGGGTGCGCTTCCCCAACGCGGAGATCGAGCGGGTGCTGGGGCGCACCCTGGGCGTGCCCATCTTCCAGGAACAGGTGATCGAGCTGGCGATGGTGGCGGCCGGGTTCTCCGCCGGCGAGGCCGACGGGCTGCGCCGCTCCATCGGCGCCTGGCGCCGCCGCGGGGATCTCGGGCGCTGGCGCGAGCGGCTGCTGGAGGGGATGCGCGAGCGCGGCTATTCCGCCGAGTTCGCCGAGCGGCTGTATCGCCAGATCCTCGGCTTCGGCGAGTACGGCTTCCCCGAATCGCACTCCGCCAGCTTCGCGCTGATCACCTGGGTCTCGGCCTGGCTGAAGTGCTTCGAGCCGGCGATCTTCGCCTGCGCGCTGCTCAACAGCCAGCCGATGGGCTTCTACGGCCCGGCGCAGATCGTGGCCGATGCCCGCCGTCACGGCGTGGAGGTGCGCCCGGTGGACGTGAACCACAGCCAGCCGGAATGCAGCCTCGAGGCCGCCGGCGACTCACCGGATACGCCGGACGCGCCGGACGTGCCGGATGCCCCGCTGGCCCTGCGCCTGGGCTTCAACCGCGTCCAGGGCCTGCGTCGGGAGGTCGCCGAACGCATCCACGCGGCCCGCGCCGAGGGCCCGTTCAGCGACGTGCCCGAGCTGGTCGCACGCGCCCGGCTGAGCCGGGCCGAGGCCGGCCGGCTGGCGCGCGCCGGGGCCCTGGCCGGGCTGGCCGGCAACCGCCATCAGGCGCGCTGGGCCGCCGATGCGGTGGAGGCGCCGCTGCCGCTGTTCGAGGGCCTGCCGCAACACGCCGAGCCCGCCGACGCCCCGCACGAGCCACGCGAGCCGAACGAGCCGGGGCAGGCCGGGGACAACGCCCGCACGCCCCTGCTGCCGGTGCCCGACGCGGTGGACGACCTGATCCAGGACTACGCCACCACCGGCCTCACGCTGGGACCGCACCCGCTGGCCCTGCTGCGCCCGCAGCTCGAACGCCGACGCCTGCCGGATTCCGCGACGCTTTCCGCGCGCCGGCGCCCCGGCCCGGCGCGCTACGCGGGTCTGGTGATCACCCGCCAGCGCCCGGGCTCGGCCAACGGCACGGTATTCCTGACCCTGGAGGACGAACACGGCACGCTGAACGTGATCGTCTGGCCCGACCGCGTGGAACGCTTCCGCGCCGAGGTCCTGCACGGCCAGCTGCTGGAGATCGACGGCGAATGGCAGTGGGCCGACGACGTCGGCCACCTGGTCGCCCGCCGCCTGACCGACCGCAGCACCTGGCTCGGCGACCTGGTCACCCGCTCCCGCGACTTCGGCTAACGGCCAGATCAGGAAGCGGCGGTATCCACGGAGAAGCTCTCGCCGCAGCCGCATTCGGCGGTGACGTTCGGGTTGTGGAAGACGATTTGCCGGGTCAGCCCCTCCGCCTGGAAATCGATCTCCGTTCCGCGGATGAATTCGAAGCTCTTCGGATCGACATGGACGTCGAGGCGTTCATCCACGCGGAACACCAGATCATCGGGTCGCGGCTCGCGGACCAGGTCCACCGAATACATCCACCCGGAGCACCCGGTGCGTTTCACTTCAACGCGAAATCCGACGGCCTCGGGGTCACTCTCCATCTGTGCGAGGATGTGCCGGACCGCATCGTCGGTCGCGCGAATCCGGTCGCTCTCCGGAATGCGGGCGGTCTCGGCGGTCGCGTCGGCGATGTTCGAATTCATGGCTACACCTCTCTGGCGTGAAACGGGTCAATCCCAGCGGTCGTCACGGACCTCGACGCGCCCGTCGCGGACGCGCACCGGGAAACAGGTAAGTGGCTCCACCGCCGGGGCGGTGAGTGCACTGCCGTCGCGCAGACAGAACTCGGCACCGTGGTGCGGACACACCAGTCGGTCATCACGCAACTCACCCTCGGCGATCGGATATTCCTCGTGCGAGCACAGGTCCTCGATGGCGTAGAAGGACCCCTCCAGGTTGAAGACCGCGATCGGGACATCATCGACCTCCACCACCCGGCGCTCGCCCGGGGGAATGTCGTCCACCGCGGCTACATCGACCCAGTCTTCCATCAGAACATCCCCGTTTCGAGGCGCGCGGCCTCGCTCATCCGCGAGGCATCCCACGGTGGATCAAACACCATCTCGACCCCCGCCTGCTCGACGGTGGGAACCTCCATGATCCGCTGCCATACATCGTTGGCCAGCGTGTCCCCCATCCCGCAGCCGGGTGCGGTCAGCGTCATCTCGACCCACACGGATCGCGAGCCGTCCAACTCTTTCTCCACCGTGCAGGAGTAGATCAGCCCCAGTTCCACGATGTTGATGGGGATCTCCGGGTCGTAGCAGGTCCTCATCTGCTCCCACACCAGCTGCTCGACATCTTCGTCCGAGGCGTTTTCGGGCAGTTGCGGCGGCGGTGGCGGCGTTTTGCCCAGTGCATCCGCGTCTTCACCACTGATGCGGAACATCCGCCCCTGCGCGGTCACGGTGAAGGAGCCGCCGAGCGCCTGCATCAGGGCCACCTGGCTGCCTTCTCCGATCATCACCTTCTGGCCCGATGGCACTGCAACCGCCAGCGTGTCCCGCTCCAGTTTCACGATTTCCTGAGACGCCATCGTCATTCCTCCGAATGTTCGGGTGTCATCACGCTTGTGCAAGAGTGGCGGGCACGGCCTCCGGGAGACGCTGCGCGAGCCGGTTCTCCACCACCGCCCGGACCGGATCCAGTTTCATCGGCTCCAGCACCTCTTCGGCAAAGGCGTAGACCAGCATGCCCCGGGCGATCTCCGGCCCGATGCCACGACTGGCGAGGTAATACAGCGCATCGGCATCCAGCTGGCCGACGGTGGCGCCGTGCGCGGCCTTCACGTCGTCCGCGTAGATCTCCAGCTCCGGCTTGGCGTCGATCTCCGCGTTGGGCGACAGCAGGAGATTGGCGCTGTGCTGCTCCGCGGCGGTCTTCTGGGCCCCTTCACGGATCAGGACACGACCCTTGAATACCCCGCGGCCCCGGCCCTGCGCGATACCCCGATACTGCTCGCGGCTGGTGGTATGCGGGACCGCGTGGTGGACCCGCGTGTGGGTATCCACATGCTGCCGGTCACCGACCAGGAACAGGCCGTTGAGATGGGTCTCGGCGCCGGGCTCCACCAGGTCCACGTTCAGGTCGTGCCGCACCAGGCGCCCGCCCAGATTCACGTTGTGCGAGGTCACCACACTGTCGCGCCGCTGGCGGACGAAGACATTGCCGACGTGATAGGCGGTATCCGCATGCTCCTGCACCAGATAGTGGTGCAGGTGAGCCCCGGCATGGGCCTCGATCTCGGTAACCGTATTGGTGAAACTGCGCGCCCCTTCTCCGTCCACGTAGTGCTCGATGATGGTGGCCTCACAACCGGACTCGCCCACGACGAGAACCCGGGGGTGGCACCAGACATTCTCACTGTACGAAGTTCCGTAGAACACCAGATGGATCGGGCGCTCCAGCACCACACCGGGCTCCAGGTGGATCACGGCCCCGTCGGTCAGGAACGCGGTATTCAGCGTCGCAAACGACGAGTACTGGTCATGGGCAAGCCCGTCCAGGCACTGCTCCGGGATGGTCACCCCCTCCCGGATCGCCGTATTCAGGCCGTCGATGCGGACCCCCGGAGCCAGTCCGTCGAGTCGCGACAGGTCGTCGCGCAGGAACCCGTTCTCGAACACCAGGCGCCAGGGCTCGAGCTCGCCGAAGACATGCTCCTCGAGCGTCGCGGCCTCAAGCAGCCCGCATTCGCTGGCAACCGAGAACGGCTTGTTGGCGATCGGGCGAACGTTGGTGTATTTCCATTCCTCGGCACGCGGGTCGGGGAAGCCGGACTCCGCAAACCGCTCGGCCGCCGCCCGCCGTCGTTGCGCGAGCCACGGCGGCAGGTCCGCACTCAACGTTCCCTGCAGCTGCTCGAGCTGCCCGATGTAATGGGTATCCAGTGCGTTCGCGCTCATGCGGCCTCCTTGATGATCCCCTGGTAGCCTTCGCGCTCGAGCTCCTGGGCCAGCGTCTTGTCACCGGACTTGATGATCCGGCCGCCGGACAGCACATGGACGTAGTCCGGCTCGATGTGGCTCAGCAGGCGCTGGTAATGGGTCACCAGCACGATCGCCCGGTCCGCCGAACGCAGGTGGTTCACCCCTTCCGCCACGATCTTCAGGGCGTCGATGTCCAGCCCGGAGTCGGTCTCGTCCAGCAGGGCCAGGTGCGGCTCCAGCACCAGCATCTGGAGGATCTCGTTGCGTTTCTTCTCGCCCCCGGAGAATCCGGAATTGATCGCGCGATGCAGGAAGCTTTCGTCCATCTGCATCATCTGCATCTTTTCCCGCACCAGGGTCAGGAACTGGAAGGTGTCCGCCTCGGGTTCGCCGCGGTGCTTGCGCTGGGCGTTGTAGGCTTCCTTGAGCAGATAGATGTTCTTGACGCCGGGGATCTCCACCGGGTACTGAAAGCCCAGCAGCATCCCTTCGCGGGCGCGGATCTCGGGTTCCATCGCCAGCAGGTCCTGATCCTGATAGGTGACCGACCCCGACGTGGCTTCATAACCGTCGCGGCCGCCCAGCACCTGGCACAGGGTGCTCTTGCCGGAGCCGTTGGGTCCCATGATGGCGTGGACCTCGCCCGGTTTTACCTCGAGGTCGATCCCCCTGAGGATCTCCTTGTCGTCAATCGATGCATGCAGGTCGTTGATCTTCAGCATGTGCGTTGTCCTCCGGGTACCTGGAAATTCAGTGTCGGTTTGGCGCGCCCTAGGCATTCGTCCGGGCATGTTCGAGGGCCAGCTCCTTGACCCGGAGCATGAGCGCCTCCATGCCGGCGCGCCGGGTCGGGCTGAGGGCTTCGTCCATGCCGACCTCGCCCAGCAGTTCATACGGGTCGGTGTTCAGGACTTCCTCCGGCGTCTTGTCCCGGAACGGCAGCAGCATCAGGGCCATCAGGCCCCGCACCATGGACGTCTCCGCGTCCGCCTCCAGCACCAGCCGCGGGGGCTCCTGGTCGTCCAGATGGGCGATCAGCCACGCCTGCGTGTTGCAGTCCTTGACGCGGTTCTCCTCCGTGAGCGCCTCCTCCGGCAGGGTCGGCATCTGGCGTCCCAGATCCTCGATCATGCGGAAGCGGTCATCCCAGTCCGGCATCATCTCGAATGCGCTTAACAGTTCTTGCTTGTCCATATCGGACCCCTCTTGTCGGACGCTTGTGTCGGACCCTTGTGCAAACCAGCTGCCGGGAGAGCGGCTAGCCGACCGCCCCTTCCAGAGAAACGCTCAGCAGGGCCTCGGCCTCGGTGGCGAATTCCATGGGCAGCTCGCCGAAGACCTCCTTGCAGAAACCGTTCACGATCATGTTGACGGCATCCTCCTCGGACAGACCGCGCTGCTTGAGGTAGAAGATCTGATCGTCGCTGACCGTGGAGGTCGTCGCCTCGTGTTCGATGTTCGAGCTCGGGTTTTTGGCCTCGATGTACGGATAGGTGTGAGCGCCGCAGGTCTCCCCGAGCAGCAAGGAGTCGCACTGGGTGTAGTTGCGGGCGTTCTCGGCCCCGGGGGTCATGCGGACCAGGCCGCGGTAGGCGTTGTTGGCGCGGCCGGCGGAAATGCCCTTGGAAATGATCGTGCTGCGGGTATTGCGCCCCACGTGGATCATCTTCGTGCCGCTGTCGATCTGCTGGAAATTGTTGCCCACGGCCACCGAGTAGAACTCGCCGACCGAGTTGTCGCCCTTGAGCACGCAGCTCGGATACTTCCAGGTGATGGCGGACCCCGCCTCGACCTGCGTCCAGGCGATCTTGCTGTTGTCACCGCGGCACTCGCCGCGCTTGGTGACGAAGTTGTAGATGCCGCCCTTGCCTTCTTCGTCGCCCGGGAACCAGTTCTGCACGGTGGAGTACTTGATCTCCGCATCCGCCTCGGCGACCAGCTCGACCACTGCGGCGTGCAGCTGGTTCTCGTCACGCTGGGGCGCCGTGCAGCCCTCGAGGTAGCTCACGTGCGAACCCTCCTCGGCGATGATGAGGGTGCGCTCGAACTGGCCCGTGTCCATCGCATTGATGCGGAAATAGGTCGACAGCTCCATCGGGCAGCGCACGCCCTTCGGCACGTATACGAACGAGCCGTCGGAGAACACCGCCGAGTTCAGGGCGGCGAAATAGTTGTCATTGCGCGGCACCACGGAGCCGAGGTAACGCTCGACCAGTTCCGGGTATTCCTGCAGCGCCTCGGAGAAGGAACAGAAGATCACGCCGGCATCCGCCAGTTTTTCCTTGAACGTGGTGGTCACCGACACGCTGTCGAACACCGCATCCACCGCAACGCCGGCCAGGCGCGCCCGTTCGTCCAGCGGGATGCCAAGCTTCTCGTAGGTTTCCAGCAGCTTGGGGTCGACCTCGTCCAGACTCTGCGGTGCATCGTCCTTCGACTTCGGCGCCGCGAAATAGGAAATCGCCTGGAAATCGATCTTCGGATAATGCACATGCGCCCAGGTCGGTTCGCGCATCTGGAGCCAGTCGCGGTAGGCCGCAAGCCGCCATTCGAGCATGAACTCGGGTTCCTGCTTCTTGCGCGAGATCGCCCGAATGACGTCTTCGTTCAATCCCGGGGGCAGGATGTCCTGCTCGATATCGGTGGAGAAGCCCCACTTGTACTCGCCCTTGACGAGTTGCTCGATGTCCTTCGGCTGGGTCGACATAAGCCTTGCCTCGGTTGTGCGGTTGAACTAACGCGAGGGCAGAGCAGGATCCGGTTGCAGCCCGCGGCTCCCGAGACGCCGACCGGGATTTGCGTTACATCCCGTCGTCGCCTGAATCAGGCGGTCGCCTCCGCCCTCTGTCTTCGGTTCCGACGATAAGAGAATTCCTGAGTAATTCAATAAGGATTACACCGAGCATTGATACAAGCCCCGCCGGAAGTCATGTGCTTGTAGGGCGGAAGGGGGAAGTACCTGGGGGGAGAGAGGCTGGGTCGCCGACCTGACGGCACACCGCGGCATGCGGGTCGGACGCATGCCGGGCGAGCGCCGATGACCCGACCGGGCAGGTCACCCGCTCCCGCGACTTCGGCTAATGGCTCCGTGCTCCGCGGCGGTATTCCTGCAGATAGGGGAGGAAGTCGAAATAGGCGTTGCGCGCCGCCACCTCGAACGCGGCGCGGCGGTCCGGGTCGCGGTCCAGCAGCAGATGGCCGTCGCGCAGGATCCGGTGCACGAGATCCGGCGGAGCGGAATGCAGGTCGACCAGATCGACCCGGCGGCCCAGCGTGTCCGACAGATCCATTTCCAGGCGCGCCAGTGGATCGAGCAGCGAGCGGGACATCGGCTCCGGCGTGAGGACCGCGAGGTCGATGTCGCTGTCGGGACAGGCCTCTCCTCGCGCATGGCTGCCAAACAGATAGGCCGCCATCACCGCGTCCTGCTCCGCAAGTCGGGTGCGCAGGAGTGTCGCCAGCGGACTGTCGCTCATCTCGAGAATCATGCCTCGAGTATCCGGCTCCACGCAGGAGCGTGCAACGCCGGGCAGCCTCAGGCGCGTTCGATGATGACGAAGGCCTGGGCGTAGTCGCGTTCGTCGGAGATGCTGAGGTGGACGGGGCCGGCGCCGAGGCGTTCGGCGGTGCCGCGGGCGCGGCCTTCCAGCACGAATTCCGGGCGGCCGCGGGCATCGTGGGTGACGCCGGCGTCGACCAGGGCCATGCCGGCGCCGACGCCGCAGCCCAGCGCCTTGGACAGGGCCTCCTTGGCGGCGAAGCGCCGGGCGAGGAAGCCGGCCGGGTCCTGCGCGGGGAGATCGGCGCGTTCCACCGGATGCAGGATGCGGTCGGCGAAACGTTCGCCGTGGCGCGTCCACAGCGCCTGCATGCGCGCCACCTGCACCAGGTCGGTGCCGACCCCGAGGATCACGCCGAAGCCCTCGCCCGGGTCACACCGGGTACTGGCCGACCGGGGCGCCCTCGCGCGCGGCGTCCATCAGGCCGCGCATGTGGCTGACCGCCTCCGGCAGCCCGGTGAACAGCGCGCGGGCCACGATCGAGTGGCCGATGTTGAGTTCGTTGAACACCGGGTTGGCGGCGATCGCGCGCACGTTGTCGTAGTCCAGGCCGTGGCCGGCGTTGATCACCAGCCCCATCTGCCGCCCGGCCTCGGCCGCCTCGTTGATCTGCGTCAGCAGCCGCTCGCGTTCACCGGCATCGGTGGCGTTGGCATAGGCCCCGGTGTGCAGTTCCACCACCGGGGCGCCAATGGCCGCCGCGGCCTCCAGCTGCCGCACGTCGGGCTCGACGAACAGCGACACCGCGATGCCCGCCTCGCGCAGGGGAGCAACAAAGGCGGTCAGGCGCTCGCGATGGCCGATGGCATCCAGTCCGCCCTCGGTGGTCAGCTCCTCGCGGCGCTCGGGGACGATGCAGCAGTATTCCGGCCGCAGGTCCAGCGCGATCGTCTGCATCCCGTCGGTGGCGGCCATCTCCAGGTTCATGGGCACGGTCAGGCGCGGCTTGATGCCGAACACGTCGTCGTCCTGGATGTGCCGGCGATCCTCGCGCAGGTGCAGGGTGATGGAGTCGGCCCCGCTGGCCTCGGCCAGGCGCACCGCCTGCATCAGGTCCGGGTACGGCGTGTGCCGCGCCTGGCGGATGGTCGCGATGTGGTCGAGGTTGACCCCCAGCTTGAGCGCGGGAACGGATGCGGCGTCGGTCATGGTATCGGTTTCCTGTTCAGAGCAGACCGCGGGTTTGCAGCGGCCGGCCGTCGAGATGGGCGTCGATCAGCGCGCGCATGAAGTCGCGGCTGGCCCGGGCGAGATTATCCGGGACGTCCCGGCCGCTGGCCAGTGCCTGCAGCGCGGCGCCGGGCACGGCGCCGGCGGTGCGGGCAGGCACGTCGTGCAGGCCGTGTTCCGGTTCGTAGCGATACCAGGCTTCCGGCTCGAGATCATCCGGGTCGATGAACGCGAGACCGGAATCCAGCCCCCCCAGCAGCTGCCACTCGGCCCGGCGCAGCACGCGGTCCGCCGGACGGTCCTGCGCGAGATCGGTGTAGGCCCCGGTCAGGGTCTGCAGGGTGTCCTCCAGCGGGGCATCGCGCGGGAACAGGCGCAGCACCAGCTCGTTCAGATACAGGCCGCAGACCAGCCGGCGCCCGGTCAGCGGGTACACCCGGCGTTCCTCGGCCACATTCAGGCTGGGCAGTTCGCCGCGCCCGCGCCACGCGAGATCCAGCAGCACGAACGGGCGCACGCTGCCCGCACGCCCGCGGGCCACCGCGGCAACGCGCCCCGCCCGCTCGGTGACCAGCTCCACCACGCGGCTGTTCTCGCGCAGCGGGCGCGCATGCAGGACCACGCCCGGGGTGACCTCGCTGGCGGCGCTGCTCATGTACGGATTCCGGCGGCTACCGCGGTTCCTCGATCCCGAGTTCGCGCAGCGCCCGCGGGCTGCGCGACCAGTCCGCCTCGACGCGCACGGTGAGGTTGAGCATGACCTTGCGCTCCAGCAGCGATTCGAGCTGATGGCGCGAGGCCTGGCCGATCTGCTTGAGCCGGCGCCCGCCCTTGCCGATGACGATGCCCTTCTGGCTGTCGCGCTCGACCAGGATCACCGCGTCGACATGCGCGATGCGCGGGGTGTCTTCCCAGTTCTCGACGCGCACGGCGACCGAGTAGGGCACCTCCTCGCCCAGCTGTTCCAGCATCGCCTCGCGGATCATCTCCTCGGCGCGAAAACGCTCCGGGCGGTCGGAGAGCTGGTCCGGGTCGTACAGGAACGGGCCCTCGGGCAGGTGGTTGCGGATCTCCTCGATCAGCCCCGGCAGGTTGGTGCCCCGCCGTGCGCCGATGGGTACCACCCCGGCATACGGAAACGCGGCCATGCGCTGTTCGATGAACGGCAGCAGCTCTTCCTTGTTCTTCTGCCGGTCGACCTTGTTGATCACCAGCAGGGCCGGCCGCCCGGACTGACGTACCGCCTCCTCGATGCGTTCGTCCGCCTCGCCGAAGCGGCCCGCCTCGGTCAGGAAGCAGATCAGGTCGGCATCCGACAGGGCCTGGCTGGCGGTGCGGTTGAGCACCTGGTTCACCAGTTTGGTGCGCTGCTGATCGATCCCGGGGGTATCCATCAGCACGATCTGGTCGTCACCTTCGGTGACGATGCCGAGGATGCGGTTGCGCGTGGTGTGCGGCCGGCGGGTGGTGGCCGCCAGCTTCTCGCCCACCAGGCGATTCATCAGGGTGGTCTTGCCGACGTTCGGACGGCCGATCAGGGCGACCAGCCCGCAGCGCGTGCCGTCGCCTGCCTCGTTCTCGGGTGTGTTCATTGTTCCTGGGTCTGCTGGAGCCGGTGGAGGGCCGCTTCGGCCGCGGCCTGTTCGGCCCGGCGGCGGCTGGAACCGCGTCCGTGCTGTCCCCAGC
This sequence comes from Thioalkalivibrio sp. ALE23, assembly GCF_000378545.1. Taxonomy (NCBI): domain Bacteria; kingdom Pseudomonadati; phylum Pseudomonadota; class Gammaproteobacteria; order Chromatiales; family Ectothiorhodospiraceae; genus Thioalkalivibrio; species Thioalkalivibrio sp. ALE23. The sequence goes on along the minus strand of NZ_KB900032.1, from coordinate 606,210 downwards.
CCTGAGTGGGCAGATGCACGGCCACGGTGAAATGGCGCTGATGGTCGGGTCCGGAGACCTCCAGCACCTCGTAGACCGGAAGCTCCGCGTTGCGACCCTGCAGTTTCTCCTGCAGCCGGGTCTTCGGGTCCTTCAGGGTCTCCGCTGCGGGGAGGTTTTCCAGACGCTCGGCATAGAGCGCGAGCGTGAAGTCGCGCGCGGCGTCGAAGCCCGCCTCGCGATAGGTGAGCCCGATCAGGGCCTCGACCGCATCGGCAAGAATGGAGTCGCGCCGCTGGCCGCCGCTCTTGCGCTCGCCCTGGCCCAGATTGAGCATGCCTTCCAGACCGGTCTCGCGCGCCAGGGCCGCCAGCGATTCGCGATTCACCAGCGCGGCCCGCAGCCGGGTCAGGTCTCCCTCGGGCGAGTCCGGCAGCCGCTCGTACAGGGCATCGGCAACCACCAGGCCGAGTACCGCGTCACCGAGGAATTCCAGGCGCTCGTTGTTGCGCCCGCCGGCACTGCGATGGGTCAGCGCCTGGCGCATGCCTTCGCCGTCCCGCACCGCCTCGGGCAGCAAGGTTCGAAAATCCCGTTCAGCCATGCACGTCTGGATCCTTCCGTTCGCGTCCCGATCTCATCTCGTCAGTCCGCCAGGGTCGCGGAATAGGAGAACTGTGCAACGATGTCGATGTTGCCCAGAAAGCCGCGCCGGATCTCGTAGTCGATGTTCATCGCCGGACCCTCGTCGCCCTCGCCGACCGAGAAGTGCTCTTCCTCGATCTCGTCCGGCACCGTGTTCAGCTGAAAGCGCCGGCGGACCTCGCTCCACAGTTCGTCTTCGCTCTTGTCCGCCGCGCCCGGCTGCTCCGCCACGTCCTGCATGATCGAGCGCACCGTCAGATACTGGGTGTACTGTGTACCCATCTGGATCACGAAGGTGAGCACGATCAGGGCCAGGAAGATCATGGCCATGATGGTGGTGGCCCCGGCGCCCTTCATTCTGGTCTTCGATTGCATGGTTACCCCCGTCCCTGTCATGTATCAGCGTATGGCCTGCCCGATGCGGGAAAAGTCCATATGACTACCATTGTAATCCCAGTGCAGCCAGATGAAGAGCGCACGCCCCACCAGCAGCTCCTCGGACACGAAGCCCCACGACCGGCTGTCGTTGGAGTTGTCGCGATTGTCCCCGACCATGAAGTAATGCCCGTCCGGCACGACCACCCGCCCTTCCGCGGCCGGGCGGTCCTCGCGCATCAGGGTGTTGTACGTCCGGTCGCCCATGGTCTCCTCGAACAGCGTGGCACCGGACATCACCGCACCGGAGCCCTCGCCGTCGAAGGTACCGACCTCTTCGGCCGGCTGCGGCTCGCCGTTGACGTACAGCACGCGGTCGCGGAACTCGATCTCGTCACCGGGAAGCCCCACGACGCGCTTGATGTAGTCCTCGGCCGGATTGCGCGGATACTTGAACACCGCGACCTCGCCGCGTTCCGGGGCCCCGGTGTCGAGGATCCTGGTGCGCGTGACCGGCAGGCGTACGGCATAGGAAAACTTGTTCACCATGATGAAATCGCCCACCAGCAGGGTCGGCATCATGGAGCCCGAGGGGATGCGGAACGGTTCGGCAACGAACGAGCGCAGGACCAGCACGATCAGCAGGATCGGGAAGAACGAGCGCGAGTAGTCCACATACCAGGGCATCTTCGCCCGGCGCTCGGGGCTCAGCCGTCGGCGCAGCACCGCCCATACCAGCCAGATCAGGCCGGTTACCGCGGTCGCCACGACCAGGATCAGTTCCAGATTCGCCATGCTGTTTCCCTGCCCCCGCTACCGGCCCGACGGCCCGGTGGTTCCCGTCATTTCTCGTCCACCGAGAGTACCGCGAGAAAGGCCTCCTGCGGAACGTCCACCTTGCCGATGGACTTCATCCGCTTCTTGCCTTCCTTCTGTTTCTCCAGCAGCTTGCGTTTGCGGCTCACGTCCCCGCCGTAGCACTTGGCGAGCACGTTCTTGCGCATCGCCTTGACCGTCGAACGCGCGATGATCTTGGAGCCGATCGCCGCCTGGATGGCCACCTCGTACATCTGCCGCGGGATGATCTTCGCCATGCGCTCGGTGATCTCGCGTCCACGCGATTCGGCTTGGTCGCGATGCACGATCGCCGAAAGCGCATCCACCCGGTCGCCGTTGATCAGGATGTCGACCCGCACCAGCGGGGCTGCCTGGAAACGCAGCGGGTGGTAGTCGAACGAGGCATAGCCGCGGGTCGCGGACTTGAGCCGGTCGAAGAAGTCCAGCATGACCTCGGCCATCGGCAGTTCGTAGGACAGCTGCACCTGACGCCCGTGATAGGCCATGCGGGTCTGCACCCCGCGCTTTTCGACGCACAGGGTCATGACCGCGCCGACGTACTCCTGCGGCACGAGGATATTCGCCTCGATGACCGGCTCGCGGATCTCGGCGACCTCGTTGTTCGGCGGCAGCTCCGAAGGGTTGTGCACGGGCACCACGCTGCCGTCGTTCTTTTCCACCTCGTAGACCACGGTGGGCGCGGTATTGATCAGGTCCAGGCCGTATTCACGCTCCAGGCGTTCCTGCACGATCTCCATGTGCAGCATGCCGAGGAAGCCGCAGCGAAAGCCGAAGCCCAGGGCCGCCGAGGTCTCCGGCTCGAATGACAGCGCGGCATCGTTCAGGCGCAGCTTGTCGAGCGCGTCGCGCAGGTCGTTGAAGTCGTCCGCGGAGACCGGGAACAGACCGGCGAATACCCGCGGCTGGATTTCCTGGAACCCGGGGATCGGCTCGTCCGCCGGGTTGTTGAAGTCGGTGATCGTGTCACCGACCTTGGCCCCGGAGATGTCCTTGATGGTGGCGATCATGTAGCCCACCTCGCCGACGTCCAGATACTCGCGATCCACCGGCTTGGGCGTGAACACCCCCACACGATTGACCTCGTGCGGGCGTTCCACCGCCATCGCCTTGATCTTCTGGCCGGCATGCAGGCGCCCGGCCTTGACCCGCACCAGGGCCACCACGCCCAGGTAGTTGTCGTACCACGAGTCGATGATCAGGGCCTTCAGCGGAGCTTCCGAATCGCCCTGCGGCGGGGGGATGCGCCGCACCAGCTCCTCCAGCAGCTCGCTGATGCCCTCGCCGGTCTTGGCCGACACCCGCAGGGCATCGGTGGCCTCGATCCCGATCACGTCCTCGATCTCGTCGGCCACGCGGTCGGGTTCGGCCGCGGGCAGGTCGATCTTGTTGAGCACCGGCACGACTTCCAGCCCCTGGTCGATGGCGGTGTAGCAGTTGGCCACGCTCTGCGCCTCCACGCCCTGGGAGGCATCCACCACCAGCAGCGCACCCTCGCAGGCGTACAGCGAGCGCGAGACCTCGTAGGAGAAATCCACGTGGCCCGGGGTATCGATGAAGTTCAGCTGGTAGCGCTGGCCGTCGTTGGCGTCGTAGTACAGCGACACGCTCTGCGCCTTGATGGTGATCCCGCGTTCGCGTTCAAGATCCATGGAGTCCAGCACCTGCTCCGACATCTCGCGCTCGGTCAGCCCGCGACAGCCCTGGATCAGGCGGTCCGCAAGGGTCGACTTGCCGTGGTCGATGTGGGCGATGATGGAAAAGTTACGGGTCAGACGGGTATCACTCATGCGGGCCCCAGCAGGTCCAGCAGTGCCTCTCGGTCAAGAAAGTGGCAGCAGAGAATGTCGCCGTCGACGGCAAGAACCGGCACCTTGGTGTTGTAGCGTTCCCGCAGGTCCGGGTCCTCGTCGATGTCGACGACGTCGAGCGTAAAAGTATAACGGCTTTGCAAAGCAAAAAGCTCTGCGAGCATATGCTCGCAGAGCCCGCAGCCTTCGCGATGGTACACCGTCAGTTGCGTCATGTGCGATGCACCGGCCCCGAAACCCGGCCCCGAAACCCGGCCCCGACACCCGGGGCCGGCCGGCGGCCCCGTCAGTCCTGCGGAATGCGCAGGGCGATGAAGGTGGGGTTGCCACCGCGCTGGATCAGCACCGGGACGGTCGTGCCGGGGCCGGCCTGCTCGATGCGTTCTTCCAGCTCTTCCAGCGAACCCACCGGCTGCCGCGCGAACTGCACGATCACGTCGCCCGGCCGCACGCCGGCGCTGCGCGCGGGGTTGTCCTCGACCTCCAGCACCACCAGGCCGTTGTCGACGCCGAGCTCCTCGCGCGTTTCGGCGTCCAGCGGCTCGAGGCGCATGCCCAGCAGGCTCTGCGGCTCGGGCCGGGCCTCCTCCGGCTGGGCCGGGGCCGACCGGCGTTCGGCGACGTCCTCGGGCAGCGCCTCGATGGTGACCTCGAGGGTCTTGTCCTCGGAGCCGCGCCGGATGTCCACCTCGACCTCGCTGCCCACCGGCGTGCGACCGACGATCGGCGGCAGCGCGCTGGAATTCGGCACGTCCAGGCCATTGAAGCGCAGGATCACGTCACCGGCCTCGAACCCCGCCTTCTCCGCGGGACTGTCCGCCTGCACTCGGGCGACCAGGGCACCGGAGGGCTTGTCCATGTCGAACGACTCGGCCAGATCCCGGGTAACCTCCTGGATCAGCACACCCAGCCATCCGCGGGTCACTTCGCCGTGTTCACGCAGCTGGGTCACCACGTCGCCCACCACTTCGATGGGGACCGCAAACGACAGACCCATGAACCCGCCGGTACGGCTGTAGATCTGGGCATTGATCCCGATCACCTTGCCGTCGAGATTCATCAGCGGACCACCGGAGTTGCCCGGGTTGATGGCCACGTCGGTCTGGATGAAGGGTACGTAGTTCTCGCTCGGCAGGCTGCGCCCCTTGGCGCTGACGATCCCGGCGGTGACCGAGTGATCAAAGCCGAACGGCGAGCCGATCGCCAGGACCCATTCCCCGACCCGGAGCTCCTCGGAGGAACCCAGCTCCAGCGTGGGCAGGTCCTCGGCGTCGATCTTCAGCAGGGCCACGTCGCTCTGCGGGTCGGTACCGACGACCTCGGCATTGAACACGCGCCGGTCGGACAGGTGGACCACGATCTCCGAGGCACCCTCGACCACGTGGTTGGCGGTCACGATGTAGCCGTCTTCGCTGTAGATGAAGCCGGAGCCGAGCGAATCGCGCTCGCGCTGGCGCGGGTCGCCGCCGGAACCCGGGGGCTCGCCGAAGAAACGCTCGAACAGGTCCTCGAACGGAGTCCCTTCGAACTGACGCATGCCGCCGTGTTCGGGTACCTCGCTGGTGCGGGTGGCCGAGATGTTCACCACCGCCGGGCTGTGTTCTTCCGCCAGCGGCACGAAATCGGGCAGATGCCGCGCCGAAGCGGGCAGGGACAGGGCCAGAAAGACCAGGGCGACCAGCGCCCATTGCATCGGTTTCAGCATCATTGAATCCCTCTCCGGGAAGCTTGAACGGACATGCCTCTGGACGTCGCGAAGGCGCGCAAGTTCCCCGCGGGCCGCGACAGGTTCAGCCGGCGCGGGTGGCGACCGGCCGCACGATGCCGCTGCCCGGCTGGCGCGCGAGCACCACCGGACGGAACGCGGCATCGCGCTGGCGCATCCAGCGACGTACCCCCAGCAACCCCGCCCCGAGGCCACCGAGGCCCGCCAGCAGCAGCACGCCCTCGCCGGCACCGGGGAACAGGGCCATGCCCAGCGCGGGCACGCCAATCAGGCCGGCCAGCGGCAGCAGGTACATCATCAGCGCACCCGCGACCAGCGCGGTGTCGCGTACGCCGAGGGTGACGGTATCGCCAGCCTGCAGGTCGCCGGAATGGCCAACCCGGACTTCGATGGGCTTGCGCCCGAGGACGTCCGACAGGACCCCGCTGCCGCAACCGCTGCGCGCGGAGCAGCTGCCACAGGTGGACCGGCGCTGGATGCGCACGCGGGCGGTGTGCCCGTCCACGTCGAGAACTTCACCCTGTTCCTCGATCCAGTCACTCATGCCAGTCACTCACGCCGGTCCCCGTCGGGCTGCGGCGGATGCATGGCCGCGGCGAGGCGCTCCACGGTCTCGCGGGGCACGTCGCCGACGGCGGTGATCTGATAATCGCCCTCGACCCGGGCCACCGCGTGCGTGGCACCGGCGCGGGTCGCGCCCTCGAACCGGCGCTCGCCTTCCACCGGCTCGACGTACACCGAGACCGAAGCCAGGCCATCGCTGACCACGAAATAGCGGCCGGGCTGTTCCGGATCATCGCTGCTGCGTTCGCGCGCCACCACCAGGCGGAAACCCGACGGCAGTTCACTGAAGCCCCAGTCCCGGCCGTCGGGGTCCGGGCGCAGGTGTCCGCGCTCGGCACGCACCTCGATGCGGTCGGCGTCTTCACTGACCGGCTCGAGGGCGGCGTCCGGCACGCGGTCCAGCAGTTCGAGATCGGTAAACGCCAGCCGTTCGAGCAGCTGGCCGCTCCCGGAATAGAGCTCGCTGAGCAGCGGCAGGCCGGTGTCTTCGTGCAGGCAGTAGCGGTGGCTGTAGCGCAGCAGGTCACTGGCGCGGGCCAGCAGCATGCGGCAGGCATGTCCGGCCACGCGGCTGCGACCCTGATCCTTGAGGGAATAGCCGTCGTGTTCCGCCAGCAGGTGAACCGGGGAACTCACCGGCCAGCGCGGGGCCGATCCGGCTTCGGCGGCCTGCCCGCCGGAGGCGGCCCCGGTCCCGGACCGGGCACTGAGGCGATCCACCGAGCGCACGACCTCGCGCTCCTGGCCACTGAGGGTATGCAGCCGTTCGCGATAACCTCCGTCCTCGATGGCGTGGATCACACGCACCGTATCGAGGCGATCCTTGCGCTGCAGGACGAATGTCCCCCGGTAACTTTCCGAATGCACGCTCGCGGACATGCGTTCCAGCCACTCGGCGGGGCCGGGATCACTGGCGATCACCGGCAGCGGGAGCAGGGCGACGGAAGCCGCCAGCACCCAGGGCAGACCTCCGCGCATCATGGTTTACTCTTCGCCAACCGAATAACGTACCCGCCCGAAAGCAGCGGAGCCGGGACCGGTCAGGTCGGCGTGGTTCTCGAAATAACGCACGAAGCGCGGGTCCAGCTCCTCGCCCGGCTCGTCCGCGTCGGGCATGCCGGCGCCGCTGGCCGCCTCCTCGGTGCCCGCGGGCGTGCGCGCCGTCTGCACTTCGGCCGGTGCGGGCTCGCCCGCGGCCATGCCGGGCGTCGCGTCGCCACCGGGCTGACCGGTGCCCATCATCTGCATGCCCACCAGGGTCACCACCGCCACGGCCGCCGCTACTCCGGTACCGGCCACCGGCCGGAACCAGCGCGAACGGGTGGCCCGATCGACCCCGGAGTGCTCCGGTTCGACATGCAGCGGCTCTTCTTCGGCCAGTTGTTCGCGCACGCCCTCAAGCAGATCCGGGGGCGCGGTCATGCGCATCCCGCCGCGCAGCGAGTCTCCGATCAGGTGATAGCGTTCCCATTGCTTGCGATCTTCTTCCGACTGCAGCAGCTCGTCCACCAGGCGACGCGTCTCGAACGCCTCGGTCTCGTCGTCCACCAGGGCCGAGAGACGCTCCGTCTTGCTGACTTGTTCACTCATACGATCATGCTCATTCAGTCGTTCAACAATGGTCGCAAGGTCTCGTCGATGGCCTCGCGCGCCCGGAAGATGCGCGACCGGACCGTGCCGATCGGACATCCCATGGTCTGCGCGATTTCCTCGTAGCTCAGACCTTCGATCTCGCGCAGAGTGATCGCGGTCCGCAAATCATCCGGCAGCTCGTCGATCGTGCGCTGGACGGCCGCCTCTATCTCCTGCGACAGCGCTTCCCCCTCGGGGGTTGCATTGTCCTTGAGAGCGGAATCGCCCCCCATTTGTTCGGCATCCTGCGCATCGACCTCGGATTCGGGCCGGCGCCGCCCCTGGGAGACGAGATGATTCTTGGCGGTGTTGATGGCGATCCGGTACAGCCAGGTGTAGAACGCACTTTCGCCGCGAAAGTTCGCGAGTCCGCGATAGGCCTTGATAAAGGCTTCCTGGGCGATGTCCAGGGCCGTGGCGTGGTCGTGCACATAGCGGCCGACAAGATTCACGATCTTGTGCTGATACTTCAGGACCAGGATGTCGAAGGCCTCTTTCTCGCCATTCTGGACACGCCGAACCAGGGCCTCGTCGGAAGCCTTCTCGCTCATCCGGGGACTCCCGTTCGGCGACTCGTCTCCAGTATTCTAGGGTTCATGGACCGCCTGACCTGCATGAAGTTCGAAACCCGCTCGCCGGGGATTGCTCCCGGCTTCCCAGCCATTGCGCAACAAGCGCAAAACGTTACCTGACGCATGGATACAGCACAACAAGCCCGCAAAGCCGACGTGCTGGTAATCGGCAGCGGTGCGGCCGGACTGAGCGCGGCCCTGCATCTCGCCCCGCATCGCCGAGTCGTGGTCCTCAGCAAGGGCCCGGTGGACGAGGGCTCGACCCGCTATGCCCAGGGCGGCATCTCGGCAGTGCTCGACCGCCAGGATTCCTTCGACGCCCACATCGACGACACCATCGACGCCGGTGCCGGGCTGTGCGATGCGGACGCGGTGCGCCGCACCGTCGCGGCCGGGCCCGAGGCGATCCAGTGGCTGCTCAACCTCGGGGTGCCGTTCACGCGCGAATCCTTCGAGGGCCGCAGCCGGCTGCATCTGACGCGCGAGGGCGGGCACAGCGCCCGCCGCGTGGCACATGCCGCCGATGCCACCGGCCGCGCGATCGAGGACGCGCTGGTGCGCAGCACCGGCGACACCGCCAGCATCGACGTACTCGAACGCCATGTGGCGGTGGATCTGATCACCTCGCGGGTGGACGGCGTGCGCCGCGTGGTCGGGGCCTATGTCCAGGACACCGCGACCCGCGAGGTACAGACGATCATGGCCCCCACGGTGATCATGGCCACCGGAGGCGCCAGCCGGGTCTATCTGTACAGCTCCAATCCCGACGGCGCCACCGGCGACGGGATTGCGATGGCCTGGCGGGCGGGGTGCCGGGTCGCGAACATGGAATTCATGCAGTTCCATCCGACCTGCCTGTACCACCCGCAGGCCAAGTCGTTCCTGATCTCCGAGGCGGTCCGCGGCGAAGGCGGACTGCTCAAGCTGCCCGACGGCGAACGCTTCATGCCGCGCTTCGACGAGCGTGGCGAGCTGGCCCCGCGCGACATCGTGGCGCGCGCGGTGGACCACGAGATGAAGCGTCTCGGGATCGACCATGTCTATCTCGACATCAGCCACAAGCCGGCGGATTTCATCCGCGAACACTTCCCCACCATTCACGAACGCTGCCTGGAATACGGCTTCGACATGACGCGCGAGCCGTTGCCGGTGGTGCCGGCCGCGCACTACACCTGCGGCGGGGTGGTGGTGAACCCCTTCGGGCAGACCGATCTGCCGGGGCTTTACGCCGCCGGCGAGGTCTCCTGCACCGGGCTGCACGGGGCCAACCGCATGGCCAGCAACTCGCTGCTGGAATGCCTGGTCTACGCCCGCGCCGCAGCCGAGCACATCCTGTCGCAGACCGATCTGCCCGCCCCCGAGGCCCTGCCGGTCCCGGCGGCCTGGGACGAATCCCGGGTGACCGAGTCGGAAGAGGAAGTGGTGGTGGCGCACGACTGGGACGAACTGCGCCGGCTGATGTGGGACTACGTCGGGATCGTGCGCACCCGCAGCCGGTTGCAGCGCGCGCAGCGGCGCATCCGCATCCTGCAGGAAGAGATCCACGAATATTACAGCCACTACCGGATCTCGCCCGACCTGATCGAGCTGCGCAACCTGGGCATGGTGGCGGAGATCATCGTGCAGAGCGCGCTGGCCCGACGCGAGAGCCGCGGCCTGCATTACCTGCTGGATTACCCCGAACGCGATCCGGAACTGGACGGCACCCCCACCGTGCTGGTGCCGCCCTCGCCCGCCGGTCAGCTGGCGGGGCGCGCCGCCGGCGGGAGCTGAATGAACTTTTCGCGATAGTGCCGCAGTTCGTCGATCGAGTCGCGGATGTCCTGCAGGGCCTGATGCGAGGCGTTCTTCGACAGCCCCTGGAGCACGTCCGGCGCCCAGCGCCGCGCCAGTTCCTTGAGCGTGGACACGTCGAGATTGCGATAGTGGAACCAGGCCTCCAGCTCCGGCATGTTGCGCGCCAGGAAACGGCGATCCTGACAGATGGAATTGCCGCACATCGGCGACTGCCCCTTCGGCACCCACTTCTCCAGAAACGCCAGCGTCTCGCGCTCCGCGGCGGCCTCGTCGTGGTCGCTGTGGCGCACGCGATCCAGCAGGCCGGATTCGCCGTGCGTGCGCTGGTTCCAGGCGTCCAGCCCGTCCAGCACCGCCGGCGACTGGAACACCGCGACCACCGGGCCCTCGGCCAGGATCTCGAGGTGCTTGTCGGTTACGATGGTCGCCACTTCGATGATCCGGTCGGTTTCCGGCTCCAGGCCGGTCATTTCCAGGTCGATCCAGATCAGATTTTCCGCACTCGCCGTCATTGTCTCTCCTCTGCGGCACCCGGTCGTGCCCTATGATGGCGCGATGCAGTCTATCATCATGGGGACGGGCCCCGGGGGCCCGTCGCATCGAGCAACGAACAAGAAAGGAGGGCCCCATGCGACACCTCACCACCTCTCTGGCCGCCCTGGCGCTGGCCGGCGGCATGACCGCCACCGCGCAGGCGAACGACGAAATCCGGATGGGCCAGGATCTGCACGAGAACAACTGCGTCAGCTGCCACGCCGACATGCACGGCGGCGACGGCTCCGGGATGTACACCCGTGACGACCGCATGGTCGGCGATCATGATGAACTCGTATCGATGGTCCGGCGCTGCGACGCCAACATCGGCACCGCCTTCTTCGATGACGAGATCGAAGCCATCGTGGCCTACCTCAACGATGAATACTACAACTTCGACTGACGAGCACCCATGAGCGATCTGAAGACCCGCCACTGCCAGGCCTGCGAAGGCTTCACCGACCCGATGCCGGCCGAGGACGCAACCCGGGCCCTGGGCCAGCTGCACGAATCCTGGGAACTGGGCGGCGACACGAAGGACATCCGGCGCGAGTTCCGCTTCCGCAACTTCCACGAGACCATGGCCTTCGTGAACGCGGTGGCCTGGATCGCCCATGTCGAGGATCACCATCCCGACATGGAAGTCGGCTTCAACCGTTGCCGGGTCCAGTTCTCCACCCACGCGGTGGGCGGACTGACCGAAAACGATTTCATCTGCGCCGCGCGCGTGGATGCGCTGTTCGACTGACCCGTCGATGCAGCCTGCATGAGCCGGTCCGCCCGGAACCCGGGATCCGCGGTCCACACGACCGCGGATCCCCTGCCCGTCCGCGCGCGGGTTGCCGCCCGCCTCAACCAGAGGGCCGACCTCCTCGACGAGGACGGCCATCTGCATCGCGTGCAGCTGCAGCGCCGCACGGGGGATCTGGTCTGCGGGGACCGCGTGGAAACCGACGGCCACCGCATCCTGCGCCGCGAGCCGCGCCGCAATGCACTGGTGCGGCGCGACGGTTACGGCCGCCGCAAGACCATCGCCGCCGGGGTGGACCGGGTCTGGATCGTGGTGGCGGCCGAGCCGGCACCGGCGCGTTTCCTGATCGACCGTTTCCTGGTGGCGATCCACAGCCTGCCGGCCGAACCCCGGCTGCTGTTCAACAAATGCGAGCTGGATCCCGGCGGCGCGCAGCGCCTGGACCGGCAGTACGGCCATCTGGGCCTGCACGCCCTGCCGGTCAGCGTGCACGAAGGTACCGGGCTGGACGCCCTGGCGGCGGCCGCCGAGGGGGGCAGCAACATCCTGGTCGGCCAGTCCGGCACCGGCAAGTCATCGCTGATCGATGCACTGCTGCGCCGCACCGGCAACGCGCCGGAACAGGCCCTGCAAACCGCGACCCTGGGACAGACCGGCGAAGGGCGCCACACCACCACCACGGCGCGCTGGTATCCGCTGGCGGGCGATGGCGCATGGATCGATTCCCCCGGGGTGCGCGACTTCACGCCGGAGCTGGACGACGCTGACACGCTCGAGCGCGGCTTCCCTGACATCGCCGAACGGGCCCGGGAATGCCGCTTTCGCGACTGCCGGCACGCGGCCGAACCGGGGTGTGCGGTGAGAGCGGCGGTCGCCGTCGGCGAGCTGCCGCAGGAACGGCTGGAGGCCTGGCAGGAACTGCGAGCGGAGACCCGGCGCCGGGACTGAGCCCGGCAGCGCCCCCGCGGCACGAAACAAAACGAATCAGAAGGTCAGGCCCATCTCCACGCCGAACACCGACGAGGAACCGCCGGATTCGGGACGCATGCCGTCGAATTCCAGCCGGTCTTCCATCCAGCCTTCGGAGGATTCCAGCGAATAGTCATCGTAGAACAGGCTCATCGACAGCTCGCTGTCGTTGCGCAGGCGGAGGCTGCCGTCGAGGCTCAGATAGCTGGCGCCACGCGTGTGATCGCGCGGTTGCAGGCCACCTCCCGCAGCGACCGTTTCGCGCGAATCGCCCGCCAGCGGCTGGCGCACGCCGACCCGCAGCTGGCTGTCGAAACCGCCCGACTCGAAGGTAGGGCCGAAGCTGAAGTCGGTAAAATAGGAAGTGGTACCCGCATCCTCGCGCAGGTGTCCCGGCGCAGAGCGCGACTCCATACCGAAGCCCAGATCGATCCCGTACCCCAGGCCACTGGACCCCAGGCGCTGGCGGAAAGCGCCGGTCGCCTCGAAACGATCGCCCACACCGGTGATGTCGTCCGCCGGACGCGACACCGCGTCGGCATCCAGCATCAGGCGATAACGCGGATCGGGACGGGTCTCTCCGCCCGCACCCGCCGCACCGGAAAAGGAGGACAGGTCGCCCACCCCCGCAACCGGATCGCCGCCGTCGAGATTCAGGGTCCGGGTCACGGAGAAGCGAGTGGTGTCGTCTTCGACCACTTCGGCCGCCGCAACCATCGGCGTCGCGCACGTCGCGACCAGCATCAGCGGCACCGCCAGCCGGGCAACAACGCGCGCACGGCCCGGCGAATTCCCCGCCCCGGCCATGGCCGTTGTGCCGTCATGATTTCCGCGTCGCTTCACGCCCGTTCTCCCGTTTGTCACGGCGCCAGCCTCCCCGGCCCGTCGTGTTCGCTAGCCCGGGGGCCAGCCGAGAGGCCGACCACCGAGCAGGTGCATATGTATATGGTAGACCGTCTGACCGCCCTGCTGGTTGCAGTTCATCACGGTACGATAGCCGTCCTCGGCATAGCCCCGCTCGGCGGCAATGCCGGCCGCCACCCGGGCCATGTTGCCGACGGTTTCCGCGTCCCCGGCAGTAAGGTCGTTGAGGGTCGCGATGTGCCGCCGCGGAATCACCAGGACATGCAGCGGCGCCTGGGGATGCAGGTCCTCGAAGGCGATCACGTCATCGGTCTCGCGGACGATGGTCGCGGGGATCTCCCCGGCCACGATCTTGCAGAAGATGCAGTCTTCCATGGTGCCTCCACCGCGCCCGGCCGGCGCGATTTATATCAGTAATCGCGGCGCCCCGACAAGGCGTGCGCCAGGGTCCCCGCATCGGTATATTCCAGCTCCCCGCCGCTGGGGATCCCCTGCGCGATGCGCGTGGCGCGGATTCCCAGGCGCCCGGCCATCTCGGCCAGGTAGTGGGCGGTGACCTCGCCCTCCACCGAGGTGTTCGTGGCGAGAATCAGCTCCTCGGTGCCCTGCTGGCGCAGGCGTTCCTCGAGCCGGTCCAGCCCCAGTTCTTCGGGGCCAATGCCGTCCAGCGGCGACAGCCGCCCCAGAAGCACGTGAAAGCGACCGTTGAAGTCGGTTGCCGCCTCGATGGCCATCACGTCGCCGGGGCTCTCGACCACGCACAGGACGTGGTCGTCGCGATCGGGATCCAGACAGCGCTCGCAGGTCTCCGCCGAAGTCAGCGTCCGGCACACCGAACAGTGGCCGATGTTCTCCACCGCGGCGTCCACCGCCCGTGCCAGGCGCCGTGCGCCCTCGCGGTCGCGTTCCAGCAGGTGCAGCGCCATGCGCCGGGCCGACTTGCCACCCACCCCCGGCAGGCAGCGCAGTGCCTGGACCAGGTCGTCGAGTTCGGTATCCACCGCGGTCCGGCTCAGAACGGCAGTTTCATGCCCGCCGGCAGGCCCATGCCGCTGGTCAGTTCACTCATGCGTTCCTGACTGGTGGTATCCACCTTGTGCACGGCATCGTTGATGGCTGCCGCCACCAGATCCTCGATCATGTCGGGATCGTCCTGGAACAGGCTGGGGTCGATCCGCACCTTGCGTGCTTCGTGCTTGCCGGTCAGGGTCACGCTGACCAGCCCGCCACCGGCCTGGCCCTCGACCTCCATCTCGGCCAGCTCGGCCTGCACGCGCTGCATTTCTTCCTGCATTTTCTGGGCCTGCTTCATCATGTTGCCCATGCCGCCTTTCATCATTTTCGGTTCTCCTGTCCCGCTGTTCCGGGGTCCTGATTAAGTGTCGGGTCGTCGTCGCGCAGGCGCACCGGGCCGAGTTCGGCCCCGAAGCGCTCGTGCAGCGCCTGCACCACCGGATCCTGCCGCATGGCGGACTCGGCTTCAGCCTGACGCGCCTCGGCATCCGCCGCAAGACGCGCGGCCGGCGTGTCACCACCGGCTCCTTCCTGATCCACGATCTCCAGACGCACGCCGCGGCCGAGATGCGCCTCCAGGGACCTGGACAAGCGTTCCCGGGCCCGTTCCGTGCACAGCATGCGGTAGTCGGTCGGCAGCGCGAGCGTCAGCCGCTCCGCATCCAGCGAACGAAATTCGGCCTGCAGCGCGATTTCCCGCGCGGTACCCGCGGGAAGACCTGCGGCAAACGCATGCCAGTCGAATTCGCCCTCGGCCACCGGAGCGGCGGGCACCGGGGCCGGCGCCGGGCGGGCAGCGTCCGCCGCATCGGCTCCGGCGGTCTTCTCCGGGGGCGCGGAGGCCGGGGCCGCATGCGGCTCGCGTACCGCGCCGGCCTCCCCGGCATCCGGCCCGCGCGTGGAAGGCGGGCTTGCCCGCGCCGGCTCCGGGGCCTCGGCCGCGGCACGGGACGCGGGCTCGGCCTGCACCGCCGGGCCCCGGTTCGCGGGGTTCCCGGGCCGGCCAGCCGCGCCGCTCCCGCCGGTTGTGGTACCGGACGCGGGCTCCGGCGAGCCCTCCGGACGGAAGGCCAGCAGCCGCAGCAGGGTCATTTCGACCCCCATGCGCGGTTCCGGTGCATACGGCAGGTCGCGTACGCCATGGATCAGGATCTGATAGGCGAGCTGGATCGCCTCGGGGTCTTCGCGGCCGGCGGCCTCGCGCGCCCAGTCCAGGCCCGCTTCGCCGCCATCGGCCACCTCGCCCGCCACCTGCAGCACCGCCACCCGGTGCAGCAATGAGGCCAGTTCATCCAGAAGCCGCGACCAGTCCGGCCCCAGGGCATCCAGCTCGGCGAGACCGTGGACCAGCGCCGCACCGTCCCCGGCGAACACTGCATCCAGCAGCCCGGTCAGCCGGGTGCGTGGCAGCAGCCCCAGCATGTCGCAGGTCGCCCCCTCGCTCAGCTGATCGCCGGCGTAGGCGATGGCCTGGTCGGTGAGACTGAGCGCATCGCGCATCGAGCCCTCGGCCGCCTCGGCCAGACGCAGCAGCGCACCGGGTTCGGCACCCACGCCCTCGGTCTCGAGCACCCCGGTCAGATAATCGGCGATCAGCGGCGCCGGCATCGGCTTGAGGTTGAACTGGAGACAGCGCGACAGCACCGTCACCGGCAGCTTCTGCGGGTCGGTGGTCGCCAGCAGGAACTTCACGTGTTCCGGCGGCTCTTCCAGGGTCTTGAGCAGCGCGTTGAAGCTCTTCTCCGACAGCATGTGCACCTCGTCGATGAGGTACACCTTGAAGCGGCCGGTGGTGGGGGCGTAGGACACGTTGTCCAGCAGCTCGCGGGTGTCGTCCACCCGGGTGCGCGAGGCCGCGTCGACCTCGATCAGGTCAAGGTGCCGCCCCTCGGCGATCTCCACGCAGGACCGGCACTGGCCGCAGGGTTCGGCGGTCACCCCCGTCTCGCAGTTGAGACAGCGCGCGAGGATGCGCGCCACGGTGGTCTTGCCCACGCCGCGGGTGCCGGCGAACAGATAGGCATGATGCAGCCGCTCGCCGGACAGCGCATTGGAGAGCGCGCGCACCACGTGCGGCTGACCGACGAGATCCTCGAAACGTGAGGGCCGCCACTTGCGGGCCAGAACCTGGTGACTCATGCCTCTCCCATGGACGGAGCGGTCGCCGTGGCCTCCGGGCACTCGGCCCCACCGGAAAGCGAAACTGGAAGGGAGGTGGCCCGCACCCGCCACACCCCGGCGCCCGACGCAGTTGCTACCGTTGCTCCCTTCCGGGCCTGGCGGGGTTCACAACCTGTCGTCGCGAGGGGACTGATACGGACCACCATAACGCTGTTGGCCGCACGGATCACCGCCGCCCGACCGAACCCGAAAGCATCAGGGTTTCGGCCACGCACGTCAACCTCGATCCGGTGCCCGCGCTCGCAACCCCGCGCCGGCCGGGGTAAAATGCCGGCCCCAGTCGCTTCAGCCGGGATCCCCATGGCCGCTTCAGCCGCGTCGTTCTTTCACGGCCTCCCGGACGCCGTCTATATCATCGATCCGGAGACCTCGCGGATCATCGACGGCAACGAAAAGGCGCATGCCAGCCTCGGGCTCAGCCGTGACCAGCTCCTGCACGAATCGGTGATGTCGCTCCAGACCGGCGTACAGGGCATGCCGGCCTGGAGCGAGATCGCCGAGGTCATCCGCAACCAGGCGCCCTATCGCTTCCTCGGCGAGCACCGCCACGCGGACGGTTCGGCCATCCCGGTGGAGATCCTGACGTCGGTGCAGCATGTCGACGGGCGCGAGTATTTCGTGTCGGTCGCCCGCGAGATCCCCGAACGCGGGTCGTCGCCGGACGAGGACGCCGGCCGCGAACACTGGCAGGTCCTGTACGACATCGCCGAGGGAGTCTGGGACTGGTATCCGCAGCAGGAACGTCTGGTGTTCAGCCCGAACCTGAAGTCACTGCTGGGGTACGGTCCCGACGAGATGGAAGAGGTCATCGACACCTGGAAGGACAACGTGCACCCCGAGGACCGGCCGCTGGTCCTGACCAAACTGGAGGATCATCTGGCCGGCCGCCGGCCCGCCTTTCACGCCGAATACCGGCTGCGCAACCGCAACGGGCACTATCTATGGGTCTCCGACCGCGGACGCATCGTGCTGCGGGACGACCACGGAAAGCCACTGCGGGTCTGCGGCATGATCCACGACGTGACCGACGCCAAGACCCTCGAACTGTCCCTTCAGCAAAGGGCGGATTACTGCTCGCTCACCAGCCTTTACAACCGCCGGCGGGGACAGGAACTGTTCGAGAAGGCCTTCACCGCCTGCGAGCACGAGGATCGGCCCCTGGCGCTGCTGGCGCTGGATCTCGACGAATTCAAGACCATCAACGATCGTCACGGCCATCAGGCTGGAGACACGGTACTGGAACGTTTCGGCGAGTGCATCCGCGAATCGCTGCCGGAACACGCCATCGCCATGCGCTGGGGTGGCGAGGAATTCATGATCGTCCTGCCGGGTGCGGACCCGGTCCGGGCCGAGGACTTCGCCGAGACCCTGCGTGCCGCCGTGGCCGGGGCCCGATGGCCCGAACCGCTGAACCGCTCACGGGTCACCGTCAGCATCGGGGCGGCGCTGTTCCCCCGCGATGCCGGTGCCCCCGGCCAGCTGATCTCCGTTGCGGACCAGGCCCTCTACCGTGCCAAGCACGACGGCCGCAACCGCGTGATCCTGGCGCGTCCGGCATGAAGGTCCATGGCGAGGTCCTTCCCCCGGCGACCTCGATCATAGCCTTGGGCTAATCGCATTTTAATTATAAAAGATTAGATTTATCGAAGAGCACCCCTTAGTCTTGCACCTGTCGTCGGCCACGGGCCGGCACAGGACTTTTCACCCGTTTCCGAAACCGCAATCTGCAACAGGAGAGAGAGAACATGGAACTGGAAAATCGCGAAGGTCAGCGCGTCCCGGAAGTCACCTTCCGCTGCCGCAAGGACAACGACTGGAACGACGTCCGCAGCGCGGACATCTTCAGCGGCCGCAACGTGGTGGTGTTCGCCCTGCCGGGCGCCTTCACCCCGACCTGCTCCTCGGCCCACGTGCCGCGCTACAACGAGCTGGCGCCGGTGCTGAAGAAGCACGGCATCGACGAGGTCGTCTGCATCTCGGTCAATGACGGCTTCGTGATGGAGGCCTGGCAGGCCGACCAGGAGGCCGACCGCATCACCTTCCTGGCGGACGGCAACGGCGAGTTCACCGAGAAGATGGGCATGCTGGTCGACAAGAGCGACCTCGGCTTCGGCGAGCGTTCCTGGCGCTATTCCATGCTGGTGCGCGACGGCGTGATCGAGAAGCAGTTCATCGAGCCGGACGAGCCGGGCGACCCCTTCGTGGTCTCCGACGCCGACACCATGCTGTCGTACGTGGCGCCGGATGCGGCCTGCCCCGAGGACGTGGTGGTATTCACCAAGCCGGGCTGCCCGTACTGCGCCAGCGCCAAGCAGATGCTGGAGGACGCGGACCTGGACTACGAGGAGATCGTGCTCGGCCGTGACGCCAGCCTGCGCAGCCTGCGCGCCGCCACCGGCGCGATGACCGTGCCCCAGGTGTTCGTCGGCGGCCACCGCATCGGCGGCTCCGAAGAACTGGAGCAGTGGATCCACCGCGAGCGCCAGGCGGCGTGATCCCGGATCCGGGGCGGGCCCGGCCCGCCCCGGCCACCACGGGTGGCCATCCGTGTCCGCAGGCCGCCCCCCTCGGACCTGCGGACACGGATGGCGGACCCCGGCGACCGCTCCTTGAGCGCTCGCCATGGCAGACTTCGAATCAGACCGACAACGAACAGGGAAAAGAGCATGGAACACTACGACATCATCGTGATCGGCGGCGGCAGCGGCGGCCTGGCGGTAGCCGAACGCGCCGCGCCCCATGGCGCCCGCGTCGCCGTGTTCGACCCGAAACCGCTGGGCGGGACCTGCGTGAATGAGGGCTGCGTGCCGAAAAAGCTCACCTGGTACGCCGCGGAACACATGAGCCAGGCCCGCCAGGCCGCCGAATTCGCCGTGGACGTGGACATCCGGGGCATTCGCTATGGCGACCTGGCCGAGCAACGGCAAAAGCTGCTCGGCAACCTGAATGACTTCTGGGCCGGGCACCTGGAGAAGCTGGGCGTGACCCATATCGCCGAGCGTGCCCGGCTGAACGGAAGCGACCGCGTGATCAGCGAAAGCGGCACCGAATACCGAGCCGACCGCATCGTGCTGGCCATGGGCGGCGCGCCGGTGGTGCCGCCGCTGGAGGGCGCCGAACTGGGCGCGACCTCGGACGACTTCTTCCAGTGGACCGAACTGCCGGAGTCCATCGCCGTGATCGGGGCCGGCTACATCGGCCTGGAGATGGCCGGGATGCTGCGCTCCATGGGCGTGCAGACCGACGTGGTCGCGATGGAGGACCGCGTGCTGGAGATGTTCGATCCCGCCATCAGCGAAGCCCTGGACCAGCACATGGAGCACCAGGGCATCGGCCGTCACCTCGGGGTGAAGGTGGCCGGGCTGGGCGGCGAACCGGGCGCGGTCACCGTGCAGCTGGAAGGCGGTGAAGAACTCGGCCCCTACCAGCAGGTACTGTGGGCCGTCGGCCGCAAGCCGGCGACCGCGGACATGGGGCTGGAAGAGGCCGGCGTGGAAATCGGTCCCGGCGGCACCATCCCGGTGGACGAATGGCAGGCAACCAATGTCGAGGGGATCTACGCCCTGGGGGACATCATCGGCAAGGGCCCGCTGACCCCGGTGGCGATCGCTGCCGGCCGGCGTCTGGCCGAGCACTGGTATGCCCCCGAAAACAACCCGGTGCCGGTGGACTACGAACAGATCCCCACGGTGACCTTCACCCATCCCACCGCCGGCATGGTCGGACTGACCGAGCCGCAGGCGGTGGAACGCCACGGCGATTCGGTGCGGGTGTACGAGACCCGCTTCGGTGGCCTCGACCGGGCCTTTGCGGAAGGCGAGGTCCCGCCGGTGGTGATGAAGCTGGTGTGCGCCGGGGATGACGAAAAGGTGGTCGGCATCCACATGATCGGCCCCCACGTCGACGAGATGCTGCAGGGCTTCGCGGTGGCGGTGCGCATGGGTGCGACCAAGCGCGACCTCGACCTGACCATCCCGCTGCATCCCACCAGCGCCGAGGAACTGGTGACCCTCAAGCAGGGCCGCCCCGGCCGCGCGGAGGGCCTCGCCGAAGCCGCCTGACCTGCGCTACGGCACCCCGGGGCAGGCGCGTGCCACGGGGTTGCGGGCCACCATCCGGGCGACGGCCCATGGGACCTGCAACCCCGAACGCCGGTGGCTGTGGCATACTCCACGCCACAGAAACGCCGCACGGAGTGCATCTTTTGGCTACCCGCACGGATGTCGAAAACTTCCTCGAGAAACTGCGAAGCGACCTCGACCGGCAACTGGTGGACATCCCCACCCTGCCGGACATCTCCGTGCAGGCGCTGTTCATCGTGCAGGACGACAACAGCACGATCGCCGACCTGGTCAACCTGATCTCGCGCGACACCGCCCTGGCCTCGCGTCTGGTACGCCAGGCCAACAGCCCCGCCTACCGCGGGCTGCATCGCTGTTCCACCATCCACTCGGCCGTGACCCGTCTGGGCATGGAACGGGTCCGCCAGGTGGTGCTGACCCATTCCATGAAGGAGGTCTTCCAGACCGGCAACGAGGCCATCCGCGAGCGCATGGAGCAGCTCTGGGCCCACAGCCTGGAGGTCGCGGTCCTCAGCTATCTGCTGGCCCGCCGGCAGCGCCATCTGGACGCGGACATCGCGCTGCTGGCCGGACTGGTCCACGACATCGGCGCCGTGCCCATCCTGCGGCGCGCCGAGAAGGTGGAAGTCATCTACCAGGACCCGCGCGCGGTCCAGGCCGCGATCGACGCGGCCCACGTGGCGATGGGCCGGGCGATGCTCAAGAGCTGGAACTTCGACCCGGAGATCGTGCGCGCGGTGGGCGATCACGAAAAGATCCGCCAGGATCCGGGCGCCCACGAGCCGGTCTCCTACACCGACATCCTGCAGGCCGCCAACATCGAGTCCTACGGTGGCACCCGCCACCGCCTCGCCACCGTGGACCGGAGCGAGGTCCCGGCCTTTCGCCGCCTCACCGGCGACCCCGACCGGCTGACCCTGGACTGGGACACCGACGAGACCGGCCTGAACCACGTCAACCAGATCTTCGAGTAGGACCGCCCCTCGAGCAGGGGGCGGGACTCACTCCCACTCGATGGTGGCGGGGGGCTTGCCGGAGATGTCGTAGGTGACGCGCGAGATGCCGGGGATCTCGTTGATGATGCGGCGCGAGACGTGATCGAGGAACTCGTACGGGAGGTGGGCCCAGCGGGCGGTCATGAAGTCGATGGTCTCCACCGCGCGCAGCGCGACCACATAGTCGTACCGCCGGCCGTCGCCCATCACCCCGACCGACTTCACCGGCAGGAACACCGCGAACGCCTGCGAGGTCCGGTCGTACAGATCGGCCTTGCGCAGTTCCTCGATGAAGATCGCATCCGCCCGGCGCAGCAGATCGGCGTATTCCTTCTTCACCTCACCGAGGATGCGCACACCCAGGCCGGGCCCCGGGAACGGGTGACGGTAGACCATCTCGGTGGGCAGGCCCAGTTCGACACCGATCTTGCGCACCTCGTCCTTGAACAGCTCGCGCAGCGGCTCGACCAGACCGAGTTTCATGTTCTCCGGCAGGCCGCCCACGTTGTGGTGCGACTTGATCACATGGGCCTTGCCGGTCTTGGAGTCGGCCGACTCGATCACGTCGGGGTAGATCGTGCCCTGGGCCAGCCACTTCACGTTTTCCAGCTTGCCGGCCTCCTCGTCGAACACGTCGATGAACAGCCCGCCGATCACCTTGCGCTTGGCCTCGGGGTCCTCGATGCCGGCCAGCGCGCTCATGAAGCGGTCTTCGGCATCCACCCGGATCACGTTCACGCCCAGATGGCGGGCGAAGGTCGCCATCACCTGGTCGCCCTCGCCCTCGCGCAGCAGGCCGGTGTCCACGAACACGCAGGTGAGCTGGTCGCCGATCGCCTTGTGCAGCAGCGCGCCCACCACCGAGGAATCCACCCCGCCGGACAGGCCCAGCACCACGCGCTGGTCGCCGACCTGCTCGCGCACCCGCGCGGCCATGTCCTCGATGATGTTGTCGGCGGTCCACAGCGCCTCGCAGCCGCAGATCTCGTAGATGAAGCGTTCGAGAATCCGCTGTCCCTGCGTGGTGTGGGTCACCTCGGGGTGGAACTGCACGCCATAGAAGCCGCGGTCCGGGTCGGCCATGCCGGCGATCGGCGCGGAGTCGGTGGAGGCCATCAGACGAAAGCCCTCCGGCAGCTCGGTCACGTGGTCGCCGTGCGACATCCACACGTCGAGCATCCCGTAGCCCTCGGGCGTGGTGTGGTCCTCGATATTGCGGAGCAGCGGGGTATGGCCGCGCGCGCGGACCTGGGCGTAGCCGAACTCGCGGCGCTCGGAGGGCTCGACGCGCCCGCCCAGCTGTGCAGCCATGGTCTGCATGCCGTAGCAGATGCCCAGCACCGGCGCGCCCAGCTCGAACACCACGTCCTCGGCGCGCGGCGGTGCCTCGACGTTCACCGATTCGGGCCCGCCCGAAAGGATGATGCCGGTGGGCGCGAACGCGCGGATGTCCTCCGCCGGCATGTCCCAGGCATGCACCTCGGAATAGACTCCGGCCTCGCGGACGCGGCGGGCGATCAGCTGGGTATACTGGGAACCGAAGTCCAGTACCAGAATGCGGTGGGCGTGCAGATCCTGGGTCATGAGGTCATCCACTGCCCCGGCCGGGTGGCCGGGGTCTGTGTCGGGGATCCGGCCGGCGGGCCGAATCAGTCCATGCGATAGTTGGGTGCTTCCTTGGTGATCGCCACGTCATGCACGTGGCTCTCGCGCATGCCGGCCGCGGTCACGCGCACGAACTGTGGCTTGCTGCGCATTTCGGCGATGTTCTGCGCGCCCACGTAGCCCATCGAGGAGCGCAGGCCACCCATCAGCTGATAGATGATGGCGACGATCGAGCCCTTGTACGGCACGCGGCCCTCGATACCCTCGGGCACGAACTTGTCGGCCGGGGCGTTCGGGTCCTGGAAGTAGCGGTCGGAGGAGCCCTGCTGCATCGCACCCAGCGAGCCCATGCCGCGGTAGATCTTGTAGGAGCGCCCCTGGTAGAGCTCGACCTCGCCCGGCGCCTCCTCGGTGCCGGCGAACATCGAGCCCAGCATCACGCAATGGGCACCGGCGGCCACCGCCTTGGCAAGATCGCCGGAGAAGCGCACGCCGCCATCGGCGATCAGCGGCACGTCGGTCCCTTCCAGGGCCCCGGCCACCTCGGAGATCGCGGTGATCTGCGGCACGCCGACCCCGGCCACCACGCGGGTGGTGCAGATCGAGCCCGGGCCGATACCGACCTTCACCCCGTCGGCGCCGGCGGCCACCAGGTCCTTCGCCGCGTCGGCGGTGGCGATGTTGCCGCCCACCACCTGCACGTCCGGGTAGTGCTTCTTCACCCAGGCGACGCGGTCGAGCACACCCTGCGAGTGCCCGTGCGCGGTGTCCACCACGACCAGGTCCACACCGGCCTCGACCAGCGCGGCCACGCGCTCGTCGGTGCCCTCGCCCACGCCCACCGCAGCGCCCACGCGCAGGCGGCCGCGCTCGTCCTTGCTGGCATACGGGTGTTCGGTGGACTTCTGGATATCCTTCACGGTGATCATGCCACGCAGCTCGAAGGCGTCGTTGACCACCAGCACCTTCTCGATGCGGTGCTTGTGCAGCAGACCGAGGATTTCTTCGCGCCCGGCACCCTCGCGCACGGTGACCAGGCGGTCGCGCGGGGTCATGATCTCGGAAACCGGGGCCTCCATGCGGGTCTCGAAACGCAGGTCGCGCGAGGTCACGATGCCGCGCAGATCGTTGCCGTCCACCACCGGCACGCCGGAGATGTGGCTGTCCCGGGTCAGCCGCACCACGTCGCCGATGGAAGCGTCGGGCCCCACGGTGATCGGTTCGCTGATCACCCCGCTCTCGTATTTCTTGACCTGCCAGACCTCGCGGGCCTGGGCCTCGGCCGGCATGTTCTTGTGGACAATGCCGATGCCGCCCTCCTGCGCCATGGCGATCGCCAGGCTGGCCTCGGTCACCGTATCCATGGCCGCGGAGACCAGCGGCGCGCTGAGCGTGATCCCGCGGCTGATCCGGGTGGAGATGTCGACGTCGCGCGGGATGACGTTCGAGTGCCCGGGAATCAGCAGAACGTCATCGAAGGTCAGGGCTTCACCGAGTATCCGCATGCACCACTCCAGACAGGGCCCGAGGACCGGGAGGAAAGAGCCGGACAGTATAGAATCCGGGGCTTGACGGGTAAAGGCGGATCGGGCACGTGCGTCGCATCCGCGGCGCTGCGAAGTTACCCTTGTATCTCCGCATTCCGAAGGGTCCAGACATGTCATCGACATCCCGCCTTGCCGGCCGCCGCCGTTTCCTGTTCCGCCTCCTGCCGGGAACCGCCCTGCTGGCCGCCGCACCCGCCGGCGCCGACTGGTGGGAACGCGGCCGCGAGGCCCTGGGAAGCCTGACCGGGGGCGACAATGGCAGCGCTCTCAGCCAGGACGAGCGCATCGACGCCCTGCGCGAGGCGCTGTCCATCGCCACCCGCAACGCCACCGGCCAACTGGCGCGCCACAACGGCTTCTGGGGGAACCCGGAGGTGCGCATCCCGCTGCCCGGACTGGTGCAGTCCACGCGCGACACCCTCGACCGCTTCGGTGCGGCGGGCCCGGTCGACGACCTGCACGAACGCATGAACCGGGCCGCCGAGGATGCCGCCCCGCAGGCCCGCGAGCTGTTCCTGGACGCCATCGAGGACCTGACCCTGGACGAGGCCCGCGAGATCATCCAGGGCCCCGACGATGCCGCCACCCGCCACTTCGAGACCCGCATGAGCGACCCGCTGGCCGCGCGCATGGAGCCGGTCATCGACGAGGCCCTGCGCGAATCCGGTGCCATCAGTGCTTACAACGACCTGCTGGCCGAGGTCGAGGACATCCCGTTCGTCGCCGACATCGCCTTCGATCCGGTGGACCACGTACTGGGCTACGCGATGTCCGGTCTGTTCGACACTTTGGCGAAGGAAGAGGCGGCGCTGCGCGCCGACCCGGTCGGCCGCGGCACCGAACTGCTGGAACGGGTATTCGGGGGCGGCGAATGAGCGATACCGCCGCGGTCCTGACCGTGGCCCAGCTGAACCAGTGCGCGGACGGACTGCTGCGCGACGGACTGGGATCGGTGCGGGTCGAGGGCGAGGTCTCCAACCTGCGCCGCTACCCGTCGGGCCACCAGTATTTCTCGTTGAAGGACGAGAACGCCAGCGTCAACTGCGTGCTGTTCCGCGGCAACGCCCGGCGCGCAGCGCCCTTCGCGGACGGCGATGCGGTGCAGGTGGGCGGACGCGCGGGCATCTACCCCGCCCGCGGGCAGTTCCAGATCGTGGTCGAGCGGCTCGAACCCGCCGGCGAGGGCCGGCTCCTGGCCGCCTTCCAGCAGCTGAAGAAACAGCTGGAGGCCGAGGGCCTGTTCGACCCCGCGCGCAAGCGGCCGCTGCCGGCGCGGACCCATCGCCTGGGCGTTATCACCTCGGCCCAGGGCGATGTCCGCCACGACATCGAACGCACGCTGGCGCGCCGGTTTCCGCTGCTGCTGCCGGTCACGCTGTATCCCGTTGCGGTCCAGGGCGCCGCGGCGGCCGAACAGATCGTCGCCGCCCTGCAGCGTGCCGGCGAGGAACGCGCGGTGGACGTGCTCCTGCTGGCACGCGGCGGCGGTTCGCTGGAGGACCTGCAGGCCTTCAACGAGGAGAGCGTGGCGCGCGCGATCGCGGACTGTCCGATCCCCGTGGTGACCGGCGTGGGCCACGAAAGCGACGTCACCATCGCCGATTTCGTCGCCGACCTGCGCGCATCCACCCCCACCGCGGCGGCCGAGGCGGTCAGCCCCGACGGCCCCGCCCTGCGCCAGCAGCTCAACCAACTGCGCGCACGCCTGGAACAGCGCCTGGCGCGTCGCATCCACGAGGATCGCGCACGCCTGGAAGGGCTCGCCGGCCGCCTGGAACGGCGCCATCCGCGGCAGATCCTGGAACGCAACCTCCAGCGCCTCGACGAGCAGCGCGAACGCCTGCAACGCGCCGGGCGGCTGCGTCTGGAACGCGCGGAACAGCGCCTGCAGCGCGCCCGACTGCGCCTCGCCGGGGCCTCTCCCGGAGCGCGGCTGAACCACGCCCGCCTGCGCCTGGAGCACCTGCGCCAGCGGCTGCAGCAGGTACGCCCGGACCGCGATCTGGCGGCCCGGCGCGAACGCCTGCACCGCCTGGATCAGCGCCTGCGCAGCGCGACGCAGCGCCAGCTGGATGCACGCCGGCGCCAGTTCGAGGCGAGCCGGCGCCAGCTGCACTCGCTGGATCCCACCGCGGTACTGCGCCGCGGCTACGCCATCCTGTCCACCGAGGACGGCGGACTGCTGCGGGATGCCGCCGACGTGACCCGCGGAGACGCGGTATCCGCCCGCCTGGCAAGCGGCCACGTCGACCTGACAGTTGCCCGCAGCCACCCGGCAACGGAAGACCCGCAATGAGCCCGCACCTTGAAAAGCCCCGCGACCCGTTCGTCCGCGGCCCCGCCGAACCCGACCCCGCCGCGCTGGAGCGCGAGGTGGCCGCCGCGCTGGAGGAGGACCTCGGGCCCGGCGGCATGGCCGCCGACGTGACCGCGGCGCTGGTGCCGGCCGGGCGCCATGCGCGCGCCTCGCTGTGGCTGCGCGAGGATGCCGTCCTCTGCGGCCAGCCCTGGGCGGAACGCGTGCTCGCCCGCCTGGACCCGAACCTGCGCATCGAATGGGCGGTCGCCGAGGGCGAGGCCTGCGCGGCCGAGACCCGGATCGCCCGCATCGAGGGCCCGGCCCGCGCGCTGCTGGCCGGCGAGCGCGCGGCCCTCAACCTGCTGCAGACCCTGTCCGGCACCGCGACCGAGACCGCCCGCTGGGTGGCGCGCCTGCAGGACCACCACGCGCGTATCCTCGACACCCGCAAGACCCTGCCCGGCCTGCGCCACGCGCAGAAGTACGCGGTGCGCATCGGCGGCGGCCACAACCACCGCCTGGGCCTGTGGGACGCGGTGCTGATCAAGGAAAACCACATCGCCGCCTGCGGCTCCATCGCCGCCGCGGTGCAGCAGGCGCGCACGCTGGGCGCCGGGCGCTGGGTGGAGGTGGAGACCGAAAACCTCGACGAGGTCGACCAGGCGCTGGCCGCCGGGGCCGACGTGATCATGCTGGACGAGCTGGCACCCGCGGATCGCGCCGAAGCGGTGCGGCGCATCCGCGGACACGCGATCTCCGAGGCCTCCGGCGGGGTCTCCGCCGCGGCCCTGCTGGAAGTCGCCGACTCGGGGGTGGACTACATCTCGGTGGGGGCGCTGACCAAGCACCTGCGGGCGGTGGACCTGTCGCTGCGTCTCGACAGCGACGCCTGACGCCCTACCACCACTTCTCGTATTTGAGCTGCGCCTCGGGGATGCCCCACTCGCCGAGCAGCGTGGCCATGTCCTCGATGAACTCGCGCGAGCCGCAGAAATAGAACAGCGCATCGCGCGGCAGCTCCAGCGACTCCAGCAGCGAATGCGAGATCCGCCCGGTGTGCCCCAGCCAGTCCTCCGCCTCGCGGGTCACGGTCAGGGTCACGTCGATGTTGTCGGCCTGCGCCAGGCGCTCCAGCTCCTCGGGAAACAGCACCTCGTCCTGCCGCGCCACGCTGTAGACCAGGTGCGCATTCACCTCGGGGGCCGACTGGTGCACATAGCGCAGGATGCTGAACAGCGGGGTCACGCCGATGCCGGCCCCCAGCAGCACCACGTTATCGGCCATGCCGCGCTCGAAGCAGAAATCCCCCTGCCCCGGCGTGATGTAGACGGTGTCGCCCTCGCGCGCCGCGGTATGCAGATGATGGGTGGCCGCATGGTGATCGGCGTACTTGATGGCCAGCTCCAGGCGGCCGTCATCGCGCGGCGCGGAGACCACCGAATAGCCGCCGACGAAGGGTTTGGCATCGCCCTGCGGGATCACCAGGTCCAGCCACTGGCCGGCGCGCGACACGAAGCGTTGCGGGTCCGCCGCCAGGGTGAAGCTGCGGATCAGCGGGGTCACCTGCTCGATGCGCTCGATGCGCGCGGGCATGAAGTGATCGGGCAGCGAATCCAGGCCGTGTTCCATACGGGTTCCTTTTCTCGGGACGGGACGGGTGCCCGGCCGTTCGGGGTTGTTCGGAGTTATTCGGGGGTCGATTCGGGGTCGCCGCGCAGCTGGCGACGGGCCTGCTGGTACAGCGCCTCCTGCTCGGCAAAATCGAGCGCGGACAGCGACTGGCCCCGGCCTTCGGCCAGTGCCTCCATGCGCCGGTAGCGGGCCTCGAACTTGCGGGTACTGCCGCGCAGCGCGCCCTCCGGGTCCACGCCCAGGTGGCGCGCCCAGTTGGAGACCGCGAACAGCACGTCGCCGACCTCTTCGGCCACCGCGTCCGGATCGGCGCCCGCGGCCACGGCCTCGTTCACCTCGGCCATCTCCTCATGGATCTTGTCGACCACCGGCCCGGCGTCGTCCCAGTCGAAGCCGTCACGCGCGGCCCGCCGCTGGGTCTTGACCGCGCGCGCCAGCGCCGGCAGCGCCAGCGGGATGTCGTCCATCGCGCTGGCATGGCCCCGCTGCTCGCGGGAGGCGGCCTTGTCGGCCTCCCAGGCCGCCTCGCGTTCGGCATCGTCACCGAAGGCGTGGCCGGCAAACACGTGCGGATGGCGCCGCACCAGCTTGTCGGCGATCCCGCGGGCGACGTCATCCAGATCGAAGCGTCCGGCTTCCTCGGCGATGCGCGCCTGGAAGACCACCTGAAACAGCAGGTCCCCGAGTTCTTCCCGCAGCTCGGCGGTGGAGGCCGCGTCGCCGGCGTCACGCGCGACGGCGTCGGCCAGCTCATAGGCTTCTTCAAGGGTATGCGGGACGATGCTGGCGGCGGTCTGCGCACGGTCCCAGGCACAGCCGTGCTCGGGGTCGCGCAGTCGCGCCATGATCTCGCGCAGCCGGGTCAGGGGGTTGGATTCCGTCATGTGCGGGCAGTGTACGGACCGCGGTCGCCCCGCGCCAACGCCCCGATCCCGTGACGGAAAAGCCGGCCCGGCGTGCCGGCACGCGCCGGGCTCCGGCCGGGGGTCGGTGCGGCCCGCCGCGGACCCGGCGGTGGCCTACTGCGGGTCCGCCGGGTTCAGGCGCGGATGGGTCTCCTCGCCCCACCACCAGACCAGGGCCCCGGACAGGAACATCGCGATCACCACGAACCAGAAGCCCCATTCCACCGAGCCGCCCAGGTGCGCGACGATGCCCAGCCCCAGCGCGCCGATGCCGTAGCCCAGGTCGCGCCAGAAGCGGTAGGTCCCGATCGCCGATCCGCGCCAGTTGGGATGTGCGATGTCCGCGACCGCCGCACTCAGGTTGGGATACAGCAGGGCCATGCCGAAGCCGGTGACCACCGCGGCGAACGACCACCAGATGACCCCGGAACCGAGCAGGGTCAGCCCGACCCCGGCGCCACAGATCCACATGCCCCAGACGATGGGTTTCATGCGACCGATATGATCGGACAGACGGCCGGTAAAGAACTGCGAGCCGCCCCAGACGAAGCCGTAGATGCCGACGATCCAGCCGATCGCCGCCAGACCGAGGCCCTGCTGGTACAGGAACACCGGATAGAAGACCCACACCAGCGCGTCCACGAACTTCTCCACCAGCCCGGCCTGACTGAACGCCGCCATGCGCCGGTCGCGCCAGGACATCAGGGTGAACACCTGCCAGGTCGTGGGGGCGTCGGGGATGTTCTGCGGATAGCGCGCCACCGGCCCGTCGTTGCGACCGGCCGCATGGCGGGCCCCCTCGGCCTTCGCCCAGTCAATGGTCTCGCGCACCA
Source organism: Thioalkalivibrio sp. ALE23 (assembly GCF_000378545.1). NCBI lineage: Bacteria > Pseudomonadati > Pseudomonadota > Gammaproteobacteria > Chromatiales > Ectothiorhodospiraceae > Thioalkalivibrio > Thioalkalivibrio sp. ALE23. Next base: position 576,043 of record NZ_KB900032.1, on the reverse strand, counting down.
GCAGGAAGGTCATCACGATCGCCAGCGCGATCACCACCAGGCCGAAGACCAGCAGGCCGACGCGCGGACCGAGGGCGGACGCCATGTACCCGGTGACGATGCCGGCCACGGCCACGCCGACATAGCCGGAGAACTCGTTCATGCCCATGGTGAAGCCGCGCTCGTTCGCCCGGGTGATGTCCATCTTGGCGGTCTGCGTCATCGACCATGCCAGACCCTGGTTCACGCCCAGCAGCACCGTGGCGGCGACGATCCAGCCCCAGGTCGGGGCGTACAGGATCATGAACGGGATCGGGATGGCGGACAGCCAGCCCAGCAACAGGACATTCTTGCGGCCCATGCGCTCGGACAGCCGGCCGGCGACGAAATTGAGCGCGCCCTTCACGATCCCGAAGGCCACCACGAAAGCCGTCAGCAGCATGAACGAGCCCTCGGCAACGCCGAACTCGTCCTCCGCCAGCGCCGGGATGACCGTGCGCATCATCCCGATGGTCAGGCCGACGAAGAACACCTGGATCAGCTGCTGGCTGAACTGCCCGAGGTTCTCGCGGATCCCGTGCGTGATGTGATCGTAGGCCTCGGCGGCCTTGTGCTTGTCCATGTTCCGGTTTCCTCTGGAAATGCGTTATCTCGCAGCCGGGGCCTCGGCCGCGTCAGTCCCGCTCGTCGGCCAGCGGCAGGCCTGCGTGGCGCCATTCGGCCACGCCCTCCTCCACGCGTTGCGCGGCGATCCCGTGCTCGCGCAGCAGGGCGACGGCCTCTTTCGCCATCAGGCAGTAGGGGCCGCGGCAGTAGGCGACCACCGGGCGGTCGGCCGGCAGTTCCTGCAGGCGCTGATTCAGCTCCTGCAGCGGGATGGAACGCGCGCAGGGGAGATGCCCGGCGGCGTACTCGACCCCGGGGCGCACGTCCAGCACCACCACGTCGCCGCGCCGGGCCTGTTCCAGCAGCTCCGGACCGGCGACCAGGGCCAGCTCGTCGGCACACTCGGTCAGCTCGCGGGTGGCCGCCTGCAGCTCCAGCAGGCGCTCCTCCGCGAGGGTGCGCAGCATGACCCAGAAGTCCGCGACGTGGCGGTTGGCGAGACGATAGTGGACATGACGCCCGACGCGACGGGCCTCCACCAGGCGGGCCTCGCGCAGGGCCTTGAGGTGGGCACTGGCCAGCTTGACGCTGATATCGGTGTCCGCCGCCAGCTGCTCGACGGTCTTCTCGCCCTGCACCAGCACCTCGATCAGCTCCAGGCGCCTGGGGCTGGCCGCGGCGCGCGTGATCCGCGCCACCTGCTCGTACAGCACGTCCTTCAGGTCGCGTTCGTCCATCGCGGGACACTCGATATTCCAATATTCGTTGGAATGGACGATATATCAGGCCGGACACCCGAAACAACCCCGACCGTCCCAGGCCCTTCGACACGTGTGCCTTTGTTGCGCACGGCTAGATCTTGAGTAAATTGGTCAACAATTCATTCAGCACATGCTGATTCGCTGAATGAAGCGACAATGCCCGAGGGCATCTTCTGTTAACCAAGGAGGTCGTTATGAGCAACCTGATCCAGAACTTTCCGCCGGACGGCGTGGTGACCATCAACCGGGTCATCCTGAAGCCGGAATACAGCATCGACGACCTGCAGGAACGCGTGGCCGTGCTGTGCGAGAACGTGAAGACCTATCACTCGGACACCGGCTTCGTCGGCGGCTTCGTGGCCCTGAACTCCGGTGCGGTCTCCAACGAGGGTTCCACCATCGGTCAGGCCGTGGAAAGCCCGATGAAGGACAAGGAAGCGCTGATCATCACCTTCTGGCGCACGATGGAGGAACATGAGGCCTCCCATCGCAGCGAGACCTTCCAGCCGCTGTTCCAGGACGTGCTGGAGCTGTGCGAGAACGGCAACGAGGAGATCGCCTACGAGATGCTGTGGTCCGGGGCGGCCTACGATCCCGAAGAAGCGAAAGCCGCGCGCGAGGCGAAGGAGACCCACGCGGCCTGATCCCGGGCGTCTCTCCGGACACCCCTTCGTACGTGAAGCGTGAACTTGCCGGGGCCTGCGGGCCCCGGCTTTTTTGTGCGCGCGGCGCGGGGGTGCGGGATGGGCCGATCGTGACCGGAGCCCAAGGGATCGGTCAGTCGCGCTCGCGCTCTTCGGCGGGGGCGGAGGATTTCCTGTCCTCCGGCTTGTCCTCCGAAGCGAGGGTGTGGGTCTCGGGATCGTAGCGATCCTTCAGTTCGTCCTTGAGGGTCCCCTCCCACAGCGGGATGCCGACGAAATAGCCGGCGCGGCCGATCAGGTGCGCGGCCACCGGGGCAGTCAGGATGATGAACACCACGATCGCCAGCGCGCGGGCGGTGACGGCGCCATCATCGAAGAACACCGCGGCCGCCACCACCATGGTGCCGCCACCGAGCGCGCCGGCCTTGGTGGTCGCATGCATACGGGTCAGCAGGTCGGGCATGCGCAGCGCGCCCAGCGCCGCCAGCAGCATCAGCAGCGAGCCCAGCAACAAAAGGAAGGCGGTGATCCACTCAATCATCACTGCGGTAACCTCCCTTCTCCAGATACCGCGCGAAGCCCACCGCGGCGAGGAACGCGGTCAGCGCCAGCACCACGGCCACGTCGAGGAAGTTGGCCATGCCGGTCGCCACCGCATGCGTGGCGATGAACCCCACCGTCAGCGAGGCGATCAGTTCCAGCGCCACGACCCGGTCCGGCAGGCTGGGGCCCTTGATCAGGCGTATGAAGATGATCACCAGCGCCAGGCTGAGGATCACGAAGGTCGCGTTCACGGCCCAGTCGAGAATCGGCATCAGTCGATCAGCTCCATCACGCGGCTTTCCATGTCCCGAAGTTCCTGCCGCAGCTTGTCCTCGTCCTGCAGGTACATGGCATGAATGTACAGCACCTTGCGATCGGTGGAGACGTCCAGGCTCAGCGTGCCCGGGGTCACCGAGATCAGGTTGGCGAGCACGGTGATCTGCGCATCCGTATGGGCGCGCAGCGGGAAGGCGATCACGCCGGGCTTCATCAAATGGGTGGGCGTCAGGACGTCCCAGGCCACCACCAGGTTGGCCTTGATCAGATCATAGATGAAGAACGCGATGAAGGAGATCACCTTCGGCACCTTCCAGAAGAAGCTGCTGTGATCCGCCTTGCGGTTGAACGCGACCCACAAGGCCATGTAGCTGAACACCAGACCGGACAGCAGGCTGGTCGCGGTGAAGCTGCCCGTGAGCATCATCCAGGCCAGGGCCAGCAGGAGGTTGAGTGCGAGCAGGTTCATTGCGCGTCGCCCCCCAGAATCGCCTCGACATAGGCATCCACGTCCAGCATCTGCTCACCGGCGGCCATGGCCAGCTGCAGGAACGGCTCGGCCGCCACGCCCATCAGCACCGCCAGCCCGGCCAGGGCGGCCACCGGCGCATACAGCAGCCACAGCCCCCCGCGCTCGGGCCAGGCCGGCCCGTTCGCCGGGGCCTGCTCGCCGCGCGGGTCGGCCTTCCAGAACGCCTCGGCCCAGATCTTGACCATGGAGTAGAACGTCAGCAGGCCGGTGATCAGCGCGATCGCCACGATCCAGTAGGCCTCGATCTCCAGACCCGCGCGCACCAGCATCAGCTTGACCAGAAACCCGGACAGCGGCGGCAGCCCGGCCAGCGACAGCGCCGAGATCAGGAACAGCACCGACAGTCCGGGGTGCGTGCGGTACAGCCCGCCAAGATCCTTCAGCTCGTGGGTGCCACGGGCGAAATAGGAGATCCCGCTGATCAGGAACAGGTTGGTCTTGACGATGCTGTGATGGAGGATGAACAGCAGCGAACCGGCCAGCGCCAGCGGGGTATGCAGGGCCAGGCCCATGATGATGTAGCCGATCTGGCTGACGCTGTGGAAGGCCAGGATGCGGCGGAACTCGAACTGCGCCGCCGCGCCCAGCACGCCCACCAGCATGGTGAAGCCGGAGCCCCACAGCAGGATGTTCTGGGTGACCTCCGGGGCCTCGGTGAACATCAGGGTGAAGAAGCGGATCAGCGCGTACACCCCGACCTTGGTCAGCAGCGCGGCGAAGATCGCCGAGATCGCCACCGGCGGGGTGTGGTAGGAGGCCGGCAGCCAGAAGAACAGCGGGAAGGCCGCGGCCTTGATCGCGAAGGCGACCATGAACAGCACGCCCACCACGGTCACCAGACCGGTGTTCTCGGCCTCGCCCATGTAGGCCGCCAGCTCCGCCATGTTCAGGGTGCCGAAAAGGCCGTAGGTCAGACCCACCGCGGCCAGCAGGATCAGCGACGACACCAGGTTGAGGGTGACGTACTTGATCGCCCCCTCCATCTGCGCGCGCTCGCCGCCGAGGATCAGCAGCGCGAACGACGCGACCAGCAGGACCTCGATCCACACGTACAGGTTGAAGATGTCCCCGGTAAGGAAGGCCCCGGCCACCCCGGCGAGCAGCAGCTGCAGCAGCGGGTGGTAGCCGAAGCGCTCGTGATCCGGGGTCATCGAGACCAGCGAATACAGCGCGACGATCAGCCCCATCACGCCGGTCAGCAGGACCATGGTCGCACTCAGCAGGTCGGCCGCCAGCACGATGCCGAACGGCGCCTGCCAGCTCCCCATGTGCATGGCCAGCACGCCTTCGTTCCACACCGCCACCAGCAACCAGATCCCGGCGGCGGTCAGCGAGAGGCCACCGACCACGCCGACCACGCGCTGCACCCCGCGCCACTGCCAGAAGGCCAGCGCGAGCGCCCCGAAGAACAGGGGGATGATGACCGGAAGGGCGACCTCGATCCTCACGTGTCCGTATCCTTCATTTCGTCCAGGTCATCCGCGCCCACCACCTCGTAGGCGCGATGGATCAGCACCACCGCAAAGGCGAGCACGCCAAAGCTGATGACAATCGCGGTGAGGATCAGGGCCTGCGGCAGCGGGTCGGCCACCGCACCCTCGGGCGTGAGCATGCCCTCGGGAATCAGCGGCGGCGCGCCCCGGGTCAGGCCCGAGGTGGCGAAGATCAGCAGGTTGGCGGCGTTGGACAGCAGGATCAGGCCGATCACCAGCTTGACCAGGCTGCGCCGCAGCATCAGGTAGGTGGCCGTGGCGAACAGCACGCCCACCAGGATCGCGAGCAGGGGTTCCGCAGTCATTCTTCCGCCTCCGCCAGGGCCAGGACGATGGTCAGCACGGTGCCGATCACCACGAGGTACACGCCGATGTCGAACACCAGCGGGGTGGAGAGCTTGAGCTCGCCGAACAGCGGGACCTCCACGTCCCACCACAGCGAGGTCAGGTAGGCGCGCCCCTGCAGCAGCGCGGGTACGCCCGACAGGGTCGCCAGCAGCAGACCGATGCCCAGCATGTTGCGCGGGTCGATGCGCAGGATGGCGCGCGCCTTGTAGACATCGAAGGCAAACATGTACAGCGCGAAGGCCATCGCCGCCACCAGACCGGCGATGAACCCGCCGCCCGGCTCGTCATGGCCGCGCAGCAGCAGGAACACCGAGAACAGCAGCAGCAGTGGCAGCAGCAGCCGCGTCCCCGTCTGCAGGATGAGCGAGCCGGCCATCATGACTTGCGGTCCTCCGCACGGAACTTGATCATCGCGTACACGCCCACCGCGGCCAGCGCGAGCACGAACAGCTCGCCCAGGGTGTCCAGGGCACGGAAGTCAACCAGGATCACGTTGACGATGTTGCGCCCGTAGGCCGACGGCTCGGACTCGGCGATGTGGTATTCGGAGATCGCCGGGAAGTACTGCACGCCCAGGGTGGCCATCAGCACCGCGGTCATGGTCACGCCTACCGCCAGCGAGGCGATCACGTCACGCACCCGCGTGAGCGGATTGGAGAACTTCAGGAAGCCCGGCAGGCGGAACAGCACCAGCACCAGCAGGATCACGGTCAGGGTCTCGACCAGGACCTGGGTGATCCCCAGATCCGGCGCGCTGAAGAACACGTAGATCAGCGCGACGCCGAAGCCCACGATGCCCAGCGAAGCCACCGCGGCCAGCCGCGAACTGGTGGTGGCCACGAAAATGGCGGCCAGTGCGACCAGGGCGACGATCACCCACTCGTGGATCAGGATGTCGTCGAAGCGCACCGAGATCTCGAAGCCGCCCAGGGCCGCAAACGTGCCCACCACCAGCGCGACCGTGGTCAGCATGGTGACCATCACGTAGGTGCGCAGGTAGCCGTTCTGCAGGACCCGGGTCTGGAACGCCGAGAACCACACCAGTCCGTCCATGAAGCGTTCGTAACCGCGCTCCGGCGCGATGCGCCCGACCGGCACCATGATGCGTCCGATGCCGGCACGCACCGAAGTCCAGAAGCGATAGATCACCAGACCCGCGGCCAGGCTCAGCAGCGACAGACCCAGCGGCAGGTTGATGCCGTGCCACAGCTTGAGCTCCATGTCGGGATCGGCGCCGTGGATGGACATCGCGGTGGCCGCCACCAGCGGCTGCGCCAGCGCCGGGAACAGACCGAGGATCAGCCCCAGCACGGAGAGTACCGCCGGCCCGGCCAGCATCGCACCCGGCGATTCATGCGGGGTGCGCGAATAGTCCGGCCGTTTGCCAAAGAACGGCCGCAGGCCGACGATCGCCGCCACCGCCACCACCAGGATGGCCGAGGCCAGCGCCAGCAGCGGCAGGACCACGGCCAGGGCGTCGGGGGCGCCCAGGGCTGCCTCCAGCATCAGTTCCTTGCCGACGAAGCCGAACAGCGGCGGCAGCCCGGCCAGCGACAGCGCGGCGATCACCGAGAACGCCGCGGTCAGGGGCATCGCGTGGCGCAGCCCGCCCATGTTCGGGACTTCCTTCTCGCCGGTGCCGTGATCGATGGAACCGGCGAGCATGAACAGCGCGCCCTTGTACAGCGAATGCGCCAGCAGGAAGGTCGCGCCGGCCATCGCGGCATACGGCGTGCCGATGCCGATCAGCATGGTCAGCGTGCCCAGCGCCATCACCGTGGAATACGCCAGCAGCTTCTTGATCTCGGTGCTCTGGATGGCCATCCAGGCGCCGGTGAACATGGTCACCGCGCCGAACAGGCCCAGCGTCCAGGTCCACAGTTCGGTGCCGCCCAGCTCCGGGTTCAGGCGCGCCATCAGATAGACCCCCGCCTTCACCATGGTGGCCGAGTGCAGGTAGGCCGAGACCGGCGTGGGCGCGGCCATCGCGTTGGGCAGCCAGAAATGGAACGGGAACTGGGCCGACTTGGTGAAGGTGCCCAGCAGGATCAGGATCACCAGCGGCAGGTACAGCGCATGCTCGTGCAGCGAATCCTCGCCGGCCAGGATCTCCGAGAGCTCCCAGGACCCGGAGGCCACGCCCAGCAGCACCAGACCGGCGAGCAGCGCCAGACCGCCGCCCACCGTCACGATCAGGCCCTGCAGCGCGGCCTTGCGCGCCTTCAGCTGCTCATGGTTGAAGCCGATCAGCAGGTAGGAAGTGATGCTGGTCAGCTCCCAGAAGATGAACATCAGGATGATGTTGTCGGCCAGCACCAGCCCCAGCATGGAGCCCATGAACGACAGGATCAGCACGTAGAAGCGCCCGAGGTCGCGGTGCGCCTCGAGGTAGCGCCCGGCGTAGCTGACCACGAACACGCCGATGCCCGCGATCAGCAGCGCGAACATCAGCGACAGGCCGTCGATCAGGAAGGAGAACTGGACATCCAGCCCGGGCATCCACTGCCAGGCCAGGCGCACGCTCTCGCCCGCCGCAACCGCGGGCAGGAAACTCGCGAAGTAGACGAACAGGGCCGCCGGCAGCAGCGCCAGCACCCAGCCGCTGTGGCGCCCGGTGGCCCGATGCACCACGGGCGCCAGCGCCGCCACCACGAAGATTGAGAGTATCGCGAACAGCATCCAGATGGACGTCCTGACAGGGATCGGGGCAGACGCCCGGCGGGCGCCCGTCACAGAAGGGCGAAGGCTACCGGGTCAACCCGGGGCGCGCAACAGCACGCCCCGGCCGAGGGTCATCAGTTCAGCCAGTCACTGCGCCGACGGCGGGTCGGCAGGCGCGTGAGGATGATCCCCAGGATCGCGCTGCCCACCGCCACCGCAGCCCCGGTCATGAACCAGCGGCGGTCGCTGTCGGCGCGCATGACCTCGACCTGACGCCGGTAGTCCTCGGCGGCTTCGCGGGTCTCCAGGAGTTCCTCTTCCAGGCGCTCGTTGCGCCGCTGGATTTCCTGCGGCCGTTCGGCAATGTCGCGCAGCTCCTCGAGCTCTTCCTGCATGCCGGCCATGCGTTCGGACTGTTCTTCGACCTCGCGCTGCAGTGCATTGCGCTCGTCCAGCAGTTCGGCGATGCGGCCTTCCTGGTCGTCGGCGCCGGAACGGATCTCGGCCAGCTCCTCTTCCACCTCGGCGAGGCGTTCGCGCGCATGCGGCTCGTCCTGCAGGTAGCGGGTCAGGATCCATGCCTCGTTGCCACTGGGCAGACGGATACGGCTGTAGCCGCCGTCGTCCTCCAGCACCTGTACCTGGTCACCGGCATCCACCGAACTGACGATCCGTCCGCCCTGGGGACTGCTGTAAACGGCCGTCTCCAGACTGTCCGAGACGTATCGCGTCTGCGCCGCAGCCGGCGCAGTGCCTGCGACCATCAGGGCCCCCGCCAGCGACAGCACCACCAGCCCGTTTCGGATCTGCAACCTGCGCACCATGCCTTGCCTCGTCATTGGCCGCGCCCGAGCGGAGCGCGGCGATGTTTCGGAAGAGGGATCATTCTAGGGAAACACTGACCAATGTACACGCATCCCTCCGGCTTCCGGTGACACGGTTCACGCCCCGTTGCGGCGCGCGGCCAGCCAGCGCCGGATGGCGGCCGGCACGAAGATGATCAGTTCGAAGGTCGCCGGCAGCAGACGCCGCAGTTGACAGGCCCCTACCGCCGCCAGGTACAGGATGCCCGCGAGCACGCCGAGCCCGGCGCTCAGCACCCCCCCGGCGAGGATGCGGGTCGCCTGCAGAAAGCCCACCACCCACACCGGCACCAGCGCCAGCAGCAGCGGGATCAGCAGCCCCAGCGCCGCCCCCACCAGCTGTTCGGCATGACGGATGCCGGCTGGCAGGGCGCGTTCCTCGCCTTCCAGCAGCAGAGTGACCAGTTCATGCTGGTAGATGAGCCAGTCAAGATGGAACCCGGTGAACGCCGATACCGCCGCCACCAGGACCAGCACCGCGATGGACAGTCCGGCCAGCACCCGCGGCGCCCAGCCGCCGCCCTCCATCAGCGCATGCGGCAGGACCCGGGTCACGCCGCGGGTCTCGGCCAGGATCCATCCGGCCAGGGCGGCGGTCCCCAGCAGCAGGTACAGCATCCATTCCGACCCGGGTGCCATCGCGCCCGGTGCGTTGGCGGTCTCCGGGAACATGCCGGCCAGAGCCGGGCCGAAGACATGCTGATGGACCACTACGGCCAGCGCGGCCAGGGCCAGGCCGGCCGCGCCCATCAGCCACTGGGTCGCCGCCTGGGCATGCGCCGGGAGGGCGCGCCGGACCGGACGGTCGACCTCCTCGCAACGGCCCAGCGCCCGGTCCAGGCGCTCGCCCTGGCGCTCCAGCCGGGCCAGGCGTTCCTGTACCCGCTCCAGATTGCCGACCATCTCGCGCAAAGGGCTGTCCGCGCGTCGCCGGGCCGACAGCAGCGCGCTGGCCGAACGCCGCTGCTCCTCCAGCCCGGAGCGGGCGATGCGCAGTACGGTGTCCTCCATGTCCTGCGCCAGGCGCCGGCTTTCCGGCGTATCACTGGCAGGACCGCGCGCCAGGGCCTCCAGCCGTTCGACCCATTCGGGCTCCTGGATCAGCCGCTGCTCGTCGCGCTGATAGGCCTCGTCCAGCACGCGCAGCGTGTCGCGCGCCTGCTGCCGCAATGCCGGCAACTGGGCGAGGTCATGCCCGACCATCTCGGCATAACGACGCTCCAGCGCCTCTACCGCGGAATGGATGCGTTCGGCCTCCAGGCGTTCCAGATGGCCGCCATGCCAGTCGCGCACCGCATCCCGCAGATGCAGGACCTGACGTCGCAGGGCGCATACCCCCCGTGCGATCGCACCCGCCAGCGCCACGAGAAAACGCCGTAGCGGTTGTCGCGCAAGATCCAGCACACCAATGGCGATCACGATCGCCAGGATCCACAGCAGGACGGTAACCGCCACTCTTCCCCCTTTCGGTCCGCACCCGAAGCGACCGGAAGGCCGGCGTCCCCGGGAACGGTTTCGCGGTCTGTATGATGATCACGATTATGCACGACCCGTACCCGGCTCGCCGCCCGCACCACCGACGCAGGGCGATCGTCCCGGCCTCAAGTTCCGCGGGGCCGCGCCGATACCCCGATTAAATCTTCGGAGGATCCGCGATGCTTGATCTCGATCTCCTGTCCGGCCCGTCGGTGACCACCCGCGAGGAGCCGGAATGGCTGGATACCGGCTTCACCGCGGGCTGGATTCCGGCCTTCCGTCACCGGGGGAACGGCCAGGTCCATGCCAGTCAGCTGGAGGACGGGCGCCTGGCCAGCGCCCACATCCTGGACACCCTGCCCGCCGAGTGGGTGGCCGAACGCGACGCCCGGGGGCGCCCCGGCGCCCTGGTCCCGGAAGTCCAGGCCGGCTATCTGCGCGGGGACCGTTTCTTTACCCTTGCGGAGTTGCTGCGCTACCCGGCCGACGCCTGAACCGGCCTTTTCCCGCCGCCGTGCAGCGCGGCGGGAATTGCTTTTGCCCGCCGGTTTCGGTCCAATACCGGGCTTTTCCCCCGAGCATCTTTCAATGCAGAAGAATCAGTACGATCGCGATGAACTCCTGGCCTGCGGCTACGGCAACATGTTCGGCCCGGGCAATGCTCAGCTGCCGGTGCCCAACATGCTGATGATGGACCGGGTCACGGAGATCAACAGCGACGGCGGGCAGTTCGGCAAGGGCGAGATGGTGGCCGAGCTGGATATCCACCCCGATCAGTGGTTCTTCGCCTGCCACTTTCCGGGCGATCCGGTGATGCCCGGCTGCCTCGGGCTGGACGCGATGTGGCAGCTGGTGGGGTTCTATCTGGCATGGCTGGGCAACCCGGGGCGCGGGCGCGCGCTGGGCGTGGGCGAGGTGAAGTTCACCGGCCAGGTGCTCCCCACCGCGGAGCGGGTCACCTACCATGTGGAGATGAAGCGGGTGATCTCGCGCAAGCTGGTGCTGGGGATCGGCGACGGCACTGTGCAGGTGGACGGCCGCACGATCTACGAGGCCAGTGACCTGCGCGTCGGCCTGTTCACCTCCACCGAGAATTTCTGAGCGGCGTCACCCGGCAGCCACCCCCGAGCCCCGTCCCGGGGCCGGGGGCAGCCCCAGTACGTCCCGATGCCCGACGCGCAGGCGGCAGCCGTCGCCGATCACTGCAGCCCGGCGCCGCGCGGCCCAGGCCCGAAAGTCCCCGGCCCGTGTCGGCTCCATGGCAGCCGCCGCTTCGGCCCAGCCGTCGATCAGGGCCCGCACCAGCGCCGGCGTGGCCGCATCCAGCTCCCACGGTGAGGCGGCCGCCTCCACGCGATAACCATGACGCTCCAGCGCCCGCTCCAGGTGCATCGCCGCCCCCGGACCCAGCGCCGGCCCGAAACCCTTGTCGGTGCCCTGGTGACGATTGACCGCCGCCAGCAGGTCCGCGTCCTCCGGGTCCGGCTGCGACCATTCGATCCGGCCGTCGTAGCTCAGCGCGAACAGTACCGCGGCCCCGCGCGCGGCACAGGCAGCGACCAGTGCATCCAGCCACCGGGCCGAGACCAGATCCAGCAGCGCCGCGCCGGTCACCAGCAACGGGTCGGGCGCCGCGCCCGGCAAGGCCGGAGGCGCGGCAGCGAAGTCCTCGACCCGCAGGTGTTCCACGCGTTCGCCGCCGGCGTCGCGGCGGGCCGCGTCCAGCAGGGAGGCATCATGATCCACCAGGGTCCAGAGCTGCAGGTCCGGCAGCCGCGGAGCGAGCCAGCGCAGGTTCGAACCGGTGCCGGCGCCCAGATCCAGCACCCGCAGCGGTGCCTCGTTCGCTCCCCGAACCCGCACCACCCACTCCGCGAGCGCGTCGGCCAGGGACGCCGGGCGCGCCGCATGGTCCACGGGCTCGCGCAGGCCCAGCCAGTCGCGATCGAAGTGCTCGCTCATGGTGTCAGCTCGCGCAGCGCCCGATCCATCGCGACGACCGCCTGTGGCCAGTCGGGCATCTGCCGCGCGGCCCGTCGGCCGGCGGCCCCGGCGGCAAGCCAGGCCTCCGGGCGCTCCAGATAATCCGTCAGCGCGGCGCGCAACGCCGGGACGTCGCCCGGCGGCAGGCGGGCACCCGCGGCGGCCGGAACGGTGTACGGGATCGCGCCACCGGTGGTCGCGATCACCGGCAGGCCGCGCGCCATGGCCTCGGTATACACCATGCCGAACCCCTCGTATTCGCTGGGCAGGACGAACAGCGACGCGCCATCGAACCAGGCATCGAGATCGGACTCGTCGCAGGTTCCGGTGACGGTGACCCGGTCCCGCAGACCGCTGTCCTCGATCTGCTGGCGCAGGCGACGCACGAATCCCGGGTCGCGATCCGCCGGCCCGGCCAGGACCAGGTGCCAGGCGCGATCCGTCAGTCCGGCCAGCGCGGCGATCAGGTGGTGCTGCCCCTTGCGCGGGATCAGGGACCCCACCGCCAGCAGGCACGGCGGCTCCCCGGGACCGGGTCCCGATGCCGCCGCCTGACGTTCCACACCGGGCGGGACCACCCGCAGACGCGGACGCTCGATTCCCCATCCGGCCAGCACGTCGGCGGTATACGCGCTGGTGGTGACGATCCCGCGACTGCTTCGCAACCCGGCCCGCTCCAGCGCGAGGAGCTCGCGGCTGCGCGCGGGTTGCAGGCCGGTCTCCAGCCCGAGCGGGTGATGCACCAGCGCGAGCAGACGCAGCCGCTGCGCGTGGCGCTCGAGCACCTCGGGGAAGGCGCCGCCCGCGAGGCCGTCGACCAGCACCCGCTGGCCATCGGGGGCCGCCGCCAGGGCCGAATCCAGCGCCGCCGCAGCGTCCGCGGAGGGTCCGGGGAAGTCGCCCTGAAGCTCGTCGACTGCCGTCTGCCAGCCGCGCTCGCGCAGGCCCGCCAGCATGCGCGCATCGAACCGGTAGCCACCGGTGGGCTGATCCAGCGCCCCGGGAACCAGCAGGCGCAGATCGGCGGCCTCGCTCAAGGAGCCGCCTCGTAGGCGGCCCAGGCCACGTGGGATTCGTGCAGGGTCACGCAGACCGCGTCCAGGCCCCGTGCGGAAGCGCCCAGACGCTCCTCGTGGATGGCGGTGGCGATGCGTCCGTGAATCGCCCGGGCGAGGAATTCGGTTGTGGTGTTCTGCCCCTCGAACTCGGGTCGGTCGTCCAGGTTCTGGTAGTTCAGTTCCGCGAGGATGCTGCGCAGCACCTCGCCGGCCCGGCCGATGTCGACCACCAGACCGTCGTCATCCAGCTCGGCCCGGCGGAAGGTCACGTCCACCACGTAGGTGGCGCCGTGCAGGTTCTGCGCGGGACCGAAAACCTCGCCGGCGAAGCTGTGGGCAATCATGAAGTGATCGCGGACGTTCAGGCTGTACATGCGGGAGTCTCTCCTTGGCAATTCGGTCGGACTCGTTCAGACCCACACGGGGTCGGGATCGGGATAACGGATGCGATGGCACAGTGTCGTGGCGGCCTCGGGCCCGGCTACCCGCGGCATCACCCGCGGCAGGTCCTCGAAACGATCCTCGCCGCTGATCAGGACCTCCAGCACCGGATCGGCGAGCAGCTCCAGCGCCAGCGCCAGACGCCGGTGGTAGTCCCAGCGCGCGGCGCGTGCCGGCGGGATACGGCCCACCTGGCTGCTGCGCAGCTCCAGACGCCGCGAATGAAACCCGGCTCCCAGCGGCAGGCTGACCGGCGCATCGCCATACCAGCTGGCCTCCACCACCCGGGCCTCGGTGCCCGCCAGCTCCAGCGACTGCACCAGCCCGTCGCCCTGACCGCTGCAATGGATCACCGCATCGCGCGACGCGGGAGGCAGCGCCTCGCGGGCATCCGCCGGCGTATGCAGCGTCAGCCCCAGCGCCCGCGCCGGTTCCGCCCGCGCGGGCTCGGGGTCGATCAGATCCACCTGCGTGCCCGGGATTGCACGGATCAGCCAGGCGCACAGGAACCCGACCACCCCCGCACCGATCACCGCCACCCGGTCGCCGGGACCCGCTCCGGCGTCCCACACGATGTTCACGGCCGTTTCCATGTTCGCCGCCAGTACCGCGCGCGCGTCCGGGACCGCCTCCGGGATCGGCACCAGCATGGAATCCGGCGCGTTGTAACGGTCCTGGTGCGGGTGCAGACAGAACACCCGTTCGCCGGCACGCTTGCCGGACTCGACCACGCCTGCGCTGATGTAGCCGTATTTCACCGGCGCAGGGAAGTCCCCTTCCTGCAGCGGTGCCCGCATCGCGGTGTACTGATCCGGCGGCACCCGCCCGCGGAACACCAGCGACTCGGTGCCGCGCGATATCGCGCCATAGCGGGCCCGCACCCGGCACTCCCCGGAGGCCGGCGGCGGCAATTGCGCATCGCGGATCTCGCCCTCGCCGGGCGCGGTGATCCAGAAGGCTCGTGCGCGGTTCATGCGGGCTTTCGCGACCAGAGGGACACTGCGCCATCCTCCCGGTGAATGAAGCCTGCAGTGTAGCCGAGGAAAGCCCGTCCATGCCCGCCCCCACCGCCCTGCACAGGCCGCTCCGCTCCACCGATCTGGTTCTCGGCGGACTGCTGGCGCTGGGTGTTGCGACCCTCATTACGAGCCTGACCCCGGTCGGCCCCGCTCTGCTGCCCGCAACCGCCCTGCTCTGGGCGCTGCTGTGGGGGCTGCTGGTGACCGGTGCCGGGCACGCCGGCGGCCTGCCCGCGGTCCCCGGGCCCGGCAACCGCGTAACCCTGATGCGCGCGGCCCTCGCGGCCCCGGTCGGGGGCCTGGCGCTCCTCGCACCGATGCCCGCGTTCCCCCTGCCCGATGCTGGACTGGCCTGGGTCGTCGTCCTCGCCCTGCTGGTGCTGTTGCTGGATGGGCTCGACGGCGCCGTGGCACGGCGCAGCGGCACCGCGTCGGCGTTCGGCGCGCGTTTCGACATGGAACTGGACGCGGCACTCATCCTCGCGCTGTCCGTGCTTGCGTGGCAGCCCGGACCCGCTGGCCCCTGGGTGCTGGCAATCGGGGCCATGCGCTATCTGTTCGTGCTGGCCGGGCGCGGACTGCCCTGGCTGCGCGCGGATCTGCCGCCCAGCCGGCGCCGCCAGGCGGTGTGCGTGCTGCAGACCCCGGCCCTGCTGATCGCGCTCACCCCTGCCGTTCCAGCGGCGGCGGCCGTCGCCGCAGCGGTCCTGGCGCTGGCCATGCTCACGGTTTCATTCGCCGCGGATATCGTCTATCTGTATCGGAACAGACCCGGTTCACATCCCCAGACCCCGGAGGAAACCCCATGAGCCATCGATTCCGCACCCTGGCCGCGACGGCCCTGCTGAGCCTGGCATCGGTGCTGCCCGGAACCAGCCTGGCGATGGACGAGTGGGAGATCGATACCGAACATTTCGCGGTGGGCTTCCTCGTCGATCATGCCGAGTTCGCCCGGGTCCTGGGCATGTTCCTCGAGGCCGAGGGGTCCTTCATGTTCGATCCCGACACGGGCGAGCTGGGCGAGGGGCACTTCGTGGTGCAGACCGACAGCGTGTTCACCAACCACGAGGAACGCGACGACCATCTGCGCAACGAAGACTTCCTCGACGTGGAGAACTACCCCGAGATGCGGTTTACCGCCACCGACTACGAACCCACCGGGGAGGACAGCGGGCAGCTGACGGGGGATCTGGAACTGCTGGGCGAAACCCGGCCGATCACCCTGGACGTCACGATCAACAAGGTCGGACGCTACCCGTTTCCGCTGGGCGGCATCTTCTCCCGCCCCTACGTGCTGGGCGCCTCGATGCGGGGCGAATTCCAGCGCAGCGACTTCGGCATGGATTACGGACTGATCCGCAACATCGTGGGCGACACGGTGGAACTGATCATCGAATTCGAGGCACAACGGCAGTAACCGCCCGGCCCCCCGCAAAAAAGGCCGGAGACCAGCGATCTCCGGCCCTGCCTCAGGCCGTGGTATTGACCAGCGTCCCGACAT
Source organism: Thioalkalivibrio sp. ALE23 (assembly GCF_000378545.1). Classification (NCBI taxonomy): domain Bacteria; kingdom Pseudomonadati; phylum Pseudomonadota; class Gammaproteobacteria; order Chromatiales; family Ectothiorhodospiraceae; genus Thioalkalivibrio; species Thioalkalivibrio sp. ALE23. Next base: position 559,859 of record NZ_KB900032.1, on the reverse strand, counting down.
TGTCGGGCAGCGCTGCGGCCGCACCGGCCGCTGCTTCCACCCCGGCACTGCCTGAAACGTCGGGCATGCCGTCGATCAGCTGAGCCACCGCGGCTTCCTCGGCCTCCATGGCACGATTCATTACCGCGACATCCTTCTGCTGCATCAGGCTCGCCTGCTGCATCTGCACGGCCTGGGATACCGCTGCGTTGACATCCATGGGTACCTCCCTGGCGTTGACAGGCGTTTGCGAATGGACAGGACGCCTGCACCGATGTTAGCGGCGGCTACCGCTCAGACTTGAGGGTTCTCCGCAGCCTTTTTCCGGATCCGGCGGGACGCGCGGTGAAGCGCCGCATCACGCCCCGGGCCACCCGGTCCTGCGGATCGATCGCAAAACCGGCGGCGGACACAGCGGCTTCGGTATCCCGGTTGGGATGACAGCCACCGGCCACACAGGTCCAGGCCGGCTGCACATGGTCCTGCATCCGCGCCAGCAACGGACGCGTGTGTCGCACATGCTCCAGCATCCGCAGCTCGCCCTCCGCGCCAAGGACCCGCCGCACCTCGTTCAGGGCGGCGGGCGGATCCTGCACCGAACAGAACACCAGCCCGGATACCACCGCATCGAACTGCCCCTCGACGAACGGCAGGGCCTCGGCGCGGGCCACCACCAGCGGCACCCCGGGAGCGCGACGCCGCGCACTCCGTAGCGCGAGGAAGTCCGGCTCCACGCCAATGACTTCCGCCGTCTGCGGATACAGCGGCAAATTGCGCCCGGTTCCGCAACCGACCTCCAGGATCCGTCCCCGGGCCCCGGATACCAGGCGCATCCGCCAGCGACGCAGGCCCAGCGCATCGGCCAGCACCATGAAGCCATCGTAGAGCCAGGGGATCTGTTCCAGTCCGCGCATGTCCTCGTTCCGTATTGATTCACTGTCGGAGAAACCGTGAACTGTATCGCATGTCGCACCCGCAACCGGAACCTCTCTCCGGTTATCCCGTCACAGCTGACGAGTGGTGACGAAAAACCCTCCACGGGTGTTTCCGTAACCCCGGTCACGATGTGGCCACTGCATGGTGTTGACCCGGTCCCCGACCGGTACACCGAGACAACCGACTCCCTCCGTCACACGGTTGTTTCAGTACCTTGAGCCCGGCTCCCGGCCGGGCTTCTTTTTTATGCCCTTCCCCTCCGCCGCTCCTCCGATTGACACGGAGCAACAAAGAAAGGGATCTTCGGCGGCTGATTCCGGACCAGAACGAAAAAGGCCCGGATCCAGTGCGTCTGGATCCGGGCCCTTGGAATATGGCGTCCCCACGGGGATTCGAACCCCGGTCGCTGCCGTGAAAGGGCAGTGTCCTAGGCCTCTAGACGATGGGGACGCAGAGGCAACGTCATGCTGCAAACTAGTCAGGAGGTCCGTGCGGCCTTTCACTTCCGCGGCTGCCTTTCGGACGATGCAGGATGGTTGTCACCACACCGTTGAAAACCAGCAGGAACCCCAGCGGGACCATTGCGACCAGTGGCTTGGACCATGTCTGCTCACCGGCAAACATCAACCCGAAACCGCCGAACAATCCCACAATCGACAAAACCAGCCCAACGTAGATGGAGATCATTCCAAAACGATGCATCGCTGATCCTGCCATTCGCCGTAATGGTGGAGCCAGGCGGGATCGAACCGCCGACCTCCTGCATGCCATGCAGGCGCTCTCCCAGCTGAGCTATGGCCCCGTAACCGGCGAGGTGCGTAATGTAGCCACACCCCTTATTCGTGTCAACCCGCTTGTGCGGAAATCTTTGCGATGGCCCGCTCGATCCGTTCCAGCGAGCGCTCGCGTCCGATCAGCACCAGCGTGTCGTCGATCGGTGGCGATACAGTACCGCCCGTCAGCGCCACACGCAATGGCTGGGCGACCTTGCCGAGCTTGAGTTCCAGCCGCTCGGCGGTGTGCTGCACCACCTCGTGCAGCGCCTCCTTGTCCCAGGCGCCCAGGGCACTGAAGCCGTCGTGCAGGGTTTGCAGTACCTCGCGGGCCTCCGGCGTCAGCTGCTTGCGCTCGGCCTTCGGATCGTATTCGTCGAAGTCGCGATAGAAATACACGCTGTTCTCGGCCATCTCGCGCAGCGTACGCGCCCGTTCCCGCTGCGCCAGCACCACCTGCCGCAGTTCCGGCCCCTCGGCGGGATCCACGCCCAGCTGGCCCAGGTGCCAGCCCAGCTCCAGCGCCACGTGGTCCGGGTCCAGGGTCTTGATGTAGTGCTGATTCAGCCACAGCAGCTTGTCGGGGTTGATGGCCGAGGCGGACTGATTGACGTCCTCGATATCGAACAGGCGCACCAGCTCGTCCAGCGAGAAGATCTCCTGGTCCCCGTGGGCCCAGCCCAGCCGCACCAGATAGTTCAGCAGCGCCTCGGGCAGGTAGCCCTCCTCGCGGAACTGCATCACCGACACCGCCCCGTGGCGCTTGGACAGCTTCGCGCCGTCCGGGCCCATGATCATCGGCAGATGGCCGTAACGCGGCGGTTCCACACCCAGGGCCTTGAGGATGTTGATCTGGCGCGGGGTGTTGTTGAGATGGTCGTCGCCACGCACCACATGGCTGATGCCCATGTCCATGTCGTCCACCACCACCGTGAGGTTGTAGGTCGGCGAACCGTCGGAGCGGGCGATGATCAGGTCATCCAGTTCGCTGTTCTGGAACGCCACCTTGCCGCGCACCATGTCATCAACGATGGTGGCGCCCTCGTCCGGGGTGCGGAAACGGATCACCGGATCCACGCCCTCGCGCGGCTCGGTTCGGGCGCGACAGCGGCCGTCGTAGCGCGGCTTCTCCTTGCGCGCCTTCTGCTCATCGCGCATCACATCCAGCTCTTCCTTCGTGCAATAGCAGCGATAGGCGTGGCCGGAGGCCAGCAGCTGATCGATGACTTCGCGATACCGGTCGAAATGGTCGGTCTGGTAGAACGGACCCTTGTCGTAGGTCAGGCCCAGCCAGTTCATGCCCTCCAGGATGGCATTCACCGACTCGGCGGTACTGCGCTCGAGATCGGTGTCCTCGATACGCAGTACGAACTCGCCACCATGGTGGCGGGCATACAGCCAGGAAAACAACGCGGTGCGGGCACCGCCGATGTGCAGGTAGCCGGTCGGACTGGGGGCAAAACGGGTACGAAAGGCCATGCGCGAACACTCGCTTCCGGTAGTCAACAGGGCCACACAGGGTAGCAGACGACCGCGCCCTTGACCCCGCCCCGGACCGTCTACACTTCCTTCAGGGACCCCGAGACCCGGTCCCTGCGCCCTTCACCCGGAAAAGGAGATTCTCCGATGATCAGAAACCGGATCTTCATGGCCTCGTCCGTGGCCCTTGCCGCCGCGCTTGTCCTGCCCGTATCGGCGCTCGCCGATCGCCCGGCACCCGCCGAGGGGACCGAGGTCTACTTCATCAGCCCGCAGGATGGTGACACCGTCGAGGGCCCGGTACATATACGCATGGGACTGCGCGGCATGGGGATAGCCCCGGCCGGCGTCGACGCCGACAACACCGGGCACCACCACCTGCTCGTAAACAAGCCTCTGGACGAAGTGGACCTGGATGCCTCCCTGCCCTTCACGGACCACAAACACCACTTCGGAGGTGGTCAGACCGAAGGTGAGGTAGAACTGGAGCCCGGCACCCATACCCTGCAGCTGCTTTTCATGGACTATCGCCACATCAGCTTCGATCCGCCGGTGGTTTCCGAAAAAATCACCATCACGGTGGAATAGCGGCACCCATCAAAAAGGCCCCCTCCAGGACATGGAGGGGGCCTCGAAAGCCTCGACGAAGGGGGCATGAGCGTTCAGCCGCTGAGCCCCCGATGGATCACGGCAGGGCCGGGATGGTGACGTCCGGCATCTCGCCGGTCAGGGCGTGCATGAACGCCTCGATGTCTTCCAGCTCGTCTTCCGTGAAGTCGGTGTCCAGCATCTCCTGACCCATGATTTCAATGGCTTCCTTCAGGGTCTCGGTCTCGCCATTGTTCATGTAGGGGTAGGTCAGGGCCACGTTGCGCAGCGTCGGGGTCTTGAAGGCGTACTTGTCGCGTTCCTCCCCGGTCACCAGATAGCGCCCCTTGTCCTCGGAACCGGGCACCTGGATCTGGTGGAAATTCGAGTCGGTCAGCGCCGGGCCGCGATGGCAGGCCACGCAGCCGTTATCCGCGAACAGGGCCATGCCGCGCTTCTGCTGCTCGCTCATCGCGTCGTCGTCACCCACCAGCCAGCGGTCCAGATCGGAGTTCGGCGTATTCAGGGTACGCTGGAACGAGGCCAGGGCCTTGGCCACGTGATCGGTGTTCACGACGTTGTCGCCGTCATAATCCGGGTACGCCGCATCGAACATCTCGATGTACTCGGGGAAGTCCTCCAGGCGCGCGATCGCCTCTTCCAGCGGCATGGCCATCTCCACCGCATCCTGGATCGGACCCAGGGCCTGACCTTCCAGGTCATCCTCGCGGCCATCCCAGAACTGGGCCTCGAAGAACCCGGAGTTCAGCACCGTCGGGCTGTTGCGCTCGCCCACCTGGCCGGCATGCCCAACGGCACGCGGGATGCGATCGGCCCAGCCCAGCGCGGGGTTGTGGCAGGTGGCGCAGGAGATCACTCCCGAGCTGGAGATGCGCGGCTCGAAGAACAGGAACTTGCCCAGCTCCACCTTCTCGTCGGTCAGGGAATTGTCGGCCGGGATCGGCGGCAGGGCCGGCAGCGGCTCGAACATGTCGCGGTACTGGTCGTAATCGCCGGCGAACGTCGGGGCGGAGAGGCCCAGTGCCACGGCCGTACAGGCCGAGACGAGCAGCCCCCGGAAAATGCGCTTCTTCTGCATGGTTCGCTCCTTTTTATTGGTCTGGATGCGGCCCGGCTGCAAACCGTCACCACATGGACTCAGTCTAAAAGAAATACCCCCATCACGGGCCGGCCGGGTGGTGCAATCCTGCGTAACCTTGATACAGATCAACCCGGCTCCGCCCTTGCCCGCGTGACGGGACGCGGTTACAGTCCGCCCGCCTTCAGGTGCCCCGGCCCACGACGCCGGGGATAATCGGGAAGCCGGTGCGTGAATGAACGTTCGCAATGCCGGCACTGCCCCCGCAACGGTAGGCGAAGACAGGCGGCTCCACTGCCACTGCGGCGCATCCACGGGATGCCCGCGGGAAGGCGATCCGCCCGGGATGCCCTGCATCCCCTTCGCGAGTCCGGAGACCGGCCTGGAGGAAACCCGACGCCGCGGCGGGCGGCCGAGCGGGCCGGGGCCGGCGTGTCCGCCCCCTTCCTCCCTGCTCCCCTGCCCGACGGCCGGCGTCGTTTCATCCACGGCGTGCGGGGTCGCGCGCCCGGGCGGGCAATCAACAATGAAGCGTATCCATCTCCGACCGGGGCGGCCTGCCGTGCCGGCCCTGGCTACCCTGTGCCTGGTGACGGCCACAGGCATCGCGCCGGCGCAGGCCGGTTTCGAATTCGGCGACGCGGAAGACGGCCTGCAGGTCACCCTGGATCCGCTGATCCAGGGCCGTTACAGCTACGAGCATGACCCGGACGGCTCCAGCAGCGAATTCGATTTCCGGCGCGCCTGGCTGGACACCTCGGGCACCCTGTTCCACCCCGAACTGAGCTTTCGCCTGCAGCCGGATTTCAGCAGCGGCGAGCTGTCCATGCGCGACATCTGGCTGCAGTACGGCCCGGGCGAACACCTGGGCCTGCGGGCCGGCCAGTTCACCGTCCCCTTCGGTCTGGCGCGGGACATCGGCGGCCCCAACCGCCTGTTCACCGAACTGAGCATCGCCGGCAACCAGTTCGAGATCCCGGCCGGACGCGATACCGGCCTCGCCCTGCTGGGTGGCGCGGGCGACGACCGCGCCTGGGCGGTCGGGATATTCGATGGCCGCGGGCGCCTGGATCAGCGCGACGACCGGCCCTCCACCTCCGGGCACCTGTTCAGCGCCCGTGGCGCCTGGGCCCCGGTGGGCTCGGTCCCGCGCGACAACACCACGGTGGGCCGGGCCGTGGAGCGCACCGTTGCCCTGGGCGCCGGCCTGCAGGCCGCCAGCCGCAACCACCTGCGTGACTGGAGCCGCGGGCAGGAAGACACGGTCGACCGGCAGCGCGCCGACTGGGTCACCGCCACCGCCGATGCGGTGGTCAAGTTCGGCCATACCTCGCTGTCGCTGGCGGCCTACCGCCGCAATGTCTCCCCCGACCGCACCGCGAGCTACCACGACCTGGGGGCCGAGCTGGAACTGGCGCAGTCGCTGCCGCTGGAGGGCCTCGAGCTCGCCGCTCGCCACGCGGTACTGCGCCACGACGCCGGCGACGACCTGGACGGCGACGAGCGCTGGCAGCGCGAATGGGGCGCCGGCCTTAACTGGTACCACCGGGGGCAGCGGCAGAAGACCCAGCTCATGTGGCTGGACCGCGACACCGACACCTCGAACTGGCAGCTACACCTGCAGCACCAGTTCCGCTTCTGAACAAACAGGGAGAATCGCCATGAAACGGATGCCATCCACGCGCCGGCCGCTGACGGCCGGCCTGTCGCTGGTCCTGCTGCTCGCAGCGACCGGTACCGCCGGCGCGGAAGACGAGATCAGCGTGCCGATGCCGGGCCCCTGGGGCGAAGACTACGCGGAGACCCTGGACGACCCGGCCCGAGTCGACGCCACCGAGGCCTTCCAGCGCTTCCGTCAGCAGAGCATGCAGGGGACCTCGGCCACCTACCGCAGCATCGAGCAGATCCTGCGCTACGACGCACCGTTCGCCGAACGTCTGCCCGAGCTGGCCGACGAACTCGCGAGCGGGGCCGACGACATCGACACCTGGTTCGCCCGCGAGACACCGGCGCCCGACGGCGAACCCGGGGCCCTGCCCGCGGCCTGGGAGGACCCGGTGTTCGCCGAGTACAAGGCGGCCTACCGCGAGGCGACCACCGAGCTGCAGCGCAAGGTGGTGTCGGCCAACGACCTGGAGGACGAGGGCTTTCAGCTACGCGCCACCGAGGCCCTGAACGGCGTACGCCACCAGTGCCTCGCCTGCCACGACAACTTCCGCCGCCGCTGACCCACGCGGGAAAACGCGGAATCCGGGGCCGCCGCCCGGCGGCCCCTTTCCGTTATCCTGACCAGGAGCGCCCCGCCTTCGCCTGCAAGCAGGCTCCTACAAGTTCGCGACGATGTAGGAGCCTGCTTGCAGGCGAAAAGGCCCGTGCCCCACAACTTCCACCGGAGTCATTCCTGCCTGCGGAAGATCGGGGGCACCGCCGCTTAGTCCCCGTCCATGCCGCGGTAACGGCGCACATGCGCCGGGTCGTACAGCGCACTGTCGCGGAAATCCCCCGGGTCCAGCGCCGGGCCCACCAGGATCAGCGCCGAGCGCCGTGTGGTCAGGGCCTGCGCCCGTTCCGCGATATTCCCCAGCGAACCGCGCACCACGGTCTCGTCCGGCCAGCTGGCGCGAAACACGATCGCCACCGGGCAGTCGCAGCCATAGTGCGGCCGCAGGTCCTCGACCACGGTCCCAATATTGTGCAGCGACAGGTGGATCGCGAGCGTCGCCCCGGTGGCGGCAAAGCTCGCCAGCCGTTCGCGCTCGGGCATGGAGGACGCCCGTCCCGGCGTGCGCGTCAGCACCACCGACTGCGCCACCTCCGGCACCGTCAGTTCCCGCCCCAGGGTCGCGGCGGCGGCGGAGAACGCCGGCACGCCGGGCGTGATGCTGTAATCGATCCCGGCCGCCTCCAGCCGGCGGATCTGCTCGCCCAGCGCGCTGTAGACCGACAGGTCGCCGGAGTGCAGGCGCGCCACGTCCTGGCCCGCCGCGTGGGCCCGTTCGATCTCCTCAATGATCGCGTCCAGCGTCAGCGGCGCGGTGTTCACCACGCGCGCCCCCTCCGGGGCATGCTCCAGCACCGCCTCCGGCACCAGCGAACCGGCATACAGGCACACCGGGCAGGCCGCGATGCGATCGCGCCCGCGCAAAGTCAGAAGATCGGCCGCACCGGGCCCCGCTCCGACAAAATGAACCGTCATCATCCCTCCTCGAAAAGCTCGTCCGTCCCGTTCACCGTGCGCACCGCGACCGCGCAGCTCGCCCGTGCCGAGAGCCGCCGCGGCAGCAGCAGGCGCGCCCCGTCGCCGGCCACCGCCAGCGCCGCCGCCTCCGCCACCGAACCGACCCCGGCGACGGCACGCGCGCGCGCCGACTCCGTGGACAGGGCAGCGTCGCGCGCGGCCAGCGCGGCCGCCGACGCGAACACCAGCTCCAGCTCCAGGTCGCGCGCGGCCCTCCACAGCACCGGGCTGTCACCCTTGTGCGCCGGGGCCGCCAGCTGCCGGATCTCGATCGCCCCGCCGCCCCCCACCCGCAACCCGGCATGCGCCTCGGCCAGCATCTCGCGGACCAGTGCCTCCAGCTCGCCGGCCGTGCAGGCCGAGGCGAAGCCGACGCCGGGGGTCACCCGGACACGCGCCCCGCTCGGCGTTTCCCTCAGCTCCGGCGCAGCGACCACAGGGTCACCGGCCGCAGCGGCTGCCAGCCGGCCATGCCGCCCAGCGGCTCCGCGCGGCTGACGTTGATCCGCGTGAGCTCGCCGCCGTGGCGCTCGTGCGCCGCCGCCAGCACCGCGTCCCCTTCCACGGTCACGCTGCTGGCGACCAGCCGCCCGCCCGGGCGCAGCTGGCCGATGCAGTGCTCCAGCAGCCCCGGCGTGGTCAGCCCGCCGCCGATGAAGATCGCGTCGGGTGGCGGCAGGTCTTCCAGTGCCTCCGGCGCCCGCCCGTGGACGGGACGCAGCGCCGGCACCCCCAGCGTGCTCGCGTTGCGCGCGATGCGTTCCAGGCGCTCCGAGCGCGGCTCGATGGCCACGGCGGTGTTGGCCGGATCCGCCAGCATCCACTCGATGCCGATGGCTCCGGAGCCGGCGCCCACGTCCCACAGCCGTTCGCCGCGTCCGGGCGCCAGCAGGGCCAGCGCCACCGCCCGCACCTCGCGCTTGGTGATCTGACCGTCCTGCTCGAACTGCGCCTCCGGCCGCCCGGCACTCGCCGCCAGCACCTGCGCCGCCGGATCGGCCCGGCATTCCAGCGCCATGGTGTTCAGCGCCTCGATCGCGACCTCCGGCCAGGCCCCGGCGCGCGCGCGGACGACCGCCTCGCGGTCCGCGCCCAGGGACTGCAATACGGTCAGGGTGGAATCGCCGAAGCCGAGCCCGGTCAGCCAGTGCGCCAGTTCCGCCGGGGTATCCCCGTCGCGGCTCAAGATCAGCAGTCGCGCGCCGTCATGCAGCCAGGGCCGCAGCGCCTCCATCGGCCGGCCGTGCACCGACAGGCAGCGGGTCTGCTGCAGCGGCCAGCCCATGCGCGCGGCGGCCAGGCTGAACGCCGAGGGCGCCGGCCAGACGCAGGTCTGCGCGACCGGAAAACGCCGCATCAGGGTCGCGCCCACCCCGAACCAGAAGGGGTCGCCGCTGGCGAGCACGCACAGCGGCTGCCCGGCGCGCGCCTCGATCCAGTCCAGCGCGGTCTCCAGCGGCGACGGCCACACCAGGCGCTCCTGCCCCGGCCGCTCCGGCAGCATCTCCAGATGCCTGGCGCCGCCGATCACCGTCGCCGCCGTGTCCAGCACCATGCGGGCATCCGGGGCCAGCCCGGCGAGCCCCTCCGCGCCCACGCCGACGATGTTCAGCCATGGCGCTCGCTCCTCGTTGGTGGCTAGACTGGTCATCCTCATGAGCTCCCGTTCATCCACCGATACCGGCCCCCGGGCAGCACGCCCGCGGCAGATCCTGCTGCTGGGCGGCACCACCGAGGCCGCGGCACTGGAACCGCTGCTGGACGGCCACCCGTGGCTGCACGCCACCGTATCGCTGGCCGGACGCACGCGCAGGCCGGCACCCTCGCGACTGCCGCGGCGCACGGGCGGATTCGGCGGCGCCGACGGCCTCGCCGCCTGGCTGCGCGACCACGCGGTCGACGCCGTGGTGGACGCGACCCACCCGTTCGCACGGCAGATCTCGGCCAATGCCGTCGCCGCCACGCGCCGGGCCGGCATACCCCTGGCCCGGCTGACCCGGCCGCCGTGGCAGGCGGCCCCCGGGGATCACTGGCTGCGCGTGCCCGACCTGGAGGCCGCCGCCCGCGCGCTCCCCGGCCTCGGCCGGCGCGTGCTCATCACCACCGGGCGCCAGCACCTGGAGGCCTTCGCGGCGGCGCCCGAGCTGGACTACGTGATCCGCACCATCGACCCGCCGGAACCGCCGCCGGCGCTGCCCCGGGTCACCTGGCTGCGGGCCCGCGGCCCGTTCAGCCTGGCCGACGAGCACCGGCTGCTGGAGACCCACGCCATCGACGTGCTGGTCACCAAGGACAGCGGCGGCGCGGCCACCGCTCCCAAGCTGCAGGCCGCGCGCGAACGCGGCATCCCGGTGGTGATGGTGGACCGGCCGCCGGACGCCCCCGGGGTGCCCCGCTTCCACGCCCCGCAGGCGGCCCTGGAGTGGCTGGAAGGCCTCGCGCGCGTTCACCGCGACTCCGCCGACTCGACATAGCGCGGGGTGTACACATGGCGCCGGCCGGAGGGGCGTTCCAGCACCCGGGTGGAGGCGGCACCGACGATCACCAGCGTGCTCATGTTGGCCGCCGCCGGATCCACCTCGCCGAGGGTGGCGACCCGCAGCTCCTCCCGCTCGCCGCGGCCCACCGCGGTGGCCAGCACCACCAGGGTGTCCGGGCCCTGGACCTCGCGCACGATGTCCAGCGCCGCACCCAGCTGCCACGGTCGCGCGCGCGAGATCGGGTTGTAGAAGGCCATGGCGAAGTCGGCCTCGGCCGCCAGCCGCACCCGGCGCCGGATCAGCGACCACGGCTTGAGATTGTCCGACAGCGAGATCGCGCAGAAATCGTTGCCCAGCGGCGCCCCCAGCCGCGCCGCGGCCGCCTGCATCGCCGACACCCCGGGCAGCACCTCTACCGTCACCGCATCCCAGCGGCCCGGCGGCGCGCCCTCCAGGGCCTCGAACACCGCCGCGGCCATCGCGAACACCCCGGGATCCCCCCCGGAGACCACCGCCACGTCGCGCCCCTCGGCGGCCATGTCCAGCGCATGCGCCGCGCGCGCCAGTTCCTCGCGGTTGTCGGAGGCATGCACGCGGTGATGGGCCCCGGCCACGCGCTCCAGGTACGGCCCGTAGCCGACCAGATCGGTGGCATCCGCGAGCAGCGCGGTCACCTCCGGCGTGATCCATTCGGGGCCGGCCGGGCCGACCCCGACCACGCTCAGACGCCCGCTCATCGCCGCACCCCCTCGCCGTGGATCACGATCAGGGAGAAATACGGCGCCTCCCCGGGCGCCTCGGCCAGCGGCCGCACGCGTTCCTCATCGAAGCTCGCGCGTTCGATGTACCAGGCGCGCGCGGTCAGCCCCAGGCGCTCCAGCACGCGGCGGATCTTCGGCAGCTGCTTGCCGAGCTTCATGATCACCGCGGCCTGCGCGGGCGCGAGCGCCGCCTCCAGTTCCGCCTCCGGCAGCGTCCCCGGCACCACGCTCAGGGTGTCGTCGCGCATCACCAGCGGCGCCGGCAGTTGCGCCGCCGCGGCGATCGGCGAGATCACCCCGGGCACCACCTCGCTGCGAAAGCGCTCGCGCAGGCGCAGGTGCACGTGCATGAACGAACCGTAGAAATACGGGTCACCCTCGTTGAGCACGCAGACCGAGCGGCCGGCCTCCAGATGCACCGCCAGGCGTTCGGCGCACTGGTCGAAGAACGCCTCGATGCGGCTGCGGTAGCTCTCCTCTTCGTGGGCGATCTCGTTGGTCACCGGATACTCCAGCGCCTCCTCGATCTGCCCGGGACCGATGTGCGCATCCGCGATGCGCCGCGCCTGCCCGGTGGTCCCGCGCTTGCAGAAATACGCCACCACCGGCGCCTCGGCGATGCGCCGCGCGGCGCGGAAGGTCATCAGTTCGGGGTCCCCGGGGCCGGTGCCGACCCCGCAGAGCACCCCGGGTTCGATCGTTCCGGGTTCGATCATTCCGGGCCCGCTCGTGTGCGCCGCACTCATGCCGGCTCCCTCCCCAGGCCGTTGACCGCCCCGGCGGTGATCGCGCTGCCGCCGCGGCGCCCGGCCACGGTCAGGTATTCCAGCCCGAACGGGTTGTCCGCCAGCGCCTGCTTGCTCTCCACCGCGCCGACAAAGCCCACCGGGATGCCGATCACCGCCGCCGGGCGCGGCGCGCCGTCGCGCAGCATCTCCAGCAGGCGGAACAGCGCGGTGGGCGCATTGCCGATGGCCACCACGGCGCCGGCCAGCTCGGGACGCCACAGCTCCATCGCCGCCGCGCTGCGGGTGTTGTCCAGTTCGCGCGCCAGTTGCGGAACGCGCGCATCGCGCAGGGTGCAGCGCACCGGGTTGTCCGCCGGCAGGCGCGCGCGGGTGATGCCGTGGGCCACCATCTCGCTGTCGCACAGCACCGGGGCCCCGGCCTCCAGCGCCTGACGGAGCGCGCTGCCGGCACCCGGCGAGAAGCGGATGTCCTGCGCCAGGTCGGGCATGCCACAGCTGTGGATCATGCGTTCCACCGCCGCCACCAGATCCGCCGGGAAGCGCTCCAGGTCCGCCTCGGCGCGGATGATCGCGAACGACTCCGCATAAATCGCCTTCCCGTCGCGCTCGTAGCGCCAGGCCTCAGTCTCCGTCACGTTCGTCCTCCTCGCACAGCGCCGCGTCCACCGCGGCATTCCAGGCCTCGGGCCCGATCCGTTCCAGCATGGTCTGCAACTCCTCTCCAGCATTGCGTTGAAACGCCCGCTCCAGCGCCGCGATCCGGGCGCGCGCCTGCGCCGGGGTCAGCCCGCTCCATTCAAGGGTCGCACCGGGCAGCGAGCGCAGCACCACGGCATGGCCGTCCGGCCGCGCGATCCACTCGACCACCCCGCCATCCGTCCACGGCGGCGCCGCGCAGCGCTTGTCGCAGGCGGAGACCTGCAGCCGCACCCCGCTCGCGGCCAGGGTCGGCATGCGCTGCACCAGCGCAGCGGCCTCGCTGCGCGCGGCGATGTGCGCCGAGGCGCAGCCCGGCTGCCCGACACAGGCATCCGCCGCCAGGCGCCGGTCGGCCGGCTCGGTCACCGCACCCAGTTCCCGCAGCAGTTGCTGCAGCTCCGGGGCGGCCTCCATGGCCACGCCGGTCACCAGCAGCGCCCGCCACGGCGTCAGGCGCAGGCCGCCGCCGTACGGCTCCAGCCACGCGGCCAGACGCTCCAGCCGGTCGGCGTCGATCACGCCGAACGGGAAGACCGCCCCCACCCAGGCCCCGCCGGCCGCCACCCCGAGCCAGTCCCCGGCGCGCACCGGCGTGTCGGCGTTGGCAACCACCCCCGGCGTCTCCCCCTCCGCGCCCGGCAGGCGCAGCGCCTCGCTCCCGGGCATGCCCAGTGCGTCGCGCAACCGCCCCGGCGGCGGATCCAGCGCGGCGCGCTGCTCGAGGAACGCGCGCAGGGCGCGCACCACCGCCGCCGGGGCGTGCTGCGCCGAGACCTCGCCGAGCGGGGTCGCCGTGGCCGCGGTGCCGCCGGCCGCCAGGCGGAAACGAGGCCCCGCGCCGGCGAGCGGGTCCAGACGCAGATCCGCCGGCACCCCGCGCAGCGAGGCACGCCCGCCACCGTCGACCACCACGCCCACCTTGGCCGGCAGACCCCGCAGCGCGGGCTCGTCGACGATCGCGGCGCTCACCGCGCGCGCCAGGGCCAGCACGTCCACCGCCTCCGGGTCGAGGTCCGGCACCGGCGCCGCCAACACGTTGCGCCGCGCCTCGCGCTCCGCCTGCGCATCCACCAGTCCGGTGGGGGCCAGGGCCGCGCGCGCCGCGTCCAGGTCGCCGGCCGCCACGCCGCGCAGCTGCAGGTTGCCGCGCAGGGTCAGTTCCAGTTCGCCGTTGCCCAAACGCCGCGCGGTGTCCGCCAGCACCCGCGCCGCAGCCGCCCCCAGCCCCCCGATCGGGTGGCGCAGGCGCAGCAGATAGCCGTCCCCGGTGGCCATCGGCGCCGCCACCCCGGGGCAGGCCCCGCGCACTCGCGGCGGCTGCGGCGCCGCCGGACGGTTCATGAGCGCAGCCTCCGGCTGTGGGCCAGCAGATACCAGGCCCCGCCGGCCACGATCACGCAGGCGGCGGCCAGCACCGCGAAGGTCGTGGTCCAGGCGACCGCGCTGACCCCCAGCAGGCCGTGGCGGAAGCCCTCGATCACGTAATAGAGCGGGTTCAGCTGCGCGATCCCCTGCCAGGGATCGGCCAGGCGCTCCACCGGATAGAACAGCCCGCCGAGATAGATCAGCGGGGTCAGCACGAAGGTGCTGATCACCGAGGTATGGTCGAAGCTGCGCGCGTACAGGCCGTTGATCAGGCCCGCCAGCGAGAACAGCACCGCGGTGAGAAGCGCGATCCCCAGCACCGCCCCGGCGTGGTGCAGCTGCAGATCGCTGAACGGCAGCGCCACCGCCAGCACCAGCGCCCCGGCCAGCAGCCCGCGCAGTACCCCGGCGGTGGCAAACCCGGCCACCACCAGCCACGCCGGCATCGGCGCCACCAGGATCTCCTCGATGTGGCGCTGCAGGCGCGCGCCGAACAGCGCGAGGCTGCTGTTGCCGTAGGCGTTGGTGACCACCGCCAGCATCACCAGGCCCGGCAGGATGAAGTCGGCGTAGGACACGCCGCCCAGGGTGCCGATCTCGCGCCCCACCAGATGCCCCAGCACCGCGAGAAACAGCACCGCGGTCACCAGCGACGGCAGCAGGTTCTGCACCCAGCCGCGCAGGAAGCGGCGCACCTGCTTCACCACCAGCCCGCGCCAGGCGTACCAGTACAGCGCGGCGTTGTGCAGCGGGCTCATGCCGCGCCCTCCCCGCCGCGCTCGCGCAGCAGTTCGAGAAAGCGGGTCTCCAGCCGATTGCCCTTCTCGCGCAGCCCGGCGATGCGTACCCCGGCGGCGGTCAGTTCGGCGAACACCGGGTTCAGCTCGGTGCCCCGCGGCACGTCCACCTCCAGGGTGTGCGCATCCACCGGACGCAGGGTGCCGGCGGACAGCGCGAGCTCCCCGGGCCGCACCAGCGGCTCGGCCAGCTCCACCACCAGGGTCTGGAAGCGCAGCCCGCGCAGCAGCTCGCCGGTGCCGCCGCGGGCGATGATGCGTCCGCCATCGATGATCGCCAGCTCGCGGCACAGGCGCTCGGCCTCCTCCAGATAATGCGTGGTCAGCAAGATGGTCACGCCGTCCGCGTTCAGTTCCTGCAGCAGGGTCCAGAGGTCGTGGCGGGCCTCCAGGTCGACGCCGGCGGTGGGTTCGTCCAGCACCAGCAGGCGCGGCTGGTGCACCAGCGCGCGCGCCAGCAGCAGGCGCCGCTTGAAGCCCCCGGACAGCCCCCAGGCGGTCTGCCGGCGGCGGTCGGTCAGCCCCAGGCGCTCGCACAGTTCGTCGGTGCGGCGGCGCGCCCGGCGCGGCGACAGCCCGTAGTAGGCGCCCTGGGTCTCGATGATCTCGCCCACCGGCTCGAAGCTGTTGAAATTGACCTCCTGCGGCACCAGACCGACCAGACGCCGCGCCGCCACCGGCTCGCGCGCGACATCGTGGCCGAAGATCCGCACCGTGCCGCGCTCCAGGCGCAGCAGCGAGGTCAGCAGCCCGATCAGGGTGGTCTTGCCGGCGCCATTCGGCCCCAGCAGGCCGAAGAACGCCCCCGGCTCGACGTGCAGGCTGACCCCGTCCAGGCCGACCCGGCCACCGCGATAGCGCTTGGCGAGGTCGTCGATGGCGATGGCCGGGGCGCTCATGGCGTCACCCCCGGGGCATGGTCGTGGTCGCCGGCCGTCCCCACCACCCGGCCCTGGCGATCCACCGCGACCACCTCCAGCGTGGTGTCGGGCAGCTGATAGCTCCGTGCCTGCTCCAGGGCCAGCGCCGCGATGCGGTCCCCCAGTGCCACGCCGGCCTCCTGACAGGCGGCGAGGGCCTCGATGCTGGTGTTGCAGCCGCGGATCCGCCGCGCCAGCGCGGCATCCGCCCCGGCGGCCGCGGCGGTGGTGGCGATGAAATCCAGGTCGATGGTACTGCTGCGGCTGTGGGTATCCGGATGCCCGGCGGCGAACTTGCCCAGCTTGGCGAAGCCCGCCACCAGCGCGACGCGCGGCAGCGGTCGGCGCCGCAGGTACTTGAGCGCCGCGCCGAAGAAATCGCCCATCTCCACCAGCCCCATCTCGTCCAGCCCGTAGCGCTCGCTCGCGGTGCGTTCGCTGGTGCCGCCGGTGCAGCAGGCGACCTGCGGCAGGCCGTTGGCCCGCGCCACGTCGATGGCCTGGTGGATGGAGGCGATGTAGGCGGAACAGGAGAAGGGCCGCACGATGCCGGTGGTGCCGAGGATGGAGATGCCACCGAGGATGCCGAGGCGCGGATTCATGGTGCGCCGGGCGATGCGTTCGCCGCCATCCACGCCGAGCGTGACCCGGAAGCCGCCCGCATGGTCCAGCTCGCGGGCCAGGCGTTCGAGGTGGTCGGTGATCATCCGCCGCGGCACCGGGTTGATCGCCGGTTCCCCCGGCGGCAGCACCAGACCGCTGCGGGTCACCGTGCCCACCCCGGGTCCGGCGACGAAGGTCACCCCCGCATCCGGCCGCGGCTCCACCCGCGCGCGGATCCAGGCGCCGTGGGTGGCATCGGGATCGTCGCCGGCGTCCTTGATGACCGCCGCCTCGGCACCGCCCGGAACACGCTCCAGCGACGCCAGCGCCAGACTGACCACCCGGCCGCGCGGCAGCACCACCTCCTGGCTCGTGGTCGCGCCGCCGCCCAGCGCCAGCCGCGCCGCCCCCAGGGCCGCCGCGGTCGCGCTGGTGCCGGTGGTCAGGCCGGTGCGCAGCGGCGCCGTGCCGTCGCGGCTCTCCGCGCGCATCGCTCCGGGTTGCGCGCCCGGCTCGGGTACGGGCTCAACCATGGATCCCGTCAACCGCGCCGAGGTCCATCGCGGGCGCCCCGGCAGCATCACCCGTCAGCCGGGCGCGTTCGCCCACCACGTCGCCCACGATCAGCAGGCTGGGCGACTCCAGCGCGAGCGCCGCGGTGCGCCCGGGCAGGTCCCCCAGGGTGCCGGCGACCACGCGCTGCCCCGGCCGGGTCCCGTGCTCGACGATGGCGGCGGGCCGCGTGGCCGGGGCGCCGGCGGCGACCAGCCCGGCACAGATCTCCGCCAGCGGGTTCAGCCCCATGTAGATCACCACCGTCTGCCGCGGGGCGGCCAGCGCCCCCCAGTCCAGCTCGGTACTGCCGTTGCGCCGGTGCGCGGTCACGAACTGGCAGCGATGGGCATGATCGCGGTGGGTCAGCGGGATGCCGGCGAACGCCGCGCAGCCGCCGGCCGCGCTGATGCCGGGGATGACCCGCACCGGGATGCCGGCCGCCGCCAGCGCCGCCGCCTCCTCGCCACCACGGCCGAAGACATACGGGTCCCCACCCTTCAGCCGCACCACGTAACGCCCCTCGCGGGCGCGCTCGATCATCAGCGCGTTCAGCTCCTCCTGGCGCAGGCTGTGGTTGGAGCGCGCCTTGCCCACGTAGCAGCGTTCGGCCTGCGGACTGGCCATCGCGAGGATCGCCTCGGGGATCAGGCGGTCGTGCAGCAACACCTCGGCGTCGCGCAACGCCGCGGCCGCGTCCAGCGTCAGCAGCCCGGGATCACCCGGCCCGGCGCCGACCAGATCCACGCGGCCGGCGGCCGGCGTGCTGTCCGTGAACACCCGGCTCATGACGCGAACAGGGCCGCGGCCGCCTCCGGATTGGAGGGGAACCAGGCGTGCAGATAGGTTGCGGTCAGCCGGCCATCGCGGTAGACCGCCTCGCCGGTGGAACCGGCGCCGCGGGCACGGGTGCAGTGCGCGACAGGTTCCAGCCCGACCTCGGCCCGGGTGTGGTGGAAGGTATGGCCGCGCAGCTCGCCCTCGGGCAGCGGCGCGGCCTGCAGCCCGAGGCCCTGCAGCTTGTCCTCCAGACGCGCATGCCCCGGCAGCAGACCGGCCATCGGCGCGCCGTGGCCGTCGCGGTCCGCCAGCTCTTCCAGCAGGTAGAGGAAGCCGCCGCACTCGGCCAGGATCGGCCGGCCGGCCCCGTGGTGCGCGGCCAGGTCCGCCTTCAGGCCGGTGTTGGCCGCCAGTGCATCGAGGTGCAGCTCGGGATAGCCGCCCGGCAGCCACACCGCATCCACCTCGGGCAGGCGATCGCCGGCCACCGGGGAGAAGAACTCCAGCCGCGCGCCCTGTGTGCGCAGGAACTCGAGGTTGCCCGGATAGGTGAAGGCGAACGCCGCGTCGCGGGCGATGCCGATGCGCAGCCCGTCCAGCCGCGGGGCCCGCTCGCTCCCGGGGTGCGAGTCGGGCTCCGCACCGGCGTCCGCTTCGGGGGCGAACGCCACCGGGGCCGGCAGCTCGGTCACCCCGGCCTCGGCGATCGCCTGCGCGGCGGCCTCCAGACGGGCGTCCAGGTCGGCGACCTCGCCGGCCTGCACCAGCCCGAGGTGGCGATCGGGCACACTCAGGGCCTCGTTACGCTGGATCGCGCCGAAGAAATGCACGCCGTCCGGCGTGGCATCGCGCAGCATGCGCCCGTGCCCCGGGCTGCCGGTGCGGTTGGCGATCACCCCGGCCAGCGGCATCTCCGGGCGGTAGGTCGCCAGCCCGTGCACGATGGCGCCGAAGGTCTGGGCCATGCCGCCGGCATCCACCAGCGCCAGCACCGGCAAGCCGAAGGCCACCGCCAGATCGGCACCCGAAGGGTCGCCGTCGAACAGGCCCATGGAGCCCTCGACCAGGATCAGGTCCGCATCCTGTGCGGCGGCATGCAGCTTCGCCCGGCAGGCCGCCTCGCCCACCATCCACAGATGCAGCGGATCCACCGGATGCCCGGAGGCCTGCTCCAGGATCATCGGATCGAGGAAATCCGGGCCGGTCTTGAACACCCGCACCCGGCGTCCCTGGTTGCGATGGTAACGCGCGATCGCGGCGGTAACCGTAGTCTTGCCCTGCCCCGAGGCCGGCGCCGCCACGAACGCGGCCGGGCAGCTCACCGGGGCACTCATGCCGACACCTCCGCCTGCAGGCCGGCCGCCTGCCGGGCCCGGTGCCCGTCCGGCCAAAGACCGCGCGCGGTCAGGCCTCGCCCGCGGGGGACTCCGGCGGCGCGTCCTCGAAGATGCGGCCGCCTTCCAGTGTCAGGCCGACGCTGCGCAACTCCACAGTATCCTCCATGGAATCGCGTGGATCGTGCGTGTACAGCACCCAGTGATCCTCCGGGTCGCGCCGGTAGAGCTCCACCGCGCCACTGGCCGGGTCGATCATCAGGTATTCCTGCAGCGAGGCCAGGGAGCGGTAGGCGGCGAACTTCGCCCCGCGGTCGAAGGCCTCGGTCGACGGCGACAGGACCTCCACCACCAGCAGCGGGGCCTGCTTGTACTGCTCGCGCCCCCGGTCCTGCGGATCGCAGGTGACCATCACGTCCGGATAGAAGAAGGCATCGGCCGCTTCCACCCGCAGCTTCATGTCCGCGATGAAGGTCCGGCAGAGTCCGCCGCGCAGGTGTTGGCGCAGGGCTGAAGCCACATTGAGCGAGATCGTCACGTGCCGATCCGAGGCCCCGCCCATCGCAAAGACCTCGCCGGCCACGAACTCGTGCTTCTCCGGCTGTTCGGCCTCCCACGCCAGAAAGGCGTCGGCATCCATCTGTGCGGGTTGCGGGTTGCCCATGCTGGAGTCTCCGGTTCGGGCCGTCATCCCCCTGATAGTAGCGCAGCGCCATGGCTGCCCGCAGCGTCCGCCGTGTCACAGCTCGATGCCCTTCTGCGCCTTGATGCCGGCCTGGAAGGCGTGCTTGACCACGCCGATCTCGCTGACCGTGTCGGCGGCGCCGATCAGGCCCTGCGGGGCCGCGCGGCCGGTGGTGATCACGTGCTGCATCTCGGGGCGCGCGGTAAGGTCCCGCAGCACCTCGTCGACATCCAGATAGCCGTACTTCAGCGCGATGTGCAGCTCGTCCAGCAGCACCAGGTCGATGGCCGGATCGGTCAGCATGTCGCGGGCGTGGGCCCAGGCCTCGCGCGCGGCCTCGCCGTCCTTCTCGCGATCCTGGGTCTCCCAGGTGTAGCCCTCGCCCATCACGTGGTACTGCACGTTGTCCTGGCGCTTGAAGAAGGCCTCCTCGCCGGTGGCGAAACGGCCCTTGATGAACTGCACGATGCCCACCTGCATGTCGTGGCCCAGCGCGCGCGCCGCCATGCCGAAGCCGGAGGAGCTCTTGCCCTTGCCGTTGCCGGTCAGCACCAGGAACACGCCGCGTTCCTCCTGCGCCTCGGCGATCTTGCGGTCCACCACTTCCTTCTTGCGCGCCATGCGCTCGGCGTGGCGGCGCGCGCGTTCGTCCTGTTCACTCATGGTCCTGTTCCTCGATTCGGTTTGCGGCCATCGGGCGGCCGGCTCGGGTGTGCTCAGTCGCCACCCTCGATCAGCAGCATGCGGCCGGTCTCCGGGTCACGGTAGACCTGGCCCATGGATTCGAAGCCGGAGCCGGCCTCGCCGGCACCGTCGGGCAGTTCGGGAACCTCCTCGCCGGCCTCGACCTCCACGCCACCGGCTTCCTGCTGTTCCAGCCCGTCGTCGGCGGCCACCAGGGCCACGATCAGGCCGACCGCGAACACCAGCATGATGTCCGCGAGATTGGCCAGCGGTCCCATGGGTTCCTCGTCCGGCGCGTCGAATCGGCTGGCGCGGTAGTGCGGGACCCTCATGCCACCTCCATGCGTTCCATCGCGCCGTCATACCAGCGCCGGCGCAGGCGGCCAAGCAGGAAGCCGAGGATACCGATCAGCAGCCCCAGAACCGTAGTGTTGAAGGCCACGGTCACCGCCTGCGCCAGTACGTCGAGTTCACCCCGGCCCATGGCCGCCAGCCCCGGTCCCAGCGGGATCAGCGTCCCCATCAGCCCCAGCATCGGGCCGATGCGTGCCAGCAGGTCGGCACGGTCGATGCGTCGCCGCGCCAGGAACGCCAGGCGCTCGGCATTGCCGCTGGTCTCCAGGCGCCGCACCCCGCCGGTGCGCTCGCCCACGGCCTGTCCCAGCTCCCAGACGGCCACCGCGACCAGCACCAGCAGGCCGATGATCACCGGCTCCAGCAGCCAGCTCACCACCGTGTCCATCAGTTCCATCGTGATCGAGAATGACATTCGCGTTACCTCATCAATCTTTGTTCAGCGCTTTCTTAACGGCGCCGGCCGGCGACAATGCCTCCGAGCAGCAGCACGAACAGCGCCCCGGAGACCAGCCAGGGGATCCACGGCATCGCGCGCGCCTCGCCCGATTCGCGGCCGTCCTCGGCCTCCGCCGCCTCGACCTCGGCCGGCTCCGGGGCCTCCTGCATCTCGCGGGCATCCGGCTGTTCCAGCGGCTGGATCTCGGCCATGCGCGCCGGGTCGGTCTCGGCGGGCTCGCGTTCGATCTGCGCGGCCTCGCGCACGGCGTCGAAGGCCTCGGCCAGTTCCGCGTCGTCCAGGCGTTCGGCGACTTCGTCGAGCACGGGGTGATCCGGCCGCGTATGACCGCTGCCGGGCAGGCCGTGCTCGGCCACCAGTTCGGCGAAGTCCTCGGACAGCGCCTGCAGGACCTCGGGATCGGCGTCCCAGAACTCGCGGCTCGCGGCCACCAGCAGCGTGGCCTGCATGTGCGTCTTCACGTGCACCTTGTGGCCGTCTTCCAGGAACTCGTCGAGCCCCAGGTCGTGCCGGTCCTGCAGGTAGACGTCGTGCACGTGGTCCCAGGCTTCGGAGCCGATCACGTGGGGACTGGTCACCTGCCAGCCCCACAGGTTGTTGACGAAATCGGCGGTGAAGGTCCGCGCCCCGGCATAGCCGTGGTCCATCAGCGGCTCGATCCACTGCGGGTTCAGGTTCTGCCCGTGCAGCTCGGTCATCAGCGCACGCTGCAGGCTCTCCACGCGCGGGTTGTCGGGATCGGCATGCTGCAGGATGCGATTGTCCGGCGGGGTTCCGCGGGCGTGTTCCACCGCGGCCGACAGACCGCCCTGGAAATCGAAGCCGTCGTCGTTGTCCAGCAGGCCGTAGAGATGGCTGGCCCGGCCCAGATAGGTGCGGCCCACACCTTCCAGACGCGCATCGAAGGCATCGTGAGCGGGCTCGCCGCGGGTCCCCGCGCCATAGGCATGCCCCATGCGCCGGGCATAGGCGTCGGCCAGCTCGGCGCGATCCTCCCAGGCCCCGGAGCGGTCGGCCAGACGGTTCACCCCGGCGCCATAGGCCCCCGGTGCGGTGCCGAACACCCGCAGTGCCGCCTGGCGGCCGGCCTCGGCCGCCTCCACGCCATCGGATTTCAGCGTCCGGGTATCGGCTACCCACTGGCTCGCCACGTCGTTGCGCTCCAGCGGCTCCCGGCCCGGACCCCTCAGGTCCTCGCCCAGGGGTTTCAGGGCCACGTCCAGCGCTTCGTCCAGGTGGGGATATTCGGCGCGGATGGTCTTCGACGAGCCGTCCAGGGCCAGGCGCGCGGCCTGGTCCAGCCAGACCAGCTGATCCTCGTACAGGTCGCGGAACAGGCCCGAGGTGGTGAACAGGGCGTCCCGTCGACGTTCACGATCGGCCCCGTCGAGATCCATCAGCTTCAGGCCCTCGACAATCCCGCGGCTGTTCCACTCGGGCTCGACCCCCAGCATGTCGAGTCCGAAGGCCACCATCACGCCTTCGTCGCGCACGGTGTCGGAGGCCCACAGCACCACGGCCTCGCTGCCTTCGGCTTCGGGGTCGCCCTGCTCGCGGGCATCCGCGGCCAGGTCCTGGCCCAGGCTCCAGGCGATGCGAGTGGGCACCAGATCGGAGGAGAGGGCGTGGAAATTGCGCCCGGTGGGCAGCACATCCGGGGTGCGCACCGGATCGTTGCCGCGGCTCGGCGGCACGAAGCGGCCCTCGAGCCCCGCCAGCAGGTTCGCTCCCTCATTGGCGGGCGAACCCTCCAGGGCCTCGCGCATCGCCGCGTCCGGCTCCGCGTCACCGGCCATCGAGTCGAGCATGGTGTCCACGGCCTCGCCATCCCAGTCGCGGGCCAGCACATGCAGTCCGAGGGGCATGTGCTCCTCCTGCATGTCGGTCACCCAGTGACCGATGTCGTGGACCATCAGCTCCTCGTCGAGGTCCGCCAGACCACCCTCGTGAGCCGGATCATGGTCATGTCCGTGGTCATGATCGTGCCCGTGGTCATGATCGTGCCCGTGGTCATGATCGTGCCCGTGGTCGTGGTCATGCCCGTGATCGTGATCATGGTCATGCCCGTGGTCATGGTCATGGCCGTGGTCGTCACCACCATCATGCGCATGATCGTGATCATGGCTGTGGTCGTGGGCATCCATCGCCTCCTCGATGGTCTCGCTCAGACCAAGCTCCTCGATACGGGCCAGCAGCGTCTCCGCGGCACGGGCCTGAGTCGGCGAATTCGGATCGGTGCTCGCCTCGTAGCTTTCGACCAGCTGGCGCAGTTCCAGCAGGTCGTCGTAGAGCTCGGTGGTCGCCAGCGCCGGCGTCAGATGGCTGATGATCACGCCCTGGGCGCGACGCTTGGCCTGGATGCCCTCGCCCACGCCATCGACGATGTAGGGATACAGCACCGGCAACGGGCCGCCGAGGAGTTCCGGATAGTCGTCCGGGGCCAGCCCGGCGCGGCGCCGCGGCAGGAATTCGCGGGTGGAGTGGCGCCCCATGTAGACCAGCGCATCCGCCTCGAAATGGTCGCGCAGCCAGTGGTAGAAGCCCACGTACTGATGGGTGGGCGGGAACGTGGTGTTGGCGTGCAGCAGGCGCTCGCTGACTTCCCAGCCCCGCGGCGGCTGCGGGCCGATGAACACGTTGCCGTATTCGATCCCGGGGAAATGCATCGCCCCGTCGTGGGTCATGGCCTCGCCCGGGGGTTCGCCCCAGCCGCTCAGGCCCGGGATGCCGGTGCGCGTGAGAGCGTCGCGCAGGGATTCCGCCTGCGCCAGGTCGCCGCCGCCGTCCAGCAGCGCCTCCCACTCGCGCTCCAGCTGGTCGATCAGTGACTGCGCACGCTGCTGCGCGTCATGCGAGTAGTTCTGCACCATGTGGCGCAGATCGCCGATGCCGTTCTCCAGCGCGCGCTCGGCGGCGTCGGTCGCGCCCAGTTCGCGGGCCTTGAGCAGCCGCTCGTGCAGATAGCCCACCGGACCGTGCACCAGTTCGGCCTGTACGGTCTCCGGCAGGGTCTCGAACCAGGAACGATAAGTCTCCGCATCCAGGCTGGCCACGCGGCCGGCGATGTCGGCGGCCGCGTCGGCATGTTCGGGCAGGTTGACGCCGCGATCCTGGATATCGTCCAGCAGGGCCTCGGCATCTTCCGGGTGATCCCCGGTGTCGTAGCCCGCGTCGCGCAGCAGATCCAGGGTCTCCAGCAGCGACTCGGGGACATCCAGCTTGTCGGCGCCGATGTTGTGGCGCCCCGGCGGATGGTTGTAGTAGACGATGGCCACGCGCTTGTCGGCATTGGAGCGCTCGCGCAGGCGCTGCCAGCGGGCCATGCGTTCGGCCACCGCGTCGACCCGTTCCCGGATCGGCTCGGAGAGCATCAGGCGCACGCCGGTGCGGTCGTCGATCTCGGGCTCGCCGGCGGCGGCCAGCACCGTGGGCTGGCTCACGCCCTGCAGTTCGGGCATGGCGACCTGGTAGTGGATGCTGTCCCAGGGGATGCCGTCATGCGCGACCCGCCATTCATCCTCGCTCCGCGAGGCCAGGCGCAGGCCCTTGACCACCGGCACGTCCAGCTCGCCCAGCGCCCCGGCAACCGCCTCGCGATTACCGCCGCCCCCGATCACGAAGTCCTGCAGGGAGACGATGCCGGCGAGATCGGCGGGTGCCGCCGACTGCGCCAGGTCCTCCACCGCCTGCCGGCTGGCGCCGCCCCAGCGCGCCAGCACGCCGAAGCACTGCAGATCGCGCGATTCCAGCGCGTCGCAGGCGGCATCCAGCAGTGCACGGTCCCCCGGCCGGTCGCCGGTGTCCAGGTCCAGCAGGGCGACCGCCGGGCGTTCATCCAGATCCATTGCGGCGGCGTCATCCACCGCGCGGCCGTCGTGGTAGAAACGGATGGTCTCGCGCGGATCCGGCTGCGGCACGTCGATGTCGTGGCCGGCCTCGGCGGCCAGCCAGCGCATCAGGCCCTCCATGCTCTCCGGCGTACGCCCCTGGTAATACGCCCGGCCGGTGAGCCAGCCGGCCTGTTCGGGAAACGCCTGCCGCTGCTCCCGCAGGTGTTCGCGCGGATCCTCGTCGGCATCCGGATTGGTCGCCAGCTCGGTCCGCTCGTCGGCTTCCAGGCCGGCCAGCACGCGCTCGCCCCGCAACCGGGTCAGCGCCGTCAGCTGCCGGTCGCTGTTGATCGCCAGCAGCGGCACTTCGGCATCCGGACCGCGCTCGCGCAGCAGCCGCGTCAGCCGGCCGACCTCGTCGCCCAGCACCGCCGCCACCAGCACGGCGTCCGCGTCCTCCCACAACGCGGTGACCTCGGAGTCATCCTTGTCGGCCAGCTGCTCCGGCGTACGCAGGCGCACGTCGGATTCGGGGAAGGCCTCGAGGAAACGATGCGCCCCGGCCGTGACCTCGGCGGCGGAGCGATCCGAGACGATGCCGAGGATATGCGGGGACGCGTCCGTGTCCGCCGCCGGAACCCCCGGCAGCAGTAGCGCCAGCAACAGGGGGTAGCGTTTTTTCCATGTACTCATCATTCAACACCCGGATACGTGCACACACTGCCGCCGGGACACTCGAGGCGTCCCGACGGAGCGTGAAGAAAAGGAGATCGACCGCGGGTCGCGTCAGCGTCGCGGCACTGTTGTCGATCGGGGCCTTCGCGGATCCGCCGTCACGGCGTCGCGGGCAGAATCAGCCGCCGGAGGCCTCGCGCCGAGCGGCGGGCTGCCACAGGACCTCGGAACCGTTCTCGTGGCGCGCCAGCACCCGGCACAGTACGAACAGCAGATCCGACAGGCGGTTGAGGTAGGCCAGCGAGCTGGGCCGCAGGGCCTCGTGGTGATTGACCGCGACCAGCCGCCGCTCGGCGCGGCGGCAGACGGTGCGGGCAATATGGCAATCCGCGGTGGCCGGGCCGCCCCCCGGGAGGATGAACTCCTCCAGCGGCGGCAGCTCGTCATTGAAGCCCTCGAGCTCGACATCGAGGCGCTCCACCGACGCCTCCGGCAGGGCCTGATGCCCCGGCACCGCCAGCTCCGCGCCCAGGTCGAACAGCTCATGCTGGATCAGCGACAGCGAACGCCGTACGTCCTCGGGCAGCTCGTGCACCAGCACCCGCCCGATGACGCTGTTCAGCTCGTCCACGTCACCAAAGGCTTCGACGCGATGCGAGTCCTTGTCCACGCGCGAGCCGTCACCCAGGCCGGTACGCCCCTCGTCACCCGTGCGGGTCGCGATCTTCGACAGTCGATTGCCCATGACCTTACCTCTGCTGCTGATAACGCAGTTTCACGAACGCGGCGCGGCCGGGGTTGTTGTAATCGGCATCGTTAACCGAGTCACGCGCGACCACGTAGTCGCGATCGAAAAGATTCGACAGCGAAGCCTCGATACTCCATTCCGGATCAAATCGATAGGCCGCACGCAGATTCATGGTGCCGTAGCCCGAGAGCCGCTCGTCATTGTCAGCATCGTTGTAGCTGCGGCTGCGGGCGAGGATCGTACCGCCCACGGAGAAATCACCGATCCGGCGGTCCAGGTCGAAACGGGCTGACGCCGGCGGACGGCGACGCAGTTCATTGCCGGTGTCACGATTTTCCGTATCCAGCAGGGTCAGCGAGACCCGCGAATTCCACGGACCGAGGTCGTGGCCTCCCTCGACTTCCAGTCCGCGAATCCGTGCCTCGTCGACATTTTCGCGCACCGGGAACCCGGTAATGAGGTCGTCCACGCGCGTCTCGAACACCGCGACGTCGACATACGCGAGACTCGCCGAGTACCTCGCCCCGAGCTCAAACGTCTCCGACTCCTCCGGTTCGAGGTCCGGGTTTCCGCGGAATCTCGCCGGGTCGGAAAAGGGCCAGTAAAGGTCATTGAAGGTGGGTGCCTTGAACGCGGTGCCGTAGCTGGCGCGCAGCCGCAGGGCGTCGGTTGCCTGCATGCCCCAGGCGACCTGCCCGGTGGTCTTCTCGCCGAACGCTTCATTGTCGTCGTAGCGCAGCGAGCCTTCCAGATCGTGGTTGCCGAGCTGGGTACGTACGACCGAATAGACCCCTACGTTGTAGCGCGAGTCCTCGTCGTAATCCGTGGTACTCGAGATCCGGTCCTCGTAGGCGTCTACCCCGGCGATCAGGTCGGTGAGTTCACCCAGGCGGACATCGTTGCGCCAGGTCAGCTGATCCCGCTTCGTATCGAATCTCGAAGAGAACCCCCCCCCCGCGAAATTGTCGTTTTCGTCCCGACTATGGGCCACTGCAAGCTCGGTATCCCAGCGACCAAGAACGGGCAATCGGAGACCGGCCTGCATCGCCGCGTGGACGAAATCGGTTTCATCCTCGAAACCATCGAACTCGGTATTGCCTTCGGAATAGAGGACATTGCCGAAAAGTTCGATCCCGTTGTCGAGGCGGTGGGCAACCTTGCCGGCCAGCGAGGTGTTGTCATAGCCATCCGGATCGTCGTCACCCACGTCGTCCTGCACGTCGATGCCCTCGGTATCGAACATACTGACGGACAGGCTGTAATCGGTGCGCCCGGTGCCGCCGGCCACACCGATTCCGGCCTCCCAGGTGCTGAAGCTGCCGGCGCCAAGGAAGGCATTGACCCGCGGCGGACCTTCGCGGCCCGCGCGGCTGAAGACCTGGGTCACCCCGCCGATGGCATCGGAGCCGTAGATGGAGGTGCGCGGCCCGCGCACGATCTCCACGCGGTCGATCTCCTCGGGCGGCAGGAACTGCCAGCTGGCACCGCCGGTGGTGGCCGACCCCATGCGCACGCCGTCGATCAGCATCAGGTGGTGATCGGAGTTCGTTCCCCGAAGGAAGACACTGGACGTCTTGCCGAACGGGCCATTACCCGCCACCGAGACCCCGGCGCGCCCCTCCACCAGATCGGTGAACTGGCGCGGCTGCAGGCGTTCGATCTCTTCGCGGTCGATGACCGTCACCGAGGCCAGGGCCTCGTCCACGGTCTGGCTGAGACGGGTCGCAGTGACCTGAACGGGTTCCAGGGTCGCGGAGTCGGAGTCGGTGCCCGGCGCCTCGTCGGCCACGGCCGGGGACACGGCTGCAACGATGGCTGCGGAAAGGATACTGCGTTTCATGTCTTCGGATCTCCCGGCGAGCCGCCCGCACGCCGCTGGTTCACGGGGATCGCGCCGGCGCGAGGGAGGAAGACGAGGAACGCATTCCCGGCGGGAAACGGGTACGGGGACCCGTGGCGGGAACGGTCATCCGTCTCGCACGCCCTCCGCGTGCCGCACGACCATTCCCCGGCCGGTCTCCGGGCTGACGAGCGGGAGATTCCCGGCGGGCGGCGCCTTCCCGTGTCCATGACACAGTGGCATTCGGCCGCCAGCCTCGAGGATCCACTGCCGAAGGACTCCGGAATGGATCCGCGCTCGATCACCGTTGCGGGGGCAGCGCCGGACTCGCGCCGAAGCGGCGCTCACCGGACTTCCCGTTTAACCCGGCGGCGAAACCGCCAGGGCACCGAGGAACGGGGAGCAGGGTACATGAGCCCCCCCTGATTTTCCACCCGTGCTCTCCGGCCGACCGCGCGGCGTTCAGGTCTGCCGCGTCTCCTCGGCCTGGCGATAGCGGGCGCCACGACGCAGCAGGCGGCCCCATTCCTTGTCCTGGACCATCGCGTCGAATTCCGGCGAGCGCTCGGCACGCAGGGCCACCGGGTGGGACTCGTCCCCGGTGTTCTGGGCCAGCATCGCCAGGCGCTCGGGGTTGGCCCCGTAGTGGGTCTCGAGAAAGCTGCGCATGCCGTCGGTCAGCGGCAGGTGGTAGACCCGGGTCAGGCGCAGCGCGAGCCACTCCGCCGCACGCCCGAGATCCTGGCGCACCATGCGCACCATGGCGGAGCCCAGCCCGGCCTTGGCGTCGGCGCTCATGCCCACGTACAGCCCGCCGAGATAGGCCGCGGGGCTGGAATAGATCGCCCGCTGGATACTGGGGTTGCTCAGCTCCACCAGCGGGTCGAGCAGCAGCGCCAGCTGGATGCCGATGCGCTTGGCGGTATCGCCGTCCAGCGGCTTCTTGCCGAAGAAGATGAAATCGCCCTCGCGCCGGATCTGCAGCTCCTCGAGATATTCGCACAGACCGTCGGCCAGCCGGATCTTCTGATCATCGTCCAGTTCGATCAGCTCCTCCGACACCCGGATCCGCCGGGCCGAACGCTTCTGCCAGCGCTGATCACCCTTGCGGTCCCGTTCGCGCCGGCGCAGGTTTTCCCAGCGTTCCACCGCATTGGCGTAACGGCTCTGCGCCTGCATCAGGCGGTCCCGGGCTTCACGCAGTTCTTCCACCTGCGACATCGCGGCACCCAGGATACGGCCGTCGGGGCTCTTTACGTCCGGCTCCGCCTCCAGCATGGTCCGCAGGCCGGCCAGCACCTGCTGTCCCATGACCGGCAGGGGTTCGCGCAGATGCTGCTGGGTGATGCCACTGGTCTCGCTTTGCGCCAGCAGCATCCCCAGCGAGCGGAGACGGCTGATCACCCCGGCCTGGGCCACGCGGAAGCGATTGCTCTGGTATTCCAGCCGGTCCAGCGCCCGGCCCAGCTGCCAGGGCCCCGACCATTCGAAACTCAGGCGCTTGATCTGGCGGCCGTTGACCAGCTCGAAGGCGAGCACGAAGATCGCCTGGACATCATCCAGGGTGCAGCGCGTAAGGTCATCCGCATCCGCCGCGGAGAACAGGCGTTCGAGAAACTGGTCGATGCGGCGCACGCCGTCTTCGCGCGTCGGCGCGACCCCGCGCAGGCGGTCACGCAGCAGCTCGGCGAGATCCGAATCCTCGGCGTGCAGCCGCTCGAGCGCGGCCATGCGCGCGTCGGCGGTGGCCTCCACCAGGTCCGCGACCCGCGCATGCAGCCCCAGACGCCGATAGATCTCGATCTGCTCGGCGGTGGAGGCCAGCGTCGGGTCGCCGGTCATTTCGCGCACCGCGACCGCCACCGCCTCCGGGGAGACCTCCACCTCGTGCAACAGCACCGCCGCCGACTGGCGCCGCCGCATGTCCGGCGTCATCTCGCCCATGGCCAGGTCACGGGTCGCGAACAGCAGATCCGGCAGCAGATCGATGGTATTGCGCAGCTGGACCTGCGAGCGCTCCTGACGCCGCCCGCGGGTCGCATCGGCGACAAAGCGCGCGATCAGGCCGATCACCCCGAACAGCAGGGTGTAAACCGCGAAGAAGACGAAGTTCTGGGTGGGAGCCGCATGGCCGAACCCGAGGAAATAGCCGCCCTGCATCGCGAGGAAGGTCACGGGGCCGGCCGCCCACAAAAGCTGCAGCAGGTTCAGCGACCACGGGACTTTGCGGGCACTGGTCGCCACCTCGGTGATGCGGCTGCGTCCCGCAGCCTCGATCAGGACCTGGTCCTGATTCGACTCCTGCGTTTCGGGGGCCCCCGATGCCTCGGACTTGCGTTGACGAAAAAGGCGGAACACCCCTACTCCCCGAACACCGGAATCCCCGGTCAGTGTAAAGCTCGAATGCCCCGCACGTCGCCGTCAGAACGGCGGGGACCCACACTGGACCCGTGCCGGAGGCCGGGGTTCACCGCGCGGAAGAAATCAGCTCGTCCGCCGGCGGCACCGAACGCACCCCGGGGTCTTCGCGCCCGCAGAGATAGTCGCGGGTGAGCGGAACGGCATCCTGCCGACGCGCCATCTGGATATGGAACACCACCTGCTTCCACCAGCGGAAAGTGCCCTCGCAGCTGGCCAGATAGAACTCCCACATGCGGCAGAAGCGCTCGTCGAAACTGGCCGCCGCCTCTTCACGGACTGCCTGAAAGCGCCGGTACCATTCGGCCAGGGTTTCGGCATAGTGCAGCCGCCAGAATTCGATGTCGGTGGTGTACAGCGGCGTGGGCTCCAGCGCTTCCATCACCTCGGACAGGGCGGGGGTGTAACCGCCGGGGAAGATGTATTTCTTTAGCCAGGGGTTGGCCGTGCCCGGTGGCTCCTGGCGACCGATGGTGTGCAGCACCGCGATCCCGTCGGGCTTGAGCAGGTCGTTGACCCGCTGGAAAAAGGTGCCGTAGTTCGGCTGCCCCACGTGTTCGAACATGCCGACACTGACGATCCGGTCGTACTGATCGTCGTGCTCGCGATAGTCCTGGTACAGGAAGCGCACCTTGTCCTCCAGGCCCCGGCGCTTCGCTTCGTCCTGCGCTACCCGCAGCTGCTCGCGCGACAGGGTGATGCCATCGACCCGGACATCCGCGTGCTCGGCCAGATACATCGCCAGCCCGCCCCAGCCGCAGCCGATGTCCAGCACGCGCATGCCCGGCTCCAGGCACAATTTCTGGCGCAGGACCTCGCACTTGGCCTGCTGCGCCTCCTCCAGGCTCATCCCCGGCTCGGCGAAATAGGCGCAGCTGTAGAACATCCCCTCGTCCAGGAACCGCCGGAACAGCCATTCGTCCACGTCGTAGTGGTGAGAGATGTTCTTGTAGCTGCGCGCCACCCGGTTGCCCTGCTCCACGAGGGCGCGCAGCGAACGCGTCAGGAAACCGACCCGCTTCTGGAACATCGGCGCAAAATTGCGCATGGTCATATCAAGAAAGGCCCGCAGCCCTTCCGGACCGGGCGACCACAGCCCGTCCATGTAGGTCTCGCCCAGCTCGAAACCGGGATCCCGCGCAATGCGCTTCAGGGCGCCGGCATCATGCAGCTGCATGACCACTTCCGGCTCGCCGCTGCCAAAACGCTGCTCGGTGCCATCCGGGTGACGCAGGGTCAGCGTCCCGTAGCGAACATACTGTTCCAGCATCCGTTCAATCATTACTGAGTGTCCCCGATTCCCTGAAATCCGGCACGATTCCGTGTCCGGCTATTTTTATACTGAGTCTAACTCTCACCTCCGGGCCCGTCCAGTGGAGCCGGTCCGCACACCATCCGTTGTACCAACGCATCAAGCCCAGGGAAACACTGATCAATGTACACGCTCGCGCTCGAGTCGCTTTTGCGTGCGAACAAGGCGCGGCGACCGCCGTGCAGCATTCTGCACAAGGGAGCCGCAACGCCGTACGCGCGCCCGTTTTTGATCAACAACGGGCGGCCGAGCCCCTTCGGGGTTGGCACCCCGGGTTCCCCGATCCTGCGTTGCGGCCCTTGCCGGTAGAACCACTACCGGCTGCGCACCGCGCCTTGTCTCGGAAAACCCGGGGTGCCAACGCGAACGTGTACGTTGATCAGTGTTTCCCTGGGGGAACACCGCCACCGCGAGCGCCGGCGTAAAAATCCGCGGCGTCTTTCCACATTGCCGCAAACGGGCTACCCTCCGGACATGACCTTGCGCCCGACTCAAGCCTGCGATCAGTGCACCCTGCGTCAGCTCTGCCTGCCCATGGGTCTGCCGGATACCGAGCTGTGGCAGCTCGACGAGATCGTGCAGCAGCGCCGTCCGATCGAGAAGGGCAGCACGCTGTTCGCCATGGGGTCGCCGTTCGAATACCTGTATGCGGTGCGCACCGGCGCGATGAAAACGGTGCTGATGGGTGACGACGGGACCGAGCAGATCACCGGCTTCGCGCTGGCCGGCGAACTGCTGGGACTGGATGCCATTCACCAGGGGTCCCACCCGGTCACCGCCATCGCGCTGGAGTCCACCAGCGTCTGTGCGGTCCCGTGGTCGCTGGTGGATGACCTGTCCGGCCGCCTGCCCACGTTCCGGCAGCACCTGATGGGGGTGATGAGCCGCGGCCTGGCGAGCGAGGAGAACCTGCACGCCCTGCTCGGCCAGCGCAGCGCGGAGCAGCGTCTGGCCACCTTCCTGCTCTCGCTGTCGCAGCGTCATCAGGCACGCGGGCTGGCAGCCAACCGTTTCATCCTGCCGATGTCGCGCGCGGAGATCGCCAACCACCTGGGCCTGACGCAGGAAACCATCAGCCGGCTGTTCACGCAGATGCGGCGCCAGGGCCTGATCGAGCTGCACACCCGCGATCTGCACATCCCCGACCTGGATGCCCTGCGGACCACGGCCGGCGTCAGTACATCCGCCGCCAGCAGTGCCTGACACCCGGGCCACCGGGGATTTCTGGTCGTTCGCCGAGACCGCCTGGAACGATCCGGCGCTGCACGAGCGGCTGATGGCCTGGCAGGATCACCATGGGGCTGACGTGATTCGGGTGCTGTTCGCCGCCTGGCACCCCGGTCCACTGGCCGCCGACGATCTCGATCGGCTGCACGCCCGGGCACGCGACTGGAGTACCCGCGCCACCCTCCGGATCCGGGCCCTGCGCCGACGCCTGCACACCCCCGAACGACATGCCCTGTACCGCGCCCTGCTGGAACTGGAATTGCGCGCGGAGCACCTGGGGGCGCTGCACCTGCTGCAGGAATGCCCGCCTCCGGCCGCCGCCGCAGCCCCGAACCGGCGCCCGCGCGCGGCCACCATCGAGGAGCGCCTCGCCCGCCTCGAGCCCGGGCTCCCGCCGGCCGAACGCTCCGCAGGCGCCGCTGAACTCGCCTCGTCCTCGGTCCCGGGCCTCCCCTGAGCGGCCGCGTCGGCAAAACATCGACCACGCCCCGACCTCCCCTGCACGCAGCCCCCGGTTCCGGCTATCCTGACGGGTTCCACTCAGCCAGACGGCAACCGAACATGTCCGACGCAATGCGCGACCAGCTCCTCAAGACCGGCCTGGTCGACGAAAAGCAGGTCAAGAAGGCCCGCAGCGAACAGCACAAGGGCAAGAAAAAGGCCAAAAAGCCGAAGAAGGCGGCGCCACCCGCGGCCGAGCCCACGGTCGCCGAGCAGCGTCAGGCGGAACAGGCCGAACGTTCGCGGCGCAAGAACGAGGAACGCCAGGCGCGCGCCGCGCGCAAGGCCCTGACGGCCCAGCTGCGCGAGCTGGTCAGTTCCAACCTGTATCCGGTGCCCGCCGGCGAGGACGCCGAGGACTACCACTTCCAGCAGGGCGGGCGGATCCGCAGCCTGCCGGTCACGCCGGCCCTGCGGCGCCAGCTGGCCGACGGACGCGCCGCGATCGCCGGCCTGGACCACCGACCGGAGGCCGGTTTTCGCCTGGTGCCCCGCGAGACCGCGGATCGCATCCGCGAGCGCGACCCGCAGTGGCCGCTGGTCATCCCCGCCGAGGAGGCCGCGGACAGCGAACCGGCCGCCGACGACCCGTATGCGGATTACGTGGTGCCCGACGACCTGATGTGGTGAGACTCCGTCGCGTCAGTCGTCGTCGGTGCGCTTGACGTCGGCGGCCGGCATGCCCCGCTGCTGCGGGCGCCGCACGCCCTCGTTATCCGTCGGCTGCGGCTCCATCTGGCGCTCGCCGAGGGCCTGAGGCGGACCGTCCTCCGCCTGCGGTTCGCCGTCGCAACCGGCCAGCCACAGGCCGGCGGCCAGCAGCAGGGCCGGACTGATCTTCCGCATGTTCATGTCTTTCTCATCTCCTCCGAAGGCTTCGCCATCAGCGTGCCGGCGCAAGGGCGCGACGCCAAGAACTCGGGTCGCAACCGGGGGCACGTCCGTTACGGGGTCACCCGGGTCCCGGCGGTCCCGGCGAGGAGGGCCGCGGCCGACTCCAGCGCCCCGATACCCGCGATGCGGCCACCCGCGGCCACCCGCCGCGCCGCATCCAGCTTGGGCCCCATGGACCCCGGCGGCCATTCGGCCGGATCAATGTCGCTGCCCTTCAGGCGGTCCAGCCGCCGGGCCCGGTCCGTGCCCCAGTCGGCATAGACCGCATCGACATCGGTGAGCATCAGCAGGGCATCGGCCTCCACCTCGGCGGTCAGCAGGGCCGCAGCAAGATCCTTGTCCACCACCGCCTCCACGCCCGAGAGCCGGCCGTCGGCATCGCGCGCCACCGGCACCCCGCCGCCGCCGGCACACACCACCAGGGTCCCGGCAGCCGCCAGGGTCCGGATCGCCGGCACCCCCAGCAATGCGCGCGGCTCGGGCGAGCCCACCACCCGCCGCCAGGCCCTGCCGTCGCGGGCGATGCGCCAGCCACGCTCCTGTGCCAGGCGCCGCGCGGCCTCCTCGGCGTAGGTCGGTCCGATGAACTTGCTCGGCTCGTCGAAGGCCGGGTCCCGCGGGTCGACCTCGGTCTGCGTCAGCAGGCTGGCCACGCGATCATGCCCCAGCGCGTTGTGCAGCTCCTGCGCGAGGATATAGCCGATCATCCCGTGGCTCTCCGCACCCACCACGTCCAGCGGCCAGGCGATGCGGTCGCATTCCGCCTGGTTCGCCAGCAACCCCACCTGCGGGCCGTTGCCGTGGGTCACGATCACCTCGTGCTCCGCCGCCAGGCCGGCGATGGTCGCGGCCGCGCGCCGCGCGTTGTGCCTCTGATTCGCGGCCGAGGGCGTCTCCCCCCGCTGCAGCAGTGCGTTGCCCCCCAGGGCGACCACGATGCGCATGCCCGTACCTCCCGTCAGCCGTCAATGAGCCTGAATGCCTGCTGCCAGGCCTGCTCGATCCGTTCGAGTTCATGATCCTCGATCTCGCCGAACTGTCCGCGCTTGTTCCGTGACAGCCGCCCTTCGTTCTGGTGGAGAAGACGCAGCAGCAGATCCAGACGCCGATCCGGCAGATCCACGATCTCGCGCACCGCGCGGCGTGCAGCGTCATGACCGCGAAGGAAACGCAGTTCTTCCACCAGATCTTCCCGGACGGTGCGGGCCACCGTTTCCGCGAGGTATTCGGTCTGCGCCGTCAGATCGGGGTAGCGATAGTAACTGGCCACCTCTTCCGGATTCAGCAGCTCCAGCCGCCCTTCGGGGTCCAGATGGTAGTCGACCCGCTCCTCCATCAGCGGCCGCGAGTAACGCTCCAGCACCGCGTCGTATTCGGTAATCCGACGCAGCATGGTGGCCGATACCGGAAGCATGAGATTGCCTTCCACGAATCCGTCGCGATGCAGCAGATCGTGGATCAGGAAACGATGGAGCCGCCCGTTACCGTCTTCGAACGGGTGAATGAAGACAAAGCCGAACCCCACGGCCGCGGCACGAACCAGCGGCGAAAGTCCGCGACTCCGCGTAGCCACCGTCGCCAGGCCTTCCATCATCGAGACCAGCCATCCGGGCGGAGGGCATACGTAGTGCACACGCTGCGTGAAATCCGGCCGCTGCTCGCCCACGTAATTCTGGACAGAGCGAAAACCGCTTTCCGCATAGCGCGGGTCCACCACCAGATTCTGGCGCCGTGTCAGGCCGGCCTCGTCCAGCAGCTCCGCGAGCGGCACCCGCCCTGCTTCACGCAGCAATGCCACGAAGCGCTCGAGACGCCCGGAGACCGGTTCCGGCTCCTGTTCGATCCCGTAGGTCGAGCGCGTTTCCTTGAGGTAGAGATAGTCGTTGGCCCGGGCAAACAGTTCCGGTGGAAATGCCCCGAGCAATCCGGACAGCTCCTCGGTCAGCGGCTGGGCAAGGGCGTCTTCCAGTCGCTGCGTCCGACGAATGACCGGGCAGAAATCACCATTGCCAAGAAGGTTGTCCCGGACCCGCCAGCGCCGATCGAATTCCGGCTCCGCTGCGGTCAGGTAATGGTCAGGGTTCAGTGCATCCACATAGTTACCGCCCGCTGTCCGCGAGACCGCGAGGCGCTCCCCGGTCAGGCGTTCGTAGAAGAACCCCATCAGCCGCCGATAACGCCCGGTGGGCTTTTCGCTCACCGCCTCCTCGATCGGTGCGGGACCACAGGCGCGAAACAGGTCCGCGAGAACCGCCAGATTCACGCCCTCGTGCTTCAGGGCGAATTCGAGCTGGTTCGCGAGCGCATCCCCGGGGTCGTACTGCGGCGGATATTCGCGCCGGACCGCGCCGTCCTCCTGCCATGTTTCACGCAGGCGCGTGCCCGGACTCGACGACACGGGCAAAGGGGCGGACGGCAATCCGAATGTCCGAATCAGCCACCGATAACCCAATGAGCTCATACGCCGTATCCATGGTGTTCAATGGCCCAAGACTGCAACAAAATCGATTCAGGCGAAACATTTGTGTTACAAAAATCCAAAATCGCAACAAAACGATTACGCAGCCGTCGATTGATCAGAAAGCGTCGCCGTAATCTTCGTGCAGCCAGTCGCGCAGGTCCTCGAACCCGGGGATGTCCTCGTCCCCGGTGGCCGGCGGCAGCTCGAAACCGTCGTGGAAGCCGCGAGCCCGGAACGGCTCCAGCAGCTCCGGGTCCCCGGAGATCACGTGCACCGGCACCGCCCACGAGGGGTCCGGGCCGGTGACCAGGGCCGCCGGCTGGTGGTCGCCCGGCATCAGGAACAGGGTATCCTCGTCCACATGGTCGCGCGCCCAGTGGCCGCTGACCTCCAGCGAGTAGCGCACCGCCTCGGCGTAATAATCGCGGACGCGGTCGAAGTCCCGCCACAGGACCTCGGGGGCGGGCCCGGCCCCGGCCTGTTCGTGGAACACCCGCCCGTCGTCCATCGCATCCGGGTCGTCCAGCACGTCCAGCACCGGGGTCCACGGGGCGTGACTGCTGACCAGCGCGAGCATCGCGAACACCGGCGCCTCCCCGCCCTGCGGGTCCGGCCGCACATCCTGTTCGAAGCGCCACCAGGTGAATTCGTCGGGCATGGTGACCCAGAAGAACGGGGGCCCGCGGTAGTCCATGCCGTCGCGGTCCAGGATCCGGTCCCAGCCGAACCAGCGCCCCTGCGGCCAGTCGAGGGTGATGGCCGGGGCCAGCATGGCCGTGTGGTGGCCGGTGGCCGCGAAGTCCTGCACCAGGGTCGCCCGCTCGCGCTCCTGCAGCCGGCGATACTGCCCGGCATGCCGCACGGCCACGCCCGACAGCAGGGAGGCATGCGCCAGCCACGACTGCCCGCCGGCGATGGGGGCCTCCATGACCCCGGTCACCGCGTGCAGATCCCGCGCGGCGAGATCCTCCTGCAGCGCCTCCAGGGTCGGCTCGATCACCTCGGCATAGCGCGGGATCTCCAGCGCCGAGACCCCGTAGGACTCGATCAGACCCACCACCACGTCGACGCCGGCCAGGCCCTCCAGCGGCCGGGGTTCGGCCAGCCGCGGATCCGCCTCCAGCCGGTGCGCCAGCACCCGGTCTTCGCGCCGCGCCTCGCGCATGCCGTCGACCTGCTCCGTCACCAGCGCCACCGCCGGGGCCGCCGTGCGCGGCGGCTCCACACCCGTCGCGTGGCCCGCGAGCCCGGCGAGGCCCGCGCCCAGCAGCACGAAACCCGCGCTACGGGACATGACCGGGCGCGCCAGCAGACGCGCCAGCGACCACACCGCCAGCCCGATCACGGCCAGCAACGCCGCGACGGCCAGGATCACGCCGACAGTGGGCAGGTTGCCGGTCAGCAACCGGAAGACGGCATCCAGCAGGCCGATGTCCACGTAGACATTCAGCGGACGGGCGAGGCTGACCCGGGCCAGCGCATCGAACAGCGCCAGTACGATCAGTGCAAGGAGGGCAGAGGCCACGACCCGCGCCAGTACGCGCGCGGTGGCCAGAGGAAGAACGGCGAACAGTCCGGCCAGGACCACGGCCTCCCAGGCCAGCCACCCCGGCCCCGGGCCCGCGTGGCGCGGGATGTCCAGGGCCAGGACCAGCCCGTTCAGGAGCAGCAGGGTCAGCAGGACGCGGACCCCGCCGGGGACGGCGCGCAGGCGCCGGCCGGACTGTTCGGGCGGGAAGCTCAACCCGCCCGAATCAGAAGCTCATCGAGCGATCAAACTCGGCCACCGCCTGCACGTAATGGCCCATGCCGGCGTATTCGGCGGTGGCCAGGAAGTTGTCCGGGGTCACGTCACGACCACGGCCGCAGGCCTCGCAGACCCACAGCGGCACGCCGGCGTCGACCAGATCCTCGACGATGTCCTTCATCGCCGGCATGTTGTGGCCGACGATCTTGTCGTAGACGTTGCGGTTGGCGATATTCGCCGCCTCGCCCTGCAGCCATACGGTCACGTCGTGGCCCTGATCCTTCGCCACCTTGGCGGCGATCATGCCCAGCGTGGCGCGGGTGGGGTCATCGGTTCCGGCGGTAACGGCAACGATAAAGCGCATGGTCGATTCTCCTGTGTCGTCGCGTGTCGGCCTTGCGGCCGGTTGGCGGACCCGGCGGGTCCGTTGTTGTTACAGCAATCCGCAGCGTACCCGATCAGGCGCCGGTCCGGCTCTGGCGGGCCAGACGCAGCGCCATCAGCAGCCACGGCAGTCCGTGCAGCAGCAGACCGCCCCAGCCCGCCGCACCGGCGAGTTCACCGGCCAGCAGGTCGCGCACCAGTCCGGCGATCGCCGGCTCCGGCTGCCAGGGCCACAGGCCCACGGTCGCCACGATCAGGGCGAACAGCCACAGCGGCAGGCGGTCGAACAGGCGCAGAACGGTCGGCATGGCGCGCATCCTATCGCATACGAACGGCGGCGCCGCATGCCCCGACACGGCGGCGCGAATTCAGTGGCGAAAATGCACGAACAGCCGACCGTGATTCTTCGAATCCTTCTCCACCCGGTGGTAACGCGCCTTGACCTCCGGCTGCTGCAAAAAACGCAGCACCCGCTTTTTCAGCTGCCCGCTGCCCTTGCCGTGGATGATCTCCACGGTCTTGATGCGTTTCTCGCAGGCCTCGTCGATCGCGCCGTTGAGCGCCTGATCGATGCGCCGGCCATCACGAAAGCATTCGTGCAGGTCGATGGAAAGCCGCGACATACGGGCCTCCGTTCACACGTCCACGTCGGCCAGGTGCCCCTTGCCCTCCAGCCAGGCGCGGCGTTCCCCGGCGCGCTTCTTGCCCAGCAGCATGTCCATCAGGCTGCCGGTCTCCTCGGCCGAATCCAGGGTCAGTTGCACCAGACGGCGGGTGTCGGGATTCATGGTGGTCTCGCGCAGCTGCATCGGGTTCATCTCGCCCAGCCCCTTGAAACGGGTCACCGCGACCTTGCCCTTCAGCTTTTCCGCCTCGATACGCTCCAGCACTCCGGCCTTTTCGTCCTCGTCCAGGGCATAGAAGGTCTGCTTGCCGACATCGATTCGGTACAGCGGCGGCATGGCCATGAACACGTGGCCCTGCTCCACCAGCGGGCGGAAATGCTTCAGGAACAGCGCGCACAACAGCGTGGCGATGTGGGCGCCGTCCGAATCGGCGTCCGCGAGGATGCAGATCTTGCCGTAGCGCAGCCCCTCCAGGCTCTGCGTCCCCGGATCCACGCCCAGCGCCACGGCGATGTCGTGGATCTCCTGCGAGGCCAGCACCTGGTCGGGCTCCACTTCCCAGGCGTTCAGGATCTTGCCGCGCAGCGGCATGATCGCCTGAAAATCGCGGTCGCGCGCCTGCTTGGCGGAGCCACCGGCGGAGTCGCCCTCGACCAGGAACAGTTCGGTGCGCGCCAGCTCCTGGCTGGCGCAGTCGGCCAGCTTGCCCGGCAGGGTCGGGCCCTGGGTCACCTTCTTGCGCACCACCTTGCGCCCCGCGCGGCTGCGCTTCTGCGCATTCTGGATCGCCAGCTCGGCGATGCGCTCGCCCTGCTGCGGGTGCTGGTTGAGCCACAGACTGAAGGCGTCCTTGATGACCCCGGAGATGAACGGCGCGGCCTGGCGCGAGGACAGCCGTTCCTTGGTCTGCCCGGCGAACTGCGGATCCTGCATCTTGAACGACAGCACGCTGGAGACCCGTTCCCACACGTCCTCCGGCGCCAGCTTGATCCCGCGCGGGATCAGATTGCGGAATTCGCAGAACTCGCGCACCGCATCGGTCAGCCCGGTGCGCAGGCCGTTCACGTGGGTGCCGCCCTGGGTCGTGGGGATCAGGTTCACGTAGCTCTCGGATACCACCTCGCCACCTTCCGGCAGCCAGGTCACCGCCCAGTCCACCGCCTCGCTGTGGCCGGAGACCGACCCCATGAACGGCTCTTCCGGCAGGCGTTCCAGCCCCTCCAGGGCCTCCACCAGGTAATCGCGCAGGCCGGCCTGATAGCACCACTCGCAGGCCTCGCCGGTGGTCTCGTCGCGAAACGTCACGGTCAGGCCCGGGCACAGCACCGCCTTGGCGCGCAGGATGTGCTTGAGCCGCGGCACCGAGAATTTCGCCGAGTCGAAGTACTGCGCATCGGGCCAGAAGTGCAGCGTGGTACCGGTATTGCGCTTGCCGACCTCGCCGACGGCCTCCAGGTCCTGCAGCTTGTGTCCGCCGGCGAAGGCCATCTGCCAGCGCCGGCCGTCGCGCCGGATGTCCACGTCCAGGCGCTCGGACAGCGCGTTGACCACCGATACCCCGACCCCGTGCAGCCCCCCGGAGAACTGATAGCTCTTGTCGGAAAACTTCCCGCCAGCATGCAGCGTGGACAGGATCACCTCGACCCCCGGGCGGTTCTCGCGCGGGTGCAGGTCCACCGGCATGCCGCGCCCGTCATCGGTGACGGACACCGAGTCGTCCTTGTGCAGGACCACGTCGATACGGCTGGCGTAGCCGCTGACCGCCTCGTCCACCGAGTTGTCGATGACCTCCTGGGCGAGATGATTGGGACGCGCGGTGTCGGTGTACATCCCCGGGCGCTTGCGCACCGGGTCCAGCCCCTCGAGGACTTCGATGTCGGATGCGGAATAGCTCACTCAGGAACCCCTTTGTTGATCATGCCCTTTGCCGGGGCCGCCCGCACAGATCGCCACGGCGCTGCGCGCCTCGCGATGACGGTACCTGAGCGCCGGTCATTGCGAGGCCCGAAGCGGCCTCCGGGCCCGGCCTGCCGAACAGCGCCGTCATTGCGAGGAGCGAAGCGACGAAGCAACCTCCGGACGCAACCCGCGGCCCCGCGCGCCGCACAGTGCGCAGCGTACCAGAGCTCGCGGGGGCGGGGCTGCTTGCAATCGCCGGGACGATCCCAACAATGCACCGCATATCCCGTATTCCGATCTTTCAGGAGGTTTCCGATGACCGAAGCCGAAAACGCCACCGGCGATGCCATTCTCGACGTCAACCGCGACAGCTTCCAGCAGGCGGTGCTGGACGAATCGCACCGGCGTCCGGTGCTGGTCGACTTCTGGGCCGCCTGGTGCGGACCCTGCAAACAGCTGATGCCCCTGCTGCAGAAGATCGCCGAGGATTACGGCGGCGCGTTCCGGCTGGCCAAGGTCAACAGCGACGAGAATCAGGAACTGGCGGGGCAGTACGGCGTGCGCAGCCTGCCCACCATCATGTGCTTCCGTCACGGCGAGGTGGTGGATCAGCAGATGGGGGTGCAGCCGGAATCCACCATCCGCGAGATGATCGATCGCCACGTCGAGCGTCCCTCCGACGCCCACCGCCAGCAGGCCCTGGCCGCCCTGCAGGCCGGGGACGCGGCAGGCGCCGTGCGTGCGCTGGAAGAAGCCGTGGCGGTCGATCCGGGCAACAAGGACCTGCGCGCCGAGCTGGCCCGCGCGCAGATCCGCGCCGGCGACACCACGGCCGCCCGCGCCACCCTGGAGTCCGCGCTGGAGGCCTTCCCCGAAGACCCGGATCTGCGCATCGAACTGGCGCGCGCGCTGTCTCAGGCGGGTGACCCCGACGCCGCCGAGGCGCAGCTCAATCAGCTGCCGCTGAACCGCGCCGAGGATGATGCGGTGAAGACCCTGCGTGCCCACCTGCGGTTCTCCCGCCGGGCCGCCGGCGCCGACCCGCAGGCGCTGACACAGGAGATGCAGCAGGGCGATCCGGCGCCGGAGACCCTGGAAACCCTGGCCGCGTATTCCATGCTGCACGGTCGCTACGAGGAGGCCCTGGGCCTGTACCTGGAGCTGATGAAGCAGCACCCGGATTACAAGGACAACGAGGGCGACAACGCCGGCAAGAAAGGGCTGCTGGCGGCCTTCGACGCCCTGGGCAACGACAACCCGCTGGTCAGCCAGTACCGCCGCAAGATGATGGCCGCGATGTACTGAACGCCCCCTCGCGGGCAGGCACCCTGCCCCGCGGGAGCAGGGGGGGAGCGGCCCGGGTCAGTCGGCGGTGGCGACCCGATCGCGGCCGGCGTTCTTGGCGGCGTAGAGGGCATCATCGGCCCGGCGCACCAGGCGCTGGTAGTCCGGGTGGCCGTCGTGACTGGCCAGTCCGATGCTCACGGTCAGCCCGAGCTGCTGGCCATGGGCACCCTGGAACGGCTCGGCACGGACCGCGGTGCGCAGTTTCTCGGCGATGCGTTCGGCATCGCGCGGAACCACGTCCACCAGCATCATCAGGAATTCCTCGCCGCCCAGGCGAAAGAGGTAATCGCCGGCCCGCGAGTTGCTGACCAGCAGCGTGGCGAACTGCTGCAGGATGCGGTCGCCGGTCTCGTGGCCATGTTCGTCATTGACCCGCTTGAAATAGTCGATATCCAGGGCCAGTACCGCGAAAGGGGCATGGGTCTGCTGTACGCTGGCAATGTGCCGTCCCAGCACCACGGGCAGGAACTTGCGGTTCAGGGTCCGGGTCAGGACGTCGCGCCCGGACTCCAGTTCGTTGCTGCGCTCGAACAGCTGACCCAGATGGTAGTCGATGCTGCGGACCTGCTCGCGCACGTCACGCAGGTAATCCTGCCGCTGCCGGGCCTCGACGCAGACCAGCGAAGGCAGCAGGAACTCGTCGATGCGGGCGATGGCCTCCAGCACCCGCTCGGTTTCCGCGGCCCCGCCAAAGGCGTCCACTCCCTTGTGCCGGAACCACAGGCCGAACTCGGAGGCCGCCAGCCGCGGCAGCTGCTCGCCCGAGGCCCCCATGGCCAGATCGAACATCAGCCCGTTCTCCCAGTCCAGCAGGCAGGCCCGCTGGCGGTCTTTCTCGCTGGCGAGGTTCTCCGACACCGCGAACAGACGGTAGGCCTCCTCGGCGCGGGCGTTGCGCTCATGCGAGCGTGAATAGGCGTGGCTCATCAGCTCCATCGCCATGTCGATGCTGTCGGAGACG
This sequence comes from Thioalkalivibrio sp. ALE23, assembly GCF_000378545.1. Lineage (NCBI taxonomy): Bacteria > Pseudomonadati > Pseudomonadota > Gammaproteobacteria > Chromatiales > Ectothiorhodospiraceae > Thioalkalivibrio > Thioalkalivibrio sp. ALE23. Next base: position 515,674 of record NZ_KB900032.1, on the reverse strand, counting down.
TGACGCGCCGCCTGCAGCCGCATTTCGTACCCCATCGCGGAATCCAGCTCCAGCAGGGTCAGGAACTGCTCCTTCACGCAGCGCGCGCCGCGCATGACCAGATGGATGGGGATGGAGATGCGCGCGTGGATGCCGCCCACATGGGCCTGGCGCGCGGCCTGTTCTTCCACGCCGCTGCCGCTCTCCACCGAGAAGATGCCTCGGATCCATTCCTGCAGCGACGCGTTCAGCCGCGAATTGACGTCCTCGTGGTCGAGGAACACGCAGGCATCCGGGTCCGCCAGCATCTCGACGTAGAACCGTTCCGCAAGCGAGGCACGGTGCTGCTCCGCCAGCTCGCGCACGCGGCCGCGCACCGGCCCGGGGCAGCGTTCGAGGCGCCGCTGCCACTCGTCGACCAGCTGCTGCGCCACCGCCCCTGCCGGCTCTCCTTCAGACATCCTTCACTCCTGGTCGCATGGCGCGCACCGGCCTCACGCCGGTCGCGGGGTGCTCATTGAACGCCCCGCCGTGACAGGCGTCAACGCGAGCGTGCACATTGATCAGCGTTTCCCTAGACTCCCGTCGATCAGGCGTCACGAGGAAACGCGAATGAACCGGTACGGCGGATGCAACGGTCCGGCCCTGCTGCTCGGCCTGCTGGGGGTGCTGCTGGCCCTGCCGGCCGCGGCCGGACAGGCCTTCGTGAACATCGGCACCGGCGGGGTCACCGGAGTGTACTACCCCGCCGGCCAGCACCTGTGCCGACTGTTCAATGCGGCGCGCGACGAACACGGCATGCGCTGCACCGCCGAAAGCACCGGCGGCTCGGTGTTCAACCTGAACATGATCCGTTCGGGCGACATGGACTTCGGCGTGGCCCAGTCGGATCTGCAGCACCACGCCTACCACGGCAGCGGACGCTTCGAGGCCTTCGGCCCGGCGCATCACCTGCGGGCGATGTTCAGCCTGCACCCGGAACCGCTGACCCTGGTGGTGCACCCGGACTCCGGCATCGAGGGGCTGGATGACCTGCGCGGCCAGCGGGTGAACATCGGCAACCCCGGTTCGGGTCAGCGCGCGATGATGGAAGAACTGCTGGACGAACTCGGCTGGGACCATGACACCTTCGCCCGGGTCGCCGAACTGCCTTCGCGCGAACAGGCCCAGGCCCTGTGCGACAACCGGGTGGATGCCTTCGTGTTTTCCGTCGGGCACCCGTCGGCTGCGATCCAGGAACCCATCGCCACCTGCGACGCGCGCCTGTTCTCGCTTCAGGGCGAGGCCATCGACCGCCTGGTGGACGAGACCCCGTACTACATGGCCGCCGAGATCCCCGCCGGGACCTATCCCGGGCAGGACGAAACCATCCGCACCTACGGGGTCGGCGCGACCCTGGTCACCTCGGAGCGCACCAGCAACGAGGCCGCCTACGCCCTGACCCGCGCGGTGTTCGAGAACTTCGATACCTTCCGCGGCCTGCACCCGGCGTTCGCGGGACTGGAGCGCGAGGCAATGGTCGACGAAGGCCTGTCCGCGCCGCTGCATCCGGGGGCGCGGCGCTATTTCCGCGAGGCAGGATGGATCCATGACTGAGCCCGAACGCACACCCCCGCAATCCGCCGCCCCGCAGGAGATCGAGACCGGCGCCCGCCATCCCGGCACCGCGACGCGCAGCCTGATCTTCGTGGTCGCGGTCGCGTGGTCGCTGTTCCAGCTGTGGATCGCCTCGCCGCTGCCGGATGCGCTGGACTGGTTCACGGTGTCGGACACCGACGCCCGGGCGGTGCACCTCGCGTTCGCGGTGTTCCTCGCCTTCCTGCTGTTCCCGGCGCTGCGCCCGGGCGGCGGGCGCGCGGTGCTGCCCCGCAGCTTCGGTGTGGCCTACGCCCTCGGCGGGCTCGCCCTGCTGGGTCTGGGGGCCTGGCAGTTCATCGGCCTGGAACGTCTGGGCGAGGTCTACGCCGCGCTGGGCGCGGCCCTGCTGCTGGTGGCCTGGCCGCTGCTGCGCGGGCGCGATCCGCTGGACCGGGTCCCGGCGTTCGACTGGCTCTATGCCGCGGTCGCCGCATTCAGCGCGCTGTATCTGTACCTGTTCCACGAGACTCTCGCGGACCGCGCCGGCGCACCCACCGAAGTCGATCTGATCGTCGCGGGGATCGGCCTGATCCTGCTGCTGGAGGCCGCCCGGCGGGTGCTGGGGCCGGCGCTGACCATCATCGCGGCGATCTTCCTGTTCTACACCTTCGCCGGGCCGCTGATGCCCGACCTGATCGCCCACCGCGGCGCCAGCTACCCGCGCGCGATGGCTCAGCAGTGGCTGTCCAACGAGGGCGTGTTCGGGATCGCCCTGGGGGTCTCCACCAGCTTCGTGTTCCTGTTCGTGCTGTTCGGCGCGCTGCTGGAACGCGCCGGGGCCGGCGACTACTTCATCCGCGTGGCCTTCGCCCTGCTGGGGCATATGCGCGGTGGCCCGGCCAAGGCCGCGGTGATCGCCTCGGGCATGACCGGACTGGTCTCCGGTTCCTCGATCGCCAATACCGTGACCACCGGCACCTTCACCATACCGCTGATGAAACGCGTCGGCTTCCCCGCGCACAAGGCGGGGGCCATCGAAGTCGCCAGCTCGGTCAACGGCCAGCTGATGCCGCCGGTGATGGGCGCAGCCGCGTTCCTGATGGTGGAGTACGTGGGCATCACCTACGTGGAGGTCCTCAAGCACGCCATCCTGCCGGCCCTGATCGCCTACATCGCGCTGCTCTACATCGTGCACCTGGAGGCCTGCAAGGGTGGCATGGAAGGCCTGCAGCGCGCGGTCGGCGGGACCCTGCGCGGGCGTCTGATCGCCTTCGGCCTGACCCTGAGCAGCCTGATCATCCTCGCCGCCGCGGTGTACTGGGGTCTGGGCTGGATCAAGGACGTGGCGGACGAGCGCGCCGCCTGGATCATCGCCGGACTGCTGTTCGCGGCCTATCTGGTGCTGCTGTGGATCGCCGCGCGCGAGCCGGACCCCGAGCCGCTGGACACCGACCGCCCGCTGCCACGCATCGGCCCCACGGTGCTGGCGGGCATGCATTTCATCCTGCCGCTGGTGGTGCTGGTCTGGGCTCTGGTGGTGGAGCGCCTGTCCCCCGGCCTGGCCGCGTTCTGGGCGGTGGCCTTCATGATCTTCATCGTACTGACCCAGCGGCCGCTGGTGGCCCTGTTCCGCCGCAGCGGCGGCCTGCTGCAGGCCACCTGGGCCGGAATCTGGGAACTGTTCAACGGGTTCGCCACCGGCGCGCGCAACATGATCGGGATCGGGGTGGCCACGGCGGCGGCCGGAATCATCGTCGGCACGGTGGCGATGACCGGGCTCGGGCTGGTGCTGACCGACGTGGTCGACACCCTGTCCGGCGGCAACCTGCTGCTGGTCCTGCTGCTGACCGCGCTGATCAGCCTGATCCTCGGCCTGGGCCTGCCGACCACGGCCAACTACATCGTGGTGGCCACGCTGATGGCCCCGATCGTGGTCGAACTGGGCGCCCAGAACGACGTCCTGATCCCGCTGATCGCGGCCCATCTGTTCGTCTTTTACTTCGGCATCATGGCCGATGTCACCCCGCCGGTCGGCCTCGCCTCGTTCGCCGGCGCGGCCGTCGCGAAGGCGGACCCGGTTCGCACCGGCCTCCAGGCCTTCGCCTACAGCCTGCGTACCGTGGCCCTGCCGTTCTTCTTCATCTTCAACAGCCAGCTGCTGCTGATCGGGGTGGACAACGTGTTCCAGCTGGCGCTGGTGTTCTTCGGCTCGCTGGCGGGGATCCTGGCGTTCACCGCGGCCACCCAAGGCTGGTTCCTGACCCGCAGCCGCTACTGGGAGTCCGCGCTGCTGCTGGTGGTGGCCTTCACCCTGCTCGCACCCACCGTGCTGATGGACCGCATCGCGCCGGCCCATGTCAGCGAGGACCCGGCGACCCTGACCGAGGTGGTGGACGCGGCTCCGGACGGGGCCAGCCTGCGCCTGCGGGCCACCGGCCTGGATCTGGAGGGACGCGAGGTCACCCGCACGGTGATGTTCCCGCTGGGCGAGCGGCGTGACGACCCGCTGGAGCGCCTGTCCGAGGCCGGACTGGACGTGGATCCGGAGGAAAGAACGCGCATCCGCACGGTTGCTTTCGGCAGTCCCGCCGCCCGCGTAGGCTTGGAAGGTGGCTGGGAGATCACCGCGGTGCTGGTGCCCGCGGAGCGTCCCAGTCCCTACTGGTTCTACCTGCCGGCGCTGGCCCTCGGGCTGATGGTCGCGTGGAACCAGCGCCGGCGCGATCCGCCTGCGGGGCCCGGCCCGGCAACGGCGGCGCCAACGCTCCCGGCCTGAACCGCGCGGGTCCGGTCCTGACCGGCCGGACGCCGACCGCACCCGCGCGCCGCCACCCGAACCCGCGGGAGACCGATGTCCGAGACCGCCGACCACAGCCAGGAACTCGCCCGCGCGGTACGCGAGGCCGCTGATGGCGGCCGCCGGCTGTGGATCGCCGGGGGCGGGACCCGGGCGGCGATCGCCCGCCCCGACCCCCTGCCCGCGGACGTCGAGACCCTCGACGTGACCGCACACCGCGGCATCACCCATCTCGCCCCCAGCGAACTGGTGGTCAGTGTGCGGGCCGGCACCCCGCTGGCCGAACTGCAGGCCGAGCTGGCGGCGGTGGGCATGATGCTGCCGTTCGAGCCGGGGGATCCCGGGCCGGGCGCCACCGTGGGGGGCATGGTGGCCACCGGACTCTCGGGTCCGCGCCGGCCGTGGACCGCCAGCCTGCGCGACGCCGTACTGGGCACCCGCGTGATCAACGGCTCCGGCGAGATCCTGCGCTTCGGCGGCGAAGTCATGAAGAACGTCGCCGGCTTCGACGTCTCGCGCCTGATGGCCGGCAGCCTGGGCGGCCTCGGGGTCCTGCTGGAGGTCAGCTTCAAGCTCCTGCCGCGCCCCGCTCACGAGCTCACCCTGCAGCGGAACCTGGACGCCGCCGGCTTCATCGACGCCTGTCGCGAGCTCGGTCGTACGGCCCTGCCCCTTTCCGGGCTGGCGTGGAACGACGGCCGCATGTACCTGCGTCTGAGCGGCGGGGAACAGGCGGTCACGGAAGCCGCCGAGCGCCTGGGGGATGCCCCGGCCGCGGATGGCGAAGGCTTCTGGAGCGGTCTGCGCGACCATCGCGCGGAACCCTTCACGCGCGAACCCGCGCCCGGCGAACGCCTGTGGCGCATCGTCGTGCCCCCGGCCACGCCCCCGCCGGAACTGCCCGGCGAGTGGCTGCTGAACTGGGGCGGCGGGGAGCGCTGGCTGCGCAGCGAGGCCGACCCGGCGCGGGTGCGCACGGCGGTGGAGGCCGCCGGCGGACATGCCCGCATCTGGCACGGGGACCCGGCCGGTGCACCGCGCCTGCATCCGCGCGGCACCGCCCTGGAGGGGCTGGAGGCCCGGGTGCGACAGTCCATGGACCCCGAAGGCATGTTCCACAGTCCGCTGCTGCCCGGCTCCCCGGCCCGCGCCACCGGTACCTGAAGCGAGCACCCCCATGGACACCCGTATCCACGAACGCTACGCCGACGACCCGGCCGCCCGCATCGCCGCACAGGCCCTGCGCAACTGCGTCCACTGCGGTTTCTGCAACGCGACCTGCCCCACCTACCAGGAACTGGGCGACGAGCTGGACGGGCCGCGCGGGCGCATCTACCTGATCAAGCAGGTACTGGAACAGGGCGAGGCCGATGCGGCCACCGGGCGCCACCTGGACCGTTGCCTGACCTGCCTCAACTGCATGACCACCTGTCCCTCCGGGGTCAACTACGCGCATCTGGTGGAATTCGGCCGCGAGGCGGTGGAACGCGACGTCCCGCGCGGCTGGCGCGAACGTCTGCTCCGCGCCATGCTCAAGCGCACGCTCCCCGCCGGGTGGCCGTTCCGCCTCGCCCTGGGTGCCGGGCGCCTGGCCCGACCGCTGCTGCGCGGCGAGCTGCGGGCCAAGGTGCCAGCCGCCCATCCGGCCCCGCCGAGCCCCGCCGCACCTGCCGGCGACCCGGTGCTGCAGGGCGGGGCCGTACCCTTCGAACACGGCCGCGTGCTGCTGCTGGCCGGCTGCGTGCACGATGCCATCGACGCGCGCATCAACGCGGCGTTCGAGCGCCTGATGGCCGCACGCGGCATCGCGGTGGAACGGGTCTCCGCCGCGCGCTGCTGCGGCGCGGTGGAACACCACCTGAGTGATGCGGACCGCACCCGCGCCCGCCTGCACGCCAATCTCGACGCCTGGGCACCGGCACTGGATCGCGGGGTGGACGCGGTGGTCTCCACCGCCAGCGGCTGCGGCGCGATGCTGCGCGACTACGCCCACCTGCTGGACGGTGACAACGAATACCGCGAGCGGGCGCGCGAATTCATCGCCCTGGTGCGCGACCCGGCCGAACTGTTCGACGCCGACACCGTCCGTGCGCTGGGGATCGAGGTCACCGGCGAGGACCGCCGGATCGCGTGGCACGCCCCCTGCACCCTGCAGCACGGCCAGGGCCTGGCCGGACGCGTGGAGCCGCTGCTGCAGGCCGCGGGCTGCGAGGTCCTGCCGGTCGCCGAGGGCCACCTGTGCTGCGGCTCGGCCGGCACCTATTCCATCACGCAGCCGGCCATGGCGCGGCAGCTGCGCGACCGCAAGCTGGGAAACCTGGAGGCCGCGGCCCCGGCGCGCATCGTGTCGGCCAACATCGGCTGCCTGAGTCACCTGCAGTCGGGCACCGAACGCGGGGTGGAACACTGGCTGAGCCTGCTGGACCGCCACCGCCGGGAAGGGTGACCATGAATCGGCGCGGGGAACTCCCGCCGCGCGGTGGGGGCGCTTGCCCGTACCCCGGGCGGGGCCTACATTCGCGCCATCCGATTTCCCGAGTACAGCAGAAGGTTAAACGATGACCGCTTCTTCCTTTCTTCCGCCGCAACGCACCCTGATGGGGCCCGGCCCCTCCGACGTGAACCCGCGCGTGCTGAGCGCGATGAGTCGCCCGATCATCGGCCACCTGGACCCGGTGTTCGTCGGCATGATGGAAGAGATGAAGGGCCTGCTGCAGTACGCCTTCCAGACCAAAAACGCGCTGACCCTGCCGGTCTCCGCCCCCGGCTCGGCCGGCATGGAGACCTGCTTCGTGAACCTCGTCGAACCGGGGGACAAGGTCATCGTCTGCATCAACGGCGTGTTCGGGACCCGCATGAAGGAGAACGTCGAACGCTGCGGCGGCACCGCCGTGGTGGTGGAAGACGACTGGGGCAACCCGGTCTCCCCGGACAAGGTCGCGGACGCCCTGAAGGGCAATCCGGATGCAAAGGTCCTGGCGTTCGTCCACGCCGAAACCTCCACCGGCGCGCGCTCGGACGTCGAGACCCTGTGCCGGCTGGCCCGTGAGCACGACTGCCTGACCATCGTCGACTCGGTGACCGGCCTCGCCGGGAGCCCGCTGTACGTCGATGACTGGGGCGTGGACGCGATCTATTCCGGCACCCAGAAATGCCTGTCCTGCACCCCCGGCCTGTCGCCGGTCAGCTTCAGCCAGCGCGCGGTGGACCGCATCCAGGCGCGCAGCCACAAGGTGCAGAGCTGGTTCCTCGACCTGAACCTGGTCATGGGCTACTGGGGCGGCGGCAGCAAGCGCGCGTATCACCACACCGCCCCGATCAACGCCCTGTACGCCCTGCACGAGTCACTGGTGATCCTGCAGGAAGAAGGGCTGGAGAACAGCTGGGCGCGGCACTGCCGTCACCACGACGCCCTGCGCGCCGGCCTCGAGGCCATGGGTCTCGAATTCCTGGTGGCCGAGGAACACCGTCTGCCGCAGCTCAATTCCGTATATGTCCCCGAGGGCGTGGACGAGGCGGCGGTGCGCGGCGAGCTGCTGGAACGCTACGGCCTGGAGATCGGTGCCGGCCTGGGGCCGTACGCCGGCAAGGTGTGGCGCATCGGCCTGATGGGCTATGGCGCGAACGAACGCAACGTGCTGACCTGCCTGTCCGCTCTGGAGGCGGTACTGGCGGATCGTGGTGTGGTGGAACCCGGCCGGGCGATGGCGGCGGCGCGTGCGGCCTATGCCCGCATGGATGCCACCGGCAGCACCGGCTGAACAAACGACCCGAGGAGGCTTTGATGACCCTGAGCGAACTGCTGAACTACCTGGATCGGCACATGGACACGGAATTCCTGGACGGCGATGCCGCCGGCACCCTGGCAAAGGCCCGCAACGGCGAACACAAGGACCCGATCGTGGCCGAAATCCTCACCGCGCTGATGGACGGGGCCGGTGCCGACGGCCCCGACACCACGCTGGAGCGTGCCGAGGCGGTCAAGTCGATCGGCCCGGTGCGCCTGAAGTACATGGCCGACGATGCCCCGGTGGAGGGTTTCCGCCTGGTGGAGAAGACCATCACCACCATCGACGCCGCCTACAACGAGGAGGCCCTCGCCGCCCGCGGCTGACCCGGACCCGCGTCCGTGGTCAGGTGATCCGCCGGAGCATGCCGCGCCGGCGGGACACCCGGGCGAATACCCGCCCGGTGTGGTACCAGTGCAGCAGCCAGGCCTCGCGCCACAGTACCGCCCCCCGGGCAGCATGACGGTCGGGCTCGGCGGGGCACGGCTGCAGGTGCAGCCCCAGCCCGCGCGCAATCGCCAGCGCCCGGGCCAGGTGATAGCGGCTGGTCACCAGCACCGCCGGCGGATCGTCCGAGCCGGCGCTCTCCTCGCGCATCAAATCGCGCGCATGGCGCAGGTTCTCCAGGGTATGCGTGGAGCGGTCCTCGATGCGGATGCGCGCGTTCGCGACGCCCCGTTCACGCAGGAACGCCGCCCCGGCCGCGGCCTCGCTGGGCCCCTGCGCCGAAGTCTGCCCGCCCAGCACCAGCACCCGCGCCTGCGGATGCCGGCGCAGCAGCCGCAGCGCCCGCAGCAGCCGCATGCGGTACCCGGGGGCCGGATGCCCCTCTTCCAGCTGCATCCCCGCCACCAGCACGGTCTCCACCGCCCGCGGCCGGCAGGGTGCATGCGCGGTGCGGCGCACGCCGTGCCACGCCAGCAGCAGGCTGACCCCCAGGGTCGCCAGGATCACGACCTGCGACAGCGCGAACATCGCCAGCCCGTCCGCACCCACGCGCTCCAGGGTTACCCGGCGATGCTGCGCCAATGTGACCTCCATGATCAGGATGAGAATGATCGGCATCCAGGCCTTGCCGAAGGCTGACACAACCCGACGCCGGAGTAACACCTTCGTTTGAAGGGTACCAAGCCCGGGGTCTTACCGGTATCATCGCCCCCGACCAGGGACATCAGGGGGAAGTTATGGGGGCGCAGACGGCATTCGAGCAGGAAGTCGCCCGATTGATCGTGGACAGCCTGAACCTCGAGGAAACGGCGCCGGAAGACATCGAGCCGGAGGCCCCGCTGTTCCGCGAGGGTCTGGGGCTGGATTCCATCGATGCCCTCGAGCTGGCTCTGGCGATCGGTCGCGCGTATGGCGTGCAGATCCGTTCCGATGACGAGGACAACCTGCGGATCTTCGCGTCCCTGCGTGCGCTGAGTGAACATATCGAGGCGAACCGGACGTCCTCGTGACGGCAAGGCTGGCTGCGGCGGTTGCGCTGGCCTACCCGGTTTCGGTGATCGCCGGGCAATGGATCGAGCTGCAGCCGTTGCCGCTGGCCCTGCTGACGCTGCTGGTGTTTCTCGCCGTCGCCTCGTCCCTGCGCCCGCGGGCACGAGTACTGCTGGGCACGGGGCTGCTGGCGGCGCTGGCGCTGTTCGGCCTGACCCCGGCCGGCGAGTGGCTGATCCACGCGGTGCCGGTGCTGGTCCCGGGCCTGATCGCGGCGCTGTTCGCGCGCTCGCTGCGGTCCGGTTCCACGCCACTGATCACGCGGTATGCCCTGGAAATGGGGGCCTCGGACAGTCCCGCGGTCCATCGCTATACCCGGGTGATGACCGCCATCTGGGCCAGCACCTGCGCCCTGCTGGCGGTGGTCTCGGCCGGTCTGTCGGTGTTCGCGCCGGCGACCGTATGGGCGGTCGTGGCCAACGGCCTGAACTATCTTCTGCTGGGAGTCCTGTTCATGCTGGAATATCCGCTGCGTGCCCGTTTCCTGCCGGATGAACCCCGCGAAGGCTTTGTTGCCTATCTGATGCAGCTGGCGCGGGCCGACCATCGACGGATCCTGAGGCAGCCATGAGCGAAGCCGCTCCCCTCGCCTGCCCGCTGCTCGCGGACGCCGACACGCCACTGGCCCGGATCGGCGGACACCCGGTGTCGCGCGCCGCCTGGCTGGCCGACGTCCGCGAGCTGGCCGCCCGCCTGCCCGAGGCGCCGGCGGCCTTCAACCTGTGCGAGGACCGTTACCGGTTCTCGGTCGCCTTCGGCGCCATCCTGCTGCGCGGACAGATGAACCTGCTGCCGCCGGCGCGCGGGCGCACGGTGCTGGGCGAGATCGCCCGTGGCTATCCCGAAGCGGTCGCCCTGGTGGACTCCTGCGAGGAGGACTTCCCCCTGCACACCCTGGCGGTCAGCGCGCGTGGCGACGCCGGGGGCGGGAACGAAGACCGTCCCGCGGACATCCCGATGATCCCCCGGGATCGCACCGCGATCCTCGGTTTTTCATCCGGCTCCACCGGGACACCCACCGCCCATCCGCGACGCTGGGGGGATCTGGTCGCGGTCACCGAGCAGGCGCTGCAGCGCCTGGAGCTGGACCGCGGCCCCGGACATGCCCTGGTCGCCACCGTGCCGCCGCAGCACATGTACGGCCTGGAGTCCACGGTACTCCCGGCCCTGCTGGGCCCCAACACCCTGCTCGCCGAACGTCCGTTCTACCCTGCCGACGTGCACGCGGCGCTGGAGCGCGAGACCCGTCCGGTGCTGATCTCCACGCCTTTCCACCTGGGGACCTGCCTGCGTTCCGGCCAGTCGGCCCCGGCCGCGCCGCGACGCATCCTGTCCGCCACCGCACCGCTGGAAGCCAGCACCGCGAAGGAGCTCGAGGCGCACTTCGGCGCCCCGGTCAACGAGATCTACGGCTGCACCGAGGCCGGTGCCATCGCTTCCCGCCGCACGGTTCACGAAGAGCACTGGACGCCGTACCCGGGGGTACGGGTGCGCGCCGACGGGGATGCCTCCGGTCTGGCCCTCGCGCATGGTCCGCAGCATCGCGAGCCGGTTCCGCTGCCGGACTGCATCGAGGTCGCGGATGACGGCCGCTTCCGCATGACCGGACGCCTGGCCGACATGCTCAATATCGCCGGCAAGCGGGCCTCGCTGGTGGAGCTGAACCGTCATCTGCAAACCCTCCCCGGGGTGCGGGACGGGGTCTTCATCCCGCCCGCGGACAGTTCGGATGCCGACGGGATCACCCGGCTGGCGGCGCTGGTGGTGGCCCCGGAGCTGAGCGAATCCGCGATCCAGGAGCAGCTCGCCGAACGGCTCGACCCGGCGTTTCTTCCGCGCCCGCTGGTACGGGTGGACCGCCTGCCGCGCTCGGCGACCGGCAAGCTGCCGCGCCAGGCCCTGCTGGACCTGCTCGCCTGCCACGGGGAGCCCGTCTGAAATGACCGGCCTGACCAGCCGGCCGCGCCGCATCCCGGAGGACCATCCGGCCCTTCCGGGGCATTTCCCCGGCAACCCGGTGGTACCGGGCGTGATGATCCTGGAACAGGTCGCGGCGGCCGCGGAGGAGCTGGGCCTGACCGCTCCCGCGCGTTTTCCGCAGATCAAATTCGTCGCGCCGCTGCCTCCCGAGACCGCGTTCCGGGTGGAGATCGACGAACCCGGGCGCCGCGGGACCCGTGCCTTCCGCTGCATCCGTGACGACGGCTCCGATACGCTGCTGTGCGCGGGGCAGCTGGACCCCGAACCGCCGGCCGACCCGTCATGAGCGGGGACTGGCGCGCTCAGGAAGAACGCGGCAGTCCCCTCGCCCTGCGCATCATCCTGTGGGTCGCGCTGCGCCTGGGCCGGCCGGCCGGGCGCCTGCTGCTGTACCCCATCACCGCCTATTTCCTGTTGCTGGCACCGCGCGCACGGCGGCACAGCCGGCAGTATCTGCGGCGGGTGCTGGGGCATCCGCCGCGCGTGCGCGATGTCGCCCGCCACCTGCACAGCTTCGCCGCAGTGATCCTCGACCGGGTGTTCCTGCTCGCCGGGCGCGAGCAGGCCCTGGACATCCGCGTGCATGGCGCCGACATCTTCCACCAGGCACTGGACTCCGGGGACGGCGCGATCCTGCTGGGGGCCCATCTGGGCAGTTTCGAGGCCCTGCGGGCCCTGGCCGTGGGCCATCACGACTTCCCCGTCCGGGTCCTGATGGACGCCGACCACAACCAGGTCATCACCCGGCTGCTGGATTCGCTCAACCCCGAGGTCGCGCGCAGCGTGATCCCGCTGGGGCGTACCGACACCCTGATCCGCGCCCGCGAGGCGGTGGAACGCGGCGAAATGGTGGGCATGCTGGGCGATCGGGTGGTGGAAAACGATCGCACGGTGGAGTGCGAATTTCTCGGCGACCGCGCGGTCTTCCCCATGGGGCCGATGCTGCTGGCCACGGTGCTGAAGGTGCCGGTGATCCTGTGTTTCGGCCTGTATCGCGGCGGCAACCGCTACGATATCGTCTTCGAACACTTTGCCGACGCGATCGAGGCGCCGCGGGCACACCGCGACGCGGTGCTGCAGGACTGGACCTGCCACTATGCCCGGCGCCTGGAGGCCCATGTGCGGGACGCCCCGTGGAACTGGTTCAACTTCTATGATTTCTGGCATGACGACTGACCACCACCGCACCCGCGGGCCCGCCCGGCTCGCATGGCTGGCCCTGCTGCCCCTGCTGTGGCTGCCGCTGCCGGCCGCCGCTGACACCCTGGATGCGATCCTCGCGGCCCTCAGCCTCGACGCCCCCGCGGAGATGGCCTTTCGCGAGGTCCGCCAGGACCCCATGCTGCAGTCGGAGGACCGCCAGAGCGGCCGCATCGCCTTCGAGCCTCCGGACACCCTGATCCGCGAGACCGACGGCCGCCGCGGCGAGCACGTGCGCATCGAGGGCCGCGAGCTGACCCTGACCCGCGGCGATGCGGTGCGCGAGATCCGTCTGGACGAACAACCCGGACTGGAGGCCTTCGCAGGGCTGTTCCGCAGCCTGCTGCAGGGCGACCGCGAGGCCCTGGAAGCGGGCTTCGAGGTCGAACTGGACGGCGATCTCGACGCCTGGGAACTGGAGCTGCGCCCGCGCGACCGCGCGCTGCGCCGGGCGATCATCGAGATCACCATCCGCGGCCGCGAAGGCGAGATCCGGCGCATGGACACCTGGGAATCCGGCAACCGCACCAGCCGCATGCATTTCGAAGCACCGGCATCCGGCGACCCCTCCAGCGAACGCGACTGACCGCGCATGTCGTCCCTCCCCTCGCGCGTCGCGGTCACGCTGTGGCTGGCCGGCCTGCTGATCGCGGCCCTGGTCCTGGCCCTGCGCGGCGAGATGGCCACCGATCTCGGACGTTTCATGCCCGACCCCGGCGCCGAGGCCGGACTGCCGCTGGACGTCGACGCCGGGCCGGGCGCCCGCCAGCTGCTGCTGGCCATCGAGGGCGGCGATGCCGCACGGCGCGCCGCGGCCTCCGACGGACTCGCCGAGGCCCTGCGCGGGGATCCGGCGGTCGCCGGCGTGCATAACGGACGCGGCGATTTCGACCCCGAGGCGCTGGAGGCGATCCTCGACCTGCGCTATCTGCTGAGCCCGGCGGTCACGCCCGAGCGCTTCTCCCGGGAACACCTCGACAGCGCGTTCGCCGAACGCCGCGACGACCTCTCCAGCGCGGTGCCGGCGATGCCGCGCGAGCTGATCCCGCGCGACCCCACCGGCGAACTGCTGGAACTGGGCGATCGCCTGCGCGACCCGTTCGGCGACGCGACCCGCGGGCAGCACGGCGTATGGACCGACCCGGCCGGTGAACGGGCCCTGCTGGTCGTGCGCATCGCGCCGACGGCCGAGGGCCTGGAGGAGCAGACCGGCCTGCTGCAGCGCGTCGAACAGGAATTCGCGGCCCTGGAGGACGCCGACCTGCGCCTGCTGCATGCCGGGCCGCCCGCGATCGCGGTGGAATCGCGCGAGCGCATCCGCGCCGAGGTCACCGCCTTCAGCCTGGCCGCCTCGCTGGCGCTGGCGGTGCTGCTGCTGGTGGTTTTCCGCCACCCCCATCCGGTGTGGCTGGCGGCGATCCCGCTGGGCAGCGGGATCCTCGCCGGGGCGGCCATGGTCACGCTGGTCTTCGGCCATCTGCACGGGATCGCGCTGGCCTTCGGCATCACCGTGCTGGGGGTCGCGCTGGACTACCCCCTGCATCTGTTCGCGCACACCGGCCGCCGGGGGGCCGCAAGGGTCGCCGGCGAACTGTGGCCCGCACTGGTGCTGGGTGCCGGCTCCACCGCACTGGTCTACGCGCTGATGGCCGCGACCTCGTTCCCCGGCATGGCCCAGCTGGGCCTGTTCGTACTGACCGGTATCCTGGTCGCCGCCGCGGTCACCCGCTGGGTCCTGCCGGCGCTGCTGCCACGCGGCGCACGCGAACGGGGCCTGCCGGAACCGCGACTGCCCCTGCCCTCGCTGCGGCCACGCGGACAGCGAGCGGGTCTCGGTCTGCTGCTGGTGGCGGTGCTCGCGGCGCTGGCCGTGCTTTTGAGCCGCGACCCCTTCCCGTGGAACGACCAGCTGACCGCGCTGAACCCGGTCCCCGAGGAGGCCATCGCCCTGGATCGCGAACTGCGCGACGCCCTCGGCCTGCCGGACGTGCGCCATCTGGTGCTGATCCGGGGAAAATCCGCCGACGCCGTGCTGCAGGCCGCGCACGCGCTGGACGAACCGCTGGAGGCGCTGCGCGACGCGGGGGCGATCACCGGTTTCGACCATCCCGCGCAGATACTCCCGGATACCGCGACCCAGCGCGAACGCCAGGCGGCCCTGCCCGAGCGCGACACCCTGGCCGAACACGTGGAACGGGCGGTGCGGGACCACGGCTTTCAGGCCGAGGCCTTCACGCCGTTTCTCGATGACGTGGAACGCAGTCGCGAGATGGACCCGGTGACCCCCGCCAGCCTGCCCGACGGGCCGCTGCGCCAGGCGCTGGAACCGCTGCTGCTGGCCCCGGGCGAACATTCGGCGGCGGGCCATGAACGGGCCTGGATCGGACAGGTGCTGCTGCGCGGTCTGAGCGACGCCGACGCCGTCAGCGGGCATATCGACCGCCACAATGCGGCCACCGGTATCCAGGTCGAACTGGTCGACCTGCGCGCCACCACCGAGGCCATGGTCGCGGATTTTCGCACGGCGGCCCTGACCCGCCTGGCCCTGGCCGCGCTGGCGGTCACCGCCCTGCTGTGGCTGCTGACGCGCGACCCCGGGCGCAGCCTGCGGATCGTGACCGCGGTCGCCGCCGGGCTGCTGCTGACCACCGCCAGCCTGCTGCTGCTCGGGATCGAGCTGACCCTGTTCCACCTGATTGCATTGATGCTGGTGATCGGGCTGGGGCTGGACTACGCAGTATTCCTCGGCCGCCCGGGCGCCATGGAACCGGACGAGGCCCGGCGCACCCGCCGCTCGGTGACCCTGTGCGCCCTGTCCACCGGTCTGGTGTTCGCCCTGCTGGCCCTGTCCAGCCTGCCGGTGCTGCGTGCCCTGGGTCTCACCGTGGCCCTGGGCGTGGTATTTTCCTACGTGGCGGCCCTGTTGCTGGCCCGTCCCGTGAACCCGCCCCCGACGTCCGCGGCCTCCGGCTCCGGACCGGGGTTATTGCGCTCGAGGATCAAACCGTCTCCATGAATGCCCTGGCCATTACCGCCCACACCCAGACCAGCGCCGCCGGCACCGGCAACGCCGCGGGCGCGGCCGCGCTGCGCGCGGGCCGCAGTGGCCTGCGGCGCTGCGACCTGCCCGACGTGGATCTGGAGACCTTCATCGGCCGCGTCCAGGGCCTGGAAGATCACCCGCTGGAGGGCGAGCTGGCGCCGTTCGACTGCCGCAACAACCGCCTGGCCGAACTCGCCCTGCAGCAGGACGGCTTCCTCGACGCGGTCGCCGGCGCGGTGCGGCGCCACGGCGCCGACCGGGTCGCAGTGCTGCTGGGCACCAGCACCTCGGGGATCGCGGCCACCGAGGAGGCCTATCGCCGGCGCGATCCGGAGACCGGCGCCCTGCCCCCCGACTACGACTACCGCCACACCCAGAACATGTATTCGCTGGCGGACTACGTGGCCACGCGCCTGTGCCTCAGCGGGCCGGCGATGGTGGTCTCGACCGCCTGCTCCTCCAGCGCCAAGGTGTTCGCCGATGCCTGGCGTCATCTGCAGGCGGGGGTCTGCGACGCGGCCATCGTCGGCGGGGTCGACTCGCTGTGCGGGATGACCCTGTACGGCTTCAACGCCCTGCAGCTGGTGGCGCCCGAGCCCTGCACCCCGCTGGACCGGCAAAGGCGCGGGATCTCCATCGGCGAGGCGGCGGGCTTCTTCCTGCTGGAACGCGCGGAGGATGCCCCGGCGGACGCCCCGCGCCTGACCGGCCACGGCGAATCCAGCGACGCCCACCACATGTCCGCACCCCACCCGGAGGGCGCGGGCGCGGCGCGGGCCATGCGCGAGGCCCTGCAGCGCGCCGGATGTGCGGGCACCGACGTGGACTACGTACTGATGCACGCCACCGCGACCCCCGCCAACGACCGCTCGGAGGCCCGCGCGCTGGCCGATGTCCTCGGCCCGCGGGCGCGCTGTGCCGGTACCAAGGGCCTGACCGGACACACCCTGGGCGCGGCCGGCGCGGTGGGCGCGGCCCAGGCCCTGGCCAGTCTGGGCGGCGGCTTCGTGCCCGGCACCGCCGGACTGACCGACCCGGACCCCGAGCTGGACCTGGATGCGCGCGCGGCCAGCGAGGCACGCCCGGTGCGCCGGGTGATGCTCAACGCCTTCGGTTTCGGGGGCAACAACTGCTCACTGCTGCTGGAGGCCCCGTGCTGAATCCCGTCGGCATCCACGCGATCGGGCTGATCGGACCGGGGCTGACGGATTTCCCCTCGGCACGCGAGATCCTCGCCGGGCGCGAGGAGCACCTGTACGCCCCCGTGCAGATCCCGCCCACCAGCCTGCTGCCCGCCAACGAGCGTCGGCGTACCACGCAGACCATCCGCCTTGCCCTGCATGCGGCCGAGGAGGCCAGCGAGGGCGGCGACCGCACGTCCATGCGCAGCGTGTTCGCCTCCTCCAGTGGCGACATGGACATCATCGACCGCATCTGCGAGGCCCTGACCCAGCCGGACCCGGCGGTCTCGCCCATGCAGTTCCACAACTCGGTGCACAACGCCCCGGCCGGCAACTGGTCCATCGCCACCCGAAACCCGGCCCCGGCCACCGCCCTGTCCGGCTTTACCGGCACGGTGGCCGCCGGACTGCTGGAGGCGGTGACCCTGCAACTGGCCGAGGGGGGCGAGGTCCTGCTGGTCTGTTATGACGTGCCGTCGATGGAGCTGTTCCGCGAGGTCCGCCCGGTGTACGAGAACTTCGCCTTTGGCCTGCGCCTGGGACCGGTCGCGGGGGCGCAGTGGCAGCTGCGCCTGGACCCCGCGGCGATCGGCCCCGAGACCCCCTGCCGGGCGCCGGCGCTGGAAGCGCTGCGCGCCACCAATCCCGCGGCCCGGGCCCTGTCCCTGCTGGAACGGCTGGCCGGCGCCCACCACGACGCAGTGGTCCTGGAAGCCCCCGCCGGGCGGGTACTCGGGCTGCACGTGGAGGAAACCACGCCATGATCCTGGACGCCCCCGCCATCCGCGAGCGCCTGCCGCATGCCGGCGCGATGAGCCTGCTGGACGAGGTGGTCGCCCATGATGCCGACGCCATCCACTGCCGCGCCCGTTCGCACCGCGATCCGGACAATCCGCTGCGTGGTACGGGCGGGCTGCACGCCCTGGCGGCACTGGAATACGGCGCCCAGGCGATGGCCGTGCACGGCAGCCTGGGTGCGTCGGACGGCGCACCACCCCGAGCGGGCTATCTCGCCGCGGTGCGCGACCTGCAGATCCACGCACGGCGCCTGGACACCCTGGACGCACCGCTGGAGATTCATGCCCGCCAGGTGATGGCCGACGCCCGCAGTTCGATCTACGATCTCGCCGTGGAGGCCGCCGGCGAACCGCTGCTGGCCGCACGCGCGACGGTCATCCTGGAACCCGGAGAAACCCCATGACGCGACGCGCACTCGTCACCGGCGGCAGCGGCGCCATCGGCGCGGCCATCGCCCGGGATCTCGCCGCCGCCGGCTGCGAGGTCTTCGTCCATGCCAACCGCAACACCGAGGCCGCCTCGAACGTCGTCGAAGAAATCCGCGCCGACGGCGGCCGCGCCGAGGTGCTGGGCTTCGACATCACCGACGCCGACGCCACCCGCGCGGCGCTGGAAGCCGAGATCGCCCGCGGCCCGTTCCAGATCCTGGTGCACAACGCCGGGGTCCACGACGATGCCCCGCTGGCGGGCATGACGCCGGAACAGTGGCGCCGGCCGCTGGAAGTCTCGCTGCACGGCTTCTACAACGTGATCCAGCCGGCGCTGCTGCCGATGATCACCACCCGCTGGGGGCGGGTCATCGCGGTCACCTCGGTGGCCGGAGTCACCGGGAACCGCGGCCAGGCCAACTACGCCGCGGCCAAGGCCGGCCTGCATGGGGCGATCAAGTCGCTCGCCCAGGAGGTCGCCAGCCGCGGCATCACCGCCAATGCGGTCGCGCCCGGGATCATCGAGAGCCCAATGAGCGAATCCGCGTTCGATGCCGACACCATCCGCCGCATGGTACCCATGCGCCGCGCCGGCGAGCCCGCCGAGGTCGCCGGGCTGGTGGGCTACCTCGCCTCCGAGGCTGCCGACTACGTGTCCGGGCAGGTCATCGGCATCAACGGCGCCCTGGCCTGATGCCCCGGCCCCCGCAGCCATGACCGCCCCCGTCGTGTTCGCCGTGATCCCGGCCCACAACGAGGCCGCAACCATCGAGGCAGTGACCGCCGCCACGCGGGAGCAGGTCGACCGGGTACTGGTGGTGGACGACGGCTCCGCCGACGACACCGCCACCCTGGCGGCCACCCATGCCGAGGTCCTGCGTCTGGAACCCAACCGCGGCAAGGCCGGTGCCCTGTGGGCCGGGATGCAGCAGGCGGTGGCCGAGGGCGCCGACGCGGTCGTCACCCTGGACGGCGACGGCCAGCACGATGCCACGGAGATCCCGGCGCTGATCGCCGCGTGGCGGGAACGACCCCGACACCTGATCCTCGGTGCCCGGCTGAAGGACCGCGAACGCACACCGCCGCTGCGCCTGTTCGGCAACCGGGTCGCGGATTTCTGGATCGGCTGGGCCTCGGCGCAGCCGCTGCGCGATTCGCAGTCGGGCTTTCGCCTGTACCCCGCCGACCTGCTGCGGCAGATGCGCATCCCCCACGGGCGCGGCCGCTCGTTCGTGTTCGAGAGCGAGGCACTGATCGCGGCCGAACGGCACGGCTTTCCGGCACGTCTGGTGCCGGTGCGCTGCATCTATCCCGAGGATCGCCGTCCCAGCCATTTCCGCCCGGCGGCCGATACCCTGCGCATCATCTTCATGGTCGCCGGTCACCTGCTGCGCCGCGGAATGCGCCCGCTCGGACTGTGGCGCTCGCTGCGCCGGCCGGAGACGGCGCCGACCGTGGAAAACAGCTGACCGGAACTCTACACTCGGGTGCCGTTGCAGCGCACACCGAAGACCTGGAGGGAACCGAACCATGCACTACAAGACCCTGCTCATCGTCGTTGTCACCAGCCTGTTCCTGGTGGCCGGCTGCCGCGGCACCGCCCCGGTGCATAACGTCAGCGACACCACCATCACCAATGCACAGGGCGAGCGTCCCGATGCCGAAGTGATGTCGCAGGCCATTCGCGATGCGGGCGCCCGGCTCGGCTGGCGCATGGAGGAGGTCGAACCGGGCGTGATGGAAGGGGCGATCCGCGTGCGCGATCACACCGCCGTGGTGGAGATCCCGTATTCCGCCGGGCAATACCGCATCGACTACAAGGACAGCACGAACCTCAACCACACCAACGGCGAGATCCACCCGAACTACAACCGCTGGATCGAGAACCTGGACAACCAGATCCGGGCCGAGCTCTCGCGCCGGTAGCCCGGGATCCGCACGGGTCGGTTCCGGGGCTGGACCGCGAGCGGCTCAATCGGGGCGCGGGCGTTCCGGATCGGACCGGCGCTCGCGCTGCCCGGCCTCTTCGGGATCGGAGGCATCGGACAGGCGTCCGGACTCCTGCGGGCCCCGGTCGCCCGACTCCGAAGATTCGCCGCCGCCCTGACCGGGATCGAAATCGCGCTGGTGGGTGTTCGCCAGCATCTTGCCCGCCCGATCCTCCAGGCGTTCGCGGGTGGGCTTGTCGGCCAGCTCCTCGGCGCTCTGCGCCAGATGGTGATAGAGGTCACGGTAGGTGCCCGCCATGCTGGCGAACAGCGTGGCCGTACGGTCGAAATGATCGTTTACCTGCGAGCGGTAGCGCGTGAGCTCCTGCATGCGCTGATCCAGCTCTTCTTCCAGCTGACGGATCAGCTTGCGTTCGTCGCTGGTCACCCGGCCGACCCAGAAGCCGACCAGCGCCGCCACCACGATCGCCAGGATGCCGAGGGCCACCCACAGCCCGACTGCCGTCTGTTCTTCCACCGCTGTCACCTTTTTTCGCTCCGGCGTGCCGCCGGCGTTGCTTCCGGAGCCCCGGGCCTTTCCCCGGAGCGTCCCGGGGCCATTGTGCCCCACGCTCCGTGCGAACGCACATGCTACCCTCGCACAAACCCCCGGAAAGCAAGGATTCCCACGATGCAGGATTCGCCGCGCGCGCAGCAGATCCGGCAGGCCCATGCCACGCTGATCCATCTGGTGGTGCAGGCCTGCCAGAACCCGCAGAGCCGGCAGGAGCTGGAGCCCGTCCTGGAACAGGCGATCCAGGGCGGCTGGACGGACCTGGTCGCCCGCATCCGTCAGGTGCTGGACGGCCAGCGCGACCCGTCTCTTTTGAACGGTCTGGACGAGGAAGACAGCGCCATTCTTTCATCCATTCTCACCGGCCTGCAGGACCCGGCCACACTGCCGGATCCGAACCAGACCGCCGATGCCGCGCAGGCCGCGCCGGGGCTGGCGCAGATGATCCACGGAGCATCCCGCGGCGATCCGCAGTCGCTGCACTGGCTGTCGCAGATGGCCGAACAGATGACCCGCGCGGGCGGCGACATGGCGCGTCTGGGCGGCATCACCAAGCGCCTGGTGGATGGCGAACGCGATCCTGAGGTGCTGTGTCAGGGCATGGGTCCGCAGGGCGAGAACCTGGTGCAGTCCATCCTGAGCGAACTGGGCAAGCTGGAACGTCACTGACGGAAACCGCGAGCCATCGATGCCCCGGCCCGCTGTCCCGTACCTCCGCGTCCCCCGGACCGTTTTCCTGGTCCTGCTGGTCGTGGCGTTCGCCGGCTGCGCACCGGTACAGGTGCAGCCGCCTCCCGATCCGGAACCCGCGACGCAGGTGCTGATCATCGACCATGGACGACACAGCAGTCTGCTGCTGCCGGACGCCGACGGCCGGCACTGGCTGCGTTATTCCTACGGGGACTGGCGGTTCTATGCGGAACGCCGTACCGGGCCCTTCAGCGCGCTGGCCGCACTGGCCTGGCCGACCCGGGCCGCGCTGGGACGCCAGGTCCTGACCGGCGAGGCCCCGCAGGCCGCCCTCCGACGCGACCTGCGAGTCCCGGTACGCGAGGTGCACACCCTCACGGTGGATGCCGACGAGACCGCCGCCCTGCGGGAGGATCTGGAAGCGCTGTGGCGACGCGGCCAGGACGACCGCCGCGAAATGGCGGTTTGGGACATGGCCTTCGTCGAGCACCCGACCCGGTACAGCCTGCGCCACAACTCCAACCGCATGATCGCGTTGTGGCTGGCCGAACTGGAGGTTCGGGTATCACGGCCACCGATCCTGTCGCGCTGGCAGGTGTGTCCGGTGCCCCCGGGGAACGCCACGGAAGACGACGGCGCACCGGACTGCTGACCGGGCGCCCCGGGCGTACCGGTTACAGCGCGCGTACCCAGCCGAGTACGGCCTCCTGCAGGCTGCGTCCCGGCCCGATATGGGCGCGCGGATCGTTCACCAGCAGAACCACGCGAACGTCATCCCCGCTCTTTGTACGCACGTAGCCGGCCACCGCGGAGACCTCGCGCAGGTGTCCGGTCTTCAGATGCATGTGGCCGCGTTCGGCGCCGTTGTTGAAGCGGTTGCGCAGGGTGCCGTCGATCCCGGCCAGAGCCAGCGAGGACTGGAACTCGGGCCGCAGCGGATGCTCCCATCCGGCCCGGAGAATCTGCCCCAGCTGGTACGGCGACATGCGCGCGTCGCGCGACAGGCCGGAGCCATTGTCCACCCGCATGCCGCCGGGGTTCACGCCCAGCTCGCGCAGGGCTTCCATCAGCGCCTGGCGCGAATGATCCATGGTCGCCGGAGCCCCGTGACGCTCGGCACCCAGGGTCAGCATCAGATGCCGGGTCATCACGTTGGAGCTCCACTTGTTGGAGACCCGGATCAGGTCCGCCAGCGGCCGCGAGCGATGCGTCACCAGGGGCTCCTGCTGCAGGGGCGTCATGCGCCCCGGACGGATCTCGCCGTCCAGCTCCCCGCCCCATTGCGACCAGTGCAGACGGAACAGCCCGGCGTGATTGCGTTCGGGCTCGGTCACCGAACGCAGCAACTCGTATTCCCCGCAATGCACGGGATACTCGCCGGTCAGCGTCAGGCGACCGTTGGCGCGGTCGGCATCGATCTCGATCCCGCGCTGAAAATCGCCGCACCGCCCGCGCCCGGGGCGCAGCCGGTTGTCGATCTCCACGTCCGGCAGCGGGGGATCCAGGCTGACCCGGACGGTCTCGCCGTTGCGCCCGGGCCGCACGCGGATGCGCTGGGCGTTGGAGTTCACGTGCAGGGCGTACACGCCCTGGTTATAGGCCCGCAGCGGCTGCCCGTTGAACGCGGCCGGGTCCTGCGGCCCCGCGTCGAAATGCGAGGCGTCCAGGATCACGTCGCCGGCGATGCGTTCCACGCCGGCCTGACGCAGCTGCCCGAGCATGCGCCAGTGCTCCTCGTTGACCATGCCGGGGTCGCCAGTGCCGCGTACCACCAGGTCGCCGTCCAGCACCCCGTCGCGCAGCTCGCCGACGGCCCACAGCTCGGTCTTCCAGGTGTAGTCCGGCCCCAGCTGATCCAGCGCCGCCAGTGAGGTCGCCAGCTTGAGCGTGGAGGCCGGGTTGAAGAGACGATCGGCATTCAACTGGGCGAGCACCTGGTCGTCTCCGGCGCGCTCCACCCACAGGCCCACCGAGCGGGGCGACAGCCCCTGCTCCTCGATCGCGGCCTTGAGCGCCCCGGGCAGGCGTTCGAATTCGGCTGCGGCCGGGACGGAGGACATCAGCAGCAGGCACAACGCGCCCCACAGCACACGGACTGGATGGTTCATCGACGCGGCCATCACTCTCAGGGAAATCGGGATCCCCAGTATTCGCCGCCACGCGCGCGCTGGCAAGGCTCCCGACGGCGGGCATGCCCGATGCCCGGCCCGCCGGGACGCGGGATTCAGACGAGCGCCGGCGCGCGAGCGCCGGCGATCCGCGTACGGCTGCGCAGGGCCAGCAACCCGGCCAGATTGATGTCGCCCACCAGCGCCCCGGCGGCATCGGGCAGCGGGATCGCCAGGGTCACACAGAAATCCTCGGAGGCCGAGGACAGATAGATGTCGGAGACAAACGGCTGGCCGCGGCCCACGGTTTCGTGGAAGTACGTCCGGGTGGAGCGGTCGACCCCCATGCCGCCGGTCTGGATGCGCCCGCGCATCTCCGGATTGACCCAGTTGGCGTAGCGCTGGTGCCCCTGACCATCCAGCTCGTAGACCAGTTCGAAATAGGGATGCTCGCGAAACCACGCGTCGAGATCATGCCCGCCCTGCCCGCGCGGACCGCGGGCAACCCGTTCCAGGGCCGCCACCGCCTGTTCCTGCCAGGAATCATCGTCGCCGTCGCGCACCGGCTCCACCGGCAGGCAGCGCGGCGGGTCACCGTCCAGCACGATCACGGAGCCCGAGTGGCACTTGGCCTCCTTTTTCAGCGCAGCGGCCCGTTCCGACAGCGCCACGCTGTCCATGCCCGCATCGGGGGCGGGCAGGACGACCACCGCGGACAGATTCGCCACCGGGAAGCACGAACCGTCGTCGCCGGTGAAGAACCCGCGTTCGAGGTCCTGGCGGTCGTAGAGATGGCCGCACAGCTGATCGAAGCTGAGCGCCAGTTCGTGCAGCCGGTTGAGCCATACCTCCGCGGCGGCCGGTCCCGCCACCATGAAGTCGTCGCCCCCGATATGGCCGAGGTCGCATTCGCCGTGATCGCCGAACGCCGCGCGCAAGCACTCTGCCAGAAGTTTGATCATCGCGTCGCCGCGCACGAAGCCGTAGCGATCGTTAAAGGCCTTGAAGTTGTCGAGGTCGATGTACAGCAGCGCCTGAGGCTGCCCGGCCAGGCGCCGCTTTTCCAGCAGGCCCCGCAGTGCCGGCCCGGTGGACAGCCCGGTCAGCGGATGGCTGCCCTCGTCGGTCCCCTGCTTCAGGGCTTGCTCCAGCAGCTGCCACGGCTGGATCACCCCGGTCAGCTGGCCGTGATCGTCCACCACTACCCACGGGTCGTGCACCTCGCGGCAATGGAACAGCCGCCACAGGATCTGGCGCACCGGCACGTGCCCGCGCAGCACGTTGCACAGCGGACGCACCAGGCGACCGATGCCGGCATGGTCGCGCGACGGCGGTTCGCGCAGGAAGCGGTCGCGGGCGATGAAGCCCAGCGGCCGCCCCTCGCCCACCACCAGCAGATGGCCCATGTCGCCGTGGCAGCGGAACATCTCGCGCACCCGCGCGCGATCCGCCTCGATCGGCAGGGTCGGCACCCGGGTCACGTAGTCCATCAGCCGCATCTCGCCCGCCTCTCCGGCGGGGTTGCCGGCCTCCGGACGCGGTGGCAGCGGGGCCGGCTCCACCGGCACCGACGCCGGGTGCCCGATCAGGAAGCCCTGCGCGAAATGCACCCCCAGATCACGGCACAGCTCGAGATCGCGTTCGCTCTCCAGACCCTCGGCCACGGTGGCGCAACCGAGCCGACGGGCCATCGCGATCAGGGTCTCCAGCATCACCGAGCGCACCCGGGACCCGTGCGCCTCGTGCACCAGCCCGCGGTCCAGCTTGATGAAATCCGGGCGCAGGCTGGCCAGCAGGGCGAGGCCGTTATAGCCGGTACCGAGATCGTCCAGGGCGATGCGGAACCCCAGCCCGCGCAGGGTATCGCAGGCCGCCGACATCGCGTCGATGTCCTCGACGTGATCGCTCTCCATGATCTCGATCACCACGTCTTCCGGCGCCACGCCCAGCCGCCGCAGGCAGGACAGCGACGGATGCCGGTGCAGATCGGTCCCCAGCAGGGACTGCGGCAGGGCATTGATGAATATCGGCGTGCCCGCCGGCAGCATCTCGGCCTTGCGCGCCAGGGCACGGATCTGACAGGCCTGTTCCAGGTCATCCAGGCAACGGGCCCGGCGCGCCAGGGCGAAGGTTTCGGCCCCGCCCAGCAGACCGCGTTCCGGATGGCGCGCCCGGCACAGCATCTCGTAACCGTACACCTCGCCCTGGCGGGCGAGATCCACGATGGGCTGGAAATGGGACTCGACCACGCCGGCCAGCGGGCCGAGGATCCACGGCTCGTGCAGACGCGCATGCATCACCGCCAGCGGTTCGAGCTGGTCCAGCGAGGCCAGCGACAGACCGGCGGCCGGATCCCCGGTGGACCACAGCCCCAGACAGTCCTCCAGCCGCTCCTCCGGGGTCTCCAGCACGATCGCCTCGACCAGGTCGGCCAGGTCCATCCGATCCGGCAGCGGGAAACACCAGATCTGCGGGCTCTCGGGGGACAGGGGATGCCCCCAGCGGGTCCAGTCACGCGGCGCACGACCGCCCTGAATGCGTACCACCAGCATGTATTGTTCCGGGTCTTGAGGGTTGCGGCCCGGGGTCCCAGCAATTCCCGGACCAGTGCCCTGCCCGGACCCGATTCCCGATACGCCGCGGCCACGGCGGGGCGGTCGACAACCATTGCCCCTTCACGGGGCAGGCCCCGCCCCGCCACGGGGCATGCAGGGGGCCGGCGGGGCGGGATGTCAGTGACCGGCCAGGTTCTCCATCACCCCGGCGAGGTATTCGGCGGTGACCAGCTTGATGCCCATGCGGTTGCCCAGCTTGCGCATGCCCTGGTCGGCGGTCGCCAGTTCGGCATCCAGTTCCATCGCCAGCAGCACCGCGTCCACGTCCTCGCGCGAGTCCACCAGGCCCTTGCGCATCGCCTCGCGAAAACGCTCGCGCAGCTGGGTGATCAACTCCGGGCGCAGAGACTCGGCCGCGCCGGCCTCGCGGGTATGCTCCTCGGCGATGCGCAGGCCGCGGTCGATCCGGGTGCGCACCTCGTCGATGAACTCGTAGAGGATGTCGCTGGGCAGGGTCAGCGCGAAGCGGCGCGGCGAGCGCACCCAGACCACGGTCTCGAAATCCGCGGCCAGCGGCTCGAGGTCGCGCATGGTGCGGAATTCCTCGTAGACCGACAGCGGCATGTAGAACTCCGCGCTGCAGTCGCGCGCGAGCCGGAGAAACTGCCGCAGGACCGCCTCGGGGGTCTCGCCGAACTGCGCCGAGACGTGCGGGTTGGTGAAGACGCTGGTGTCCAGCACGAAGCGGCGCATGGGGACCTTCCGGTGGCTGTGGGACGGGCTCCCATCATCGATACCCCCCGCGAGGGGGTCAACCGGGGTGTTACGCCGGGGCGTTACGGGCCGTTACGCGGCGTAACGACGGGTGTTACGCCGCGTAACACCCGTCACCCCTGCTGTTTCACAAGCCACTGTTTTTGCGGCACCAGAACCACTGGCCCGCGACTTGCAGCAGGCGCGGGACGCCGATTCCCGCAGCCGACACGATGTCCGACGCCCTCGACAGCACCCGCGAGTTCCTGCACGCCCACGCGCCCTTCGACCAGCTCGAGTCCGAGGCGCTGGAATTCGTGTTGCCGCGTCTGCAGACGCGCTTCTACGAACAGGGGGCGCGCATCACCGACCCGGAGGCCGGACCGGCGCAGCGCTTCCATATCATCCGCCAGGGGCGTATCCGCGGGGAGAGCCCCAGCGAGGACGAACAGCTCTCCGGCAACGCCTGGGAGCTGATCCCCGGCGAGTGTTTCCCGATCGGGGCCCTGCTCGGCCGCCGCGCGGTGCATACCGTGCATCGCGCGGCGGAGGACACCTTGTGCCTGGAACTGAGCCTGGAGGATTTCGACCGCCTGCGGGCCCGCTCGCGGGTATTCAACGACTTCTGCACGCGGCGTCTGGCCAACCTGCTGGACCGCCTGCATCAGGGCCTCGACAGCCTCGCCAGTCATGACGCGGCCGGCGGCGGCCAGCTGAACACCCCGCTGGCACTGCGCCTGGCGCGCGAACCGGTCACCTGCACCCCGGAGACCCCGCTGCGCGAGGCCCTGACCACCATGCGCGACCAGCGGGTGGGGTCGATCGTCGCGGTGGACGACCAGGCCGCACCGGTGGGCATCTTCACCCTGCATGACCTGCTCAACCGAGTGGCCCTGGAAGGGGTCGGGCTGGATACGCCGGTGCGCGCGGTGATGACCGCGGACCCGGTCGCGCTGGAGGAGAACGCCCCGGGCTTCGAGGGCATCGAGGCGATGACCGAACACGGGATGACCCACCTGTGCGTAGTGCGCGACGGGCGCCTGGCCGGGGTGCTGGGCGAACGCGACCTGCTCACCCGCCAGCCGCTGACCCTGGACGGGCTGGTGCGCGAGATCCGCCAGGCGACCGCGGTCGACGAGATCGCCGGGCGTCTGCGCCAGGTCCCGCGGCTGGTGGAGGCGGTGATCACCCAGGGCGCCGAGGCCGACCAGGTCCTGCGCCTGATCACCCGCCTGAACGAACACGCGACCCGCCGGGTGCTGGCCCTGCTGCGCCCGCAGTACGACATCGAGGGCATCGATTTCACCTGGCTGGCGTTCGGCTCGCAGGCCCGCGAGGAGCAGGCGCTGATCACCGACCAGGACAACGGCATCCTGTTCGATGCCGAGCCGGGCGACGAGGACGCCGTCCGCGCACGCCTGCTGCCCTGGGCGCAGGCCGTCAACCGGGCGCTGGCGGAATGCGGTTTCACCCTGTGCCCCGGCAACATCATGGCCGGCAATCCGGAGTGCTGCCTCAGCGGCCCGGAATGGGAGGCCCGCTTCACCCGCTGGATCGAACAGGGCACCCCGGAACACCTGCTCAAGAGCACCATCTTCTTCGACCTGCGCGCGGTGGACGGCGACGCCTCGCCGGTGGAGGCACTGCGCACCTTCCTGCTGCAGAAAACCGCTTACAACTCGCGCTTTCGCCGGCAGATGGCGGCCAACCAGCAGGCCTTCCGACCGCCGCTGGGCCTGTTCGGCGAGATCCGCGCCGGGGCCGAAGGGATCGACGTGAAGAAACAGGGCCTGACCCCGTTCGTGGACGGCGCGCGGGTGATCGCTCTGGCCGCCGAGCTGCCGGCCACCGGCAGCCACGAGCGCATGGATCAGGCGGTCAGCGCCGAGGCCATGCGCCCCGGCGATGCCGCCGATTATCACGCGGCCCTGCGCTATCTGCAGATGCTGCGCCTGCGGGCGCAGCAGAAGGCCCTGCGCGAGGGCCGCGGGGACGACAGCCGCATCCGGCCGGAAGAACTGGGCGCCCTGGAGGGACGGGTGCTCAAGGAATCCTTCCGCCAGGCCCGCAAGCTGCAGGGGCAGCTTGCGGTGCAGTACCAGCTGTGAGGCCACCACAGCCAATACCTACGAAAAGAGGAGCAACACCATGTCGCAAGACCTCAGTCGCGAGGCGTACTGGAAGGCGAATCTTCGCCTTCTGGCGATCTGCCTCGGCATCTGGTTCTTCGTGTCGTTCGTGCTCGGCATCCTGCTCGCCGCGCCACTGAACAACATCCACCTGGGCGGGTATCCGCTGGGCTTCTGGTTCGCCCAGCAGGGCTCGATCTACACCTTCATCGTCCTGATCTTCGTTTATGCCTGGCGCATGAACGTGCTGGACCGCAAGTTCAACGTCGACGAGGAGTAATCCGGCCATGGATCAACAGACTCTCAGCCTGATCGTGGTCGGCATCACCTTCGCGATCTACATCGGGATCGCGATCTGGGCCCGCGCCGGCTCGACCAGCGAATTCTACGTGGCGGGCAAGGGTGTCCACCCGGTCGCCAACGGCATGGCCACGGCGGCCGACTGGATGTCCGCGGCCAGCTTCATCTCCATGGCCGGCCTGATCGCCTTCCTCGGCTTCACCGGGGGCGCCTACCTGATGGGCTGGACCGGCGGCTACGTGCTGATGGCCCTGCTGCTGGCCCCCTATCTGCGCAAGTTCGGCAAGTTCACGGTGCCCGAATTCATCGGCGACCGGTTCTACTCCAAGCCGGCCCGCGTGGTGGCCGTGATCTCGCTGCTGGCCATGTCCATCACCTACGTGATCGGGCAGATGCGCGGCGTGGGGATCGCCTTCTCCAACATCCTCGAGGTGCAACTGGAAGTGGGCCTGGTCGCCGGGATGGCGGTGGTGTTCATCTACGCCGTGCTCGGCGGGATGAAGGGCATCACCTACACCCAGATCGCGCAGTACGTGATCATGATCTTCGCCTACACGGTGCCGGCGATCTTCATCGCCATCACCCTGACCGGCAACCCGCTGCCGCAGCTGGGCCTGGGGTCGACCCTGCAGGGCTCCGACACCTACCTGCTGGAAGCGCTGGACAACACCATGGTGGAGCTGGGCTTCACCGAATACACGGCCACCGAGGGCGGCATGAGCATGCTCAACATGTTCCTGCTGACCCTGGCGCTGATGATCGGTACCGCGGGCCTGCCGCACGTCATCATCCGCTTCTTCACCGTCCCGCGCGTGCGGGATGCGCGCAAGTCGGCCGGCTGGGCGCTGGTCTTCATCGGCATCCTGTACACCACCGCGCCGGCGGTGGGTGCGATGGCCATCTGGAACCTGGTCAACACCGTGCATCCGGGCGAGATCGGCACCGAGGAAGGCCACCTGGCCTACGAGGACAAGCCGGCCTGGATGGAGCGCTGGGAACAGACCGGCCTGCTCGAATTCGAGGACAAGAACGACGACGGCGTAATCCAGTACTACAACGACGAGAACGAAGAATTCGCCGCCATGGCCGAGGAGGAATACGGCTGGGAAGGCAGCGAGATCGTCGAGCTGGACCGCGACATCATGGTGCTGGCCAACCCCGAGATCGCCGGTCTGCCGGGCTGGGTGATCGCCCTGGTGGCGGCCGGGGGCATCGCGGCGGCGCTGTCCACCGCGGCCGGGTTGCTGCTGGCGATCTCCTCGGCCATCTCGCATGACCTTCTGAAAGGGGTCTTCACGCCCAAGATCAGCGAGAAGCGCGAGCTGCTGGCCGGACGCATCGCGATGGCCGTCGCCATCCTGTTCGCCGGCTATCTCGGGCTCAATCCACCGGGCTTCGCCGCCGAGGTGGTGGCACTGGCCTTCGGACTCGCGGCCGCCTCGCTGTTCCCGACCCTGATGATGGGCATCTTCATGAAGAAGATGAACCGCGAAGGCGCGATCACCGGCATGCTGGTGGGTCTGGTGACCACCCTGCTGTACATCTTCATGTACAAGGGCTGGTTCTTCTTCCCCGAGACCGCCATGCTGCCGGACACGCCGGAGGGCTGGATCCTGGGGATCAACCCGTCCAGCTTCGGCCCCATCGGCGCGGCCCTGAACTTCATCACCGCCTTCATCGTGATGAAGATGACCGCTCCGCCGCCGAAGGACATCCAGGACCTGGTGGAAAGCGTGCGCGTGCCGCGCGCCGACTGATCCACTCCCGGGTGCGCCCGGAACTGCCCCCGGGATCATCGCTGGATGATCCCGGGGCAGTCGCGGGTCCGGCCACCCCGGCCGGGCCCGCGGCGATCCCCGCAAGGGGATCGTCCGCAAGTCCATCCACGTGGGCTTGCGGACGATCCTCGCAACCTCCCCCGTCCACCACGGAGCAGCGCGATGACCGCCGAACTCGACGAGATCCGCGAATTCCTCGATCAGGCACCGGATCTCGCGGAACTGCCCGCCCCGGCCCGCGCCGCCATGGTGCGGCGCCTGACCCTGCGCTACCTGCGCCACGGCGCGGCGTTTCCGCCCGCCGAAAACGGCGACGGCCTGTGGATCGTGCACACCGGGGCGATCGAACTGTTCGACGCCGGCGACACCCTGTGCGACCGTCTCGGCGAGGGCGACGTGGCACGCGTGACTGGCGGCGAGTGTGCGGCCACCGGACCCGGCGGTCACGCCCGGGTGACCGAGGACGCACTGGTGTATCACCTGCCGCAGGCCCGGGCCGAGGACCTCGCCCTCCACCACCCCGCCCTGGGCGACTTCCTGCGCGCCCCCGGCGGACTGTCCACGCCGGACAACGACGACCCTGGCGACATGGGCGACCGGGATAACCTCGGCACCGCCGACGGCCGCACCACCCTGCTGACCACCCCGGTGGCCTCGCTGATGAGCCCCCAGGTCCTGCAGGCGGATGCCGGCATCTCGCTGCGCGAGGCCGCCCGCCGCATGACCGGGGCGGATGTCTCCGCGCTGCTCCTGCAGGAGGGGGAGGCCCCCGGCCGTCCGGCCGGCATGCTCACGGACACCGACCTGCGCCACGTCCTCGCGGAGGACATCCCGCCCGACACCCCGGTACGCGAACGCATGACGCGCGAACTGGTGACCGTCACCGGCGACACCCCCGCATTCGAGGCCCTGCTGGAGATGGCGCGCCGGGACATCCATCACCTGCCAGTGATGGAACCCGACGGTGAACGCCTGGCCGGGATCCTCTCCGGCACCGACCTGATCCGCCACCAGGGGACCAGCGCGATCCACCTGATCCGCGACCTGCGCCGCGCGGGCTCGCCCGCCGAGCTGAGCCTGCGGATGCAGGCCCTGCCCCGGCTGCAGCAACAGTTGAGCGAGGCCGGGGTGGATGCCCTGCGCTGCGCTCAGGTGCTGACCCTGGTGATCGACACCCTGACCCGTCGCCTGCTGGAACTGGCCGAGGACCGCCTGGGCCCCGCGCCGGCCACCTGGGCGTGGCTGGCCAGCGGCAGCCAGGGCCGCCACGAACAGCTGGCGCATACCGACCAGGACACCGCGCTGGTGTGGGCGGACGATGCCCCGGAGGAGGCGGATGATTGGTTCGCTGCCCTTGCCCGCGAGGTGACCGACGGACTGGACGCCTGCGGCATCCGCCGCTGCCCCGGCGGGGTCGACCCCTCCCACGCCGCCTGGCGCGGCCCGGCGCGCGACTGGCATGCGGCCTTCGAGCGCGTGTTCACCCGGCCGGACGCGCAGGACGCCCGACTGGCCACGCATTATCTCGACCTGCGGGTCATCCACGGCAGCCACAGCCTGTTCATGCCCCTGCGCCAGCAGGCGCTGGAGCTCGGCTACCGGCACGAGAGCGTCCACACCGCGATGGCCCTGCAGGCGCGCGAGCTGCGGCCGCCGCTGGGGTTCTTCCGCCGCTTCGTGCTCGAACACGACGGCGAACACAGCCCGGCCCTCGACCTCAAGCGCCGCGGCCTGCTGCCGATCGTGGCACTGGCCCGGGTATGTGCCCTGCGCGCCCGGGCCGACGCCCGCAGCACTCCCGAGCGGCTGCGCGCCAGTGCCCACGCCGGGATCCTGACGGACGACACGGCGCGCGAAGTGGAGGAGGCCTTCCGCTTCATCGCCGGCGTTCGCGCGCGCCACCAGGCGCGCCAGATCGCCGCCGGCCAGTCCGCGGACAACCATGTGGACCCGACCACGCTCACGGGCCTGGAGCGCAGCCGACTGAAGGCCGCCTTCGTGCGCGTGGCGCAGGCCGCCCGGGCGGCGCTGGGGGGCGAGGGGCAGGCATGAGCAATGCCATGGCCTCGCCCGGCCAGGCCTGCCCGTTCGCCCGGGCCGCCGCCTGGTTTTCCCCCGGGTACTGGCGCTTCTGTCGCGCCCGCAACCGCGCGCGGCTGCAGACCCCGGCCGGCCCGCTGCGCGACTGCCTGGAGACCCCGCCGCCGGCGCCCGCGCAGGCGGTGGCCCGCACTCGCTTCCTCGCGGTGGACATCGAGACCACCGGCCTCGACCCGGAGCAGGACGCGATCCTCAGCATCGGCTGGGTGGCGCTGGAGGGCACGGCCATCGATCTGGCCACTGCCGGCTACGTGCTGGTCCGCCCGGACCGCGAGGTCCCGGAACAAAGCGCGGTGATCCACCACATCACCGATGAACACGCGGCCCGCGGGTTCGACGTCGGGGAGGCCCTGGACGCGCTGTTCCGCGCGCTCGACGGCCGTGTACTGATCGCCCACCACGCGGCCCTCGAACTGGGCTTTCTGGCGCGCGCCTGCGAGCGGCGCTACGGCACCCGCCCGCCCCTGCCGGTGGTCGACACCCTGCGCCTGGCCGAGACCGCCCGGCGCCGCGCCGGCCGTCCGGTAAGTGCCGGTGGCCTGCGCCTGCACGCCCTGCGCGGCGACTACAACCTGCCGCCCCGGCGCAGCCACGACGCCCTGCTGGACGCCCTTGGCGCGGCCGAACTGTTTGCCGCGCTGATGGCCGAACGCGACCCGACGGGCACCCTGCCGCTGCGGCGAATCCTGTTCCGCCCCGGCCGTTTCTGGTAAGCCGGACACGCCCGACAGGCATGCTATCCTCGCGCCCGTGAGACCCAACCCTGACGAATCCGCTGGAACCACGCAGAACATGGAGGCCCGCATGAGCGACACCATCGAGTCCACCCTCACCGAGACCCGCCATTTCGATCCGCCGGCGGCATTCACCGCGAACGCCCGGCTCAAGCCGGAGGACGTGGAGGCCCTGCACAACAAGGCCCGGGCCGACTACGAAGGCTTCTGGTGCGACCTGGCGCGCGAGAAGATCGACTGGCAGACCGAGTTCACCGAAGGGCTGGACAGCTCGAATGCGCCGCATTTCCGCTGGTTCGCCGACGGGCGCATGAACGTCTCCTACAACTGCATCGACCGCCACCTCGAGGCCCGCGGCAACAAGACCGCGATCCGCTTCGAGGCCGAGAACGGCGACACCCGCAACCTCACCTACCGCGAGCTCTACAACGAGGTCGGCAAGCTGGCCAACGCACTCAAGGGCATGGGTGTCGAGAAGGGCGATCGCGTGGTCATCTACATGCCGATGAACGCCGAGGCGGTGATCGCGATGCAGGCCTGCGCCCGCATCGGCGCGATCCACTCGGTGGTGTTCGGCGGTTTCTCCGCCGATGCCCTGCGCGACCGCGTGGTGGACTCCGGCGCCACCGTCATCATCACCGCCGACGGCGGCGAGCGCGGCGGCAAGGTGGTGGGCCTGAAGGCCGGCGTCGACAAGGCGCTGGCCAGCAACCCCGCCGAGGTCGAGAAGGTGATCGTCTGCCGGCGCGCCGGCAACGACGTGGACATGCAGGAGGGCCGCGACGTCTGGTGGGAAGACGCGGTGGACGGCGAATCGGTCGACTGCGAACCCGAGTGGGTGGAATCCGAACACCCGCTGTTCCTGCTCTACACCTCCGGCTCCACCGGCAAGCCCAAGGGCATCCAGCACTCCAGCGCCGGCTACCTGCTGGGCGCGATCATCACCAACGAGTGGGTGTTCGACCTGCAGGATGACGACGTCTTCTGGTGCACCGCCGACGTCGGCTGGATCACGGGCCACACCTACGTCGCCTACGGCCCGCTGGCGGTGGGCGCCACCCAGGTGGTCTACGAAGGCGTGCCCACCGTGCCGGATGCCGGACGCTGGTGGAAGATGTGCCAGGACCACGGCGTCACCGTGTTCTATACCGCCCCCACCGCCATCCGTGCGCTGATGAAGGCCGGCCCCGACCTGCCCGAGCAGTACGACCTGTCGCAGCTGCGCCTGCTGGGCACCGTGGGCGAGCCCATCAACCCCGAGGCGTGGATGTGGTACTACCGCGAGGTCGGCGGCGAGCGCTGCCCCATCGTGGACACCTGGTGGCAGACCGAGACCGGCGCCAACATGATCGCCCCGATCCCCGGCGCCACCACCCTGGTCCCGGGCTCCTGCACCCGCGCCCTTCCGGGCATCGACGCCGACGTGGTGGACGAGGACGGCAACAGCCTGGGCGCCGACGAGGGCGGCTACCTGGTCATCAGGAAGCCCTGGCCGTCGATGCTGCGCACCGTCTGGGGCGACGACCAGCGCTACAAGGACACCTACTGGCCCAAGTTCGGCGGCAAGTACTACCTCGCCGGCGACTCCGCCCGCCGCGACGCGGAAGGCAACTTCTGGATCATGGGCCGCATCGACGACGTGCTCAACGTCTCCGGGCACCGCATGGGGACCATGGAAGTCGAATCCGCGCTGGTGGCCCACAAGGACGTTGCCGAAGCCGCGGTGGTCGGGCGCCCGCACGACGTGAAGGGCGAAGCCATCGTCGCCTTCGTGATCCTGCACGGCGACCGCCCCACCGGCGACGAGGCGGACCGGCTGCTCAAGGAGCTGCGCGAATGGGTG
Source organism: Thioalkalivibrio sp. ALE23 (assembly GCF_000378545.1). Classification (NCBI taxonomy): domain Bacteria; kingdom Pseudomonadati; phylum Pseudomonadota; class Gammaproteobacteria; order Chromatiales; family Ectothiorhodospiraceae; genus Thioalkalivibrio; species Thioalkalivibrio sp. ALE23. The sequence continues at coordinate 479,913 of NZ_KB900032.1, read as the reverse complement.
GGCGAGCAGATCGGCCCGATCGCCAAGCCCGACGACATCCGTTTCGCCGACGGCCTGCCCAAGACCCGTTCCGGCAAGATCATGCGGCGCCTGCTGCGCTCCATCGCCAAGGGCGAGGAGATCACCTCGGACACCTCCACCCTGGAGAACGAGGCGGTCATCCCGCAGCTGCAGGGCAAGGCCTGACGCCGGACACGGGGGCCGTGATCCGAACCTGGTACGCCTGCCGAGGCACCAGGTTCACGGCCCCGCGCCCGGGCGCTCAAGCAAACAGATCGTCCAGGCCCACGCCGAGCGCATCGGCCAGGGCACGGGCGGTCACGATGGAGGGCACCTTTTTCTTCCGCTCGATTTCGTTCAGCATCGCGGGCGAGATACCGGCTGCGGAGGCCAGGGCGCGCTGGGATAGCCCCCGTTCTTCCCGCCAGAGGGTCACAAGGCTTTCTCCGGCCAGGTGACGTTCGACCGCGGCAAGGGGCAGGGTGGGAGCATTCCGCCGCTCGGCGATGACGGCCCGGTCTTCGGCATCCTCCAGACGCGCCAGCAGGGCCTCATACTCGCCCCGATCAAGAGTGATTTGCTCGGCCGTTTCAGTCATAGGCTTTGCTCCGATGGCGAATGGCGGTGACTTCCATGATGGTCATGGTGCCGTCTTGAAGGATCACGAACAGCACCCGGTAATCCCCGACGCGAAGTCGATATTCCTCTCGGCCTTTCAGCCCTTCACATTGTTCGCCAGGCTGTCCGGCTCGGCCGCATATTGCCGGATTTTTGCCAGGACAAGGTCGCTGGCCACTCCGGCCTTCTTCAGTTCCTTGATCGCTTTAGTCGTAAACCTGACGTCCATGTCATCCATCCCTTACTCACGGCAGTATTCGCTCCAAGCGAACACCATGTCAAGACTGGAGTACCTCGAGAGATCCTGCCCCACCGTCGGGGAAATAAACCTCGCACCTCAGTCGGCGATGACACGGGTCCCGGCCTGCACTTGGTCGCCCGGTCGAGTCACCACCCGTTCCCCGGCCTCCAGACCCTCGCGGATCTGCGTGGTGAAGTCGCTGCGGCGGCCGACCTCGACCCGGCGCGGCCGCGACCGAGCCCTCGCAGCAGCGGTGCCGGTGCAGCACCACGCCGCCAGCCGGCGCACGCACGGCCAGCGATTCGGCTTCCTCCTCGCTGCGTTCGCCGGTGGCGATGTCGAGGATCACCCGCGCCGCCTCGACCTCGCTGCGTGCGACCTCCACCGCCGACTCGCCTGCCTCCACTGCCGAGCGGGCGCGATCACGCCGGGTCTCCACCCGCTCCAGGTCGCTGGCGGACACCGCCCCGTCCTCGAACAATTCGCGGTGACGCCGGTACTCCGACTCCGCCAGCCGCGCCTCGGCCCGCAGGTCCTCGAGGCTGGCCCGCGCCCCCTGCAGACGCGAACGTGCCGCGGCCAGGTGCTCGCGGGCCTGCTCGCATGGAAGATGACTTCGCGCCGGCCGGAACCGGCGGCCGGGGCCGGGATGGCGTTCACCCCGGAATCGACGTTACCCGCACCACCGGGGCCGGAGGTTCAGCCGCCGGGGCCGCCCCGCTGTCCGGCGCACCGGGCAGCAGACCGCCGCCGTTGCCGTCGAGGCCCGCCGACCACAGGCTCAGCAGCAACAGCAGGAGGATCAGGATCGGGATCAGGATGCGTGGTTTCATCGGACAGGCCCTCGCTCGCGGCAATAGCTCCATGCTGCCACAAAGCCCCCGGCACGGCGCTGCCCCGCTCCCGTCATCGCGAGTCGCAAAGCGACGTGGCGATCTCCATCCGAAGCCGCCTGTTCCTGCGTGCAGACAACTTTGGCCGATTGCCACGTCGCCTTCAGCTCCTCGCAATGACGGATCGCAATGACCGGGGCACGAACGGCGTCGCGCGGGCCGCCGGCACCGCCCGTGGCGGTCGCAATCGGCGCTTCATCCCGATGCTGCACTGATATACTTGGCCATATGCGCCTGTCCCCGGAACAGCAAACCGTCATCCGTCAGGAAGTGGCCCGTGCATTCGGCCCGGACGCCCGGGTCTGCCTTTTCGGTTCCCGCACGGACGACTCGGCGCGGGGAGGTGACATCGACCTGTACGTCGAGGCCGAGGGCACGCCGGACGAACTCCTCGAAAGCGAACTGAAGCTGCATGCCGCCCTGCAGCGGCGGCTTGGCGAGCGCCGCGTGGACCTCGTCGTCCATCGGCGCGGTACTCCCGCGCGGCCCATCGACACTCACGCCCGACGCACCGGACTCCCGCTGTGACCACCGATTCGCCTGCACGCCTGGCCCGGCTGCTGAACCTGGTCGATCGCGAAGACGAACACCTGCTGGGGGTACGGGAGCGGCTCCTCGCGGGTGATTGTTCGGTTTCCCCCGACCGTGTGCGAGGCATCCTTGCTGCCGACAGCGGCATCGACCGGCTCGAATCCTTCGGTGCCAAGTTCGGGCGGATGCAGGACACGATCATGGACAAGCTGGTCCCGGCCTTTCTCACCAGTGCGGGCGAGAAACCGGGACCAGCCATCGACAATCTGGCACGCCTGGAAAAGCTGGGGCTCATCGAACAGGCCGATGACTGGTTACAGATGCGCCATCTGCGCAACCGGCTGGTCCACGAGTACATCGAGAACCCCGATGACCTGGCCCCGGCCCTGCAACGCGCCTGTCATTTCACCGACCGAATGCACACCGATTACCAGCGCCTTCGGGGCTATGCCCGGGACCGCCTGGCGGTCGAGGTCCCCGGCAACACGGGAAACTGAAGCCCCCGCGGGTACGGGAGCGAGGGTCACGCGGCGTCGATTTGTTGTTTTGCGCCCAAATATTTACCCTGTGCGCACCGTCCGGCCCGCCGCAGACGCGCCGCGCACCCCGCAATCGCGCGCCGCAGGGCCGTTTTGACGCCACATCGGCGTCATCCGAACCGCTTCAACAACGCAAGGAGTCAACATGTCCGCTCTGATCTGTGGGTCCATGGCCTACGACACCATCATGGTGTTCCCCGACCGCTTCAAGAACCACATCCTCCCGGACAAGGTGCACATGCTGAATGTGTCCTTCCTGGTCCCGGACATGCGTCGCGAGTTCGGCGGCTGCGCCGGCAACATCGCCTACAACATGAAGCTGCTGGGCGCCGACCCGACCGTGATGGCCACCGTGGGCGGCGATTTCACCCCGTATGCCGACTGGATGGACCGCCACGGCATCTCGCGCAAGTTCGTCAAGGAGCTGAAGGACACCTACACCGGTCAGGCCTTCATCACCACCGACCAGGACGACAACCAGATCACCGCCTTCCATCCGGGCGCGATGGGCTTCTCGCACCAGCAGAAGGTCACCGACGCCGACGGCATCAAGGTCGGCATCGTCTCCCCGGACGGCCGCGACGGCATGATCGAGCACGCCCAGCAGTTCGCCGACGCCGGGATCCCGTTCATGTTCGACCCGGGCCAGGGTCTGCCGATGTTCGACGGCGACGACCTCAAGCGCTTCATGGAGAACGCCACCTATGCCGCGTTCAATGACTACGAGGCGCAGCTGACCGCCGATCGCACCGGCATGAGCATGGAGCAGCTGGCGGAGATGGTGGACGCGATGATCGTTACCCGTGGCGGCGACGGCTCCGACATCTACACCGGCGGCAAGAAGATCACCATCCCGTCGGTGGAACCGGCCGCGATCAAGGATCCGACCGGCTGCGGCGACGCCTACCGTGCCGGCCTGCTGTTCGGTCTGGAGAAGGGCTACGACTGGGAGACCACCGGCCGCATCGCCTCGCTGATCGGCTCGATCAAGATCGCCCATTCCGGCACTCAGAACCACCACTTCTCGGCCGAAGAGTTCGCCGACAAGTTCGAGAAGGCCTTCGGCTACCGCTACTGAGGCAGCCCCTCACCGGATCCGGCCGCGAGAGCCGGGTCCCGGCGAGCTTCCGGCCCGGGCTCCCCTTGGGGGGCCCGGGCTTTTTTTGTGATTCCTTCAAGGATTAAATGGATTTTTTTATTGTGGGAAATCGTTCCGGTTCCCGTATGGAACACCGACTCATTGACGAGGACAACGACATGGAAAAGCAGGAAGTCCTGGACCGTCTGCACCAGGCCAAACGAGCCCACCTCGCCTGGGTCGGCCGCGCCGAACTCCTCACTCAGGGCGTGCCGGTGGAAAAGGACCAGATCCCCGTGCTGCACACCGACTGCCCGTTCGGGCAGTGGTATTTCAGTGACGGTCAGGCGCTCAACGATTTTCCCGAGTTCGAGTCGATCGACGAGGCCCACCGCCACCTGCATCAGGCGTACGCCGAGATCTTCAAGCTGGTCACCGAGGAAGAGAACGCCTCGATGTTTTCGAAAATGCTGGGTTTCGCCCGGCGCCAGCACGAGCGCAACGAACCGCTGATCCGGATGCACATGGAGGCACTGGAGGAGGCCTCGCGCAGCGTGGTGCACCACCTCGACGCGCTGGAGAGGAAGATCCGGGAGATGGACGAGGAACGGTTCGAGGAGGCGGTGCGCACCTGACCCCCGCCGGGTCAGGCGGTTGCCGACCCCGCCTGCGCCCAGGCCGCCTTCCAGCTCTCGTAGTCCGCGACCAGCTGCTCGACATCGGCCTCGTCGAACGGCCGCAGGCCGCTCAGGACCAGGTGCTTGCTGCCCCGAGCGACCACCGCCCCTTCGGTCACCAGCTCGTAATCCAGGCGGATCTCGCCGCGCTTGCCGTTGACCGTCATGACCGCGTCCTTCAGGCGCGGCTCCGGCACGGCGGCCGCGGCCGCCAGCGGCTCGGGCAGTTCGAACCCCATGCGCTCGTACATCACCAGCGGACGTTTGGGGTTCACCATCACCTGATGCTCGCGCATCAGCGGCACCAGCACGTGCGGGAAATTCTGTCCGGAGAACGACACGTAGCTGCGAATCAGCGACTCGATCGCGGCCGGGTCATCAACCACCGCCCCCGAACGTTCGATCTCGATCACGCTCTTGCCATTCTCGTCGGTGATCGCCACCCGTTCGCCGGGGTTCTCCGGGAAATGCACCGGGGCGTTACCGCCCACCATGCCGGTAAAGCGAAAGTTCATCGAAGCGCTGGCCCCCCAGGCATCCAGGGCCAGGGCGAACAGCAGATCGCCGGGCACGCAGAACCGCCGCGAATCGGCGTCATGGATGGGGTTGAAGTCCCCCGCCACGGTCTTGGCAAAGCGGCTCCCCTGCTCCGGGGTGACCACGAGCTGCCCGTCCCGATAGCGATAGAAATCTTCCAGAAATGATATGCGGGTCACTCGACTCTCCCCGAACTTCGTTCTCGTTATTCCCGGACTTCCAGTCCCAGGTGTTCGCGGATCGCTGCCAGGAAGGCCTCGCCGTAGCGATCCAGCTTGTGCTGCCCGACCCCGGAGATGCCCAGCAGCTCGTCCGGAGTGCGCGGTGTGCCGGCCACCATCTCCAGCAGGGTGGCGTCGTTGAAGATCACGTAGGGCGGCACGCCCTGATCCGTCGACAGTTTCTGCCGCAGCCTGCGCAGAGTGTCCCACAAGGCCCGGTCTTCCGCATCCAGACCGGCAACCGAACGCGCGGTTTCACCCCGCGAGGGTTGTGCGGGCCGCGCCCCGGCGGCCTCGTGACGCAGGTGCAGGGATTCCTCGCCACGCAGCACGGCGCGACACCCGGGGTCCAGGCGCAGCCCGCCATAGCCCTCGGGATCCAGCCGCAGCAGGCCGCGCGCCAGCAGCTGACGCACCAGGCCGCGCCACTGGCGTTCGTCCAGTTCGCTGCCAATGCCGAAGGTGCTCAGCCGGTCATGGCCCAGCCGGGTGAGGCGTTCGCTGCGGCTGCCGCGCAGCACCGCGATCACGTGGCCCGCACCAAAACGTTCGCCGGTGCGATAGACGCAGGAAAGCAGTTTCTGCGCGGCCACGGTGGCATCCCAGGTGGCCGGTGGATCCTGGCAGTTGTCGCAGTAGCCGCAGGGCTCGGGCAGGGTCTCGCCGAACCACGCAAGCAGGGCCTGACGGCGGCAGGTGGTGAGTTCGCTGAAGCCCAGCATGGCCTCGAGCTTCTGCTGCTCGATGCGCTGGCGCTCCTCGCCGGCCTCCGAGTCCTGCAGCATCTGCCGCAGCGTGACCACGTCCTGCAGCCCGTAGAGCATCCAGGCGTCGGCCGGCAGGCCGTCGCGTCCGGCGCGGCCGGTCTCCTGATAGTAGCCCTCGAGGCTCTTCGGCAGGCTCAGGTGGGCGACGAAGCGCACGTCGGGCTTGTCGATGCCCATGCCGAAGGCGATGGTCGCGACCATCACCACACCATCCTCGCGCAGGAAACGGCGCTGGTGCTCGGCGCGGGTCGCCGCCGACAGCCCCGCGTGATACGGCAGCGCGGTCACCCCGCGCGCCGCCAGCCATTCGGCGGTCTCGTCCACCTTGCGCCGCGACAGGCAGTAGACGATGCCCGCCTCGCCGGGGTGCTCCTCGCGGAGGAAACGCAGCAGGCGTTCGCGCGGCGGTCCGGACGCGCCGTCGGCCGCCGCGACGCGATAGCGGATGTTGGGCCGGTCGAAGGAACTGACGAACATCCGCGCCGACTCCAGGCGCAGGCGCTCGCGGATCTCCTCGCGGGTGGGTTCGTCGGCGGTGGCGGTCAGGGCGATGCGCGGCACCGACGGGAAACGCTCCGCCAGCACCGCCAGGCGCCCGTATTCCGGTCGGAAGTCGTGCCCCCACTGCGACACGCAATGCGCCTCGTCGATCGCGAACAGCGCCAGCTCCAGCCCTTCCAGACGATCCAGCATGCCGGGCGCGAACAGCCGCTCCGGCGACAGATACAGGAGATCCAGCTCCCCGGCGTGCAGCGCGGCCAGCACCCCGCGCGCGGTGGCCTCGTCCTGGCCCGAATCCAGCCCGGCCGCGGCCACGCCGTTCTGCCGCAGGGCCTGCACCTGGTCCTGCATCAGCGCGATCAGGGGCGAGATGACGATGGCGCAGCCGTGCCGCGCCAGCGCCGGGATCTGGTAGCACAGCGACTTGCCGCCGCCGGTGGGCATCAGCACCAGGGCGTCGCCGCCCCCGGCGACATGCTCCACCACTGCCTGCTGCTGTCCGCGAAAGGCCTGGTACCCAAACGTCTCGCGCAGGATGGTTTCCGGGGCGCTTCCCTGCGCCGGTGTTGCTGCGGTCTGATTCCCTTCCACCGGAGTGTCCACCTGCCTTGCCATGAAGCTGTTCAGACTGCCCCAGGCCCCGCGCCGGGCGCAAGAACGGGCAGCTTCCCGGTGTGCATAGTAGGCTACGCGCTCCCTTCATCCGGGTGACTTTCCATGCGCGGTTTCGGCTCTTCGGTCCACGACGCTCCCGACAACGCGATCAACTGGCGCATCGTACGCAGCCTGCTGCCGTACCTGTCCGAGTTCCGCGGGCGGATGTTTCTGGCGCTGGGGCTGATGGCGCTGGCCAAGCTGGCCACCGTGACGGTGCCGATCGCGCTGAAATACATCGTCGAGCATTTCGAGGAGGCCGGCGCGGAGGCCCTGGTGACCGTGCCGGTGGCGCTGGTGCTGGGCTACGGCCTGCTGCGCTTCGGCGGGACCTTCTTCGGCGAGCTGCGCGACGCGGTCTTTGTGCGCGTGGCCGAACGCGCGATGCGGCGCGCCTCGCTGCGAGTCTTCCAGCACCTGCACCGGCTGGAGCTGGGGTTCCATCTGGCACGCGAGACCGGCGGCCTGGCCCGCGACATCGAGCGCGGCACCAGCGGCATGAGCTTCCTGCTGCGCTTCATGGTGTTCAACATCCTGCCGACCCTGATCGAGATCCTGCTGGTGGCCGGCATCCTGCTGTTCGCCGTCGGCCCGGTGTTCATGTTCACCGTGCTGGTCGCGGTGGCGGTCTACGCGGCCTTCTCCATCTGGATCACCGAATGGCGCACGCGCTTCGTGCGCGAGGCCAACCAGCGCGACAACGAATCCAATACCCGGGCGATCGACAGCCTGCTCAACTACGAGACGGTCAAGTACTTCGGCAACGAGGATTTCGAGGCCGACCGCTACGACCGCGGTCTCGCGGCCTGGGAACAGGCGCGTACCAAGAACGTGCTGTCGCTGGTGCTGCTCAACTCCGGGCAGGCCCTGATCATCGCCGCGGCGATCACCGTGATGATGCTGCTGGCCGCCGCGCGGGTGGCCGACGGCTCGATGTCGCTGGGCGATCTGGTGATGGTCAACGCCTACATGATCCAGCTGTTCATCCCGCTGAACTTCCTCGGCTTCGTCTATCGCGAGATCCGCCAGTCGCTGGCCAACATCGAGCGCCTGTTCGGCCTGCTGGAGAAGCCCGTGCAGGTCGAGGACCGCCCCGATGCCCCGGACCTGGAGGTCGGCGCCGGGCACGTGCGCTTCGAGCACGTGGATTTCCACTACCAGCCGGACCGACCGATCCTCGAGGACGTGACCATCGACCTGCCGGCCGGGAAACGGGTCGCGGTGGTGGGCCCCAGCGGCGCCGGCAAGTCCACCCTGTCACGGCTGCTGTTCCGCTTCTACGACGTGACCGGCGGGCGCATCACCATCGACGGTCAGGACCTGCGCGACGTGACCCAGGCGAGCGTGCGCCGGGCGATCGGCATGGTTCCGCAGGACACCGTGCTGTTCAACGACACCATCCGCTACAACATCGCCTACGGCGACCCCTCCGCCAGTGACGCGGCGATCGAGCGGGTGGTGCGCCTGGCCCATCTGGAGGGCTTCGTCGCGCGCCTCCCCGATGGTCTCGACACGGTGGTGGGCGAGCGCGGCCTGAAGGTGTCCGGCGGCGAGAAGCAGCGCATCGCGATCGCCCGCATGCTGCTGAAGGACCCGCCCATCCTGGTGTTCGACGAGGCCACCTCGTCACTGGATTCCGACACCGAGAAGGGCATCCTGCAGGCGCTGGACGAGGTCTCCGCGCGCCGCACGACACTGGTGATCGCCCACCGCCTGTCCACGGTGAAACACGCCGACCGCATCGTGGTCCTGGATCAGGGGCGGGTCGTCGAAACCGGCACCCATCGGGAACTCCTCGCCCGCAACGGCACCTATGCACGCCTGTGGCAGCACCAGCAGTCCGAGGCGGGTGACGCCTCGGAGTTCACGGACAACTCGTGATACATTGACCCAAAACTCGTGAACCGCGGTGGCGATGAACCCACTGATCCTCCTGCTCTGGTGTCTGCTGGCCGTCACGGCCATTGCACCCGCAGCGGCCGATGAGCCGTATCGGGCGCCGGAGGCCATCGCGGACACCACGCGCGTCGACGCCGACGGCGCCTGGAGGCTGTTTCGCGAGGGGGTTCCGTTCGTCGACGTGCGCCTGTCAGCCGACTATCGCGCCGGCCGCATCCCGGGCGCAACCAACCTGACCATCATGCGCGACGCGGACGACCCGCGGAACCGCTTCACCCGCGAGCAACTGCTCGAAGTCGCCGGAGGCCGGGACCGGCCGGTGGTCGTCTACTGCAACGAGTTCGACTGCTGGCGTACCGAAGCCGCCATCCGCCGCGCACTGGAATGGGGCTTCGACGACCTCCACTACTTTCCCGGCGGCTACCCCGAGTGGAGCCGCCGCAACTACCCCTTCGAATGAGATGGGAACCGGAGCGGAGGCGCGGGTGATGCCACTGCGAACGGCCATTGCACTGGCTGCTTTCGCCGGTCTGGCCCTGCTGGCCGCCGCCCTGGCTACCGGTGCCCATCTGGCCCTGCAGCAGGCGGACCAGCGGCTCGACCGCTTTGCCATGGAAACCCAGGAAGCCGCCTGGCAACAGGTGCTGGAGGCCGAACTGCAGGCGCTGCGCAGCGAGGCCACCGCGATCACCCGCAACCGCGCGCTGCGCGAGGCGCTTGCCGGCGACGAGCCGGTGGCGGGCTATGCCGACCCGCTGCACAACCGACTGACCGCCGCGGGCGTCGCCAGCGGCCTGGTCATTTATGACGCCGACGGCGAACGCCGGTTTGACTCCGTTCTCGAGGACGCCACCGAGTTTCCGCTGGCGCGGGCCACGCTGGACGACGGCCGCATCCACCAGGGCCTGCACCGCACTCCGGAGGGGCACTATTTCGCCGGTCTGACCATCCCCCTGTACGACCAGGGACAGCTGGTCGGCGTGGTCGTACCGCTGCAATCGCTGGCCGGGTCCGCCCTCGACACCCTCGCGGTCAAGGCGGATACCCGCGCCGTGCTGCTGGACGCCGGGGGGCGGGAGGAACACACCGCACCCGCAGCGGCCCTGCCCAACCCCGGCCCCATGCTGAACCGGGCCGCGGCACGACGGACGACCACGGGCGGGCGCCATGAACTCGCGGTACATCTCCCCCTGACCCCGTTCGGCCGCGAGGACGTCACGGGCAACATCGTGGTCATCCGCGACATTACCGACTCGGTCACGACCCAGCGCTTCATCAATAACGCCACGCGCGCCGGGGCGATCATCGCCCTCCTCCTGATCGGCTGGGCGCTGTACTTCTGGCTGGGGCGCGCCCTGCGACCGCTGCGCGAGGCGGTGGCCACGCTGGAGGACGTGGGCCAGGGACGGTTCACCACCCGCATCCGCCGCGATTCGCGGCTGCAGGAAGTCGCCACCCTGCAGGGAGCCACCCTGGATATGGTGGAGCGGCTGCGGCGCATGCTGGAGGTCGAAGAAGATGCCCGCCTCGCCTTTCTCGATCCGCTGACCGGCCTGGCCAACCGCCGCCTGCTGCACGAGCGCCTGGACCACGCCATCCGCACCGCCGAACAGTCCGGGCGGCGCTCGGCCCTGCTGCTGATCGACCTCGACAACTTCAAGACCCTCAACGACACCCGCGGCCATTCGGTCGGCGACCGGCTGCTGACGCTGGTCGCACAGCGCCTGCAGGGGCAGGTTCGCCCGCAGGACACGGTGGCGCGCATCGGTGGCGACGAATTCGTGGTCCTGCTGGAAGAGCTCAAGCCCGATTCCGACCAGGCGGTCGCGGATGCCGGCGAGCTCGCCGCCAAATTGCTGGACCATATTCGGGAGCCGCTGATACTGGACCGGATCCAGCATGTCATCCAGGCCAGCGTCGGCGTCAGCGTGTTCCCGCAGGGCGAGGACACCAGCGAGGAACTGCTCAAGCAGGTGGATTTCGCGATGTATCAGGCCAAGCATCACGGTCGCGACACGATGCGCTTCTACGACCCGGAGATGCAGCGCCAGCTGCAGCGGCGGGCGGAACTGGAACGGGCCCTGCGGGATGCGCTGGATGCCGATGATCTGCTCCTTCACCTGCAGCCGCAGGTGGACACGGACGGCAACGTGATCAGTGCCGAAGGCCTGATGCGCTGGAACCCGGGCGACCCCCGGGAGGTTTCACCCTCCGAATTCATCCCCGTGGCGGAGCAGAGCGGCCAGATCCTCGCGATCGGCCGGGTGGCCCTGCGCCAGGCCTGCGAGCACCTGGCCCGCTGGCGCAACATCCCCGGCGCCGAGGCCCTGCAGCTCGCGGTCAATCTCTCCGCTCCGCACCTGCGCGATGCCCGGCTGCTCGACGAGGTGCGCCAGCTGCTGCACGAGACCGGCGCCCCGCCGCAGCGACTGACACTCGAGATCACCGAGAGCGTGATGGCCGAGGAATCCGAACAGTTGATGACCAACCTGCAGGAGCTGCGGGCGCTGGGCATCGGCCTCGCGCTGGACGATTTCGGCACCGGATACTCGTCGCTCGGGTATCTCAAGCGGTTGCCGGTGACCGAACTGAAGATCGACCGCTCCTTCGTGCGCGACCTCGAACACGATCCGGGCGACGCCGAGATCGTAACCACCATCCTGGCCATTGCCCGCACCATGGGGCTGGAGGTCGTGGCCGAAGGGGTCGAGACACCCGCCCAGCAGGAGTTCCTCGGACAGCGCGGCTGCAGACGTTTCCAGGGCTTCCTGTTCCACCGCGCCATGCCGGCACAGAGCCTGGAAGCGCTGCTGCCCTGACGAGCTCAGTCGCCGCGCCGCTGCCAGCCGGGGCTGCGCCGCCGACGCACCAGGTAGAGGGCCACCAGTGCCATCAGCACGTAGGCCGCCACGGCCAGCAGCATCACGCCCGCGCCGCCGAGCATGGCCGTGCGGTGACGCGGTCGCTGCAGCATGCCCCAGGCCAGGATCAGCGCCCCCACCACCATGCCGCCGACCACGGCAAAGTCGGGGAAGGGCGTCAGCATCGTCCAGTCGAATTCCACCCGGGTGAAGGTGTCCAGGAGCTCCGCCTCCGGATCGAACGCCTGCTCGTTGTCCGCATCGCCATTCATGCCCCGTCTCCCGCATAAATCCTGGATACACACGGAAAAGCATGCCCGAAAGCACGGAGCCATGCCCCCTCCGGATGCAGGGCATGCCGCGGAGGTAAGGGGGCATCAGTCGGGGTCGACGCGGCCGCGCAGGGCCTTCCTGCGCCCGCGCCGGGTCTTGGCGTCCAGCCGGCGCAGTTTGGCGGCACGGGGCGGTCGCGTCGGGCGCCGCTTCTTCACCGGCTGTCCGGCCTCGCGCAGCAGCTCGGCCAGGCGCTCGAGGGCATCCTCGCGATTGGCCTCCTGCGTGCGGTACTGCTGTGCCTTGATCACGATCACGCCGTCGCGGGTGATGCGCCGATCGCGCCGGCGCAGCAGGCGTTCGCGATAGACCTCGGGCAGACTCGCGGAGGCATGGATGTCGAAGCGGAGATGGATGGCGGTGGCCACCTTGTTGACGTTCTGCCCGCCGGCGCCCTGCGCGCGGATCGGCGTCAGCTCGATCTCCGCGTCTGGGATGGTCACGTTACCGGAGATCTTCAGCATCGGGAGGCTCAGCGGAACTCGCCGTCGACGATACGGCCGTCGTCGTCGAGTTCGGCGAAGAAGCGGCTGTTGTCGGTACGGTATTCGTGCGTCGCGATGTCGCCCGGGAGCACCAGCGTCACATCGGGATAGACCCGCCGGAATTCCTCCGGGGTGGGCCGGGTGTCCAGGAAGGCATGAAACGGCTCCATTGCCTCGACGGTGCCCGGACGCGGCTCGAACCCGTCGTCCCGGCCCTCGCTCTTCTGCAGCGTGCAGCCGCCCATCGCCAGCCCCAGCATCACAACCACCAGCACCGGGATCCGTTGCAATTTCACCGCCATGCCCACCCCCTCGGGATGATGAACCGTCATTGCGAGCCCCCGGGACCCGTCATTGCGAGCCCCCGGGACCCGTCATTGCGAGCGCAGCGAAGCAATCTCGGGACACGCCCGACGAAGCCGACCCGACCGGGAACCCAGTGGTTCCGGATCCCCATGACTTCGTCGCTTCGCTCCTCGCAATGCCCCGCACGTAGACCGCGCAGCGGGACGAATCCGTGCGCAGCCCGGGCGCTACTCCCCCGGCTGTCCGTGCTCGCGGGTGGCCAGGAAGCGGATCTCCGGCCATTTCTCCTCGGCCATCTGCAGGTTCACCCGCGTGGGGGCGATATAGACCAGATCCCCGGCATGGTCGAGGGCGAGGTTGTTCGCCGCCTTTTCCTTGAACTCCGCCAGTTTCTTCGGATCGTCGCTTTCCACCCAGCGCGCGGTCTGCACGTTCACGTTCTCGAACTGCGCCTCCACCTTGTACTCGGTGCGCAGGCGTTCGGCGACCACGTCGAACTGCAGCACCCCCACCGCCCCCAGGATCAGGTCGTTGTTCGTCAGCGGGCGGTAGAGCTGGGTCGCGCCCTCCTCGCACAGCTCCTGCAGCCCCTTGGTCAGCTGCTTCATCTTCAGCGGATCCTTCAGCTGCGCGCGGCGGAACAGCTCGGGCGCGAAGTTGGGGATGCCCTTGAACGTCAGATCCTCGCCCTGGGTAAAGGTGTCCCCGATGCGGATGGTCCCGTGGTTGTGGATGCCGATGATGTCGCCGGGATAGGCGGTCTCCACGTGTTCCCGATCGGAGGCGAGGAAGGTCAGTGCGTCCGGGATCTTCACGTCGCGGCCGATGCGCACGTGGCGCAGCTTCGCGCCCTTGTCGAAGGTGCCGGAGCAGATGCGCATGAAGGCGATGCGATCCCTGTGATTGGGATCCATGTTCGCCTGGATCTTGAACACGAACCCGGTGAACTTCTCCTCGGTAGGCTCGACCCCCCGTGAATACGCCGGACGCGGCAGCGGACCGGGGGCAAACTCGACGAAGTCGTCCAGCAGTTCCTCGATACCGAAGTTGTTGATCGCCGAACCAAAGAACACCGGGGTCTGCTCACCGCGCAGATAGGCGTCCGGATCGAACTCGTGGGAGGCGCCCTGCACCAGCTCCAGCTCCTCGCGCAGCTCTTCGGTCTGGGTCCCCAGGACCTCGTCGAGGCGCGGATTGTCGAGGCCCTCGATGATCTCGCCGGTGGACTTCTTGCCGCCCTGCTCCGGGTCGTACAGGTGCACCGCATCGCGGCGGATATGGTAGACGCCGCGAAAACGCTTGCCGGAACCGATCGGCCAGGTGACCGGGGCGCACTGGATCTTCAGCACGTCCTCGACCTCGTCCAGCAGTTCGATCGGCTCGCGCCCCTCGCGGTCCATCTTGTTGACGAAGGTCATGATCGGGGTATCGCGCAGACGGCAGACCTCCATCAGCTTGATGGTGCGGTCCTCCACGCCCTTGGCCGCGTCGATGACCATCAGCGCGGAGTCGACGGCGGTCAGCGTGCGGTAGGTATCCTCGGAAAAGTCCGCATGCCCCGGGGTATCCAGCAGGTTCACCATGCGCCCCTTGTAGGGGTACTGCATCACCGAGGAGGTGACCGAGATCCCGCGCGACTGCTCCATCGCCATCCAGTCGGAGGTGGCGTGGCGCGCGGACTTGCGCCCCTTGACCGTACCGGCGAGCTGGATCGCGCCGCCGTACAGCAGGAGCTTTTCGGTCATGGTGGTCTTGCCCGCGTCCGGATGCGAGATGATCGCAAAGGTCCGGCGGCGGGCGGTCTCGTCGACAAAGGACATCGGTCGGGTCCCGTACGGGGAGAAAGCCCGACATTCTAACGTATTCCGCCCGCCGCATTGGCGGCGGGCGGAAACGGTTCAGCGTACGGCGGCTTCGGTGCGCATGGCCGTGCGCTGCTCGGCAAGGCTCTCGCGCGCGGCCGCCAGCTCGGCCTCGCTCATGCGGGACTCCAGGCGTTCCACGTGCTCGGCATCGTCGCCAAGGCTGTACCAGACCCAGGCCTGGACGCGGTCGCGATTCACGCCGCGGCCGGCCATGTGCAGGCGCCCGAGCCCGCGCTGGGCCTGGGCGTTCCCCTGCTCCGCCGCGAGGACGTACCACTCGACGGCGTCGTCCACCGAGCGCTCGACCCCGCGCCCGGTCTCCAGCAGGTAACCCCAGTGATACTGGGCGGAGGCCAGCCCCTGACCGGCCGCGCGTTCGATCCATTCCGCGGCTTCGGCCGGATCGGCCGATTCGTCCGCCAGCAGGTCGCGTCCGAGGTGATACTGGGCATCCATGTCGCCCAGTTCCGCCGCGCGACGGTAGTGTTCGTCGCTTTTCTCCGCGTCCACGGGGACCCCGCGTCCGGTGGCATGGAGGTAGCCGAGGAAGTAGTGCGCGCGCGCATGCCCCTGCTCGGCGGCCCGCGCGAACCATTCGGCCGCCGCCGCGTCGTCCTGTTCGGTGCCACGCGCGGTGTAATGGGCCATGCCAACGTCGAACTGCGCGTCACGGTCACCGCGCTGCGCATTGCGTTCACGGATTCCGAACCAGACGCCCAGCAGTTCCTGCTGGCGTTCGGCTTCGTCGTAACCGAATTCGGTGGCCGCTGTTTGGCCGGCAGTCAACAGGAGCGGCAGGGCCGCGGTCAGGGCAAGAAGGGACTTTTTCATCACAGCCTCGATACGGAACCGGTCGTAAGACCCTGAGAATAGACACATGCCCGTGGAACCGCAAAACCGGCAGTGTATTTTTGCGCATTCGGACCGCAGAATGCGCCAGGGAAACGCTGATCAGCGTTTCCCTAGGCCCCCGCAGGTTCCTCGCAGCTGCGGCGCAGCACCCAGGCATCCTCGCGGCCGCTGGGAAGCGGGTAGTAACGCGGCCGGGTGCCAATGTGCTCGAAGCCCTCCGAGCGGTAGAGCTGCACGGCCGCGGCGTTGGAAGGACGCACCTCGAGGAACAGGGCCTCGGCGCGTTCAGCGCAGGCACAGGCCAGCAGCCGGCGCAGCATGAAGCGCCCCAGCCCGTAGCCCTGCCAGCGCGGATCCACCGTCAGATTCAGCAGATGCGCCTCGCCGGCGGCCACGGTCAGGATCGCATGCCCCACCTGACGGCCATCGACGGACAGGATCCAGCCGTCGTAACCGACCTTCAGGCAGTCCTGGAAGATCCGCGCGGTCCAGGGATAGTCATACGCCTGACGCTCGATCACCATCACGCGATCGATGTCGGCCAGCTGCATGCGCCGCAGTTCGGGTCGGGTTCGGGCTTCGGCACTCATCGGTCATCTTCCCTCGTGCAGGAGTCGACCCCCGGATGGAGCCGGTGGTTCAGTCGGTGGCCGCGGACGGCAGGCACGCACGCGCCCGCTGCAGGTCCTCCCAGGCACGCGCCTTTTCCCGCGGCGAACGCAACAGATAGGCCGGATGCCAGGTCACGACCAGCGGAATGCCGCGATACTCGTGGACGCGCCCGCGCAGGCGCCCCACCGCGGTCTCGGTCTCCAGCAGCTGGTGCGCCGGGACCCGCCCCAGCGCCACGATGACCTCCGGGGCGATCGCCTCGATCTGGCGATCCAGGAAACCGCGGCAGGCCCGTGCCTCCTCCGGCTTCGGATCCCGATTGTTGGGCGGCCGGCACTTCAGGATATTGGCGATGAACGCGTCGTGCTCGCGATCCAGTCCCAGCGCCGCCAGCATGTTGTCCAGCAGCTGCCCGGCCCGCCCGACGAAGGGCTCGCCGCGACGATCCTCCTCGGCACCCGGGGCCTCGCCGACGAACAGCCAGCGGGCGCCGGTATCGCCCACCCCGAAGACCGTCTGCCGCCGGCTGGCCGCGAGCTCGCTGCAGGCAGTGCAACCCGCGACTTCGTCTCGCAGGGCCTGCCAGTCGATGCCCGTGGCCGCCACGGACGACTCCCGCGGCTCCTGCTCCACGGTCAGGCCGGCCCGGGGTTCAGGTGGTGGCTCCGGGGGCGCTTGCGGCGCGGCGCCGGTATCCGCCGACGGGCGCGCCCGCCACAACGGGATGCCCATGTCGGCGAGGATGCGCCGCTTGTGCCGCGAGAGTTCCACGCCCGCCTCCCCGCTCAGGCTTGCGGGGCACGGCCGCGACGCCGGTGGCGCTGCCAGCGCACCAGCGTCAGCAGCGGCCCGGACAGCGCGTACACCACGAACCCGGCCAGCAGCATCTTGGGCGGATCCAGGGCCGCCAGCATCAGCGCCCCGACCACGCCCAGCATGGCCAGGAACGGGACCCGGTGGCGGAAATCCATGTCCTTGAAACTGAAATAGGTCAGGTTACTGACCATTGCCGCGCCCGCGAGCACGGTGATGATCAGCACCGCCACCGCCCCGGTGTCCCCCAGCTCCGCGGCCATGCCGAGGTCCTCGACCACCCAGACGGTCCCCACCAGCAGTGCCGCACTGGCGGGACTGGGCAACCCCTGGAAGAAGCGCTTGTCGGTCACCGCCAGGCGACTGTTGAAACGCGCGAGTCGCAGCGCCGCCGCGGTGGCAAAGAAGAACGCGGCCACCCAGCCGAAGTTGCCCAGGTCCTGCAGCTGCCACAGGTACACCACCAGTGCCGGAGCCAGGCCGAAGGAGACCAGATCCGAGAGCGAATCGAACTGCGCGCCGAACTCGCTCTGGGTATCGGTCATGCGGGCGACGCGGCCGTCCAGCGTGTCCAGCACCATGGCCACGAAGACCGCGATGGCCGCGGTAATGAACTCCCCGTCGATGGCGGACACGATCGCCAGGAATCCGGAGAACAGGACCCCGGTGGTGAACAGGTTGGGCAACAGGAACACCCCGCGCCGCCGCCGCGAACGCGGAGGCTCGTCGTCCAGCTCGTCCTCGCCACGGATGATGTCGGGGTTTTCGTCGGGATTCATTCGGCCAGCTCCACGGCGCCACCCTGATCACCCGGCTCGCGCGGCGGGAGCCCGCCCAGCAGGGTCGTCCCCGCCAGCACGACCTGCCCCGGCCGCACCATCACGTGCGATCCCTGCGGCAGCCACAGCTCCGCACGTCCGCCGAAACCAGCAAAGCCGATGCGCTTGCCGCGCCCCAGCCGGTTGCCGGGCAGCACCTCCGCCATGCGGATAAAACGCGGCCAGTGCGTCACGCCGAGAGCCAGGGTCATGCGGTCATCCTCGTCGGTGGCCAGCGCGAACGCAAGCCGGCCGGCGAGCTGCGGGTCGGGCTCGCGATCCGTCTCCTGCCCCGGCCAGACGCGCTCGCGCACCTCGACCTCCTGCGGGGCATGGATATTGTATTCGCCGAGATAGCGCTGGCGCATGCGGATGCGCTCGGCCTCGCGCCCGGTGAACGGGTCGGTGGTGGTCTCCACCGATTCCACCACGCCGTCGACCGGGGCCACCAGGCCCAGCGCCTGGGCCGGCGCCCGGCGCCGCAGGTCGCGGAACAGGGCCATCAGGGCCAGCATCAGGATGACCAGGAACAGGCCCAGATCCGCCAGCCCGGACAGCAGCGTAATCACCGCCATCCAGGCGGTGACGATGACGAACAGGCGGCCTTCCTTCGCTACCGGAAACAGCATGTCCCCTCCGCGGCCCGCACCCGGGGCCGGTGGTGCCGCGGATCAGTTGCGCGACTTGTCGACCAGCTGGTTGGCCTGGATCCAGGGCATCATCGCACGCAGCCGCTCGCCCACCTGCTCGATCTCGTGGGCGGCGTTGCGGCGGCGATGCGCGGTCATGGACGGGTAGTTGGTGTCCCCTTCCTGGATGAAGCGCTTGGCGTATTCGCCGGTCTGGATGTTGTGCAGGGCCTCGCGCATGGCCTCGCGGGACTGTTCGTTGATGACCTTCGGGCCGGTCACGTACTCGCCGTACTCCGCATTGTTGGAGATGGAGTAGTTCATGTTGGCGATGCCGCCCTCGTACATCAGGTCGACGATCAGCTTGAGCTCGTGCAGGCACTCGAAATAGGCCATCTCCGGGGCATAGCCGGCCTCGGTCAGGGTCTCGAAGCCGGCCTTGACCAGCTCCACCGCGCCGCCGCACAGCACGGCCTGCTCGCCGAACAGGTCGGTCTCGGTCTCGTCCTGGAAGGTGGTCTCGATGATGCCGGTGCGCCCGCCACCGATGGCCGAGGCATAGGACAGCGCGATGTCGCGCGCCTTGCCGGAGGCATCCTGCTCGATGGCGATCAGGTCGGGAATGCCACCGCCGCGGGCGAATTCCGAGCGCACGGTGTGACCCGGCGCCTTGGGCGCGATCATGATCACGTCGAGGTCGCCGCGCGGCTCGATCTGGTTGTAATGGATGGTGAAGCCATGGGCGAACGCCAGGGTGCCGCCCTGCTTGAGGTTGGGCTTGATCTCCTCGCTGTAGAGCTTCGCCTGGTATTCGTCGGGGGCCAGCACCATGACCAGATCGGCGGCGGCCACCGCGTCGGACACGTCGGCCACCTTCAGGCCGGCTTCCTCGGCCTTGGCGCGCGAACCGGAACCGGCACGCAGGCCGACGGTGACGTCCACGCCGGAATCCTTCAGGTTGTTCGCATGGGCGTGTCCCTGCGAGCCGTAGCCAATGATGGCCACCTTCATGCCCTGAATGATGGAGAGGTCGGCGTCTTTGTCGTAATAGAGCTTCATTGCGGTTTCCTTGGCAAGCGGTGAAAGGTGTTCAGATCTGCAGCGCGACGTCGCCGCGCGCGATGCCCATGACCCCGGAGCGCACCACCTCCTGCACGGGGAAGGGCTCCAGGGCCTGAAGGAAAGCATCCAGCTTGGAGCCCTCCCCGGTGATTTCGATGACGTAGGTCTTTTGCGTGACGTCGATGATGCGGCCGCGGAAGATGTCGGCGAGGCGCTTCACTTCTTCGCGGTCGCCGGGTTCGTCCACGCGGACCTTGACCATCGCCATCTCGCGCTCGATATGCGGATAGGAGGTCAGGTCGAGCAGCTTGATCACGTCGATCAGCTTGTTCAGCTGCTTGGTGATCTGCTCGACGATCTCGTCCGAGCCGCTGGTGACGATGGTCATGCGCGAGAGCGTGGGATCGTCGGTGGGCGCGACGGTCAGCGATTCGATGTTGTAGCCGCGAGCCGAGAACAGGCCGGCCACCCGCGACAGGGCACCGGATTCGTTCTCCAGCAGGACACTGATGATGTGACGCATACGGAATCCTTCCCTGTCAGACCAGGATCATTTCGTTCTGACCGGCACCGGCCGGGATCATCGGGTAGACGTTCTCGGACTGATCGGTGATGAAGTCCAGGAACACCAGGCGGTCCTTCTGCGCCAGGGCCTCCTTCAGCGCGCCCTCCACGTCGCCCGGCTTGTCGACCTGGATGCCCACGTGGCCGTAGGCCTCCGCCAGCTTGACGAAATCGGGCAGCGCATCCATGTACGACATCGCATAGCGGCCCTGGTAGAAGAACTCCTGCCACTGCCGCACCATCCCCATGTAGCGGTTGTTCAGGTTCAGGATCTTCAGCGGCAGCTGGTACTGATAGCAGGTCGACAGCTCCTGCATGCACATCTGGATGCTGGCCTCGCCGGTGATGCAGCCCACCGTCGCATCCGGATGTGCCAACTGCACGCCCATCGCGAACGGCAGTCCCACGCCCATGGTTCCCAGACCGCCGGAGTTGATCCAGCGGTTGGGCTTGTCGAAGCCGTAGAACTGCGCCGCCCACATCTGATGCTGGCCCACGTCGGAGGTCACGAAGGCGTCGCCGCCGGTCAGTTCCCAGAACTTCTGCACCACAAACTGCGGCTTGATCAGCTCGGAATCGCGATCGTACTTCAGGCAGTCCTGGCCGCGCCATTCGCGGATCTGGTCCCACCAGGCCTTCAGCGCGTCGGCGTCGGGCTGGCCGCCGTTCTCGTCCAGCGCGCGGATCAGCTCGCGCAGCACCGGCTCCACCTCGCCGACGATGGGCACGTCCACCTTCACGTTCTTGGAGATGGAGGCCGGGTCGACGTCCACATGCACGATCTTCGCGTGGGGGCAGAACTTCTCGATGTTGCCCGTCACGCGGTCATCAAAGCGCGCGCCGATGGCAATCAGCACGTCCGCGTGGTGCATCCCCATGTTGGCCTCGTAGGTCCCGTGCATCCCCAGCATGCCGACGAACTGCTCGTCCGAGGCCGGATAGGCGCCCAGCCCCATCAGGGTGTTGGTGATGGGGTAGCCCAGCTTGCGAGTGAATTCGGTCAGCGCCTCGGAGCCGCGACCCAGCACCACCCCGCCGCCGGTATAGATCATCGGCTGTTTCGCCGACAGGATCAGCTCGATCGCGCGCCGGATCTGTCCGGTGTGGCCGCGGGTCTTCGGGTTGTAGGAGCGCATGTGGATGCTCTCGGGGTACTCGAACTCGCAGCTGTCGGCGGTGACATCCTTGGGGATGTCCACCACTACCGGGCCGGGCCGGCCGGTGGTGGCAATGTAAAAGGCCTTCTTGATGGTGGTCGCGAGATCCTTCACGTCCTTGACCAGGAAGTTGTGCTTCACGCAGGGCCGCGTGATCCCCACGGTGTCCACTTCCTGGAAGGCATCGTTGCCGATCATGCTGGTCGGCACCTGGCCGGTGAACACCACCAGCGGCACCGAATCCATGTACGCATCGGCAATGCCGGTCACTGCGTTGGTCGCCCCCGGACCGGAGGTGACCAGGGCCACGCCGGGCTTGTCCGAGGATTTGGCGTAGCCCTCGGCGGCATGGATCCCGCCCTGTTCGTGGCGGACCAGCACATGCGAGACCTGGCTCTGCTTGTACAGCGCATCGTAGATGTGCAGGACCGCGCCGCCGGGGTAGCCGAAAACCAGGTCAACGCCTTCGGCCTGCAGGCTGCGGACGAAGATTTCGGCACCGGTGATGGCGGTGGACGATGCAGAGGTCTCGGACATGACGGTTGTTCCTTACCAGGGGCTGTCGGGCGATCGTGATCCGAGCGGACACGCCGAATCAAAATAGCCCACCATACTAATATGAAATCGCCCGCGCTTCACGCCATACGGCGCGCCAGCGAGCACGGTCCACGTGAGGGGCGCAATGCCCTGGCATCCCCGCGGGCCTTCCCCGGCCGGGCGGAACCCAACGCCGGGGGCCCCGTCCGGAGATTGCCACGGCCCCTGGCGGGGCCTCGCAATGACAGGAAACAACCCGCAGGGCCCCGCGATGACAGGAAGCAACCCGCGGGGCCCCGCAAGCGCGAAAGACAACTGGCGTGGCCTCGCGATGACGGGACGCAACCAGCACCGTCATCGCGAGGCGCGCAGCGCCGTGGCGATCTCCGGGGGCGGCCCCGGCGGAGCCGATCGTCAGTCGGATTCGGCGCCGGCCTGAGCGGTGGGCAGCTCGGCGAAGTGCTGGCGCGCGCGCGCCACCAGGTCCCCCGGCAACCCTTCCTTCTCCGCGATGGTCAGACCGAAGGACACCCCCGGCTCGCCGATCAGCAGGCGGTAGGTGGGCGACAGGGTATCCGGGTCGAACTGCATGGAGGCGTTGAGGATGCCCGCCTGCTGAGCGGCATAGTCCTTCAGCGGTGCCAGGTGGGTGTTGACGATCCCGCGGGTGCCGCGCGCGCGCAGCTCGTCCAGCATCGCCATCGCCAGCGCCGCGCCCTCGTCCGGGTCGGTCCCGGTCCCCAGTTCGTCCAGCAGGATCAGGCTCTCCGGACCCGCGTTGTCCAGGATGCGCTTGAGCACCGCCACGTGCCCGGCGAACGTCGACAGGTGGTGCAGCAGGCTCTGGTTGTCGCCCACGTCCACCATCACCTGGTCGAAACGGCCGATGCGGCAGTCCTGCTCGGCGGGGATGTGCAGCCCGCACCAGGCCATGGTCACCAGCAGGCCGAGAGTCTTCAGCGCGACCGTCTTGCCACCGGTGTTGGGGCCTGTGATCAGCAGCAGCGGCTGCTCGTCGTCCAGACGGATGGACAGCGGCACCGGCTGCGGCCCGTTGCCCTCGGCGAACTGCAGCAGCAACAGCGGATGATAGGCCTCGTCCAGTTCCACCCCGGGACGGTCTTCCAGGGCCGGGGCGTGGGCGTTCATCTGCGCGGAGAGCTGCGCGGCGGCCGAGGCCAGGTCGATCCAGGTCAGCGCCGTCAGCATCAGATCCAGCGGCTCGCCGTATTCGCGCACAGTGTCGGTCAGTTCGCGCAGCAGCCGCTGCTGCTCATTGTTGATCTGGCCGTTCACGGTATCCAGCTGGTTGTTCAGCGGCACCGCCTCGATCGGCTCGATGATGTGATCGCGCCCGCCCATCGCGGTACCCCGGCGCACGCCCTTGACCGCGCCGGCGGCATCGCCGCGCAGCACCATCACCGCACGCTCCTGGTGCCACTGGACCTTCAGCGCGTCTTCGCCGGTCTGCGCCACGTCCGACTGGTTCAGGCGCTTTTGCACCACCGTCTCGACCTCGCCGCGCAGCCGGTTGCGCTCGCCGAAGGCCTGCACCAGCGATTCGCTGGCATCCTCGCGCAAGGACCCGCCGGGGTTCAGGCAGGCGGACAGGCGCTGCTCCAGCGCCTCCGGCGGGTACAGCTTGTTCAGGTCCGCGGGGTAGATCTCCGGGGTATCCTCCAGCTGATCCGCCAGCTCGCGCGCATGGCGCATGATGGTCTGCAGGTTGTGCAGCGCCTGCACCGGCAGCGCGGAACCCGGATTGCCGGCCTGGCGCAGCGCCGCGCGCACGTCCGGCAGCTGCCCCAGACGCGGCAGCGTGCCCGCATCCAGACGCTGGCGGGCCACGGTCACCGCCTTCTGCAGCGCGCGCGCCGCCTCCAGGTTGGGGGCGGGCTCCAGTCCGCGCGCGGCATCGGCACCGTAGGGCGTGGCGGTCAGGCGTTCCAGCAGGCGCTGGATCGCGGGAAATTCGAGGGCCTTCAGATCAACCTGCATGGGCTTGGACCTTGTGGATGTCGTTTCTTCACGGCGTTTGTTCGAACCCCCGTCATTGCGTGGTTCTTCAACCCCCCGTCATTGCGAGGTTCTTCACCCCCCCGTCATTGCGAGGAGCGCAGCGACGAAGCAATCTCCTCGAGCTTGCAGAGCGCGTGCAATCGAGACTCCGGTGGTTCCGGATGGAGATTGCTTCGTCGCCTGCGGCTCCTCGCAATGACGGGGGGCGCCATGACGGGGGCCGGATGGTTCGCAATGACGCCGGGTGGATGGTTCGCCATCACGGGAGATGGCGGTCCGGTGCTAATCCTCCTCGGCCTTCTTGAACATGCCGAGGTAGGCCTTCTTGTCCAGCATCCGCTCGCGCATCACCGCCAGCATGTCGTCCAGATGCTCCGGCGTGCTCATGCCCACCAGCGAGGTTCCCAGACCCGGCGTCGAGCGATTGAACTGCATCGCGCGCTGCGCCGGATTGGCCAGCCCCGCCAGCTCCTTCTCCACCACTTCCACCGACTGCTGCGCCAGGTGGCCCTTGAGCATGGTGTGCGAGGCCATCATGTAGATCTCCAGCTGATGCGCCGCCTGCAGCGGGCTGGCCACGTTGCCCTGCCCGGTGGCCGTATTGAAGCGCGTGAAGCCTTCCAGCATCACCTGATTGAACGGCAGCATCGCCAGCTTGAAATGATCGCGCGCGAAATCGTCGCCGGTCACGGTCTGCGCCGCTCGCTGAGCCAGCCCCTGGATCGAGGTCAGCGACTGGAACACCGCGGCGTCGGTCTCCTCGCGAAAGCCCTCGAAGGTCGAGATCCCGTAGGCGCGGATCTTCTTGTCGCGCACCGCACGCTCCAGCATCTCGAACACCGGCTCCAGCTTCCAGTTGGTGCGTTCCTTGCCGATCTCGTGGATGTGCACCTCCGGCTGGTCGATGATGAACGCATCCAGGGTCTCCACACCCATCAGCGAGCGCGACAGCTCCATCTGGTAGTGGATATATTCCGGCGTCAGCAGATGCGCGCCCTTGGCCAGGTCCTCCTTCGTGCCCATGCCCGGGGCCTCGATCTCGCGCTGGAACCAGGCGTCCATGTCGTCCGGCTGACCGCCGCGCAGGGTCAGGAAGCCCCCCTTGGAGATCAGGAACATCGCCTCGCGCGGGACCCCGGCCTCCAGCGCCGTGCGCACGCCCGCGCCCACGGCCGCCAGCGAGCGGCCATAGCGGTAATGCGCGGAGGTGTCCACCACGTTGATGCCCTCGGCCAGCCCGCGGGCCACGATCGCGGAGATGGCCGCGTCCACCTCGGCGGTGGCCGCCCCGCCAAAGGTGCCGATGCCCAGACTGGACAGGCGCATCCGCGCGCGCGAGAACTCGCTGTAATGGCCCTCGGCCGCACGCCCGTCGGCGAGGAACGACTCGGCGTACTTGCGCGTCGCCTTGGCGTTGGCGTAGCCGGGAATCAGTTTCTGCGAAGCTTCCATATTCCTCTCTCGAACCGCCGCAACTGGGGCAACCGCCGGATCCTGGTCCTCCGGCGCATCGCATCGGGAATGCGAATCCTAGGGAAACACCGCTCGATGTGCACGTTTCCCTCGACAGACGGAGGGTGCCCGACCTGCGTCCCCCCCGATCGTTTGCGGCCAGCCCCGGAATGCTGCGAAGCTGGCGGCCCCATCGTGCCGCCCGGAATACCGCCCGAGATGACCGCCCCCGAAGACCCCGAACACGCCCCGCAGACGGGCGTCGAACCGCAAGACGAAGCCGGCTTCGAGGCCCTGGAACGCGGCGACTTTGCCGAAGCTCACCGAATCTGGAGTGAACGCGCCGACGGACCGCATGCCGGCGCCCATCTTGGCCTGGGCGTGCTGTACGCCAGCGGCCTGGGCGTCGAATCGGACGTGCAGCGGGCCCGCGAGCACTGGAAACGCGCAGCCGAGCTGGGCCTGCCGGATGCCTGCTTCAACCTCGGCCTGCTGGCCGAACAGGGGGTCGCCGAGGGTGATCCCGCGGAGGAGGCCGAGACCTGGTATCGCCGCGCGGCGCAGGCCGGTCACGCGAACGCCCAGTACAACCTGGGCGTTCTGCGCTTCGCCAGCGAAGTCACCCCGGAAGCCGCCGCGGAGGCCGTCGCCTGGTGGGAGAAAGCCGCCGAACAGGGCGATCCCGATGCCCTGAACAGTCTGGGGGTGGCATACGAAACCGGCCGCGGCTTCGATGCCGACCCCGCCGAAGCCGGCCGGCTGTACGCACGGGCCGCCGGCGCCGGTCATGCCGGGGCGGCCTGCAACCTCGCCCGGCTGCTGGAACAGGGCCACGGCGTGATCGCCGATCTGGCCGAGGCCGTACGCTGGTACCGCCAGGCCGCGGAGGACGGCGACGGCGAGGCCGCCGCCCGCCTCGGCAACCTGTACCGCGACGGCAAGGGAGTGGAATGCGATCCGGCGCAGGCGGCGCACTGGTATCGCGTCGCCGCCGATGACGGCCATCCCGCGGCGCGTACCAACCTGGGCGTGCTGCTGGACCGCGGTCACGGGATCGCCCGGGACCAGCGCGAGGCCGCCCACTGGTACCGGCTGGCGGCCCGCCAGGGGCAGATGCAGGCGCAGTACAACCTGGGCATCTTCCTGGCCGAAGGCCATGGCGTGGAACAGGATCCGGTCGAGGCCTGGGTATGGTTCTCGCGCGCGGCCGACCAGGGACACCCCTCGGCCGCCGACGCCCGCGACTATGTCCACCAGCACCTGTCACTGGAGCAGCAGCAGGACGCCCTGGCCCGCAAGTCGCGTGAGTGACCGCCATCGGACGCCGGAGCGGCGTTTCCCCGGACCCGGCCTCAGCCGACCCAGGCCCCGCCCACCGTCAGACTGAGCGCCAGGCCCGCCACCGCACGCCTGGCGGGCTTGATCGGCCCGTCGCTGTGTGGACACTTCGCCCGCATGAGCGAAGAAATGCCCATCGACGCCCTGCACGGGGACTTTGCCGCGGCGCTGGCCGCCGGTCCGGTGGTGGTATCGGCGGCGACCGGTTCGGGCAAGTCGACGCGCCTGCCGGTGTGGGCGCGGGAACAGGGGCGCGTGCTGGTGGTGGAACCCCGCCGAGTGGCGGCCACCAGCCTGGGGCACTGGGTGGCCGGCCTGCTCGGCGGAAAGCCGGGGCGCGAGGCGGGCTTCGCCGTGCGCGGCGAGGTGCGCTGCGATCGCGACACGCAGATCGTATTCGCCACCCCCGGGATGGCCCTGCAATGGCTGGCGCACCACGGCCTCGCGGATTTCGCGGTGGTGGTCCTCGACGAGTTCCACGAACGCCGCTGGGACACCGACCTGCTCTACGCCCTGCTGACCGAGACCGGACGCCACCGCCTGGTGATCACCTCGGCCACCATCGACGGCGCGCGCCTCGCCCGCGATCTCGGCGGCACCTGTCTCGAGAGCCCCGGCCGTTCCTGGCCGGTCGCGCTGGAACACCTCGCCGCGGACCCGCAGGCGATGCCCCATGCGAAGGACCTGGCCACGCGCGTGGCCGAAGGCGTACGCACCGCACTCGCTCGCACCGACGGCGATGTCCTCGCCTTCCTGCCCGGGCGCGGCGAGATCGCCGCGGCGGCCCGGACCCTGAAGGACGAGCCGGTGGCCTGCATCGAGCTGCACGCCGGCGCCAGCGCCGAGGCGCAGCGCCATGCCCTGCAGCCGGGGCAGGAACGCCGGGTGATCCTCGCCACCAACGTCGCCGAGAGCTCGGTGACCGTGCCCGGGGTCACCGCCGTGGTCGACAGCGGTCTGGAGCGCCGTACCGGACGGCGCAACGGCCGCACCGTACTCGCGCTGCAGGCGATCGCCGCCGACAGCGCGGAGCAGCGCCGCGGGCGCGCGGGCCGCACCGCGCCGGGGCTGTGCCTGCGCCTGTGGGGGCGCAATGCCCCGCTGGCCGCGAACACCCCGCCGGAGCTGCAGCGCGAGGACCTCACCGAACCCGTGCTGGCAGCCGCCTGCTGCGACCGCCCGGCGGGCGAACTCGCATTCCCCGATCCCCCGCGCGAGGAGGCCCTGGAGCGCGCCGAAAACCGGTTGCGGGCGATGCACGCGATCGACGCGGATGGCCGCGCCACCGCGCACGGCCGACGCCTGTTCGCGCTGCCGGTGGACACCGCGCTGGCCCATCTGGTGCTGGCCATGCCGGATGCGGCCACGGCCGCGTTCATGGCCGATCTCGCCGGCGCCCTCGGCAGCCGCCGCGCGGTCGCGGTGCCGCCCGACGACGAACGCGAACGGCAGGAGGCTGTCGCCGCCCTCGGCCGGGCCTGTGATGCGACGCTGCGGGTCGCCGCGGTGCGCGGCCACGCACCCGACGGGGTTCGCATACGCCGGGAGGAACGCCGCGAGGCGCGCCATCTGGCCCGTCAGGTGCGCGAGCTGGCCGGCCTGCCCGCCCGGGAATCGCAGCAGGAGCCGGAGTCCGAATCTCTCGCGGCCACCGCGCCGCGGGCCCTGACCGCCGCGGTCGCCGCCGCCCCCGAGCTGGCCTTCGTCCGCCGCGAGCGCCGCCGCTTCGCGCTGGGCAACGGCGGCGAGGAGGCGGAAATCGGTCGCGATTCGCTGCTGGCCGAGGATGCCGAGGCGGCCGTGGTGTTCGACAGCCACAGCCTGCCCGGCAAGGGCACCCGCGACACCCGCACCATCGCCACGGTGCTCGCGCCGCTGGAGCCCGATGCCCTGATCGACGCGGGGGTGGCCACGCCGGCCATCGCCGATCCCGAATGGTCCGCCGACGGACTGGTGGTCCGCCGCGACTGGTGGCACGCCGGGCGCGTACTGCGCAGCGACCGCACCCGCCCCGCAGGCGCCGCGGCACGCGAGGCACTGGCCGCGCTGATCCTGGAGGACCAGCTGCTCGCCTCCGCCGGCTCGCGCCTGCGCGACGACCTGGACGCCTGGGCGCTGTATCTCGCACTGGGCTTCGAGCAGGGCGAGGTCCCGGACGCCCGTGACTGGCTGGCCCGTCGCCTGCAGACCCTGGGCGTGGAATCGGATGAGGACGTGGCCCTGCTGGAACCGGAGGATCTCGCGTTCGACGGCGTGCCCGAGTGGGAACGCGAACGCTTCGATCGCCGCTATCCGCGCGAGGTGCGGCTCTCGGGCCTGCACATGCGCATCCATTACGACGTCGCCCGCCGTACCGTCACCGCGGAGAAGATCGACGGCAACCGCCGCGACGACCCGAAGCGCTGGGAACTGCCCGCCTGGCAGGGCTGGCACGTTCGCTTCCAGCGCGCCAGCCGCGTGGTCGACGTGCGCTAGGAAAGCACCAGCAGGGGATGGGTCGCGAACAGCCGCTCCAGGCGCTGTTCCAGTTCGGCGCGCACCGGGCCGCTGCGGTCCGCGTCGAGGCGGGATACGAACAGGTTGTCGTACCACTCCTCTTCCTCGTCCATGTCCCAGTCGACCTCGCGCAGCAGGGCCTGGCCCGCCTCGGGTAGCCGGGCGGGCAGCTCGCGACCGCTTAGCTGCGCCCACACGCCGGTCCAGCAGCGGGCCAGGGCCAGCGGGTGGTAACCACCGCCCCCGAGCACCAGCAGCTTCGGCGTGCCGTCGCCGTGGCGGGGGCTGGTCTCGATCACGTCGTCGATGCAGGCGAGGAAGTACTGGGTGGAGATGCCGAACTTGCCCAGCGGGTCCGGCAGCAGCGCATCGGTGCCGGCCTGCACGACCACGTAATCCGGCTGCCACCGGGTACGCGCCGCCTCCCAGATGCGGCTGAAGGCGCTGTGGAATTCCGTGTCGTTGGTCTCTTTCGGCAGCGGCAGGTTGACCGCGTTGCCCAGCCGGCCGGTGTCCTCGATGCGCCCGCCCTGGAACGGATAGCCGTATTCGGTATCCATGTGCAGGGACACGGTAAGCACGTCCGGGTCGTCGGCGAATGCCGCCTCCACACCGTCGCCATGGTGGGCGTCGATATCCAGGTACAGCACCCGTTTTCCGGCCTGGCGCAGGCGCATGATGCCCAGGGCGCAGTCGTTGAAGTAGCAGAAGCCGCGCGCCTGGTCGGGGGCGGCGTGATGCATGCCCCCGGCCGGATTGAAGGCCATGCCGCCCTCCAGCACGACCTCGGCACCCTGGATGGAACCATAGGTGGCCGTGGCCGGGGTAGAGAAGAAGCCGGCGAAGAACGGGTTCTCGAAGTTGCCGATGTTGTGGCGATCGCGGTAACGCTGGAACACCTTGCCCAGCGCCTCGGCGCGCTGCATCGCGGCCACATACTCGCGGGTGTGCAGCCATTCCAGCTCGGCCGGCTGCGCGCGGCGGGTGACCGCCATCTCCGCCGGCGTGATCGCGTCATAGGCCTCGATCAGGTCGATGGTCAGCGACACCCGCGGGATGCCGAGCGGATGGTTGTCGCCGTAGCTGTGCCCGCGATAGCGCGGGGCGTGCAGCAGCGTCGCGTGGCGGCGCGCCGGACCGGATGCGGCGTCCGGGGCAGCGACGGGGGCGGCTTCGGGGGCGGCTTCGGGGGTGGCATTCACTGGTGGCGCAGCCTCAGGTAGATCTCGGGCAGACGGCGCGGCAGCTCGTCCACGTGGTCGATGATGGTGTAGTGGCCGGGGCCGAAGATCGCCGGCAGGTATTCCGAGCCGGATGGGTCCAGGGTGACGCAGAACGGGTGCACGCCGGCGTCCACCGCCTCTTTCATGGCCATGCGCGTGTCCTCGTGCAGGTAGCGCTGATCGCCGCCGTCGTCGTAGTCGGCCGGGCGGCCGTCGGACAGGATCAGCAGCAGGCGGCGCTGGGCCGAGCTGCGCCGGAAGGCCTCCAGCGAGTGGCGAATGCCCGCGCCCATGCGCGAGGCCAGGCGCCCGGAGACCCCGGCGATGCGGTTGCGCACGGTGGCGCTCAGGTCTTCGTTGAAGTCCTTCAGCCAGTAATAGTTGACCTGATCGCGCTGTTTGGAGGCGAACCCGGCGAGCGCACAGGGATCGCCGACCCGGTCGATGGCCTCGGCGAACAGCATCATGCCCTCGCGCACGCGGTCGACGATCTTGCCCTGCCCGCCCGGATGACGCGCCATGATGGAGGTCGACATGTCCGCCAGCATCAGCACCGAGGTGTCGCGGTGCTGCACCGCGCGACGGCGGTAGATGAAGGCCTTGGGCGACAGCCCCGCCTTCTTGTCGGCGACATAATCGATCACTGCCTCGGTATCCAGCTCGTCGCCGTCCATCTGTTTGCGCAGCGGCGCCGGGCGCATCGGGCGCTGCATCTCCAGACCCCGGGTCAGGCGCTTCAGGGTGTCGGCATGCCGGGTGAGGATCTCCGCCGCGCGGTCGGGCTCTTCGTCGTCCAGCACGCGCTCGTAGAGGTTGACCCAGTCGGAGATGTAGCGCTGCTCGCGGTAGTCCCACTCGGGGTACAGGATGCCGTCCTTCTTCGGCGTGTACGGCGCCGCGCGCTTGGCCACCTGGGCCGGCTGCGGGATCCCGGTGCCGATCCGCCCGCCGGTGCCGGAGGTCTCCTGCTGCGGGGTCTGGATGTCCGCGTCCGGGTCCTTCTGTGCGTCCTCCGGGGCCTGCTGCGGCTGCTCTTCCTGCTTCTCGTGCTCGAACTTGTGCTCGTCGTGCGCCTCGTGGTCGCGGAAGTCCGCCAGCTCGCCGTTACGCTCGCGCTGGGGATAGACCGGCAGCGCCGCGTTCAACGACAGCCCGGGCAGGTAGGCCTCGGCGCGTTCCTCGATGGTGATCTCGGGAAAGGCCCCGTCGGCAAACAGCTCCTCGGCCACCTCCCAGGCGGTCACCACGTCGGCATCGGGCGCCAGCATGCGCGCGAGCCGCGGATCCTCCGGCTCGCGCCCCTCCAGCAACGCCCGATGCGCCCGCAGGGCGAAATCGAAATACGTGCCGGCCGGTTCGGCCGGGCGTTCGTACGCCTCGGCCAGCCGCACCAGCCGTTCGAGAAAGCGCGGGATGCGCGGCGCGACCCGGGCGTTCACCCGCAGGTCCTCGGCCAGGTCGAACAGGATCTGGAAACGGAACATGCGCTCGCCGAAGGCGGCGAACAGCGGCCGCCAGGTGATGCGCGAGCGGTCGTCCAGCGGCGGGTGCTCGCTGCCCGCGCGCTCGAACAGGCGCTCCACGCGGGACAGGGCGTAGGTGTCGTAGGCCAGATGGGCGGCGGCGTGCTGGGTGGCCACCAGGGCCTCCTCGCGCGAGTCCATCACCGCCGGCATGAACAGCCGCCGGCCGTCGGTCTCCAGCATCGGCCGGCCCTCGCCGGGCTTCCAGCTGGAATCCGCCAGCGGGATGTCGGCGTCCAGCCAGGCCAGCATCACCAGCCGCAGGAAGCGTCCGTGCATGCGCGGACGGAACCCCGGCAGCGCGTCCAGCAGCAGCTTCAGGCTCTCGTCGCTCTCCAGGCGGAAATACGCCTCGCCGCGCGAGCGCCCGGCCTTCAGCAGGTCGGCCCCGCGCCGCGCCCAGGACAGCAGACCACCATCGCCGACCAGGTTGCGCGCGATCGGCGCCCCTTCGAGGTAGCAGTCCAGGGTCAGGCCGCGCTCGTCGAACAGGGTCTCGGCCGGGTCGATCAGGGCCCGCAGCCCCTCGATGCCGCGACCGGCCGCGAGCTTGTCGAAATCGGTCTCGAAATAGGCCCGCGCGTCCGGCAGGCTGCGCTCGCACCAGCGCAGACCGGTCGCGTACCACTCGCGCTCGCCGTCCTCGCCCCAGGCGGCGAACACCCGGTCGGCCTGGCTCATGAACCCCTCGAGCGCATCGGCCGAATTCACCCAGCGGGCGAATTCGGCGGCCTGTGCACGCCACGGCTCCACGCCGCCGACGTGTTCGGCCATCCGCGCGGAATGCCGCATGAAGCTCTTGCCGGCCTCGCGGTCATGGAAGAACAGGTCGCGCGCGGTCTCGATCCAGCGCCGGGCGGGACCGGCACCGAACTCGCGGATCGCCGGCAGGGCCTCCTTCGCGTCGCGGTGGGCGACGAAGCTCATGTCCTCGAGGTGCTGCAGGATCTCCTCGATCTCGACGAGATCCTCGGCCTCGGTGTTCGCGCCCCCGTCGTTGCGGGCCTGCTCGCTCACGCGGCTTCCGACTCGGGGAAGTGGGCGTCGAAGATCTCCTCCAGCGCCTGGATCAGCTCGGGGTCATCGGTGATCGGCGCGATCATCGCGGCGCGGCACGCCACCCGCGGGCTCAGGCCCGCCTGCATCAGCTCGCCGGCATAGGCCAGCGCACGGGTGGAGGTCGCCTCTTCCAGCCCGTGGTCCTTCAGCGCGCGCGCCTTGCGCCCGGCGGCCACCAGCTTCTCCACCCGGTCGGCGTCCAGGCCGCCGGATTCCTTGGCGACGATCTCGCGCTCGACCTCTTCCGAGGGGTAATCGAAGTGGATGCCGACGAAGCGCTGCTTGGTGGACGGCTTCAGGTCCTTCAGCACGGTCTGGTAGCCGGGGTTGTAGGAGATCACCAGCATGAAGTCCTCGTGCGCATCGATGATCTGCGACTTCTTGTCCAGCGGCAGCTGGCGGCGGTGGTCGGTCAGCGGGTGGATGACCACGGTGGTGTCGGTGCGCGCCTCGACGATCTCGTCGAGGTAGCAGATCGCCCCCTCCTTGACCGAGCGGGTCAGCGGCCCGTCCTGCCAGACGGTCTCCTCGCCCTCGAGCAGGAAACGCCCGACCAGATCCGAGCTGGTGAGGTCCTCGTGGCAGGACACCGTGACCAGCGGCTGGCCGATGGTATGCGCGACATGTTCCAGAAACCGGGTCTTGCCGCAGCCGGTCGGCCCCTTGAGCATCACCGGAAGGCGCTTGGCATAGGCCGCCCGGAAGATCTCGACCTCGTCGGCCTGGGGCTTGTAGAAGGGCGCGCCGCCCTGGCTGCCATCCTGGCCGGGCTTGTCGATGACGTCGCGTTCCACTCCGCGCATGCGGTTGATCAGGTTCTTCATGCTGGCTCCTGTAGGCCGCCTGGTATGTCGCGTCGCATGACGATTCCGGGCACATTCCCGGGGGGGCGCACCCCGGAATCGTCATCGCGCGGGGATTGTTGTATGATTTCGGGTTTGATTATACCCAACCAGTTCACTCGGATTCAGCGCGTAAATAGAGGACCCGCAATGAAACTTGTCAAACTCGTCAAGCTGAACAACCTGCAGTACAACCCGAATCGCGACCCGGAAGTGTACCGTCGCCCGGTGAACGAGGAATTCCGCCTGCAGGCCATGCTGAACGGCTCGGGCACCGCGCAGTGCCGCTTCACCGTGGAGGGCGAGACCCTCTGCGAAAGCAGCGTGTCCCTGCCCGGCAGCTTCGACTGCAAGTTCAGCTACGACACTGCGGGGACCCGCATGGGTGACCTGGAGATCGAGGGCAACGGCGAGACCTACCACCAGAAGATCCGGATCGACGTCCTCGAGCACGCCTGGATCGGCTGAAGGCCGCGCCATTCGCCGCTCCGCGGCACACGCGGACCGACGAAGCGAAAAGGCCCCGCGGCTTGAGCCCGGGGCCTTTTCTGTTGGGGCCTTTCTTTCTGACGGGGCACTCAGCCCCAGTCGTACATGCGGATGAACTCGGGGAGCTTTTCGACCATCTCGTCCCGGTCGAAGAAGCGATCCGCGCGCGCCAGGCGCATCTCGTCACGAATGTCCGCATCCCCGCCGAAACAGAACACCGGCAGGTTGATCTGGTATTCCATGCGCAGAGTGCGGATCACGTCCAGCGGATCGAAGGCCTCGATCTCGTCCAGATCCAGCAGCAGGAAGCGATACAGCAGGACCTCGTTCCAGTCTCCCAGACCCTCCAGATCGGTGGTCGCCTCCATGTGCCAGTCGTCGGGCAACGGCGCCCGCAGGCGCTCGGTCATCTCGCCGTCCCGGCTCATCAGGATCATGCGCTTTTCCAGACGGCGCTGGATCGTCGGTTCGGCCATCTCGGTGTCTCCTTCGAAATTCAGGCGATGCCGCGGTACAGCGCATCGATGCGGGCGCTGACCGCATCGGCCACCGCAGGGTCGAGGCAGCCGGCCAGGCGCGAGCGCAGATGCAGACGCTCCGGCAGCTCGCCCGCCACGCGCTCGCCGAGGACGCGGTCCACTGCGGGGTCCTCGCACCAGACGCGGGCGATGTGCTGTCCTTCCACGTGCAGGCGCAGGCGCCCGCAGGCCACCCGTGTCTCGAACACGTGATTGTCACGATTGACCCGGATCCCCTCCGGCACGGACGGGCGCGCATCCCCGTCCGCGAGATCGTCCAGTTCCTCGTAGCCGGCCGCCAGCCATGCTTCCAGGGTCGCCGCGTCCGGCGTCACCTCCACCGGCGGCGCCTCGAAGCGGCGTTCCGTGACCCGGCGCAGCGAGTCGCGCAGGGCCGCGGAATCCGGCGCCCGCCCCAGCTCCCCGGCGCAGTCGGTCATGCCGGCCTGCAGTACCGGGCGCAGCCATTCGCGATACCCCTCGCTCGGGGCCCGCACGCAGGCGAGGAAATCCTCCACCGGGAAACGTCCGAGAAAGCTCGCGCCGAATACCGAGCCCTCGTTCAGGGTGGCCGCACCGGTACCCATGATCTTGCGGCCCTGCACCCAGACATCCTGCCCGCGGGGTTCCACCCCCTGCAGGCCCAGCTCGCGCAACACGTCCACGGCCATGGCCAGGCCCTGCGCGAACAGATGCCGGGGGCCGCGCTTGAGGACACGGCTCGGCCGGATCACGAAGAAGCAGTCCTGGTCGGCATCCACCCATACCGAACCACCGCCCAGGGGGCGCCGCACCACCGGGATGCCACGCGCGGCACAGTGGTCCAGATCGAGGTCGGCTTCGGGGTCCTGACTGCCGCCCACCGAGACATGCGCCTCGCGCGAGCGCGCCCACAGTACCCGGGGCGGAGCGTCCGGCGGAGTGGACGCCGCCAGCCCGGTATACAGGGCATGCAGCTCCGTCGCCGACCGCTCCCCGGCATCGATCCATTCCGGAGCGGCCGGGGTCGTCATCGCGCCTTATTCCTCCGACGGCTGGCCGGCGGCCGCGTCGCCCTGCTGCTCCTGATCCTTGTCATCGTTCCCCGGCTTGTAGAAATAACGGAAATAGAAGTCGGAGCGCGACAGATCCTCGTACAGCTTGGCCCGTTCCTCGACCCCGGTGCGCATGATATCCACCAGCGCCTCGGCCTGCTGGCCGTCGATGATGTGCATGCCGCCCAGCAGCTCCTGGTCGGTGTCGAGGAAATGCTGCGCCAGCTCCTCGGGCTCCTGCACGAACACCAGGAACGCCTTGCATTCGGGATCTTCGAGGTCCAGCGGCTGCATCACCAGTTTGCCGAGCCACGCCTGACGCGCGACCTGGTTGAACTGATGGATGTCCAGCTTGCGACCCTTCTTGTACTTGTTGAGTTCGTTGCGGATCTCGCCCATGTTGGCGATTTTCATTGATTTCATGGCCTGCTTCCTGCCGCGAGTGAACGGGGAGGATAAACAACCCCGGCCCCCCTACGTAAGAAACCCCGGCGGACCGGGGTTCTTGAGTGCAACCAGGGGTTTTTCCCGGGCCGGGATTCAGTCATCCCACTGGAAGCCGGAGGACGCGAATCCGGCGGCCTCCTGCAGGGCCTCTTCCACGGCTCCCGGGGCACTGCGCAGCTGGATGAAACTGTTCGACCCCAGCATGCTCAGGTCGGGGAAATGCAGCGCCATGCGAAAGCGCATGTGGAGCGCCTCCACGTCGCCGCCATTGACCAGGACCTCGTAGGGCACGTAGGCGGTGTGGCGACGTGCATTGACGTCGACCGTCTCCAGGGCGTTGCGATCGGACGCATCCTCCTCGGCCCCGTCCGCGACGCGGATCGCCACGCCGACCAGGGTTGCGTCGCGCCCCGGGATATCCACGCGATAGACCTCGCTGACACCGCCGGCCCGTTCCTCCAGACCTGCGCTCAGCACCTCGAGGGCTTCCGCACGCGAACCCCGGCCGCCAAGCTCGTAGGGCGCGTCGAAACGTTCCATGCCGAACGCATAGCGATACCGGTTGAGGTCGCGCTGGCTCTTGCCGTCCTCGTGGCCGAAGGTCTCCTCGGCCCCGAGGGCCTCTTCCAGCGACGCCGCGACACCGTCCAGCGGCACCTCGACACGATAGGCGTGCTGGAAGTAAACCGGATGCGTGTAGCTGACCTGCACTTCGCCGTCGACCTCGGTGATGCCGACACGCATCGGCGCGATATAAGCCGCACGGTCATGCGAGGCGGCCGCCTCCAGCAGGTCGTCGCTGGTCGCCACCAGCACGCGGGCCGAGTCGGTGACATCGTACTCACCGAGGATCTCGAAATCCGCGCCCTCCAGACGCTCGCGCGCCTCGTCGGCCACCTCGGAGACGCCGGCCCCGCCGTCGGTCCAGGCCAGCACGAACGGGCGATACTCGTCCGCGGTGGCGGACGCCGCCGCGGCCATCAGGGTCACGGCCACCAGCCCGGCCGTCAGTGACCGGACGATCCCGGTCGAGCCACCAGCTTGCAGCGGCTTGCGATGAAACAATGACATGGGTACTGCTCCTTCGATCAATGGGAAGCGGGACATCGCCGTCGACCCCGGCCGGGGCCGCAACCCCGGGGCCGGTGGATCGACGGGCCGACCTCAGAAGCGGTAGCTGTAGCCCAGCTCCAGCTCGTACTGCTTCATCTCGATCTCGATGTCCTGGTCCGGATCAAACGCGTTCGATCCGGAGACCGAATTGCTGGGCGCGTACATCGCCGCGAAGCTCAGCTCGTGCTGGTCGCCGAACGACTTGGTGAAGCCCGCGGTGTAGTGATGCGTCATCACCCCCGGCGCGAGGATATTCATGGTCACCTGGTCCGAATCGATCGGATTGTCACCGCGGTTGTAACCCACGCGTACCTGCCAGTCGTTCGGCAGCTCGAACTGGGCACCGATCTTGTAGACGTTGATGTCATCCCATCCGAAACCGCGCCCGTCGGAGGTGCCGAAGACAGGTTGGCCGAAATCGTCGGCCGTCGGCCCGTCATTGGAAATCGCGTCCACGTCGGAGTAATTGATGCGCTGGTAGTCGGCCACCAGAGTCACCGTGGGGGTCACCTCCCAGGCCACGCCCATGCCCCAGGTCGACGGGATGTCGAACGACCCGCCCTCGGCGAACAGCCCGGCATAGTCGTCGAAATCGGAATTGCGGATCTTGGAGCGGTAATTGGCCCCCAGGCGCACGCCCTCCGCGACCTCGGCCTGGATGCCGATCTGCGCGCCGTAGCCCCAGGAGTCATCCGTGCCATTGCCGGAGAAGTTCTCCGGCTCCTCCGACATGTTGCCAACATTAGGATCTGCAAAAGTCTGGATCCCCTTCGCCTCGAACCGCTGATAGGAGATGATCGGGCTGAAGCCCACGCTCACTCGGCCGTCGGCAAACCGCTGCGCATAGGTCGGGATGATCGCCAGCTGCTCCAGGTCTACCCCGGCCGATCCGGCACAAAACGGCCCCGTATTGGTCGGAGTATTAGGATCTTTTTGACAAAATTCGTTGTCGAAAGCGGGATAATCGGTATTCATGCCCCCATTACCGAGGAAGGCGATGCCCCAGGAGCGGTCTTCATCGATCTGCTGGACGAAACCCAGCGACGGGATGAAGAAGTTCTTGCTGTCACTCTCGACCTCGCCCGGGGCCAGAGGGAAGGTCCCCGCTTGCCCGGGCTGGCCCGCCTCATACGAACGTTCGGGCCGAAAGTAAGTCAGGGCCCCGTCGAAGCGGGTTTCCATGCCGGCGATGCCGGCCGGGTTGATGCCCGGGGCGTAGGCGTCCTGCGAGATGGCCATGCCGACGCCGCCCATGCCCTTGGCCTTGATGCCGTAGCCATGGGCGAAGTAGCCGTTGGTGGCCTGTGCGGTACCGGCGGCCCCCAGGGCCAGGCCGACCGCCATCGTCATCGCGCTGCGGCGAATGAAGCGTGCTTCCATTGTTGTCTCCTTTGGTGGTCTTCTTGTTGTAGCCGGGGGCGGATTGGCTCCCCCATCGGCTCGGGATACCCGCACCGCTGACCATACGGACGGGCATCTTTTTCGGCGGCCCCCCTGCCGCTCGAAATTTCGGCGGCCCCCCTGCCGCTCGAAACCTGAATATTCAAAACCGCTTATCGGCGCCCTGACGTGCGAAAGCCCCGCAGGGCGGGGCTTTCGTCGGGGACTTGATTGTTATGCTTACCGGGCCGATGTTTCGTCCTCGGCCTCATCGTCGGCGTCGAAATCGAAGGTGCCGACGTCTTCGCCATCCATCTGCCGCTTCACGAATCCGACGTCACTGCTGTTCAGCGCGAACGGGAACGACAGGATGTCCGTCGGGCTGGAATCGCCATAGGGGCGATTGCAGGCCGAGACCTCCTCGTCCGACTTGCCGGGGCAGCCGGAGGTCTGGAACGGCTTGCCGGAGGCGATCAGTTCCTCGACCTCGGACTGCGGCAGACCGAAGTCCACCACCTGGCCGTCGTCGTTGAATTTCATGTCGTCGATGCGGCCACCGGCGTAATCGATGATGAAGCGGCCCAGCTGCACGCGGCGCCACTGATCGCGCGGAACCGGCTTCCAGTCTTCCATCAGCGAGCCTTCCTCGGGGAAGAAGGCGAACATGTGGTTGTGGCCACCCAGGTCACGGATGCGCTGGCAGACCTGCAGGATCTCTTCCTCGGTCTCGCCCATGCCGCAGATCAGATGCGCGCCGAACTTCTCCGGGCCGAAGATCTCGGCGGCCCACTCGATGGACTGCCAGTACTTGTCCCAGGTATGCGGGCTCTCGACCGACTTGCCGCGGGTGCGCTCGAAGATCTCCGGGGTCACCGCGTCCAGCGCGACGGTGAAGATGTCCGCGCCCTTGTCCCGCAGGAGCTGGAGGTCTTCATAGCTCATGGTGGTCGGGTTGGACAGGATCGACACCGGGATGTGATTGACCTCGGCGACCCACTTCTCCAGCAGCTCGACGGTGTCGGCATCGGAGTTGGGATGGGTGATCATGGAGATGCACATGCGCTCGAACTGGCCGGCGTCGGCGTTGTTCTTCACGCGTTCGATCACCTCGTCGTATTTGGCGGTGGGCCAGTCGACGCGGATGAAGTTGCGGTCGGCGTAGTCACGCGATTCCTCGCGGTGGCGCGCCAGCCCGCAGTAGGAACAGTTGGCGCGGCAGCCTTCCGGATAGGTGACCAGCAGGTTCAGGCAGTGGGTGCAGGACGTGCGATGCATGGTCCCCGGCACCAGGCCCAGCGTAATCGCGGCCGCCGTGGACATCTGCACGTATTCCGGCGAACGCATGTCCGGGGTCTTGATGTGATAGTCCGGCCGATAGAAGTTTACCGGCGCGACCATCTCCTCTGCACTTGCACTCATTGTTTTCCTCCAGCGTTGTCTCGGGGATGCGGGGCATCCATCGACCGGGCCCGATTACGCGGCCCGATCACCATCGTCGAAATACTCGGAAAATGCAATCCATCCACGGCGCTGCGTTGCGTCGTCGTTCGCCCGCGGCGTGCGCCAGTGCTGATTGAGAAACGCACGCCGGCGGCAGGCGCGCTCCAGCGCCGGGCCGTACTGGCTGCGCATCTCGTCGTCGTAGTCCTCCAGGGCCTCGTCATCGCCGCCCAGGTCATCCACGATCGCCTGCGCGGCGGCCTCGCCGGAGACCACCGCCGCGGCGATCCCCGCCCCGGTGATCGGATGGGTCAGCCCGGCGGCATCGCCCACGAACAGCACCGGCCCGTGGACCAGCTGCTCGCGCAGACCGCCCACCGGGATGGCACCGCCGGTGCGGTGCACGATCTCGGTGCCCAGCAGCCCCTGCTCCACCAGCTGCGCATGCAGCGTCTCCAGCGGGGTCTTCATGTCGCGCTCCAGGCGCTTGTCGGCGCCCAGCCCGAGGTTGGCCCATTCGCCCTTGGGGAACAGCCAGGCATACCCGCCGGGGAAATCGTCCGACAGCCAGACGTCGGTCGCGGTGTACGGTCGCAGCAGCGGCACGGTGTACTGGCGGGTCTGCACCACCGGCAGCGGATCCAGCCCCAGGGCCGCAGCCACGGGGGAATGCGGGCCGTCGCCGGCCATCAGGAAGCGAAAGCCGACCTCGACCGCCTCACCCGCGTGCTTCACCCGGGCCACGCGCCGGTCCACATCCACGTCGGTCAGCGGAGTGGACATCGCCACCTGCGCCCCGGCAGCCTCGGCGGCGCGGATGATCGCACGGTCGAACTCGCCACGATCGACCATCAGGCCGGGGAAGTCGGACTGCTCCACCGCGCCGGAGGGCAGGAAGCTCTGCATGGAATCGATGCGCTGATGCAGCACGCCGTCCGGCTTCGCATAGGCGCCCATGGGGTTGGGGATGAACTCGGCGCATTGCACCGGCTCGCCGCGGGCGCGGTTGCGTTCCACCGCCAGCACCGACAGCCCCGCTTCGGCCGCCACGCGGGCGGCGGAGGCCCCGCCGGGGCCCAGCCCGACCACCAGTACGTCGACCGAAGCGGGCAGCATCAGGCGCACCCCGCCGGGTTGGGGACACCGTTCATTATTCGGCGGCCTCGTCGGTTTCCGCCTGCGCCAGGGCCTCGCGCAGGGCGGCGATGAAGTCTTCCGGCGTCAACTGCAGCATCTCCACCTCGCGTTCGGCGAAGAAGGCGCGCACGCGGTCCTCCATCTCGGTGACGGGAGTATCCTTCAGGCTGGCCTCCAGATCCGCGATGGTGCGGGTCGGCTTGACGAAGACATCGCCGGTGATCCAGACCTGCTTGAGATGGCTGCGCTCGGGGTCCACCGCCGCACCCACGCGCATCAGGCCGCCGTCGCAGCGATACACCGCCTCGTGCAGCGGGGCATCGGTCGCGGGGCGGTTGCGCTGGTACACCCATTCGTCGCTGTCGATCTCGGCCAGCGCCTCGCGGAACGCGGCGTCTTCTTCTGCCAGCAGGTCGGCCGGAGCCGCCTCCACCGCGAACTCGCGCGCGATCGCCTCGGCGATGGTGCGTTTCACGTGGTCCAGATCCGGGGTCTCGCCCAACAGGGTGGCCATGTTGGCCACGCGGTCACGCGCCGACTCGATCGCCTTGTCGGAGAGCTTCTCCGCGGGGATGCGCAGGATGCGCAGCATGTCCTCAACGTCGAACTCGATCAGCAGCGTCCCCTGGTAGAGGATGGACTCGCCGTCGAAGGCGCCGCCGGTACCGGAGATCTTGCG
This sequence comes from Thioalkalivibrio sp. ALE23, assembly GCF_000378545.1. Classification (NCBI taxonomy): domain Bacteria; kingdom Pseudomonadati; phylum Pseudomonadota; class Gammaproteobacteria; order Chromatiales; family Ectothiorhodospiraceae; genus Thioalkalivibrio; species Thioalkalivibrio sp. ALE23. Next base: position 437,674 of record NZ_KB900032.1, on the reverse strand, counting down.
GCCGTCCACCTCGATGTCGTTGCGTGGACGGAAGCGCGCATCAACGCCCAGCTTCTGCATGCCCTCGGCCGCTGCAGTGCAGATGCGTTCGGCGATCCGGCCCATGTCGGCAGTGCCGAGGAACTGCTTGTCGAGGTAAAGCTCCCAGCCCAGCTGGGTGCTGTCGAAGTAGATCGCGCCACCGCCGGTGATCCGGCGCTGGATCGCGATCCCCTGCTCGCGGCAGTAATCGGCGTGGATCTCCTGATCCACGTTCTGGTGGAAGCCCACCAGCGCGCAGGGCTCGAACTGGAGGAAACGCAGGGTATGCGGCGAATGGCCCTCCTGGTGGCACTCCAGCAGGGCGCGGTTGAACGCCATGTTCTCCGCGGCCGGGCGCAGGCCGGTATCCAGGATGCGCAGCGTCTTCTGATCACGTTCAGGCATGACAGCCACCCCCCGAGGCCACGGCCCCGCCTTCGGTCACGATGCGAATGCCACCCAGGCCCTCGCGCGCCTTGCGCTCCTGTTCGCGCCGGCGGGCCTCTTCGGCAACGATGGTGTCCAGATCCAGTTCAACCCCGCTGGCGTTGTCCGCGGCCTCGGCCATCACCTCGTCGCCCACCGCGATGGAACAGCAGGCGGGCGTGACGCGTACGTTCTTGCCCAGCCGCGCAGCCAGCTCGACCACGCCCTCGGCCGGATGCGCGATCCCCGACAGCCCGGCCATCACGGCATAGCTGTCGATCTGGCTCTTGGCCTCGCCCGGCGGCCGGGCGCACCCGAGCAGCAGCGGGGTGTCGCCCAGGCGTTCGCGGGCGTCATGGAAGAAACGGCCCACCGCGTGCACGTCCGGGGTTTCGAACGGCCGACTGGCCGGGGCATAGAACGGCATGACCACCACCAGGACCACCGCATCGGGCAGATGCCGGGCCAGCATCTCGAGCGCGTTCCACTCGCCGAGCAGCTTGCCGTAGTGGAGCCCGACCACGATGTGGGGCACAACCTTCATGTTGGTCTTGACCAGGCTCTCCAGGGTCCGCTCGAAGTCGTCGACGCTGCGGCGCAGGTGATAGACCTGCGTGATGGTGTCCTGCGCACCGATCACGTCCATCATCGCCGCGTCGATCCCGGCCTGCTCCATGGACAGCGCGATGTCGTCGTCCACCAGGGCGGTGTGCATCGCGATACGGAAATCCGGGAACTCGTCCTTGATCCGGCGGATGGTCGAGTAATAGGGCCCGTACTCCACCTCGTTGCGGTGGTTCGAGCCGCCAGTCAGCAGCATCCCCTGGGCGCCGGATTCGATCACCTGATTGACCTCCCGCCACAGGTCTTCGGGGCTGCGCACCGGGATCATCGGTTCCAGGATCTTGGCCTTGCAGTGGTCGCAGGCCAGCTTGCAGTCCCCGCCGGTGATCGACATCGCGGGCCAGGCGCTTTTCCCGCAGTCGGCCAGTTCGCTGGTCTGGTAGGACTTGAAGGTCGGGGTGTAAAAATGCACCGAGTCACTGCCCGCAATCGCGCCGCCTCCCCGGGCCTGAAGATCCTCCACCAGCAACGGATCCACGGGGACGTCTTCCAGGGGTTCAACCCGCCGGATCACATCGTTCCAGCTCGTCATCGGCTCTCTCCGGGTGCGCGCAATTTGTTGAACGTTTTACTGCGGTATTAGTGACAAAAAAGAGGCCGCCGATCCCTCGGGAACGACGGCCCCTTCGCGAAAGACCTTCAGCAGCCGCCGAAGCCGTCCGCTTCCATCTTGGCTTCGAATGCCGCCAGGGCATCGGAGCCGGTCTTCAGCTCGGCGCTTTCGCCGTCCCAGTCTTCCGGCTTCAGCTTGATCAGCCAGCCTTCACCGTAGGGATCTTCGTTGATCAGGCCCGGGTTCGCGGCGACCTTGTCGTTGGTTTCGGTGACTTCGCCGGTGACCGGGGTCTTGGCCGGGCCAACCCACTTGCCGGATTCAACCGTGGTGCAGGACTTGTCCTTCTTGACCGACTTTCCCACTTTCTTGGGGGTGTACGACACGATCGTGCCGGCCAGCGAGCAGGCATAGGAGGTCAGGCCGACGGTGGCGGTACCATCGCTCTCCTTGCGCACCCAGACGTTGTTTTCAACGTTGTACATCAGATCTTCCGGAATATCACAACCCCGAACAGCGCCCATAATTACCTCCTGGATGAGTAAAGCGGGAAAGACTAGAAAGTTATCGTTTTGTCACTACGCAGGATCAGGTCAGCGAGCTCGCTGGCCCGATTGACTTCATCGACCTCGTCCACGAGATCGGAAGACGCGTCGATTCTATACCCCGGCAAAGCGGGCTGGCAAACGTGCAGACGAACCCCGGCACGCTTTGCGTCCCGGATGAACTCGCTGATCGGCTTGCCCCCTTCCATGGCCCTCAGATTCTCCGCCACGCCCTGCTCCATCAGCTTCACCCCTTCCATGGTGAAAAAGATGTACACGTCCACGTCCATCGACGCCATCACCGCGCCCAGATAGAACGGCGTGGCGCAACGCGCGGGCGTCGACGGGCCCGAAGTCATCACGAACACGACGGTCTGTTCGTCGTTGTCGAGATAGTAGTCGTCGTCGAGATCGGCCATGGTCACCCCTCAGCGCAGCTTGCGCTGGCACTCGATATCGTCTTCACGCGCCCGCCGGCAATAGCCTTCGTGCGCCTTGTCCCCCGTGACGAACTCCGCCAGCGCCGCATCCGCCCCGTTGGTCGCCTCGACCCGCGCGATCCACGCATTGTAGGGATCCGAATTCAGCAGGACCGGGTTCTCCAGCACCTCCTCGTTCCCCTCGACGATCTTGCAGTCGATGAAATTCGGGATCGGGCCGGCCCACTTGCCGCTCTCGATCGTCGCCACCGGCTTGCCCGGCGGCCGCCGGGTCCCCGGCCGCCGCACGCGCACGTGGATGATCTTGCCCGCAATGGTCTGGGACAGATCGGTCATGCCGACGGTCAGCGTGTCGTCGTCCTCCCGCCGCAGCCAGATCTGGTATTCGTCGTCGTAGAACAGTTCAGGATGGAACTCGCAGCCGTTGCAATCCATGATTCGCCTCGTTCCCGGACGCCCACGCGCCCGTGCTCCACAAAAAAACGGGCGCAGCGCGCCCGTTTTGTCGTATCAAGCCTGGATGTCGAAAGAAGGGGATCAGAGGACCCCCTTCTCCTTCAGCAGGCCGATCGAGTCACTCACGTTCTCGTGAATGCCCAGCTTGCGCGGCGACAGGCCCATGGCCAGGCCCAGCAGCTGCGTGAAGTAAAGCACCTTCACGTCGGTCTTGATGCCGAACTCGGTTTCGGCACGGACCTGGTGCATCTCCAGACCGGAGTGGCAGGTCGGGCATTCGGTCGCGATCACCTCGGCGCCGGAATCCTCGGCCGACTGCAGCAGGTTCAGCACCAGCTGGGTCGAGGTATCCGAGTCGGACAGCGTATGGGCGCCGCCGCAGCAGGACGTCTTCAGCGGGAAGTCAACGTTGACGCCGCCGGCGGCCCCCAGCAGGTCATCCATGAAATGCGGCTGATAGCTGGAATCGGAGCCCGGGCCGTTGTCCTTCTCCGGGAAGATCTGCCGCGGCCGGGTGTACATGCAGCCATAGTAATTCGCGATCTTCAGGCCGTTCAGGCTCTTGGTCATCTTCTGCTTGATGCCCTCGGGACCCAGCTCCTCCATCAGCCATTCCAGCAGATGCAGGGTGCGCACGTCCCCGGAATACACCGGATCGTCCGACTGGCGGGCCAGGTCCTGAACCGTATTCATCGTCTCGTCGGACGTCGCGGTCTCGTACTCGGCCTTCTTCAGATTGTGATAGCAGCCATTGCACGGCGCCATCACCGTGTCCATGCCCATCTGCTCGGAGGCGATGGCCATGTTCCGGGCCGACAGATAGGTCTGCAGCATCGGATGGACGTTCTTCACCTCCATCGCCCCGCAGCAGTTCCAGTCGCGCAGGTTCTCCATCTCGAGGCCCAGCGCCTTGACCAGCACGCGGGTCGAACGGTCGTAGGGACCGCCGGAGCCCTCGAGGGCACACCCGGGATAGTAAGCAACCTTAGCCATGAGCGGCCTCCTTCTGTTCGCGCACGTAGTTCTTCAGCACGTCCCCGGTCTTGCCCCAGGACTTGGTGCGCGGCGTATGTACGGTATTGAAGCCCATCGCCATCAGGTGCTTCACCGGCAGGTGTTTCATCATGCGGAAGATGAACACCTTCAGCCATTCCTGGACGAGCGGCTGGCCGGACTTCTTGAAGAAGTTCTGCATGACCTTGCCGTCTTCAATCCGACCGGTCTTGTAGATCTGGTCGGCAAACTCTTCGTCGAACATCGTGGAGGGGGCCTTTTCGGTAATGCCCTCTTCCTCCATCCAGTGCGCCAGCGCCTTCATCACGCCCTCGGGCTTCACGTCCTTGGGGCAGATGTTGGTGCACTTGTTGCACGACACGCACTGCCAGATGATGTCCTTGTCCTTGACCAGCTCTTCCTTCATGCCCAGGCGGGTCAGGTAGATCCAGTAGCGCGGATTGAACTGCACGTTCTGCGCATACATGGTGCAGGAGTTGGTGCAGGACCCGCACTGCCAGCAGCGGTGCACGTACTCGCCGCCGGTGTAGCTCTGGATCTTCTTCTCGAAATCGTCGTCGTAGTCGCGGACCGTGCGCGGGGCAATCATGGTGTTCCAGTGCCCGGACACGTCCACGCCGTCGACCACCAGCTCGTCGTGCTGCTGGAGCCGCTCGTCCTCGATCAGTGCCTTCTCGTGTATTGCCATGACGTCTCTCCGAAAACCTGTCCAACCAGGCTCAAACTCGATTCAGTTATTATTCAGTGCAACGAAGCCTGCTCGCCCTTCAGGCGCCCCTCGGGAGAATCGATCCCGAGCAGTTTCACCACAAGCTCCAGCGGATCCTCGCGGGCCCCGAACTGGGCATCGATCAGCCCCAGGCTCATCGACAGCGACCTGGCGTAGTCGGAATACGCCTGCACCCAGAGCAGATCCGTGACGAAATGGAGATCCCGATAGAACCCCATGTCGTGCAGGGCCTCGTAGAACCATTGCCGCATGCCCAGCAGCGCTGCATAGCCGTCGTCGATCGGGATCTCCCGCAGGGTGTCGTTCCCGCGGATGAATTCCCGCATCGCGCCGGCCGTGGTACCGGAGTCCCACACCCAGCGATTGGCCAGCGGCAGCGCCTCCGGATCCGCGAAGTGCAGGATCTCCGAACCGAAGTCCCACAGTCCGCGCCGAAGCTTGCGATCGTCACCGGCGAGATCGGCGAAGGCCTGCACCCGTTCATCCGGATGAACATCCGGCCGTACCAGGCTTCGTACGCCTTCGACCACCGCGCCCTGACGCTCCGCCAGCAGCGGCCCCAGCTTGCGCCGCACCGAGAACACCAGGCCGCCCAGGGTCCGCACGTCGGCGTCGTCGATCTCGTCACCCTTCGCGACGACCTCGGCGAACACCTCGTGTTTGGACTGCAGCGCCTCAATGAAGGTCTGCAATCCCTGAACCCCGCCGGCGTCGGCGATGTTCTCCTGCAGCGTGTTCAGCTTCGTTGCAAGGATGTCCCTGTCAAAGGTGACACGAGGCGGTACCGGCGTCAGATCCGGCACCGCCTCGTCCTTGACCACCTCAGCCGGCTTTCTGAACCAGCGCATGCAGGTCCGCCACGGCCCGGCCACCCGCGGCCGCACCCTGGGCGATCGAGTCGTCGATCGTCTCGGGGCCGTACGCCGCGCCGCAGGCATAGATGCCCTTGCGCGTGGTACCGCAGGTGTTGGTGTACTGCTCGGCCTTCTCGAGGAAGCCGTGCTTCTCGAGACCAACGCCGAACACCTGGGAGATCTCCGGGTTGTCGGCGTTGGGGTCCATGCCGATCGCATGCACGACCATGTCGAACGGGATCACGATCGGGCGCTTGACCAGGGTGTCCTCGCCCTTGACCAGCAGGCGGCCGTCACCGGAGGACGTCACTTCGGCGATACGCGCCTTGACGAACTTGGTCTTGAACTCTTCCTGGGACTTCCAGTAGTACTTGTCCTCGTACAGACCGAAGGTACGGATGTCCATGTAGTAGATGAACACGTCGGTCTCGGGGGACAGTTCCTTGATCTCCATGGCCATGTTCGCGGACACGGTGCAGCAGATCTTGGAGCACCACTCGCGACCGATCTGGCGGTCACGCGAGCCCACGCACAGCAGGATGCAGACCCGCTCCGGCACACGGCCGTCGGAGGGGCAGGCGATGTTGCCCGAGGCGACCATCTGTTCCACCTGGGTGGTGGTCAGCACGTCCTCGTAGGTGCCGAAGCCCCACTCCGGCTTGTTGATGGAGTCGAAGTGGGTAAAGCCGGTGGCCAGCACGACCGAGCCGGCCTGCACGGTTTCGCCATTGGTCAGCGTGGCGGTGAAGTTGCCCGCCTCGCCGTCCAGCTTCTCGACCTTGGCACTCTTGTGCACGGCCACGCTGGAGTCGTCCTCGACGCGCTTGACCATGCGGCCAATCGCCTCGGAAGCCCACTCGCCGGAGGGGACCAGCTTGGCATAGCCCGACAGGATCGGGGCACCGCCCAGGACGTCTTCCTTTTCGACCATGACGGCCTTGTAGCCGGCCGAGGTCACGTTCGCGGCGGCGGACAGGCCCGCCGGACCTCCGCCAACAACCAGTACAGTATCTTGCATCACACCTTGCCCCCGTATGCGAGTTCAGGATTGTAGAGGTATTCGATGTTCCCGGCCTCGACCTCCTTGAGGTACTCCTGGAAGGTCTTCTTGGCTTCGGACCAGGACATGCCCATCTTCTCGACCAGATCTTCGCAGGGCGACGCGTGCCACTGCAGCTGGACGATCTTGAACGGATCCGCGCCGCAGGCCAGGGCCGCGAACTGGACTTCCGCCATGATCGGGATCTGGAAGTTCTGGTTATGCGCCTTGCCGATCCACTGGTTCTTGTCCATGGTCGTGACGCAGCCGGTGTCGTTGGCCAGCATCACGTCGGCATTGGCCTCTTCGCGTGCCACCCGGATCTTGCGGTCCATCGTGAACGAGCGGGTGAACTCACGCTCGGAGATGATGTGCCGGAAGCCGAAGCCGCAGCAGTCGTACCAGGTGGAGTAGTCGATCACCTGAGCACCCAGTGCCTGGGCGGTGGAGGTGATGATGGCGGTACGGTTGCCGCCCAGCACGGACTGATCGTAGACCGCGTCCTCGTGCACCATCTTGTAGTAATGGCAGGCCACGTGGGCGGTGGTGCGGATGTTGGACACGTCGATGGTCTGCAGCTCGGACGCGATGCGGTTGCGCATCACGTGGACCCACTCGGAGTAGTGGATGATCTCTTCAGGGATCACGAGCTTGCCGTCGACCAGACGGCCCAGCTTGCCGAGGATCTTGGTGACCTTCTCGCGCAGTTCCGCGGACTCCACCAGGAACTTGCGGATCTCCTTGTAGTTGCCGAAGGAGGTGCCGCAGTGGACCAGCGGATAGAAGTGGCCCAGGTCGTGGCCGTGCTGCTTGCCGGAGACGTAGGCCTGGTGGAAGTTACGCAGGAATACCGCGGCCAGCGACTCGACGTTGCCGATGCCGGAACCGTGGTAGTTCCACGCGGTGCAGGACGTCTGGTCGGTCTCGTCGAGGTAGTCCTTGCCGGGTTCGAAGCCGAACTGGTTCATGAACCACAGCAGCGATGTCGGATAGCCCGGGATGTTGCCGCACTGGCCACAGGACTTGTGGTGCCACAGCTGCTTGGTCGGGACCTGCTTGTCCCAGCCGAACAGCGTCTGCACGGTCGCCGGCTCGTGCTGATCCGTGATCCGGTGGATGATGATCTGACCGTCCTTCTCGAGCTCGTACATGTGCTCGCGGACGTCATCCATGCGGTCGCCGAGGTCGATGGTGCGGCGGTCGACGTGCTTGCGCACCCAGTCGGTGGCCTTTACGGCCTCTTCCTGCGACAGATCGGTCGCCTGGAAGAAGGAGCCGTGACCGGCAACGCCCTGGCCGTCGGTGTTGTGATAGCCGGGCTTCATGGCGCCGGCGCCGGCACCTTCACCGTTCTGGTTGTGATTGCCTGGAGTCTGTTCACTCATAACGCTTCTCCTGATGTCGCGGAACCGGAGGGACGTCGACGATCACTCGTCGTCTTCCTCTTCCTGCTCCTCGAGCCAGTCTTCGTAATCCTCGCGCTTCTCGTCGATGAAGTCCTCGATCACGTCGAAGAGGTTTTCATCCATCAGTTCGAGGGACTTCAGAACGCCGGTCATTTCCCAGATGGTGTACATCTCGACCGAGGTCTTGAGCGAGACCTCCCAGGCGGTTTCCACGGTCTGCAGGGTCTTCACCGGGATGGCCTTGCGCAGCACCTGGAGATCGCCTTCCACCTTCTGGATGTTGGGACCCCAGTCCGGGAAGTGATCGGGCTGGATCATGTCGGGCGAAAGCTGGTTGCCCGTCGTGATCAGCTTGAGCATCACGCGCCCGAACGGACGAAGCACGTCCTTGGCCGACTGCATCTCGTGCTTGATGGCCACCTCGCGCATGATCGCGACGAGACCGCCGGGGGAGTTCTTGAACGGGCAGCGGGCGGCGCAGGTCATGCACTGGGCGCAGGCCCAGATCTTTTCCTGCATCGCGTCGTAGATCTGCTCGACGTTCTCGGTCCAGAGCAGCTGGACGATCTCGCGCGGGGAATAGTCGTAGAACTGGGCGGAAGGGCACGTCGCCGTGCAGATCCCGCAGTTCAGGCAGCCGTTGAGATCATGGTCGTAGCGAAAATCTCCGCGGATGTCGTCGAAGATTTGCTGCATCTCAGCATATGTCGCCATATGTCACCTCTTCGCTGTGGGCGAGCAGGCCTCTTTTGTACGGACCTTGCAGCCAGCCTAGATCGGGTCCAGGCATCAATCCAGTTACCTCACGGTAACCGCGTCTACCGGCAGCCCGGGGCCGTTCGCGGGACCGGACCCGGGCTTCGATGCGTCAGGAGACCTCAGGCCTTCTTGACCAGGAAGTAGAACTTGCCGCCCTCTTCCTTGTGCTCCATCAGTTCGTTGCCGGTCTGCTTGGCGAACGCCTCGAAGTCCTTCACCGCGCCCGGATCGGTGGCGATGATGTGCAGCACCTGACCGGCGTCCATGGAGGCCAGCGCCTTCTTGGCACGCAGGATGGGCAGCGGGCAGTTCAGGCCGGAGGCGTCGAGCTCTTGATCGAAGTTGGCCATGGCTTTCTCTCCTTTGTGAGTCTTCGTAATGGTTGACCGTTACCGGTCGTGGATCCGCCGAACTCCCCCTTATAGGGGAAACGGAATCGGAATACAACCAGATGCTAATCGGGCGTGACAATCGAGCGGCCGGACTGCGCCCAGCCCATGATGCCGCCCCGCAGGTTGTAAACGCCCTCCACGCCCTGCTGGGACATGAAGGCGCAGGCCTGCGCCGAACGCGCCCCGCTCTGGCAGTAGAACACCACGGGGACTTCGTCCTCGGTGAACTCGTCCTTGCGCGGCGGCACCGCCGCCAGCGGCACGAGTTTGGCGCCGGGGATCACCCCGCGTCCGGTCTCGCCCGGCTGGCGCACGTCCACCAGACGGAAGGCTCGACCTTCCGCGCGCCACTGTTCCAGTTCATCCGGGGTGATTTCCGAGAATCCGTACACGGCCAGCTCCAGTTTCCGGTTAACGTCCGGGCGGTGTAGCAGGTGCGAGGCTTCCTTGCAGAATGGCCACGCACACGGTGGGCGCGGAGCATAGCGAAACGGGCGACAAATGCAAATGGCATGACGGCATCCGCGAGGCCCGGGGAGGAGGGTGCGGACCGCACTGCTCCGGAACCGCTATCGCCCCCCGCGGTCAGACATGATAAGGTCACGCCCGCCTAAACAGTCCTGCGGAGGATTTTCCGGTGGAAAAGAGTGATTTCCAGGTAGACGGCCACTACGCCGTGACGATGAAGGACGCCCAGGGCAAGCTGCGCCCGGCGAACATCTACGTCCATCGCATGGAGGACGATCACATGATCGTTCGTTACACCTCCGGCGGCGACGTGGGCCTGCTGTTCAAGCTCAAGTACGACGACGTGGTGAAGATTGCACGCACCCACAAGGTTCTGGACCGCAAGAAGTTCATGGTCCCCGATTCCGTGCTGGATCCGAAACTGTGGAAGGACCGCGACAGCATGCGGGCCTACTCCTCGGCCCCCGGCCTGGGCAAGTAACCCGCAAGCGGCAGCACCACGCTGCGGGGGCCGGCACACCGCCGGCCCCCGTATCATGAAAAAGACCCTCCTCACGTTCCTGATCCCGCTTCTTCTGGTGCTCTTTCTGGCACCGGCGAGCACCTCTGCGGATACCTCCCTCCCGCGCCTTGGCGAAGCCTCGGGCGGCGTGCTGACCCCCGCCGAAGAAAGCGAGCTCGGCCGCTCCCTGCTGCGCGAAGTACGACGCTCCCTGCCGGTCGTGGACGACGCGGAAATCCGCTTTTACGTAGAATCGCTGGGTCAGCAGCTCGCCAGCCACAGCGATGGCGAGGGCATCACCTTCCACTTCATCCCGATCGACAACGATCAGGTCAACGCCTTTGCGATGCCGGGCGGCATCATCGGTGTCCACACCGGGCTGATGCTGGAAACGTGGGACGAGGCGGAGCTCGCCGCGGTCATGGCGCACGAGATCGCCCACGTGACCCAGCGCCACCTCGCACGCATGTTCGCGCGCGGGCGCGAGGTCAATTTTCGCACCGGCCTGGCGATCCTCGCCGGGGTCCTGGCAGCGGGGATCGACCCGCAGCTCGGTCAGGCGGTGATCACCGGCGGCGTCGCCAGCGGCATGCAGTCCCAGATCAACTTCACGCGCGCCAACGAGGCGGAAGCCGACCGCGTCGGCATGCGCATCCTGGCCGCCAGCGATTTCGACGCTGATGCGATGGCCGATTTCTTCGAGCGCATGCAGGAGCTTTCCCGGGGGGCGGGCGACGCGGTACCCGAATATCTGCGCACCCACCCGGTCACGCTCGACCGCATCACCGATGCGCGCAACCGTGCGCGCGACAAGCCCGAAGGCGTGCGCAACCAGGGCCCGGAATTCGCCTGGATGCAGGCCCGCGCCCGGGCGCTGAGCGATCCGCGGCGCGCGCTGGACCGGATCGGCGAGGATGCCTCCGCCGCCGAGCTGTACGGGGGCGCCATCGCACAACTGGAACGCGGCAACCCGCGCGAGGCCCGCCAGCTGCTGGAACGGATCGACGCGCCCGACGCCCCCACACTCACCCTGGAACTGGCGCGGATCGCCGTGGAACGCGCAACGGGGGAACACGCCGCGGCCCTCACCAGTCTCGAGGACCTGGACGCCGTCTACCCCGGCCACCCGGTGGTGCGCGAGCGCATGGCCCGCGTCCAGCGCGACCTCGGAAACTACGACCGGGCCCTGCGGATCACCTCGCGCATGATCCGCGAAACCGAAGCACCGGAACCGGCCCTGCTGCGCCTGCAGGCGGACATCGCCAGCGAGGCCGGCCGCGAGGCCCTGCGCCACGAAACCATGGCCGAGTATTTCTTCCATCGGGGCCAGTACGAAGAAGCCGTACGGCAGTTCGAGGTGGCCCTGGAGGCCGGGGACGCCAGCGAGCGCGACCGCCAGCGCATCGAGGACAAGCGCGAGACGGCCAGCCGCACGGCACGAGAATTCCGCGAGGACCGGTAACAGCCCTGCGCGCACACGCGGACGACACCCGCGCGGTCAAATGTCAGCGAGGAACTCGTCCTCGTCGTACCGTGCAATCCGCTCCAGGACGGCGAGGTTTTCCGAGATGGCCTCGAGTCGCCTGCGAATGACTTCAGGCCTGACCATCGAGCAGCCTTTCCTTCAGGGCCTCGCGCTGGACACGGAGGTAGGGTTCGAAATCGAAGTATTCCCGCAGCGCAAGCGAGTAGTAACTGCCCCGATCGAAGTCGGGCCCGGCATGCAACAGGCAGTTCGGCCGTACGGCCTCGAAACGCAATGCCGGATCCGCGCCATCGAGCAGCACCAGATCCACCGCATCCAGCCCTTCCCGCGCCAGATCCGTCAGGATGTCCAGGCGGCGCGGCTCGATCGCCCCGGCGGGGCCGACCAGCGCAAGATCGATGTCACTGTCCTCCCGCGCCCGACCCTCCGCGCGAGAGCCGAACAGAAAGACCGCATCCACTTCACGGTAGCGCGCGAATACCCTTTTCACCCGCTCGGCGATCGTCTCGATTGTCAGGGCAGCCGTCATTGATCGTGTTCCACACCGGAGTATCCATCAATGTAGCACGGCGCGATCCGGCTCCGGGGCCATACCGCCGGTGGGGTACGCATGCGGGGGGGGGGGGCACTCATGGCGCGGCCTCGAGGCTAGTGGCCGCCGGGGCGTTCACGATCTCCCCGTCCGGGAGCTGCCAGACAGCTCGGGCCAGGATGCAGAAATAAAGACAAGGATGGTGGGCCGTGAAGGAATCGAACCTTCAACCAATGGATTAAGAGTCCACTGCTCTACCAATTGAGCTAACGGCCCCCGGTACGGACGAGTACAAACGAGGGATGGGGTGACCGATGGGACTCGAACCCACGACAACCGGAGTCACAATCCGGGACTCTACCAACTGAGCTACGGTCACCACCGTATTGTTTCACTGCTTCGGCCATTGCCGATCCGGGCTCTGGCGCGCCCGGCAGGACTCGAACCTGCAACCGCCGGCTTAGAAGGCCGGTGCTCTATCCGGTTGAGCTACGAGCGCGTTTGCCGCCGGGCATCCGGGTTGTTCCAGCCGGTTGCGTCCGCCATGGTCGGGGTAGAGGGATTTGAACCCCCGACATCCTGCTCCCAAAGCAGGCGCGCTACCAGACTGCGCTATACCCCGTCGAGCCGTTCCCGCAATGGGTCCTGCACAGCGAGTGCAAAATCGTAGCGCCGGGAGGCCCCCGGGTCAAGCCATGGCCCGCGTCGCAGCCCCCGGGGATCGTGTCCGACCTTCCTTGAGGACCCGGCTGTGCCATGGGATCATCGCGTTCAGCCCTCCTGCCGGACGAGACCGAATGACAGCCCAGACCATCGACGGACGCGCCATCGCGCAGACCCACCGCGCCCGCATCGCCACCGAGATCGAATCCATGACCTCGCGCGATCTGCGCCCGCCGGGTCTCGCTGTGGTCCTGGTGGGGGCCGATCCGGCTTCGCAGGTGTACGTGCGCAACAAGCGCAAGGCCTGTGAACAGGTCGGCGTGGTCTCGCACTCCTACGACCTGCCGTCGGGCACGCCGCAGACCGATCTGCTGGCGCTGATCGACCAGCTCAACGCCGACCGCACCATCGACGGGATCCTGGTCCAGCTGCCGCTGCCGGAACACATCGACCCGGAGACCATCATCGAGCGCATCTCCCCGGCCAAGGACGTAGACGGCTTCCACCCCTACAACGTCGGGCGGCTGGTGGCGCGCATCCCGCGCCTGCGTCCCTGCACGCCCTGGGGCGTCATCCAGCTGCTGCGGCATATCGAGGAGCCGTTCAAGGGGCGCACCGCCTGCATCATCGGCGCGTCCAACATCGTCGGCCGGCCGATGGCGCTGGAACTGCTGCTGGCCGGCGCCACGCCGACGATCTGCCACCGGTTCACCCCGGATACCGCGGCCATCGCCCGCCAGTCCGACATCCTGGTGGCTGCAGCGGGCAAGCCCGGGCTGGTCAGGCCCGACTGGATCAAGCCGGGCGCCACGGTCATCGACATCGGCATCAACCGGCGCGACGACGGCACCCTGTGCGGCGACGTGGAGTTCGACGGCGCGGCGGAAAAGGCGGACTGGATCACCCCGGTGCCCGGCGGCGTGGGCCCGATGACGGTCGCCATGCTGCTGGACAACACCCTGCGGGCGCGGGCGTTCGGCACCCACGAGGCGGCCTGAACGGCCACCCCGCCGACCCGGGGGTTCAGTCGGCGGCCGCAGCCGCCACGTCGCGCGCGGCCTGCAGCCGGACGCGGGTACGCTCCGGGCCCAGATATTCACGGATGCGCGGCAGCTCCGGGCCGAAGGTCTGGCCCGACAGCGCCGCGCGCAGCGGCATGAACAGGCCGCGCCCCTTGCGACCCGTCGCCGCTCCCGCGGCCTTTGCCATTTCGGAGAAATCCCTGCTGGTATCCAGCGCCTCCAGCGCGACCTCGAACAGCGCCGGCCCGGCGGCCTCGATCTCCCCGCGGGCCGCCTCGCTCAACGGCGGCGGATCCTCGGCGAAGGCGGCCACCCAGCACCGCGCGTCTTCGACCGATGCGATGTTGTCGCGCGCCAGCGCGAGCCACTCCGCGCGCCCGGCCTCCGGCAGCGGCTCCAGCACGCCCAGCCCCGCGAGATGCGCCTGCAGATCCGTGTCCGACAGCGCGCGCAGGGCCTCGGCCTGCCAGTGTTCCAGCTGGCGCGGGTCGTGGCGCGCGGCGGAATGGCCGATGCGCCCCGGGTCAAACCCCTGCGCCAGCCCCTCCAGCGACAGCAGGCCCTCCTCCTCGTAACGATGACCCAGCCGCGCGAGGTGGTTGAGGATCGCCAGCGGCAGCACCCCGGCCTCGCGCAGTTCGCGGATGCTGGCCGAACCGTTGCGCTTGGACAGCGGAGCCCCGTCGTCGCCGTTGACCAGCGGCAGGTGGTGATAGCCGGGCGCCGGCAGTTCCAGCGCCTCCAGCAACAGCAGCTGGCGCGGGGTGTTGGCGATGTGATCCTCGCCGCGCACCACGTCGGTGACCCCCATCAGGGCATCGTCCACCGCGTTGGAGAAGAAGAACGCCGGCGTACCGTCCGAGCGCCGGATCACGAAGTCGCCGATCTCGTCGGTGCGGAACTTCACCGCGCCGCGCACTCCGTCCTCGAAGCGCACCGTGCGCCCCAGCGGCACGCGGAAACGCAGGGTCGGGCGCTGCCCTTCGGCCTCGCGGCGGCGCGCCTCCTCCGGGTCCAGTCCGGCACAGGTGCCGGGGTAGCGCGGCGGCTTGCCCTGGGCACGCATGCGCTTGCGCCCGCGCTCGAGTTCTTCCGGCGTGCAGAAACAGGGATACGCCAGGCCGGCCTCGATCAGCCGGTCGTAGTAGGCCTGGTAGAGCCCCGTACGCTGTGACTGGGCATAGGGGCCGGCGTCGCCGGCGGCCGCGCCGTACCCCTCGTCCCAGTCCAGCCCCAGCCACTGCAGATCCTGCTGCAGCGCCTCGACGAACTCCGCACGCGAGCGTTCCGCATCGGTGTCCTCGATGCGCAGCAGGAAATGCCCGCCGCGCGCCCGCGCCAGCAGGGCGCTGAACAGCGCGGTACGCAGATTGCCAAGGTGCAGAAGCCCGGTGGGGCTGGGCGCGAAACGGGTGCGGGTCACGGTTGTCGTCATGGCGCGCATGGTAGCCGAGCCACCCCGGTGCGGCCAGCACCGCCCGTCTCGAGGGGCGCTCGCGCCAGGCCATTCGTGCCCCGGTCATCGCGAGTCGCTAACCCCTCGCCCTCGTCATCAGCGAGGAACCGCAGCTCTCCCCCCGTCATTGCGAGGAGCCGAAGGCGACGCGGCAATCGGCCGGGGCTGGCTTGCGCGCAGGATCAGGTGGCTGCGGATGGAGATCGCCACGTCGCTGCGCGACTCGCGATGACGAGGGCGAGGGCTTTGCGACTCGCGATGACGAGGGGGGAGAGCTTCGGGACTCGCGATGACGGGAGGCGGGCAGCGGGACGCGGGACGCGGGACGCGGGACGCGGGCCGACTGGAACCGGCGGGGGTCCCCGGTTACCATGCCGGCTCCTGATTCCGGAGTGTCGTCATGCCCCGTCCTGTTCCGCCGGCCGGCATCGCCGCGGCCCTCCTGATCCTCGTCCTCAGCTTTCCGGGAGCCCTCATGGCCGAATCCAGCCCCAAGGTCGCGCTTGAAACCACGCACGGCCGCATCGTCCTGCAACTCGACGCCGAAGCCGCGCCGGAGACCGTCGCCAACTTCCTGCAATACGTCGACGACGGCTTCTACGACGGCACGCTGTTCCATCGCGTGATCCCCGGCTTCATGGTCCAGGGCGGTGGCATGGACAAGGACATGCGCCAGAAGCCCACGCGCGACCCGATCCGCAACGAGGCGGACAACGGCCTGAAGAACAAGGTCGGCGCGGTCTCCATGGCTCGCACCCAGGACCCGCATTCGGCCACCGCGCAGTTCTTCATCAATGTCAACGACAACGACTTCCTCAACCACACCGCTCCCAACCCGCAGGGCTGGGGTTACACGGCGTTCGGGGAAGTGATCGAAGGCATGGACGTCGTGCGCACCATCGAGGGCGTGCCCACCGGCCGTTCCGGCATGCATCAGGACGTACCGCAGGAACCCGTGGTCCTGGAAAGCGCCCGCCGCGCCGACTGATCCCGTGAGCGAGACCGCGCCCGCCCTGGTCATCTCCGACCTGCACCTGGAGCGCGAACCCGGGCCGACGCTGAACGCCGCGCTGGCGTTCCTCGACGGCCCGGCGCGGGCCGCCTCGGCCCTGTACATCCTGGGCGACCTGTTCGAGTACTGGGTCGGCGACGACGCCTCGCATCCGGCGGCAGAGCAACTGGCGGCGGCGCTCTCCGCGCTGGAAGCGCCGGTCATGTTCATCCATGGCAACCGCGACTTCCTCGTGGGCCCGGACTACGCCGCCCGCGCCGGCATGACCCTCGCCCCCGAGCCGCTGCACGCCACGCTGCCCTGCGGCCCGGCCCTGCTGATGCACGGCGACTCCCTGTGCACCGACGACAGCGAACACATGGCCTTTCGCCAGATGGTGCGCAGCGAGGCCTGGCAACGGGATTTCCTCGCCCAGCCACTGGAACAGCGCATTGCACGCGCCGAGACCATGCGCGAGGCCAGCCGACACAACGGGCAGATGAAGGCCGCCGCAATCACCGACGTGAACGGCGAGGCCGTGGCCGCGACCTTTCGCGACGGCGACGTGCCGCTGCTGATCCACGGACACACCCACCGCCCCGCGATCCACGATCTGGAGGTCGCCGGCCAGCCGCGTCAGCGCTGCGTGCTGCCGGCCTGGGACGAGCACCCCGGCTTCCTGGAGCTCGGCCCGGAAGGCCCGGTCCTGCGCCAGCTGGACGAAACGCCCTACCCCGCACACCTGCTACACGCCTGAGACTGTCGCGGGGTTACCCCGGGGCTGCTTCAGCGCCGACCCTGCGCCTCCAGCGCGCCCATTTCCGACTCGGTGAACCCCGCCGCCAGACGGGCCTCGTGCGCGAACGGCGGGCGGACCCGCCCCGGCATATGTTCGGCCAGCAGCTCCAGGAACAGCGGCTCGGGATCGAGCCCGCGCGCATGCGCCAGCTCGCGGAACCAGCGCGTACCGATTGCCACGTGCGCGACCTCCTCGCGCTGGATGATCTCCAGCAGCGCCACGGTCGCGTGATCGCCCGCCGCCGTCAGGCGCTCGATCATGCCGGGCGTCACATCCAGCCCGCGCGCCTCCAGCACGCGCGGCACCAGCGCCATGCGCACCATCACGTCGTGATCGGTCGCCAGCGCCGCCTCCCACAGGCCGTTATGGGCCGGCAGGTCGCCGTAGTCCGCCCCCAGCTCGTGGAGCCGCTTCCGCAGCAACCGGAAATGGCGCACCTCCTCGGCCGCCACCTGCAGCCAGTCGCTGACGAAGGGTTCCGGCATGTCGCGAAAGCGATACACGGCGTCCAGCGCCAGGTTGATCGCGTTGAACTCGATATGCGCGACGGCGTGCACCAGCGCCACCCGCCCGGCCGTCGTGTGCAGCCCGCGCCGCGGAAGGTCCTTCGGGTGCACCAGCGCGGGCCGCTCCGGCCGCCCCGGCACCTCCATGCGCTCCGGCGCCAAAGCCTTCCCGGGCTCCAGCTCGTCCGCCCACCACGCGCGCATGAGTTCCAGCACCCGCTCGCACTTGGCCTCCGGGTCCCGCTCCCGCAATGCGGCCTCGGCTGCTCGATAAACGACCGAAGGTTCGGGCACGGGTTCAGGATTCGGGTTTGATGGGCGCATGCGACACAGGATACCCGCTCAACGCTCGTCGGTCGGCATGCTGCGGCGCAGCAGGATGGAGTTGCCGATCACCGAGAGCGAGCTGGCGGTCATGGCGATCACGCCGATCATCGGGTGCAGCAGGCCGGCCGCGGCGATCGGGATCGCGGCGGAGTTGTAGCCCCAGGCCCAGAACAGGTTCTGGACGATCTTGCGGAACGTCATGCGCGAGAGCTGCACGGTCTCGACCACCCTGGTCAGCTCGCCGCGCACCAGGGTGACGTCGGCGGCCTCGATGGCCACGTCCGCCCCGGCCCCGATCGCGATGCCGACATTGGCCTGCTGCAGGGCCGGGGCATCGTTGATGCCGTCGCCCACCATGGCCACGTGGTCGCCGTACTCCGCCTGCAGTTCGCGGATCGCCTCGACCTTGCCCTCCGGCAGAACGCCGGCGCGGACCTCGTCGATCCCCACCTGCGCGGCCACGGCCTTCGCGGTGCGCTCGTTGTCGCCGGTGACCATCACGCAGCGGATGCCGAGGGCATGCAGCTGTTCGATGGCGCTCTGCGACTCATCCTTGAGGGTGTCGGCGACCGCGACGATGCCGGCCGGTCGATCGCCGATGGCCACCAGCATCGCGGTCTTCCCGGCATCTTCGAACTGCCGCAGCGATTCCAGCAGGCCGGACGGATCCAGGCCCTGCTCCTCCAGCAGCCGCTGGCTGCCGACCAGGACGCGCTCCCCGTCGAGGCGGGCCTCCACCCCGCGCGCGGTGTGCGACTGAAACCGGTCGACCTCGGCGACCGTCAGCCCCCGGTCGCGCGCGCCCTGCACGATGGCCTCGGCCAGCGGGTGCGCGGAGCCGGCCTCCACGGCCGCGGCCGCTTGCAGCACACGAGCGTCATCGAAGCCCTCGGCGGCGACCACGTCGGTCAGTGCCGGCTGCCCGCGGGTGAGGGTCCCGGTCTTGTCGAGCACGATCACGCGGATGTCCTTCAGCGTCTGGATCGCGGAGCCCGAGCGGACCAGCACCCCGCGCTCGGCCCCCATGCCGGAACCGACCATCAGGGCGGTGGGTGTGGCCAGCCCCAGCGCGCAGGGGCAGGCGATGACCAGCACGGCGATGGCCGCGAGGATGGCCAGCACGATGGGCGGGCGCTCGGCGTCGACCCAGGGCAGGAAGCCCTCGCCCCAGATCAGGATCGGCTGCAGCGCCCCGGAGAACGCCAGCCAGGCCGCGAACGCCGCCAGCGCGATCACCAGCACCGCCGGCACGAAGCGCGCGGTGATGCGGTCCGCCAGCTCCTGCACCGGCACCCGCAAGCCCTGGGCCTCGTTCACCAGACGGATCACCTGCGACAGGAAGGTGTCGGCCCCCACACGGGTCGCGCGCACCTTCAGCCGCCCCTGCTGGTTCAGGGTCGCGCCGAGCACGCTATCGCCCTCGGCCTTGTCCACCGGCACCGACTCGCCGGTGGCGATGGATTCGTCCACCGTGCTCTCGCCGGCGACCACTTCGCCATCGGTGGGGATCTTCTCGCCCGGGCGCACGATCATCACCTCGCCCACCTGCAGCGATTTCACCGGCACCTCGACCTCCTCGCCGTCGCGTTCGACCCGGGCCGTCTTCGCGCCCAGATCCAGCAGCTTGCGGATCGCGGAGGAGGCCTCGCCGCGGGCGCGGTGCTCGAGGTAACGCCCAAGCATATGGAAGGACATGATGGTCGCCGCCATCTCGATGAACGAGGTCATCGGATAGACGAAGCCGATCAGTCCCAGCAGATAGGGCGGCAGCGAGCCCATGGAGATCAGCACGTCCATGTTCAGGCTCCCGCTTTTCAGCGCGCGCCAGGACGATCGGTGGGTGGCCGCACCCCCAGCCATGAACACCACCGGGAAGGCCAGCACGGCGACGATCAGCAGGTAGCCGGGGATCTCCTGCCAGAACATGTGCGGCATCATCAGCGCCATGATCGCGATGGTCGGGATCATGGCGATCCACAGCCGGCGCCAGGCCTGCTTCAGATAGGCCGCATCAATCTCGGCGTCGTCCGCCTCGCTGCCGGCTTCCTCGGTCTCCACCGCCGCCACGTCATAGCCGGCCCCCTCGACCGCGGCGCGCAGGGCCTCGGCGTCGGGGCCGCCGGGACCGGTTTCCACGGTCACACGGTGATCGCCGATGTTGGTGCGCACCGCCTGGATACCCTCCAGCTTCTCGATCGCACCGCGCACGATCCCCGCGCAGTGATCCGACCCCATGCCGGGTACCACAAGACGCACTGCACCGGCACCGCCCGCCGCGCCCTCGACCTGAGCAACATCGTAGCCAGCCCCCTCCACGGCGGCCCGCAGCCCCTGCGGGTCCACCGTCTCGGGGTCGTACCCCACCGTCACCCGGTGGCGGGCGATATTGGTCCCCACCGAGGCCACGCCCGGGGTCTTCTCCAGCGCCGTGCGCACAATCCCCGCGCAGTGGTCCGACCCCATACCGGGGACGATGACCACTGCCTCACGCCACTGCGGGGACTCCTGCACCATCGGGTCGCTCCTGAGCGGTCACTGCACCACGTTTATCGAACCGGATGCCCCGGCCGCGCTCCTCCCCGTGTTGTAGTCCCCCGGCGGGCGAGTTGCCAACCGGCTGACCACCCGCCATACCGGCTACCCCACGGCGACAACCAGCAGCCAGAGCCAGAATCGGGCTCGCCGCCATACCCCGGGGCGAGATGAATGGGGTCAGAGGGCGTCGAGCCCGCGGGCCAGGTCGCGCTGGATGTCGGCGACCGACTCCAGCCCCACCGCGACCCGCACCAGGGCCTCGGTGATGCCCTGGGCCTCGCGCTTGTCCGGGTCCACGCGACCGTGAGTAGTGGTGGCCGGATGGGTGATGGTGGTCTTGGCATCGCCCAGGTTCGCGGTGATCGACAGGAACCTCGTGGCGTCGATCACCGACCAGGCGGCCTCGCGCCCGCCGGCGACCTCGAAGCTCAGCACGCCGCCGAAGCCGCTTTGCTGGCGCTTCGCGATCGCATGCTGCGGGTGGGATTCGAGCCCCGGGTAATGCACCGCCGTGACCTTCGGGTGGGCCTGCAGCCACTGCGCCAGGGCCAGGGCATTGTCGCTGTGGGCACGCATGCGCAGGGCCAGGGTCTCCAGCCCCTTCAGGAACACCCAGGCGTTGAACGGCGACAGGGTCGGGCCGGCAGTGCGCAGGAAGCCGTAGACGTCCTTGCCGACGCGCTCGGCGTCGCCCACCACCGCGCCGCCCAGGCAGCGGCCCTGGCCGTCGAGGAACTTGGTCGCCGAGTGAATGATGAGGTCGGCCCCCAGATCCAGTGGACGCTGCAGGATCGGCGTACAGAAGCAGTTGTCCACCGCGAGAAGCGCGTCGTGCCGGTGCGCGATTTCCGCCAGCGCGGCAATGTCCACCACCTCGCCCAGCGGGTTGGAGGGCGTCTCGCAGAAATACAGCCGGGTATTCGGCTGGGTGGCGGCCTCCCAGGCCTCGAGGATCGACAGCTCGACGTAGGTCACCTCGACGCCGAAGCGGGCGAGGTAGTTGTTGAACAGCACCGTGGTGGTGCCGAACACCGAGCGCGAGCAGACCACGTGATCGCCGGCCTTCAGCAGCCCCATCATGGTCGCCAGGATCGCCGACATCCCGGAGGCGGTGGCCACACAGGCCTCTCCGCCTTCCAGCGCCGCGAGCCGCTCCTGGAAGGTCCTCACCGTGGGGTTGGTGAAACGCGAATAGATGTTGCCGGGGACCTCGCCCGAGAACCGGGCGGCGGCCTCCGCCGCGCTGTCGAATACAAAGCTGGAGGTCGGGAAGATCGCCTCGGAGTGTTCCTGCTCCGGGGTCCGACGGTAGCCATGGCGGATGGCGACGGTATCGGGGTCGTAGTCGGCGGGATCGAATTCTTCGTGCATCGGGGCTTCCTGGCTCGCGTGAACGAGCCAGTTTACGGATGCCCGCCGGCACTCGCTACGCCGGGCGCAGACGCCCGGCCACCCGCGTGAGCAGCTCGTAGCCAATGGTGCCGGCGGCACGCGCCACGCGCTCCACCGGCAGGCCCTCGCCCCACAGGGTGGCGAGATCCCCCACCGCGGCCTCGGGCACGTCGGACAGGTCGACCGCGAGCATATCCATCGAGACCCGCCCGACCAGCGGGCAGAGCTGACCGCGTACCCGCACCGGCGTGCCGGTGGGGGCGTGGCGCGGGTAACCGTCCGCATAGCCCATGGCCACGATGCCGATGCGCTCCCCGCCATGCGCGATCCAGGTGGCGCCGTAGCCCACCCCGTCACCGGGCGCCGGATGCTGGATCCCGATAATCGGGGCCTGCACGGTCATCACCGGGCGCAGGTCGGCATCCGGACCCTCAGGCGGCGCTTCCGTCGGAACCGAGGCCGGGTGACAGCCGTAGAGCATGATGCCCGGGCGGGCGCGGAAGACCTCGTCCGCCTCATGACCGGCCCCGCGCGCCCAGCCGGCGAACAGCGACGCCGAGTTGGCCACCGAACGCGCCCCGTCGCGCCCCGCCACGGCCGTGGCGAAGGCGGACAGTTGCGCGGCGTTGTGGTCATCCGCCGGGTCGTCGGCACAGGCCATGTGGGTCATCCAGTGCAGGCCGCACCCGCCGTGACCGGCCGCCCGCAGGGCACGTTCCACGGCATCGGCTTGGGCCGGGGCGAATCCCAGTCGATTCATCCCGGTGTTGAGCTTGATCCAGACCTCGGGCAGGACGACGCTGGCGGCGTCCAGCGCTTCCAGCTGCGCCGGCGCATGCACCGCCGGCTGCAGCGCGAGCTCCGCACAACGGCGAAACCCGGCGGAGTCCCGCCCGCCCTGCAGCACCAGCAGCGGGCCATCGAATCCGCTCCGCCGCAAGACCTCGGCCTCCTCCACCGCGGACACGGCCAGCCCGTCGGCCACTTCGCCCAGTGACTGCGCCGCCCAATCGAGACCATGGCCATAGCCCTCGGCCTTGATCACCGGCCACATCGCGACCCCCGGGGCGAGCCCGCGGGCCACCTCCAGGTTGTGGCGCAGGGCTCCGGAATCGAGCTGGATGCTGGCCGCCCGCTGCATGTCGTGGCTAGCCCTCCGGGCCCACCTCGCCGTACACGTCCGGGGCGTAGTTCTCGAAGCGGGTGAACTGGCCGCGGAAGGTCAGACGCACGGTCCCGATGGGTCCGTTACGCTGCTTGCCGATGATGATCTCGGCGGTGCCCTTGTCCGGCGATTCTTCGTTATAGACCTCGTCGCGATAAACGAACGCGATGATGTCTGCATCCTGTTCAATCGCTCCCGAGTTGTGGCTAACGATGCCGTCCGCCAGCCAGCAGGCATTTCCGGGGACGGTCAGGTCGAAGACCTCTTCCTCCCCCTCCTCCTCGACGGACACCACCCGGTCCCAGAACAGATCATCGGAGGCCAGTTCGACCAGCCAGGCATCGTCGAGGATCTCGGCATAGCTCGACAGGGTCTGGCGCGACGGAGCAAAGCCGAAATGGGCGTTGCCACCGTACGCAGTACCCCGGGACGCCGCCATGTGGCGATGGCTGACCCCCTGTTGCCGCATCCGGTCGCGAACATGGTCGAAGACTTCCTGCGGCAGCGTGTCCGTGTTGGTCCCGCCGCCGGAACGCTCCAGGGAGTTGAGCATCCGGCGGGCAATCCCTTCCTGCTCGCCCACGGCGCCGATCTCGCGCAGGAACGTCTGCTGTTGCTCGCCCCCCGAGATGTCTACCGTAAACCATCCCTCACTGTTCGCGGCCACCACATGGCGTATCCGGGCCACGATACCGAATCGCAGCAGCAGCGCCGCAACATCCTGTGCCAGACGTTCGCTGGCGGTGGAGAAATAGATGCGATGGCGTCCGCTGCTGGCGGTCGTGATGCTCCCGTCAGTCGCCCACAGATGGCGCAGGAACAGCGCCAGCGGTTCCCGGGGTTGCCGGTAGATCCCTTCGGGGATGTGTTTCTCGCGGGAACGCTGGCCGAAGACGCCGAGCCCCTTCAGCCATGCGCCCACCCCTGCCGGGTGCCAGCGATTGCCGTTGCCGCGAATCACCAGTTGGTGCCACTTTCCGCGACCCGGGTATCGCGTGACATCCGAGCCCATTGCGCGCGCCGCGGCAGCCACGGTTTCACTGTTGTATTCGCTCGCCGTGGTGTAACGCAGGGGCTGTCCCTTGACGTAACTTCCATCCCCCAGAAGATGGGCCAGTAGAATCAGCTCGTGTCCCTGCCAGGACCGGGCGTCCACCGGCTCGGGGATCCGCCGTGCCACCGCCAGACGGTCGCCCGGGGCAAGTTCCCGAACCTGCTTCCAGTCATACAGTGCCCGCAGACGATGGTCCGGGGTGCAGCGAATACTGCGACCACTGGCCAGACGCACCCGCACGACGGGTCGGGTCCCGACTGACCAGACCAGGTCGGTATCGGCCGGTTCCATCCGGCCGCCGGAACCCATCGACACCACGCCCGGCGTCGCACCCACCAGGTCCCGAACCGGAACATGGCGGCCATCCGCCAGTGCGACCCGGGTATCTCCGGTCACGCATTCACGCAAATCGGACATCACCGGGCGCTTGTTCGGGCGCTGTTCCAGCGAACGGTTGAGCTGTGACAGCGCGATCACCGGGACCTCCAGCTCCTTGGCCAGGGCCTTGAGCGAGCGCGAGATCTCGGAGATCTCGTGGGCGCGGTTATCCCCGGAGCCCGGGTACTGCATCAGCTGGAGGTAGTCGACCACGATGAGCTTGAGGCCCTTGTGCTCGCGCATCAGGCGCCGCGCACGGGCGCGCAGCTCGGTGGGCGTCAGCGCCGGGGTGTCGTCGACGAACAGCGGCGCCCCGGAGAGCATCTGCACCGCACTGGTGAGGCGCGGCCAGTCGCCGTCGTCCAGGCGCCCGGAACGCAGCTTCTGCTGGTTGATCCGGCCCATGGAGGACAGCAGGCGCATCGCGATCTGCTCGCCCGGCATCTCCATGGAGAAGATCGCCACCGGTTCCTGATTCTTCATCGCCACATATTCGGCGATGTTCATCGCGAAACTGGTCTTGCCCATCGACGGGCGTCCCGCAACGATCACCAGATCGGAAGGATTGAGCCCCGAGGTGAGCTCGTCCAGGTCCTGATAACCGGTCGCGATGCCGGTGATCGGGCTGGTGCTCTCGTAGAGGAACTCGATCTGCTCGACCGCGGACGCCAGCAGGGGCTTCATCCCGCGAAAGCCCTGGGCCCCGCGCGCGCCCAGCTCGGCAATGCGGAACACCTTCTGTTCCGCCTCGTCCAGCAGCTGCTTGGAATCGCGCCCCTCGGGCACGAATGCCGAATCGGCGATCTCGGTGCCGACCGTGATCAGCGAGCGCAGAATGGAGCGTTCGCGGACGATGTCCGCATAGGCCACGATGTTCGCGGCCGAAGGGGTGTCACTGGCGAGC
Source organism: Thioalkalivibrio sp. ALE23 (assembly GCF_000378545.1). NCBI lineage: Bacteria > Pseudomonadati > Pseudomonadota > Gammaproteobacteria > Chromatiales > Ectothiorhodospiraceae > Thioalkalivibrio > Thioalkalivibrio sp. ALE23. The sequence goes on along the minus strand of NZ_KB900032.1, from coordinate 412,235 downwards.
TGGCCAAGATAGGCCATGCCGCCGGCGGCTTCCAGTTCGGCGGTGCGTTCCAGCTGTTCGGAAACCGTCACCACGTCGAACGGAGCATTGCGCTCCGCCATCTGCCCGATCGCCCGGTACAGCACGCGGTGGTCATGGCGATAAAAGTCGTCCGCGGTAATGCGGTCAGCGACCCGGTCCCAGGCCCCGTTGTCGAGCATCAGACCGCCGAGGACGGACTGTTCCGCCTCCTCGGAATGCGGCGGGACGCGCAGCATGTCGGTCATCGCCATGCCGTGCCCCCGCCGCCATCATGCGGGCCCGCGGCGGCAGCGGCCCGCCCGGCGGTCCGCCCGTCCGCCATCGGGAGCCTCACTCCTCGGGGGTGACGGTGACGCGGATCTCCGCGTCGACACCCGAGTACAGGTGAACGCCCACCTCGAACTCGCCGGTCGCCCGCAGCGGCCCCTCGGGCATGCGCACTTCCTTTTTCTCCACTTCCACACCCTTCGCGGTCAGCGCGTCGGCGATGTCGGCCGGGCTCACCGAACCGAACAGCTTGCCTTCGGCGCCGACCTTGGCCCGGATCTCCAGATCCATGCCGTCGAGCTTTTCGCGACGGGCTTCGGCGGCCGCCACGGCCTCGGCCGCGGCCTTTTCCAGCTCGGCACGGCGCGCCTCGAACTCGGCGATGTTCTCCGCGGTGGCGAAGGCCGCCTTGCCCTGCGGCAGGAGGTAGTTGCGCGCAAAACCGGGGCGCACGCGGACACGATCGCCCAGCCCGCCCAGGTTGTCGATCTTTTCCAGCAGAATGACTTCCATCTTGGTCTTCCCGTCAACGATTGAACCAGCGACCCGAGGTCGGGCCGTATTCTACACCGTGTGCCGCGCCGGCCGAACCGCGCGCGTCACACGCTCAGGATTCCGGGGGATCGTCGCCGGCATCGCGCTCGCGACCGATCCCCATGCGCCGGCGGATATCCGCCCACGCGTCGATGACCCCGATGGTGGCCAGCAGCAGGAACATCTGCGGCAACGCCAGGGCCATCAAAATGTACATGCCCACCAGCCAGAACACGCTCATGCCCTGGCCATGCGTCAGCGCATGCATCAGGGCGATCCCCTGGAGGAAGAACAGCACCCCCAGGATGAACGCCAGCTCCATCGCCAGCGGCGACGGCACCAGCTGCCCCACCGCGAGCAGGACAACCGCGGCGGCGCTGACGCCCGGCCCCAGCTGCAGGGCGCGGAATTCCGCGCCGAAGGCCCCGGGGTTGTACAGCGCCGCCTGCCAGTAGCGGGCGATCAGCATCGCCAGGGTCACGCTCAGCAGCACGATGCCGGCCAGCAGCCCGGCCAGGTAGGGCGCAAGGTCGGCCAGCACCGCCTCGAGCTCTTCGCGCGCGGCCGCCTCGCCGGTCTCCACCAGCGGCGCCAGCAACTCCATGCCGGCCCGCACCCAGAAGGCCTCGGCATCCGGCACCAGGGCGTGCATCAGCAACACCCCGGCACCGGCAACCAGCGCCCCGGCCTTGAGGGTGATGCGCCAGGACACCGTGCGCCGCAACAGCTCGGCCAGCAGGGCCACCGGCAGCCACTGGATGACACCGGCCAGCAGCACCGCCGGTCCCGGTGTTCCGGGGCTCAGACCCCACAGGGCCGCGCCCAGCAGGGCGGAGGCGATCGCGAGGACGACCAGGGCCTGAGTCAGCCCCAGGCGCAGCCCGACCAGGGCCACCAGGGCACTGCTGACGATGGATACCGGCGGCAGGAACAGCCCGGCAATACCAAAGCCGGCGACCGCACCCACGGCGCGACCCCGGCTCTTCATCGCGAATTCGGCGAGGATCTGCATGACCGTTGCGCTCCGCCCGGCGGGCGGCGATCAGGCAGCGTTCAGGCGCCGATCAATGCGTATCGCTGTACGGAAGCAGCGCGAGAAAACGCGCGCGCTTGACCGCCGTGGACAGCTGACGCTGGTACTTGGCGCTGGTGCCGGTGACGCGGCTGGGCACGATCTTGCCGGTCTCGGTGATGTAATTCTTCAGCAGGTTCAGGTCCTTGTAATCGATGTACTCGATACCTTCGGCGGTGAACCGGCAGAACTTGCGACGACGCGGGAAACGGGCCATGTCCGATCTCCTTCAGTAAACGGGGGTGGGGTTCGGGATCACTCGTCGGCGGGGGCTTCGGCCGACTCGTCCGCGGAGGCGTCCTCGCGGCGGCGGCTGCCCTTGCCTTCTTCTTCCTCGCGGCCCTTGGCCAGCGGGGACGCTTCGGTGATCGCACGATCCATGCGGATGGACAGGTGACGCAGCACCGCATCGTTGAAGCGGAAGGCGCTGTCGAGCTCTTCCATCGCGGCCTCGTCGGCCTCGATGTTCATCAGCACGTAGTGGGCCTTGACCAGCTTCTGGATGGGGTAGGCGAGCTGCCGGCGGCCCCAGTCCTCGAGACGGTGGACCGTGCCGCTGTGGCCTTCCACCAGACCCTTGTAGCGCTCGATCATCGCCGGGACCTGCTCGCTCTGGTCGGGATGGACCAGAAACACGACTTCATAGTGACGCATATCCAACTCCTTGCGGGTAACAGCCTCCCGGTACGCCGGTGAGGCAAGGAACCGCCCGAACCACGGGCGGAAAGGCGCAATACGTTAACCGATGTTGCCCGCGGTCACAACACGGCGCTGACGCCGGACCTCGAACAGCGACACGCCGGTGGCAACCGACACGTTCAGGCTCTCCACGGTGCCGACCATGGGAACGTGCGCCAGATGATCGCAGGCCTCGCGGGTCAGGCGTCGCAGGCCCTCGCCCTCGGCGCCCATGACGATCGCGGTGGGCGGGCGCAGATCGACGTCATGCAGGACCTCCTGCGCCTCGCCGTCCAGCCCCGTGGCCCACATGCCGGCCTCCTTCAGCGCGGCGAGGGTGCGGGCGAGATTGCCCACGCTCACCACCGGCACGGTCTCCGCCGCGCCGGAAGCCACCTTGATCGCCGCCGGGGTCAATGGAGCACTGTGGTGGCGCGGGACGACCAGGGCCCCGGCGCCTGCGGCATCCGCCGTGCGCAGGCAGGCACCGAGGTTGTGCGGATCGGTGACGCCATCCAGCACCAGCACCAGGTCCAGGCCCGCCTCCACGCGTTCGCGCAGCGCGCGCTCGTCCACCACCGGGCGGGGCGCACAGTGCACGATCACGCCCTGGTGCTGAAATCCGGGGTGCTGCTGGTCCAGGCGCTCGCGGGCCACGCGCTCCACCGCCACTCCCAGCGCACCGGCGCGCTCCAGGATGCGCTGCAGGGACGCATCCACCTCGCCGCGCGCGAGCTGCAGGCTCTTGATCCGCTCCGGAGCACGCTCGAGCAGCGACGCCACCGCATGGATCCCGCCGAAGGCCTCGCCCCGGGAGCGCCCCTTTCCGCCGCTACGGCTCATCCCGCACGTCCCCGCACTTTCGGTCGCGGTACGGACATGGCGCCCGCAACGGCGCCGGTAACGCCAGGCATCCGTGCATCACTCAGGAGGAGGAGGCCGGGCGACGGCGACGGCTCCGGCGCCGCCCCGGCTTGCCCCCGGTTTCGCCGTCTCCGGAGCCGCCCTGGCCGGTGGCATCCGCGTCAGGGATGGTGTTGCCATCCTTGTCCGGAACGGCCTCGGCCTCCGGAAGCCGCTCGTTGCCCGGCTCCGGGGCATCTGCGGAGTCCTCGTCGGAGGCACCCCCGCCGGCACCCTGCGCGGCGGCGTCACCCTCCTCCGCGGAAGGCTTGCTGCGCCGACGGCCGCGCCGCCGGCCCTTCTTCTTCGGTGCGTCGTCACCGGCGGGCTCCGGCGCCAATTCAGGGGCCGATTCCGCGGCTGCGTGTTCGCCTTCGCTGTCGGCGGGTGCCGAATCGTCGGACGCCGGGCCCGCATCCGGGCCAGCAGCCGGCCCCCCGCCCGCCTCCGCATCGCCTCCTCTGGCGCGACGCTTGCGACGGGCGTTGTCGCGGGCGCTGCCACGCTTCTTCCCGCCGGCACCGGGACCACCGCCCGGGCCCTTGCGACCGGCGGGGCGACCGGCCGGTGCAGCCTTCTCCGCGGGCTTCGACTCACCGGCCAGGGCCAGATCGATCTTGCGGTCATCCAGACTCACCCGCACCAGCTGGACCTGGAGCTCGTCACCGATGCGGAACACGCGGCCGGCGCGCTCGCCCGTGAGGGTGTGGCGCTTGGGATCGAAGTGGTAGAAGTCGTTGTCGAGGCTGGAGACATGCACCAGGCCCTCGATGTACACCCCCTGGATTTCCACGAACAGGCCGAACCCGGTCACGCCCGAGACGATGCCGGTAAACACATCCCCGACCTTGTCCTGCATGTACTCGGCCTTCAGCCAGGCCTCGACGTCGCGGGTGGCGTCCTCGGCGCGGCGTTCGGCCATCGAGCAGTGCTCGCCGAGGCCCTCCATGCGCTGATGGGTATAGGGGAAACCCTTGTTGCTGCCATGGCGCAGCACGTGGCGAATGCCCCGATGGACCAGCAGGTCCGGATAACGCCGGATCGGCGAGGTGAAATGCGCGTAGTCATCCAGCGCAAGGCCGAAGTGACCGCCGAGATCGGGCGAATACACCGCCTGCGACAGGGAACGCAGCAGGACCGTCTGGATCAGTTTCTGGTCCGTACGCTGCTTCGCCGCCTTGAGGACCTCGGTGTAATCCCGCGGCGTCGGCTCGTCGCCTCCGCCCAGGGACAGCCCCGCGCCATTGAGGAATTCACGCAGCTCTTCGACCTTCTCCGCAGGCGGCTGATCGTGGTTGCGGTAAAGCGTCGGAACCTTGTGCTTCTTGAGGAAGCGCGCCGCGGCCACGTTGGCCATGATCATGCATTCCTCGACCAGGCGGTGGGCATCGGTACGCTCCACCGGCACGATGCGCTCGATCTTGCGGTCCTCGCCGAACACGATCTGTGTCTCGGTGGAATCGAAGTCGATCGCACCGCGGCGGTTGCGCGCCGCGTGCAGCGCCCTGAACACCCGGTGCAGCTCTTCCACGTGCGGCAGCACCTGCGCGTTCTGCTCGCGCAGGCCCTCATCGCCCGCGAGCATTGCGGCCACATCGTCGTAGATCAGGCGGGCGTGCGAGCGGATCACGCCCTCGTGGAAGCGGTAGTTCTTCAGAGCGCCGCGCGCACCGATCTCCATCTCGCAGATCATGCTCAGGCGGTCGACGTCCGGATTCAGCGAGCACAGCCCGTTGGACAGGGCCTCGGGCAGCATCGGGATCACCTGCTCGGGGAAATACGCCGAGGTCGCGCGATTGACCGCCTCGCGGTCCAGCGCGGAATCCGGCTCGACGTAGTGCGACACGTCGGCGATCGCGACCCACAGCCGCCAGCCCTTGCCCTCCGGTTCGCAGTACAGGGCGTCGTCGAAATCGCGGGCATCGCTGCCGTCGATGGTGACGAACGGCTTGTCGCGCAGATCCAGCCGACTCTTCTTCGCCTTCTCCGGCACCGAATCGCCCAGTTTGTCGGCCGCTTCGGTGACCTCGTCCGGCCATTCGAACGGCAGCCCCTGGGCACGGATCGCGATGTCGATCTCCATCCCCGGTGCCATGTGCTCGCCCAGGACCTCCACCACATCACCGCGCAGACGCGACTTGCGCGAGGCCATCTCGCGGATGTGCACGACCACGATCTGGTCGTCCTGAGCCTCGCCCAGACCGTCCGGCGGCACCAGGATCTCGTGGGTGATGCGCTTGTTGTCCGGGGTCAGCAGGCCCACGCCGTCCTCGATGCGCAGACGCCCGACCACCTGGGTGGTGTTGCGCTCCAGCACCTCGACGATGCCGCCCTCGCGGCGCCCGCGCCGGTCCACGCCCATCACGCGCGCCACCGCGCGGTCCCCGTGGAATACCCCGCGCATCTGCTTCGGCGACAGGAACAGGTCGTCGTCCTGCTCGTCCGGCACCAGGAAACCAAAGCCGTCGGGATGGCCGATCACGCGCCCGCGGATCAGGTCTTCCTGATTGACCGGGAGGTAGGCACCCCGACGGTTGCACAGCGCCTGACCGTCACGCTCCATCGCCTTGAGCCGCCGCCTCAGGGCCTCCAGCCGTTCCTCGTCCTCGATGCCGAGACGCCCGGCGATTTCCTCGAAGGACAGCGGGTTCCCCTCGAGCTGCAGCAGGTCGAGGATGTACTCGCGGCTGGGGATGGGGTTGTCGTACTTCTGCGCCTCGCGTTCGAGGTTGGGGTCGACCTGCGGCTTGCTGCGTTTTCCTGGCATTCAGTGAACTCTTTCTTCTGGTGTTGTGCCGCGCACCCGAGGTGCCCGCGGCAGTGACAGGCCGGAGCCGGCCCGGTGCCCATTATGGCCCCGATGCGGCGCGGGCGCATTTCTTTCATATGCGGAGCTCGCAGGGTTTGACAGATCCGCCAGCGCGGATTACCTTACGCGTTCCTGAAGCGCAGGCCCCCTCACAGGGCCGACCTCAAGTGCCGAGGTGGCGGAAATGGTAGACGCGCTAGCTTCAGGTGCTAGTGGGGGTAACCCCGTGGAGGTTCAAGTCCTCTCCTCGGCACCATTTTTATTCGCTTCCCGCTTCGTGCCCGAAGCAATCCTCAGATCCCGCGTCCGCAATCGCTCGCATGGCAATGGCCTGCGGGGCGTCTTTGCATGTGCGGTCGCCACCCGGCCCGCAACCGGACCGGACGGCCACCCCCGTCAGCCCCGGAACGGGTCGCGCATCACCAGCGTCTCGTCACGGTCCGGTCCGGTGGAAATCATGTCGATCGGAACACCCACCACCTCGGACAGGCGCTTCAGGTAGGCGCGCGCATTGGCGGGAAGCTGCGCATACTCCCGCACCCCGACAGTGGATTCCTGCCAGCCCGGCATCTCCTCGTAGACCGGCGTACACGAATCGTAGGCCTCCGCCCCCGCGGGCGGGATCTCCACGCGACGGCCGTCAACGTCGTAACCGGTGCAGATCTGGACCGTCTCCAGACCGTCGAGCACGTCCAGCTTGGTCATGCACAGACCACTGATGCTGTTCACCGCGACCGCGCGCCGCAGCGCCACCGCATCGAACCACCCGCAGCGGCGCGCACGCCCGGTGGTGGAACCGAATTCGTTGCCGCGGCGCGCGAGGTGTTCCCCCATGTTGTCGAACAGTTCGGTGGGAAAGGGTCCGGCCCCGACCCGCGTGGTGTATGCCTTGGTGATCCCCAGCACATAATCCAGATCGCGCGGGCCCACCCCCGAACCGGTGGAGGCGCCGCCGGCGGTCGTGCTGGAGGAGGTCACGAACGGATAGGTCCCGTGATCGATGTCCAGCAGCGTACCCTGTGCCCCCTCGAACATCACGTCGCGGCCCGCCGCACGCAGTTCGTGCAGACGGCCGGCGACGTCGGTCACCATCGGCTTGAGGCGCTCGGCATGCTCGAGGCACTGCTCCAGCACCTGCTGATGATCCACCGTCGCAGCCCCGAAATAATGTTTCAGGGCAAAGTTGTGGTAATCCATCACCTCGCCGAGCTTGGCCGCCAGACGCTCGCGATGGAACAGGTCATCCAGGCGCAGTCCGCGCCGCGCGACCTTGTCCTCGTAGGCGGGACCGATGCCGCGGCCCGTGGTACCGATGGCCGCCTTGCCGCGCGCCTTCTCGCGCGCATGATCCAGCGCCACGTGGTACGGCAGGATCAGCTGGCAGGAGTCCGACAGCCGCAGGCGATCGGTCACCGGCACGCCGCGGGCCTCGAGCTCGTCCATCTCCTTGAGCAGGGCTTCCGGCGACAGCACCACGCCGTTGCCGATCATGCACTCCACGCCTTCGCGCAGGATGCCCGAGGGGATCAGGTGCAGCACCGTCTTCTCGCCGTCAATCACCAGCGTGTGCCCGGCGTTGTGCCCGCCCTGGAAGCGCACTACCGCCGCGGCATCCTCGGTCAGTCGGTCGACGATCTTGCCCTTGCCCTCGTCACCCCACTGACTGCCCAGTACGACTACGAAACGTCCCATCAGTGCTCCACCACCGTCCATTGTTCATTGCGGTACTCCAGGCGCGCGACCCCATCCGCCACCGGTGTCTCGCCGCGCAGCTCGCGGACCACCCGCACGCCGCGCCCGCGCAGCTCGCGCACCGCGGCCTCGAGCTCCGGATCGGTTCCGGCGGGCGCGAGCACGCATTCACGCGGCCGCGCCGGATCGCCGTCGGCGTCGCCGTGCCGAACGAGCTCGCGCAGGTCGGTACTGAAACCGGTGGCCGAGCGCGCCCGCCCGAAAACGCGACCGATCTCGTTGTAGCGCCCGCCCCGGGCGATGGCCTGTCCCGACCCGGGGATAAAGGCAGCGAAGACCAGACCGGTGTGATAGGCATAGCCACGCAGCTCCGCAACGTCCACGTGCAGATCCACGTCGGTATCCAGCACCTGCAGCGCATCCACCACCGCCGCAAGGTGATCCAGGGCCGCATGCACCTCTGCGGGCGCCCTGCCCAGCGCGGCGCGCGCGCTCGCCAGGACCTCGGGTCCGCCATTGAGATCCGGCAGGGCACGCAGGGCGTCGGCCAGATCGGGGTCGAGGCCCGCCGTGCGCCATTGCGCCAGGGTCTGTTCGATTTCGGGGATGCTCTTGCGCTGCAGCTGATCGAAGAAGGCGCGCTCCTGCTCCGGCTCCAGACGCGCGGCCCGAGCCAGACTGCGGAAGATCCCGACGTGCCCCAGATCCATGCTCGGGCGGCGCACACCGCAGACCTCCAGGGTGGCCAGCATCAGACGGATGATCTCGACATCGGAATCCAGACCGTCGTGTCCGAAAAGCTCGGCCCCGGCCTGCAGCGGACTGCGGGACCCCGACCATTCGTCGGCACGCGCACGCAGCGTCGTGCCGACATAGCACAGCCGGTTGGCCCCCTCCACATGCTGGCGGTGGGCGTCGATGCGCGCGACCTGCGGCGTAAGATCCGCACGCACACCCATCAGACGACCGGTCAGCTGATCGGTCAGCTTGAACGTCTGCAGATCCAGCTCGTGGCCGGCACCGGTCAGCAACGACTCCAGGTATTCCGCCAGCGGCGGCATCACATGGTCGTAGCCCCAGACATCGAAATGGTCGAGCACACGCCGCCGCAGGCCCTCCAGGCGCCGTGCCGAATCCGGCAGCGCCTCTTCCAGTCCGTCCGGCAGCAGCCAGCGATTGATTTCCGTCATGTCATCCTTGCCTGCACGGCCTGACCCGTCCACAGGCGGGCTGGCCAGAAGAAGGGCCCGCGGTGCGGGCCCGGCTTGTGATTGGCAGAACCTGCCCGCACCGGCCCCGAAGCGGGGCCGGCCGCACGATCACTCGGCGGGCTGCGGCAGCTGCGGAGTCCGGGACGGACGCTCGCCGCCCGGAGCGTTGAAGAACTGGAAGAACTCCGAGTTCGGTTCCAGCACGAACGTGCTGTTCTCGCCCTGCAGGCTGTTGCGGTAGGCGATCAGGCTGCGATAGAAGCGGAAGAACTCTTCATCTTCGCCGAAGGAGGTACCCAGGATCTCGGTAGCCCGGGCATCACCCTCCCCGCGGATCACCTCGGAGTCACGGTACGCGTTCGCCAGGATCACCGTGCGATCGCGGTCGGCACGCGAACGAATCCGCTCGGCCTCCTCCTGCCCCCGGGCACGGAAGTCCTGCGCCACACGCTCGCGCTCGGCCCGCATCCGATCGAACACCGACTCGGAGACCTCGTCCGGCAGATCCATGCGACGGATGCGCACATCCACCAGATCGACCCCCAGCTCCAGCGCCGTCTCCAGGGCGGCCTGGCGTACCGCGCCCATGATAGTCAGGCGTTCGCCGGCGACCACGTCCTGCAGCTCGTAACGGGCGAATTCGTTACGCATGCCGTCCCGCAGGATCTGCGACAGGCGCTCCTCGGCCAGTCGTTCGTCACCGCGGGTGGCGCGGTAGAACTGACCGACATCGTTGATCCGCCACTTGGCGTAGAAATCCACGATGATGTTCTTCGCCTCGCTGGTCAGGAACCGGTCCGGCGGGATGTTCAGGGTCATGATCCGGGCATCGAACTTCTCGACGTTCTGGATCAGCGGGAACTTGAAATGCAGCCCCGGCTCCTGGTCCACCTCGCGCAGTTCCCCCAGGGCGAACTTGATCACGCGCTCGCGCTCGTCAACGGTGTAGGTCGACAGGGCCACGACGATCCCGAAGACCACCACGGCAATTCCGGCAATACGCAGCATCAGCGAACCTCCCGCGAGCGCAGGCTCTCGGTATCACGGGTCATGGAACCACTTCCGGTGGTTCCGGAGGCACCCCCAAGGGCGCCGCGACCGGTATCCAGCGGACGCGGCGTCGGCGCATCACCCGAATTGCGGGTGCCCGGCTGACCGGAGAACATCTCGCCCAGCGGCAGCATCATCAGATTGCCGCTGGCGCCCACGTCCAGCATCAGCTTGCGCGAATCCTGGAGCACGGCTTCCACCGCCTCGAGATAGAGGCGATCACGCGTGACCTCGGGGGCCTGCTGGTACTCGGCCAGCAACTGATCGAAACGGGACGCATCACCTTCCGCCCGGGCCACGACCTGATCGCGATAGCCCTCGGCTTCCTCGATGATACGGGCCGCCTGACCGCGCGCCCGCGGGATCACGCCGTTGGCGTAGGCCTCGGCCTCGTTGCGGAAGCGGACCTCGTCCTCGCGTGCACGGATGGCATCGGCAAAGGCTTCCTGCACCGCCTCCGGCGGCTGGGCCTGCTGCATGGAGACCGCGGTCACCACGATCCCGGCGCCGTAGGCATCAAGGTTCTCCTGCATCACCGTGCGGGTGGACTGGGCGATCTCGCCGCGGCCCTCGCCCAGGATGAATTCAAGATTGCCCTTGCCGACCCGCTCACGGATGGCCGACTCCATGACCTGATGCACGGTGGCATCCGGGTTGCGGACGTTGAACAGGAAATCGACCAGGTCGAGGATGCGGTACTGCACCGCGATGTCGACATCGATGATGTTCTCGTCGCCGGTGAGCATCAGCGCGCGGCTCTCGATGGTCCGCACGTTGTCCACGTTCTCGATCTCGATCCGCTCGATGGGATAGGGCAGGTGCCAGCCCGGCCCCGGACTCTTGACCTCCTGGAACGCGCCGAAGCGCAGCACCACGCCACGCTCGCCTTCGGAGACGATGTGGAAGCCGGAGGCGATCCAGACCACCAGGGCGATGATCAGGCCGAGGCTGATCAGCGCCTGGGAGCCGCGCCCCATGCCGCCGCCGCCCAGGCCACTTCCGCCCTGGTTGCCGCCACCAAAGATGCCGCTGAGCTGCCGCGACAGCTTGCGCAGCATCTCCTCCAGATCCGGCGGCTGCTGGCCGCCTCCGCCACCGCCGCTGCCGCCGCGGTTACCGCCTCCCCCGCTCCAGGGGTCGCGGTTGTTGTTTCCCGGTTCGTTCCAGGGCATGAATCAGGGACTCCGTCGATCGCTCGGGATGTGCCGAGAAGGCACAGGGAGCAGATATTCTAGGGGGGCACCCGGGGGCGGGCAAGCGCACCCCTGCGGGAGTCGGGTTGAGGGAAGTCGATCCGCGGACGATCGCGGGCCCCGCGGGGCCCGCGACGCGCCGGGGCGGACGGGTCAGGCCGCGTCGCGCCGCCCGGAAGGAGAGGCTTCTCCGACGCCGGCCGCTTCCCAGGCGCCCATTCCGCCGACCACGTTCATCACGTGGCGATAGCCCAGGCGCTGCAGGATGGAAGCCGCGACCGTGGAACGGTAACCGCTGCCGCAGACCACGGCCACCGGCTCTTCCGGATCGACGCCCGGGACGCCCTCACGGGTCTCCGCCACCGGCCGATGCACCGCCGCGTCGACGTGCCCCGCGGCGTACTCGGCCGGGGTACGCACGTCCACCAGCCGGGCCTCGCCGCGTGCCACGCGGTCCGCGGCTCCGCGGGCATCGACCTGGGCCAGGGTATCCAGCGGCAGACCAGCCGCGGCCCAGGCGGCCATGCCGCCGCGCACGTAGCCGTCGATGTAGTCGCGCCCGGTGCGGACCATGCTGCGCACGGCCTGCTCGATCACTGCGGGGTCACCGCTGGCGTCGACCAGGATCACCGGATGGTCATCCGGCGTGACCCAGCCCGCCCAGTTGGCGAACGGGCCGCGGATGCCGATGCCCAGGGCCCCCGGCACGTGGCCGCCCCCGAACGCCAGCGGATCGCGCAGGTCGATCACCGTGACCTCGCCGGCTTCCACGCGCCGCGCCACCTCGTCGGGTTCGATGGCCTGCATGCCCGGCAGCGGGATCACGTCCTTCGGACGCTCGGAGTTGATGCCCTTGTTGCGCGGATAGAAATCCGGGATCTCCGGCAGCCCGTGCAGCAGCTTCTCCACGAAGGCGTCCTCGCTCAGCGACGGGTCCAGATAGGGGTTGGTCGCCCGCTCGTAACCCAGGGTGGAGACGGGACGCCCGGCCATGCCCGCGCCACAGGCGGAACCGGCCCCGTGACCCGGGTGGACCTCCACGCCGTCGGGCAGGTCGGCCAGCTTGTCGCGCACACTGGCGAACATCTGCCGCGCCAGCGCGCGCTTGGCCTCCTCGCCCAGCAGATCGGGACGGCCCAGCGAGCCGACGAACAGGAAGTCGCCGGTGATCAGTGCGATCGGTTCATCACGCGACCGTGCCCCGTCGAACACCACGAACATCAGATGTTCCGGCGTATGCCCGGGAGTGTGACGGACCTCGATGCGCACGTTGCCGATGTCGATGCGGTCCCCTTCGTGCAGATCCTCGTGCGGGAACTGCACCCGGAAATGCTCGCCGGCGTCGTAGCCCGAGAGCATCAGCCGGGCCCCGGTCTTGTCCGCCAGCTCGCGGGCGCCCGAAGCAAAGTCGGCGTGGATGTGGGTATCCATCACGTACGCGATGCGATAGCCATGGTCCCGCGCATAGTCCAGGTAGACATCCACGTCGCGCTGCGGGTCGATCACGGCGATCTCGCCGCTGCCCTGGCAGCCGACCACGAAGGAATGCTGTGACAGTCCGGAATCCACGAAACGTTCAAAGATCATCGTTCTACCTCCTTTCCCTGCAGCCATCGCAGGGGTTGCCCATTTCTTGACTAATTTGGTCAGGCATTAGGGCAAAAGTTCCCGGAAGGAGGTTCTGATAGAAAACGTAAATGAGACTCCCGGTGCCGCGTGGCTGCCCGGGAACCCGTCAGGGGGCGCGATCAGGCACCGGAGCCCGGTGCCGAGGCGCGCGCACCGGCGGCTTGCGCGTCCTCGGCGTCCCCGGGGTCCTCGCCCGGCCCCACGAAGGCCGTTTCCGGATCCAGCCCGGCCTCGCGGAACAGGTCCTGAAAGCGCCGTTCGGGCAGCTGCACCCGCAGGCGGATCGCACCCTCATCACCGGTCTGCTCGGCCTCCACGGCGTTCTCGTCGTACAGCCGACCGCGCAGCCGCCCGGCGGACGGCGGCACCTCGACCCAGCCACGGCGCATGGATTCGGTGAAGGACTCGGCCAGGCGCTGGTACAGCCGCTCCACCCCTTCGCCGGTCTGCGCCGACAGCCAGAAGGCCTCCTCGCCCTCGCCACCGGCAAAGCGCTCCGCCGCCGCGTCGTCGCGCTCCGGCAGGGTGTCGATCTTGTTGTAGATCCGCCAGCAGGGCACGTCCTCGGCGCCGATCTCCGCGAGCACGTCCTCCACCTGGGCGATGTGCCGCTCGCGCTCCGGATCGGCGGCATCGATCACGTGCAGAAGCAGCGCCGCCTCGCGGGTCTCGGTCAGGGTTGCCTTGAAGGCCGCCACCAGTTCGTGCGGCAGGTCGCGCACGAACCCGACGGTGTCCGCGAGGATCACCGACTGGTGCGGCGCCAGATCCAGCCGGCGCAGGGTCGGATCCAGGGTCGCGAAGAGCTGGTCGGCCTGATAGACGTCGGAATCGGTGAGACGGTTGAACAGGGTCGACTTGCCGGCATTGGTGTAGCCCACCAGCGAGACGGTCGGCACCTCGTTGCGCAGGCGCGCCTGGCGCCCCTGCTCGCGCGTGCGCTCGACCTTTTCCAGTCGCCGCTCGATATGCTTGATGCGCGCCGCCAGCAGCCGGCGGTCGGTCTCCAGCTGGGTCTCGCCGGGACCGCGCAGGCCGATCCCGCCCTTCTGCCGTTCCAGGTGGGTCCAGCCACGCACCAGCCGGGTGGACATGTGACGCAGCTGCGCCAGCTCCACCTGCAGCTTGCCCTCGTGAGAACGCGCGCGCTGGGCAAAAATGTCGAGGATCAGCCCGGCGCGGTCCAGCACGCGACACTGCAGGTGCTGTTCCAGGTTGCGCTCCTGACTGGGCGACAGCTCGTGGTTGAAGATGACCAGGTCGGCCCCGTGCGCCGCCACCTGATCGCGAATGGCGTCCGCCTTGCCGGACCCCACGAACAGGCGCGAGTCGGGACGGTGCCGCGAGCCGGATTCCACGGCCACCACTTCGGCCCCGGCCGAACGCACCAGCTCCTCGAATTCCTGCAGCTGAACCTCGAGATCGGTCGCACCGCCGATGGCCATGGCCACCAGCACCGCCCGGTCGCCACCGGTCTGCGGACGCTCAAACAACGCGCGACCACCCCCGATTCGGGACCGGGCCACCCCGGAGGTGTACGACGCCCCTATTCATCCGCGGCCTCTCCGCCGCTGGCCGCGGCGCTGTCTTCATCCAGCGGCATGCGCACCTGCCGCGCGGGCACGATGGTGGAGATCGCGTGCTTGTAGACCATCTGCGAAACCGTCGAGCGCAGCAGGACCACGAACTGATCGAACGACTCGATCTGCCCCTGCAGCTTGATGCCGTTCACGAGATAGATCGACACCGGAATCCGGTCGCGGCGCAGCGCGTTGAGAAAGGGTTCCTGCAGCATTTGCCCTTTGGCCATCGGTACATTCCCTGGTTGCATTCGTCGGGGCCCGCGCCGCGGGCCGAAACCTGTAAAAAGAGTAGCATATCGTCAGCGTGATGCCGTCTCGCGCAGGGCCGCCAGGGCCTGCTCCGGGTCGATGGTTTCCGCCGGCAGCCGCGCGTGCAGCGGGAAGCGCCGCAGGCCGGTCAGCTGGCGCTTGGCCAGCTGCCGCGTCGCGGCGATCACCCGGCTGCGGAACGTGGCGAAATCGACCTCGCCGGCCAGCCATTCCCAGCCCTGGCGGTAGCCCACCGCCCGCTGCGAAGGGTGCTCCGCGGTCAGTCCGGGGCGCGCACGCAGGGCCCGCAGCTCCTCCACGAACCCCGCCTCCAGCATGGCATCGAAGCGTTCGGCAATCCGCGCGCGCAGACGTTCCCGATCTTCCGGCCACAACGCCAGTGCGCACCAGCCCGCTGGCAGCCGCGCCTCGCCCCCCTGCTGGAAGCTCGACAACGGGCGCCCCGTGGCCTCGAACACCTCCAGCGCCCGCAGGATGCGCTGCGGGTCGTTGGGATGGATGCGCCCGGCGGCCGCCGGGTCCACCGCCTCCAGGGCCTCGTGCAGGGCCCGGGCGCCTTCCGTCTCCAGCCGGGCGCGCACCGCGGCGCGCACCGCTTCCGGCACCGGCGGCATGGGGTCGATCCCCTCCAGCAGCGCCCGCAGGTACAGCAGGGTCCCGCCCGCCAGCAGCGCCACGCGCCCGCGCGCATGGATCGCACGGATGCAGGCGCGCGCATCCTCGGCGAAGGCCGCTGCATTATAGGTCTCCTCCGGCTCCCGGATGTCCAGCAGATGATGGGGAACCCGCGCGCGCTCGGCCGCATCCGGCTTGGCGGTACCGATGTCCATTCCGCGATACACCTGCGCCGAATCCACGGTCACGATCTCGGCGTCCAGCCGCTGCGCGAGCTCCAGCGCCAGCCCGGTCTTGCCGGTGGCGGTGGGCCCGGCGAGCAGGACCACCGGCGGTTGCGGGACGTCCATCAGCGCCCGCGCATGAACAGCCCGTCGAGGGCGGCGTGATCCAGCTCCACCCAGGTCGGCCGGCCATGGTTGCACTGGCCGCTGCGCTCGGTGGCCTCCATGTCGCGCAGCAGCTGATTCATCTCGGGCACGGTCAGCCGGCGCCCCGACCGCACCGAACCGTGACAGGCCATGGTGCTCAGCACCTCGTTGGCCGCCGCCTCGGTGCGCTGACTGTGGCCGCTCTCGGCCAGATCCCCCAGCACGTCGCGCAGGAGCGCCCCCGCATCGCGTCCGCGCAGCAGCGCCGGCGCCGCCCGCAGCCGCAGGCGTTCGCGACCGCAGCGATCCACCTCGAAACCCAGCCCGGCCAGGGTCTCCGCCTGTTCCTCGGCACGGTCGGCCTCGGTCGGGGTGACCGTCACTTCCTCCGGCACCAGCAGCGGCTGAGCCGTCACCCGCTCACGCTCCCATTCGCGCTTGAGCCGCTCATAGGTGATGCGCTCGTGTGCGGCATGCATGTCCACCAGCACCAGCCCGCGGGCGTTCTCCGCGAGCACGAAGGTATCCGCGACCTGGCCGATGGCGAATCCCAGCGGGGGCATCTCCGCAGCGTCCGTGCCCTCGCCGGGAGCGGTCTCCGCCCCGCGGTAATCCGGTGCCGCACGCTCGCCCACGGCGGCGGAACCGGCGCCTGCCGGCGGCCGGAATGCGGCCCAGGCCGCGGCAAACCCGTCACCCCGCCCGGGATCCGCGCGCCCCCCGGCACGGGATCCGCCCCCGGTGAGCGGAGCGGGGCTCCCGCTACCGCGTGCCGAATGGTCGCCCGGCGGCACTCCGTCAAGCAGCCCCGGCCGCGCATGCGGAGGGGCCTCCGGGCGCGGCGCGCCCGCCGGGGCGGCACCGGCCTCCGCGCCCTGACCGGCCTTCGCCTGCCCCAATGCGGCATGCAGCGCATGGAAGATGAAATCGTGGACCATCCGCGACTCGCGGAAGCGCACCTCCTGCTTGGTCGGATGCGCGTTCACGTCCACCTGCGCCGGATCCAGCTCCAGCTCGAGCACGAACATCGGATGGCGCCCGTGGTAGAGCACGTCCTGATAGGCCTTGCGCACGGCCGCCGTCAGTACCCGGTCGCGGATCGCACGGCCGTTGACGAAGAAATACTGCTGGTCGGCCTGAGCCCGGGAACGCGCCGGGGATCCCAGCCAGCCGGACAGCACCAGCCCGGAACGCTGCTCGTCCACCGGGAGCGCATCCGCCAGAAATGCCTCGCCCAGCAGGGCCCGCACGCGCGCCGCGGGGTCACCGGGTGCCGCCGGCAGGTCCAGCGTCACCCGATCGTTGTGCCGCAGCACGAAGGCGACCTCGGGGTGCGCCGCGGCCAGGGTGCGCAGCACGGACTCGCAATGGCCGTACTCGGTGCGTTCGGTGCGCACGAATCGCCGCCGCGCCGGCACGTTGAAGAACAGGTCGCGCACCTCGACCGTCGTGCCCGGCGGATGCGACGCCGGCATCACCTCGCCGAAGACATCGGAACCGTCCCCGGAAAGCTGCCAGGCATTGCGCTCGCCGGGCACCGCCGAGGTCAGGGTCAGGCGCGCCACCGAGGACACCGATGGCAGCGCCTCGCCGCGGAAACCCAGGCTGTGCAGTGCCTCCAGGTCATCCATGCTGCGGATCTTGCTGGTGGCATGGCGCGACAGCGCCAGCGGCAGTTCTTCCCGCGCGATGCCACAGCCGTCGTCGGTCACCCGGATCAGGCGAGTCCCGCCCTGCTCCAGACGCACCTCGATGCGCGAGGCCCCGGCATCCAGCGCGTTTTCGACCAGCTCCTTGACCACCGAGGCCGGTCGCTCGATGACCTCGCCGGCGGCGATCTGGCTGATCAGCTGATTGGAGAGTTTCTGGATGCCCACTTCACGCCCCGGGAAAGCACTGAAACGCAGGGTAAGGAAACACCGGCGAATGTGCACGTGCGTGCTCGCCGAATCCCGTATTCGGACCGGGATTCAACTGCCGCGGGAAGGGACCTCGAGGACCTGACCGGTATAGATGGTGTCACCGTTGACGCCGTTGACCGCGCGCAGCTCGGACAGGGACACGCTGTACTGCTCCGCGATCCCGGACAGGGTCTCGCCGGGGCGAATGATGTGCTGCTCGGTATCCTTGCCGCCATCGGCAATTAGCGTGCCCGGACGCGCGTGGGTGGAGAAGTACGCCCGCAGACCGGTCAGCAGGGCTTCGGCCAGCGACTGCTGATAGCTGGAGCTGCGCAGGCGACGTTCGTCCTGCGGATTGGAAATGAAGCCGGACTCGACCAGGATGGACGGCACATCCGGCGAACGCAGCACGGCGAAATTGGCCCGTTCGACCTTCGGCCGCCGCACCTTGCCGACCCGGTCCAGCTCGTCGATCATCCGCTCGGCCAGGGTGGAACTGGCCTCGAGGCTGCCGCTCTGGGCCAGATCCAGCAGAACGTTGCTGAGGGAATCATCACGGCCGTTCATCGGCACCCCGCCCAGGCGCATGTCGGCCTGATTCTCGCGCTCGGCAAGGAAGCGTGCGGCCTCGCTGGATGCCCCGCCCTCCGACAGCATGTACACCGAGGACCCGTTCACGCTGGGGTCCGGGAAGGCATCCGCGTGGATCGACATGAACACGTCGGCCTCCGCGTCCCGGGCGCGCTTGACGCGCTCGCGCAGGGGCAGGAAATAGTCGCCGGTGCGGATCATCACCGCCTCCATGCCCCATTCATCCTCGACCAGGTCCGCAAGCCGCTGCGACACTTCCAGCGCCACGTCCTTCTCGCGCGTGCCGTTGGGACCGATGGCGCCGGGATCATGCCCGCCGTGGCCGGCATCGATGGCCACGATCACGTCGCGCAGATCCTCCTGCGAGCGACCGCGACGCGGTTCGCGCTCCTCGCCCGCCTCCACCCGCGTGCCCGCCGAGCCGCTGCGCGTCAGGTCCAGCACCAGCCGGTGCGGGGCGCCCTGAGCCGGCATCAGCTGGAAGCTGCGCGGGCTCACGGCCTCGCGCAGATCCAGGACCACGCGCAGATCGGAACCGTTGCGCGGCGCATGGCGCACGCCGTCGATCACCGAACGCGGGTGATCATTGACCTCCAGGCTGGCATCGGTGCTGGCGTTCGTCAGATCCACCACCAGCCGTTCCGGCGACTGCAGGCGAAACACCTCGTACTCGGCCTCGCCCTCCATGTCGAAGACCAGACGCGTGGTTTCTCCGTCCACCGACATGCGCAGGCGCTCGACGCGCGCCCCGGCCGCCGCCGGGAGGGGCAGCGTCGCCAGACCCAGTGCACCCAGGGCGCGCAGGATCTGGCGGCGATTCGGATCGATGTCGGAACGGTGATGGCCCACGCACACACCCCGGCTGGTCAGGGACTCCACTCTCATTGTGGACAGATCCTCTGAAAAAGCAACCCGGAATGTCGCGAATTTTTAGGAAGATACCGAAGTTTCTGCGTGTGCCCTCACAACCTGCGACCCTGCTCCCTGCGTGCCCCCGGGAGCCACCAGCCACTACATGTAGTATACAGAAAGACCCGCCAGTCCCAGATCTATTCCTGTCCCGGCGCCGCCGTCAGCGCGGCGCGGCCGGCCTCGGCGGCCGGCCCTTCCAGCCACAGCCGGCGTCCGTACTCCGGCCCGTCCGGATGCTCCTCGAGGTGGATGCGCAGATCCGGCTCCGGCAGCCAGCCGCGACCGCGCTCCGGCCACTCGACCAGCCACAGCACCCCGGCCCCGTGGGCCTCGCGCACGCCAAGGTACTCCAGCTCCTCCGGGTCCCCCAGACGGTAGAGATCGAAATGCAGTACCCGCCGGGAATCCAGCTCGTACGGTTCGACCAGGGTATAGGTCGGACTGCGCACCGTCCCCGCGTGCCCCAGGGCCCGCAGCAGGCCGCGCACCCAGGTGGTCTTTCCCGCGCCCAGGTCGCCCTCCAGATAGACCGTGCGCAGCCCCGGCACCGTCGCCAGCGCGGCACCCGCCGCCTCGGTGGCGGCCGCATCCGGCAGCTCCACCGGGGCTCCGTCGAAGACCGCCCGGTCAGAGGCCATCGTCGCCCCCCGAGGCGGCCGGCAGGGCCGCGATCAGATCCCCCGCCAGCATGCCGACAGTGCCCCCCAGTCGCCGCGCCGCGACGCGCCCGGCCGCCGCGTGCCAGCCGGCGCCGGTGCGCGCCGCCACACGCGCACCCGCGCCCTGTCCGCGCAACGCCGCGATCACGCCGGTCAGCGCATCCCCACAGCCGGGGGTGGCCATCCCCGGATGGCCGTCGGTGACACAGTCGTACGGTCCGTCATCGGTGTCGGCGATCAGCGTCCCCGCCCCCTTGAGCAGCACGGTGCCGCCAAACCGCACGACCAGCTCCCGCAGTCGCCCCGGTCGGTCGACCTCCACCGCCGCGGCATCCAGGTTCAGCAGACGCCCGGCCTCGCCGGGATGCGGCGTCAGGACCCAGTCGTTGCTGCGTCGCGGGGTCTGCGCCAGCAGGTTGAGGCCATCGGCATCCACCACCAGCGGGCGGCCGGAATCGGCCGCCGCCAGCCACAGCTCACGCCCCCACGGACCCTGATCCAGCCCTGGCCCGATGGCCACCGCGTCCGCCCGCTCCAGCCAGCGCAGCAGCTCCGGGCCTTCGCTCACCCCGCGCACCATGATCTCGGGGCGGTCACTGCACACGAAGGCCGCATGTTCGGGATGCGTCAGCAGGGTCACGCGCCCGGCTCCGGCACGCAGCGCCGCGGTGGCCGCCAGCCGCCCGGCTCCGGCGAACCCGGGAGCCCCGCCGACGATCATCACGTGGCCCGCATCACCCTTGTGGGCCCCGGGCCGCCGCCGCGGCAGACCCGCCCGCCAGTGCCCGGGACCAATGCGCCACGCCGCCGGTGCGAAGCTCTCCGCCAGCGAATGCGGGAGGTCGAGTGTGGCCACGCGGACCGTGCCCGCGTAGTCCACCGCAGCCCCCGTATGCAGCCCCGGCTTGTCGGCAATGAATGTCAGGGTGCGTGTCGCCCGCGCCGCCTGCCCGCGCAGCGCGCCATTGTCGGTATCGACCCCCGAGGGCGCATCGGCCGCCAGCACCGCCCGGTCCGCACGGTTCAGCCGCTCGATCACCTCGCCGTAGACATCGGTCAGCGGACGCTGCAGACCGATACCGAACAGCGCGTCCACCCACACATCCGCAGTGGCGGGATCGAACGTCTCCAGCGGGTGGATTTCGCCCCCGCTTTCCTCCCACAGACGCCGGGCCCGCTGCCCGTCCGACTCCTCCCGCGCCCGCGAGGACCCCGCGTGCAGCACGACCTCCAGTCCGGCCGCCCGCGCGCGGCGGGCCAGCACGAAACCGTCGCCGCCGTTGTTGCCGGGCCCGCAGAGCACCCCGACGCGGGTCACCTCCGGCCAGTGTTCGCGCAGATGCTCGAGCAGCGCCGCCCCGGCCCGGTCCATCAGCTCGCCCGGCGCCATCCCGGGCAGGGCCATGGCGGTGGCATCCAGCTCGCGCATGCGCGTGGTGTCAAACAGCCGCTCACCGGGCGCGGGGCTGGCCGGGGACGGGGGTGCGGGGGCATCATTCATGTCCGTTCCTCTCCTTGCTGGCCTGTCGATCGTGCCTGAGCATCCCGACCCGCGCCAATGCGCCGAACTTGCCGACCGCATCCGTCGGTGGGGGCGCGAACTCGGCTTCGCGGAACTGCGCATCGGCCCGGCGCGGGTCCCCGAGGCCGATCGCGGGCACCTGGACGCCTGGCTGGAGCGCGGCTCCCACGGCGACATGCAATGGATGGCCGACCGCGCGCCGCTGCGCCGCGACCCCGGCGCGCTGCTGCCCGGGGTGCAGCGCATCATCAGCGTGCGCATGGATTACTTCCCGCCACGCACCCGCCGTCCGGCTGCCCAGCTGGCGGATCCCGAGGGCGCCTATGTCTCGCGCTATGCCCTGGGCCGTGACTACCACAAGCTGCTGCGCAAGCGACTGACCGAACTCGGCCGCCGGATCGAGGCCGAGGCACCGCACGGCTACCGCGCCTTCACCGACAGCGCGCCGGTGCTGGAGAAGGCCCTGGCGCAGCAGGCGGGGCTCGGCTGGATCGGCAAGCACACCAACCTGCTGGCCCGCGGTACCGGCTCGTGGTTCTTCCTCGGCGAACTGTTCACCGATCTGCCACTGCCGCTCGATTCCGGCCCGGCCGAGGACCACTGCGGGAGCTGCCGCGCCTGCCTGGACGTGTGCCCCACGCAGGCCTTCCGCGGCCCGCACGACCTCGACGCCCGGCGCTGCATCTCCTATCTCACCATCGAGCTGAAAGGCTCGATCCCGGAAGACCTGCGCCCGCTGATCGGCAACCGCATCTACGGCTGTGACGACTGCCAGCTGGTCTGCCCCTGGAACCGCTTCGCCGAGGTCGCGGCCGAACCGGACTTCATCGCCCGCCATGGCCTCGACAGCGCCTCGCTGGTCGAGCTGTTCGCCTGGGACGAGGCGACCTTCCTCGAACGCACCGCCGGCATGGCGATCCGCCGCATCGGCCACGAACAATGGCTGCGCAACCTCGCCGTGGGGCTCGGCAACGGTCCGGCCACCGATCAGGCGCGCGAGGCCCTGGCCGCGCGCGCCGACCACCCGTCGGCGCTGGTGCGCGAACACGTGGCCTGGGCCCGGGCACGCCTGGACGAGCGGGCCGCCGGCCGGCTCGCCGAACCGCCGGCCATCCCGGTGAAGGCGCTCACTCGCGCACCGGTCGACCCGGCCGCAAGGCCCGCCAGCATCCCCGCCCCGGAGGGCGGCACCGGACCGCCACACGAGGACCCCACGACCAGTTCCTAGGCTCCGGCCTCCGGACGGATCCAGACCAGGCTCGCGAGGCGTCCGGTGGTGCCGTCACGACGATAGGAGAAGAACCGGTCGGGGTCGCTGAAGGTGCATTCGCCGCCGCCATGCACGGCCACGCCCGCACACTGCAGGCGGTCGCGCGCCAGCGCCGCCAGATCCCCCAGCCAGTGACCGTCCCGCGCGGCCGGGCGAAAGGCCCCGGCCATCCCCGGCTGCACCGCCAGGAACCGCTCGCGCACCTCCGTGCCGACCTCGAAGGCGTCGGGGCCGATGGCCGGCCCCAGCCAGGCGTGCCAGGCCGCCTGCGGACGGGCCTCGCGCAGCGCCGCCAGCGTGGCCTCCAGGACCCCGTCCACCAGCCCGCGCCAGCCGGCATGCGCCGCCGCCACCGCCTCCCCGCCGGTGCCGGCGAACAGCACCGGCAGGCAGTCGGCCGTCTGCACCGCGCAGACCCGGCCGGGCCGGGTGGTCATCACCGCATCGGCCTCCACCGGCGCGTCGGCGGCGGCCAGTTCTTCCGCGCGCACCACTCGCGTGCCATGCACCTGTGCCGGCCAGTGCAGCTCGGCGCCGGGCACGCCCCGCGCGGCCACCGCCTGCGCCAGACGGCGCCGGTTCCCGGCCACTCGCTGCGGATCGTCCCCGGTATGCAGCGCGAGATTCAGACTGGCCCACACGCCCTCGCTGATCCCGCCGGCACGGGTGGTCTGCAGGGCCCCGACTGCGGGGGCGGCGGGCCAGTCGGGCGTGATCAGGGCCGCGTCCGGCAGCGCGTCAGCGGCGTTCATGCCTGCGCCTCCGCGTGGGCGGCATCCGCGCGCAACACCTCCAGCAGCGAGGCGAAATCCGCGGGCAGCGGCGCCTCGAAGGCCTGCGGCTCGCCCGTGGCGGGATGACGGAACTCCAGGCGCGCGGCGTGCAGCGCCTGACGCCGGAATCCGTTCACCGCCTCGCGCGCCGACTCGTCCATCCCGCGCACCGGCCGCGGCCGCCCGCCATACACCGGATCGCCCACCAGCGGGTGGCGCAGATGCGCCATGTGCACGCGGATCTGGTGGGTACGCCCGGTCTCCAGTCGCGCGTTCAGCAGGGTGTGGCCACGAAAGCGTTCCGCCACCCGGTAGTGCGTGGTCGCCGGCTTGCCCGCCGGGTTCACCGCCATGCGCTTGCGGTCCACCGGATGGCGACCCACCGGCGCATCCACCGTGCCGCCGGCGATCACCCGGCCGTGGACCAGCGCGCGGTATTCACGGTGCACGCTGCGCTCCTGCAGCTGACGCACCAGGGCGGTCTGCGCCTGCGCGTTGCGCGCGACGACCATCAGGCCGGTGGTGTCCTTGTCCAGCCGGTGCACGACCCCGGCGCGCGGCAGCACGCCGACCTCGGGCGCGTGATGCAGCAGCGCGTTGACCAGGGTTCCCTGACGATGACCCGCGGCCGGGTGCACCACCAGCCCCGCCGGCTTGTCGATCACCAGCACGTCGGTATCCTCGTACAGGATGTCCAGCTCGATGGGTTCCGGGGCATCCTCCAGCGACGGGGTCTCCGGCGGAATCAGTTCCACCGCCTCGCCACCGCGCACCGGCGTGCGCGGGCGGGGCCGGGCCCCGTCCACCCGCAGGTCGCCGGCCTTCAGCCACTGCACCAGCTGGCTGCGCGAATACTCGGGAAACGCGCGCGCCAGAGCCGCATCCAGGCGCTGCCCGGCCTCTTCCTCGGGCAGGGTTGCCCGGCGTGGTTCGCTCATGCCCTCACCCTCCGGAGGCAGGCCGCGTCAATGTTCGTCAATGGTGTAGAATCCGGATTTCATCCGCGCACAACGGTTCGCAACGAGGTTTCCGTGCTCCCAGCTTCCACCCTGCCACGCCTGTTCGTCATCCTGATTGTGGCCCTGCTCATGGCCGGCTGCGAAAGCTGGCGCGCCGATCCCACGGCCGGCTGGTCGGCCAGCCAGCTCTACAGCGAGGCCAAATCCGCCCTGGACAGCGGCAACTACAGCCAGGCCGTGGAATACTACGAGCTGCTGGAGGCCCGCTATCCGTTCGGACGCTTTGCCCAGCAGGCGCAGATCGAGATCCCTTACGCGTATTACAAGGCCGGCGAACCGGAACCCGCGCTCGCCGCGGTGGACCGCTTCGAGCAGCTCAACCCGCGTCATCCGAACCTCGATTACGCCTACTACCTGCGCGGACTGATCAACTTCAACCGCGACCAGGGCTTCCTCAGCAACGTGTTCCCGATGGATCCCACCGAGATGGACCAGGGCCCGCTGATGGACGCCTACGAGGACTTCGACCGGCTGATCCGCACCTTCCCGGACAGCCCGTACAGCGCCGACGCGCATCCGCGCATGGTGTTCATCCTCAACACCCTGGCCGCCAATGAGCTGCGCATCGCCGAATTCTACATGGAGCGCACCGCCTGGGTGGCCGCCGCCGAACGCGCGCGCCACGTGCTGGCGACCTACCCCAACGCCGACGTGACACCGCAGGCGCTGTCGGTGCTGTACCACTCCTATCGCGAGCTGGGTCTGGATGACCACGCCGACGCGACCCTGAGCGTGCTGGAACTGAACGATGCCGAGGCCGCGGTGGCGGTGCGCGGCGGCGAGCACCTGTCGGTGGAAGTGGAACGCGGCGGCCTGTGGCGCGCCTTCGAGCGCCTGCCGTTCTTCAACTGAACGGCGGCGCCCCGCGACAGACGGCCCGTCAGAGGGCCTCGCTGCCCTCCTCTCCGGTGCGGATGCGCACCACGCGATCCATGTCGGAGACGAAGATCTTGCCGTCTCCGATCTTGCCGGTGCGCGAAGCCTTCACGATCGCGTCGATGCAGGCATCCACGCGGTCATCGTCCACCACCAGCTCCAGCTTCACCTTGGGCAGGAAGTCGACCACGTACTCGGCCCCGCGATAGAGCTCGGTGTGACCCTTCTGTCGGCCGAAGCCCTGGACCTCGGTGGCGGTCATCCCGGCGATGCCCATCTCGGTCAGGGCCTCGCGGACGTCTTCCAGCTTGAACGGCTTGATGATCGCCTCGATCTTCTTCATGCGAATCCCCCGGTCTGCGCCCGCGTCCGCGGGCGAATCGTGTGCGGTTGAGTGTACCAGACCACCGGCCTCATTCCGGACGGTAGCCGGAGGTGACGGGATAGCGGCGATCGCGGCCGAAGGCGCGCGGGCTGACCCGCACCCCGGGGGCGCCCTGGCGCCGCTTGTACTCGGCCCGCAGCACCATGCGCGCGACCCGCTCCACGGTCTCGCGCTCGAAACCGCGCGCCACGATGTCCGCCACCGAGGCCTCCTCTTCCACGAAGGCCTCCAGGATCGCATCCAGCACCGGATACGGCGGCAGGGAATCGGAATCGGCCTGCCCCGGCGCCAGCTCGGCGCTGGGCGGACGCTCGATCACCCGTGGCGGGATCACCTCGCCGCAGGTATTGCGCCAGCGCGCCAGGCGCCAGACCCACTGCTTGGACACATCCTTCAGCGGGGCGAACCCGCCGTTCATGTCGCCGTACAGCGTGGCATAGCCGACTGCCAGCTCGCTCTTGTTGCCGGTGGCCAGCAGCATGCGACCGGTGCGGTTGGACAGGCCCATCAGCACCACCCCGCGCGAGCGGGACTGCAGGTTCTCCTCGGTCACGTCGCCGGGCGCCGGCGGCACCGACGCCAGCGCACTGTCGAGCCCGCCGAGAAACGCCTGCACCATCGGCTCGATCGCCACCTCATGGTAATCCAGCCCCAGGGTTTCGGCCTGGGCGCGGGCATCCTCCACCGACATCGACGCGGTATAGCGGTAGGGCATCATCACCGCGGTGACCCGCTCCGGGCCCAGGGCATCGGTGGCCAGGGCCGCGGTCAGCCCGGAGTCGATGCCGCCGGACAGCCCCAGGATCACCCCGGGGAAGCCGTTCTTGTCGACGTAGTCGCGGATGCCGGTGACCAGCGCGGCGTAGAGATCCGCGACTTCCGCATCCGCGGCGTGCGCGGAGCTGTCGGCCTCGGATACCGCCGCCGGCGCGGGCGGCAGCGGCGAGGCCGCCTCGGGGGCCACGACTACGGGCCGGGGCCGTCCGGCGTCACCGGCCTCCAGCTCGACCAGCGCCAGCCCCTCCTCCCAGGGATCCAGCAGGGCCTGCGGCGTGCCCCCGGGGCCGGGATGCAGAAAACTGCGGCCGTCGAACACCAGTTCGTCCTGGCCGCCCACCTGATTCACGTAGAGCACCGGGCACCCGGTCTCGGCGACCCGCGCGGCCACCACCGCAGAACGCTCCGCCGGCTTGCCGCGATGGAACGGGGAGGCATTCAGGTTGAGCAGCACGTCGGCCCCGGCGATGCGGGCATGCGCCGCCGGGGCCGGCTGCCAGATGTCCTCGCAGACCGTGACGCCCAGGCGCCAGCCACCCAGCTGGACCACGCAGGGCTCGTGCCCGGCATGGAAGTAGCGCACCTCGTCGAACACCGAGTAGTTGGGCAGGATGTGCTTGGCGTAGCTCGCGTGGATCGCACCGTTGCGCAGCCACACCGCGGCATTGGCCAGGCCTTCCTCAGTGCGCCGCGGGGCGCCCACCAGCAGGTCGATGCCGATGCTCACATCGGCCAGCCGCTCGAGCGCCGCGTCCACCGCATCCAGGAACGCGGGCCGCAGCAGCAGATCCTCGGGCGGATACCCGGTCAGC
The DNA here is from genome assembly GCF_000378545.1 of Thioalkalivibrio sp. ALE23. Taxonomy (NCBI): domain Bacteria; kingdom Pseudomonadati; phylum Pseudomonadota; class Gammaproteobacteria; order Chromatiales; family Ectothiorhodospiraceae; genus Thioalkalivibrio; species Thioalkalivibrio sp. ALE23. The sequence goes on along the minus strand of NZ_KB900032.1, from coordinate 384,840 downwards.
GCCAGCTCGGGGAACACCACCAGATGGGCCCCGGCCGCACGCGCCTGCTGCACGAACTCGCGCATCCGCCGCTCATTGGACTCCAGCGCCCCCACCACGGGGTTGAACTGGGCCAGGGCGATGCGTGGCGCTTGGGCAGTCATGTTCGAAGTGCGGGGATCAGCGACCGGAGACGCCAAGGGCCTGCTGCATGGCCTGGCCCAGTTCCGCCGGGCTCTCGGCCACCACGGCACCGGCGCCACGCAGGGCGTCCATCTTCTGCACGGCGGTCCCCTGCCCGCCGGCGATGATCGCTCCGGCATGCCCCATGCGCCGCCCCGGCGGGGCCGTGGCCCCGGCGATGTAGGCGGCCACCGGCTTGTCGAATTCCTCACGGATGTAGCGCGCCGCGCGTTCCTCGGCGTCACCGCCGATTTCGCCGACCATCAGTACGCCGTCGGTCTCGGGGTCGTCGCGGAACATCCGCAGGCAGTCGACGAAATCCAGCCCCTGGATGGGATCGCCGCCGATGCCAACGCAGGTACTCTGCCCCAGCCCCAGCGCGGTGGTCTGGTGCACGGCCTCGTAGGTCAGCGTGCCCGAGCGCGAGATGATGCCGATGCGTCCGCGGCTGTGGATGTAGCCGGGCATGATCCCCACCTTGCAGGCCTCCGGGGTGATGATCCCCGGGCAGTTGGGGCCGATCAGGCGGGTGCCGGTGTCGGCCAGCATCTGCTTGACCCGCACCATGTCCTGCACCGGGATGCCCTCGGTGATGCACACCGCCAGTTCGATCCCGGCATCGGCCGCCTCGCAGATGGCATCGGCGGCGAACGGTGCCGGCACGTAGATCATGCTGACCGTGGCGCCGGTGGCCGCCACCGCATCGGCCACGGTGTCGAACACCGGGCGATCGAGATGGCTCTGCCCGCCCTTGCCCGGGGTCACCCCGCCCACCAGGCGGGTGCCGTAGGCGATGGCCTGCTCGGAGTGGAAGCTGCCCTGCTTGCCGGTGAAGCCCTGGCAGATCACCCGGGTGTCGCGGTCGACCAGGATACTCATGCGGCGGCCTCCACCACGGCGCGCGCGGCCGCGTCCAGATCGGCGGCCGGGATCACGTCCAGGCCGGAATTCGCCAGGGCCTCGCGGCCCTGCTCGGCGTTGGTCCCCTCCAGACGCACCACTACCGGCACGTCCACCTGCACCTCGCGGATCGCGGCGATGATCCCTTCGGCGATCAGGTCGCAGCGCACGATGCCGCCGAAGATGTTCACCAGCACCGCCTGCACCGAGTCATCGGACAGGATCAGCTTGAAGGCGGCGGTCACCCGTTCCACGGTGGTTCCGCCGCCCACGTCGAGGAAGTTGGCCGGCTCACCGCCGTGGTGCTGAATCAGGTCCATGGTCGCCATCGCCAGGCCGGCGCCGTTGACCATGCAGCCGATGGATCCATCCAGCGGGATGTAGTTGAGGTCGTGTTCGCGGGCGCGCTCCTCGGAGGGGTCGCGCTGGTTCGGATCGCGCAGTTCGACCAGCGCCGCCTGCCGGTAGGCGGCGGAGTCGTCCAGACTCAGCTTGGCATCCAGGGCCAGCAGCTCGCCGTCCCCGGTCTGCACCAGCGGGTTGATCTCCAGCAGCTGGGCATCCGTGCGGGTGAACAGGGCATGGGTGTTGGTCGCCAGCTGGGCCATCGCCTTCGCGGCCGCGCCCTCCAGCCCCAGGGCCGCGGCGATGCGCCGGCCGTGGAACGGCATGACCCCGGTCGCCGGGTGCACCGGCAGGGTCAGGATCGCCTCCGGGCGCTCGGCGGCCAGGGTCTCGATGTCCATGCCGCCCTCGGCGGAGACCACGAAGGTCAGGCACTCCCGCGAGCGATCGACCAGCAGGGCAAAGTAGAACTCGCGTGCGATGTCGGCCGCCGGTTCCAGCAGCACCCGCTCCACCGGCTGCCCCTCGGGCGCGTTCTGGTCAGTCACCAGACGCGTGCCGAGCATATCGGCCGCCGCATCCCGCGCGGCCTCGGCGTCCTCCACCAGTGTCACCCCGCCGGCCTTGCCGCGACCGCCGCTGTGCACCTGCGCCTTGACCAGCGCACGCCCCCCGCCCAGCTCGCGCCAGGCTTGCGCGGCAGCGTCCGCCGTGTCGACGACCCGGCCCTCGGGCACCGGGATCCCGGCGTCGCGAAACGCCGCCTTGGCCTGAAATTCGTGCAGATTCATGGCGGCGAGGATAGCGGCGCGCCACCGTGGCGACAACTGCCGGGACCCGCAGCGGGCGGGTGGCCGGATCGGGTAGACTGCGCGGCTTCACGCATACCCGCGACGATGCCGCATGACCCTGGCCCTGTTCGATCTCGACAATACCCTGCTCGCCGGCGACAGCGATCACGCCTGGAACGAGACCCTGATCGCCCGCGGGGCGGTGGACCGCGAGTCCTTTGCCGCGGGGAACGATCGGTTCTACGAGCAGTACCTGGCCGGCACGCTGGACATCTTCGAGTTCTGCCGCTTCGCCTTCGCGCCACTGGCGGAGCAGCCCCGCGAGCGGCTGGAGGCGTGGCGCGAGGCCTTCATGCAGGAGGTCATCGAGCCGATGATCGCGCCGGCCGCCCATGCACTGCTGCAGCGCCACCGCGAGGCCGGCGACGAACTGGTGATCATCACCGCAACCAACCAGTTCGTCACCGCCCCGATCGCGCAGCGCCTGGGGGTGCCGAATCTGCTGGCCACCATCGCCGAGGAACGCGACGGCCGCTTTACCGGCGAGGTCGCCGGCACGCCCTGCTTTCAGCATGGCAAGGTGGATCGTCTGCACGCCTTCCTCGCCGACCACCACGACAATCCCGACGCGGTGATGGCGCAGGCCTGTTTCTACAGCGATTCGCGCAACGACATCCCGCTACTGGAACGGGTGGGCCGGCCGGTGGCCGTGGACCCGGACCCGACCCTGGACGCACACGCCCGGGAACAGGGGTGGGAACGCCTGACCCTGCGGGCCGGGGCGCAGCCGGTCGCACTGGACTGAGGCCGCCGCCCGCCCGGGCAGGCCGTCAGGCCGGGTTGAACACGCCGTCCAGCGCGGCCAGACGCTGGCCCGCCGGGGTCAGGGCGCGGCCGGCCTCGTTCATCGCCGCGCGCCAGCCGGCGATCAGCTCGGGCAGGGCCTCGACCACCTGACGGCGCCGCAGCCGCCCGGTGCCGGACATCGGCCACATCGGCCGGTAGTCGCAGTTGTCGGCCGCATCGCAGACCATCACGCCCCATTCGCACCGGGTCACGTCGTGCTCGTGTTCGCGCACCACGATGCGGTAGGCCCCTTCGGCGTTCATGTCCGCCATGCCCACCCCGGGCCCGACGTGCTCCACCTGCAGTTCGGCGGCGATCGCGTTCAGCTCCGCCTCCAGCGCCTGCAGGGCGTTGTCCGCCGCGGCGGTCAGCCCCGACTCTCCGCGCGCCACCGCCAGCAGCGGCTGCGCCTGTTCCACATCGAACTCCGTGCTCATGCTGCGTACACTCCCCTGCTGAAATGGCATGCCCCGGTCCGCGGGGCGCGCGAACCATAGCACGGGAGACCGCGAGATGACCCATCCCCCCATCGCCCTGACCATTGCCGGTTCGGACCCCGGGGGCGGCGCCGGCCTGCAGGCGGACCTGACGACCTTCACCCGGCTGGGGGTGCACGGGGCCACGGCGGTCACCGCCATCACCGTGCAGGACACCCGCAACGTGATCGACTTCAGCGTGCTGCCGGCCGCCCGGCTGCGCGCGCAGATCGAGGCCACGCTGGCGGACCTGGACGTGGGTGCGATCAAGATCGGCATGCTCGGCTCGGTGGAGAACGTGGAAACCGCCGCCGCGCTGCTGGGCGCGCACCCGCATATCCCGGCGGTGCTCGACCCGGTGATGGTCGCCGGCGGCGGGGGCGAACTGGCGACCGAAGCGGTGATCGACGCGACCCGCGAGATCCTGCTCCCGCGCGCCACCCTGATCACCCCCAACGGTCCGGAGGCGCACGCTCTGGCCGGGCATGACACCCCGGAGCGCCAGGGCCCGGCCCTGCGCGAACGCGGCGCGCGCAACGTGCTGATCACCGGTGGCCACGAGGGCGGCGAGGACGAGCCGATCCGCAACCGGCTGTTCCGCGAGGACGGTCACCAGCGGATGTTCGAACTGCCGCGTCACCCGGCCGGTTTCCACGGTTCCGGCTGCACCCTGGCCGCGGCCATCGCCGCCTTCCTCGCCCGCGGGCGCGACCTGGAACCGGCGGTGATCGAGGCACAGAACTTCATGAACCACGCGGTGCAGACCGGCTACGCCCCCGGACAGGGGCAGCACGTGCCCAACCGCCTGTGCCCGACCGGCCATGACTGAAGCCACGACCGAGCCGGTAGCCGAGCGCGCGCCCCTGCGCGGGCTGTATTTCGTCACGCCCGCCCCGCCGCCCGGGGCCGATCCGCTGGCGGCCCACACCGGCGCGGCCGCCGCCGCGCTGGCCGGCGGGGCCTGCTGCGTACAGCTGCGCGACAAATACCTGGAAGGGGAAGAACAGGAGACCGTGGCGCGGGCACTGGCCGGCCAGTGCCGGGAGTCCGGGGCCCTGTTCATCGTCAACGACGACGTGGAGCTGGCCGCGCGCATCGGCGCCGACGGGGTGCACCTGGGGCGCGACGACCCCGACCCGGCCGGGGCCCGTGCCCGTCTGGGGGACGCGGCGGTGATCGGCGTGTCCTGCTACAACGAGCTGGCGCGCGCCCGGGCGGCACAGGCGGCCGGGGCCGATTACGTCGCCTTCGGTTCGATGTTCCCGTCACCGACCAAGCCGGAGGCGGTACGGGCCACGCCGGAACTGATCCGCCAGGCCCGGCGCGAACTCGCCGTGGCGATCTGCGCGATCGGCGGCATTACCGCGGACAACGCCGCGCAGGTGGTGGCCGCCGGCGCCGACATGGTCGCGGTGATCCAGGGCATCAGCGCCGCCCCGGACCCCGAGGCCGCCGCCCGCCGCATCGCCACGCTATTTCAAACGACCTAGCCCCGGTCATACCCCTCTTTGCACCGCCGCCGCCCCGTCGCTATGGTTGCGGGGTTGCACGGTCGGGGCCGCGGCCCCGACCCCGCTCCCAACTCCCATTGCAGACAGGACACCGCCATGCAGGAAACGCTTCGCCTCTTTGAAGCCGCCAAAAACCGGATCCCCGGCGGCGTGAACTCCCCGGTACGCGCCTTCAAGGGCGTCGGCGGGACCCCCATCTTCATGGACCGCGCCAACGGCGCCTACATGTGGGATGCCGACGGCAAGCGCTACATCGACTACATCGGCTCCTGGGGTCCGATGGTCGCCGGGCACGCCCACCCCGAGGTGATCGAGGCCGTGCGCGAGGCCTGCAACAACGGCCTGTCCTTCGGCTGCCCGACGCGGCTGGAAAGCGAGATGGCCGAGAAGATGTGCGAGCTGGTCCTGTCCATGGACATGGTGCGCATGACCAACTCGGGCTCCGAGGCGACCATGAGCGCGATCCGCCTGGCGCGCGGCTATACCGGCCGCGACCGCATCGTGAAGTTCGAGGGCAACTACCACGGCCACGGCGATTCCCTGCTGGTGAAGGCCGGCTCCGGCGCCCTGACCCTGGGCCAGCCGAGCTCGCCCGGCGTGCCGGCCGAACTGGCGGCGCTGACCAGCACGCTCAGCTACAACGACCCCGAGGGCGTGCGCGAGTTCTTCCGCGAGAAGGGCGAGGAGGTCGCCTGCATCATCGTCGAACCGATCGCCGGGAACATGAACTGCATCCCGCCGGTGCCGGGCTTCCTCGAGACCCTGCGCGAGGTGTGCGACGAATACGGCACGGTGCTGATCTTCGACGAGGTGATGACCGGTTTCCGCGTGTCCGCGAACTGCGCCCAGGGCTATCTGGGCGTCACCCCGGACCTGACCACCCTGGGCAAGATCATCGGCGGCGGCATGCCGGTGGGCGCCTTCGGCGGCCGCCGCGAGATCATGGAGCAGCTGTCCCCGCTGGGGCCGATCTATCAGGCCGGTACCCTGTCCGGGAACCCGATCGCGATGACCGCCGGGATCCGCACCCTGGACATCCTCAGCCGCCCGGGCTTCCATCAGGATCTGGAGGAACGCACGCGCAAGGTCGTCGCGGGCTTCGAGGAGGCCGCGCGCGAGGCCGGCGTGGCCCTGACCACCAATCAGGTCCCGGGCATGTTCGGGCTGTTCTTCAGCGAGGAGAAGGTCACCGATTTCGCCGGCACCACCGCCAGCGACACCGCGGCCTTCGGACGCTTCTTCCACGCGATGCTGGAAGAGGGGATCTATCTCGCGCCCTCGGCCTTCGAGGCCGGCTTCATGTCCAGCGCGCACTCCGACGCGGACATCGAGGCCACCGTCGAGGCCGCACGCAAGTGCTTCAAGGCGCTGGACGCCTGACCGTCACGCCCCGGCGGGTCGGCACCCATGCGCGGACCTGTCGCCCTGAGCGTGGCCGGGCTGGCCCTTCTGGCGCTGGCCTGGGTCGCGCTGAGCGGGGCCTTTCAGGGCCTGGCCGAAGACTTCGAGGGTCCGGGCAGCACCGAGGTGGAGATCCCGCGCGCCGGTGACTATCGCCTGTGGCTGTACACCCGGACCTACCTCGACGCGACCTTCCGCGAGTTCCCCGAGCAACTTCCGGACGGAACCCGGGTCGTCGCCCGGACGCCGGACGGGGACGAAGCCATCCGGCTGCAGTCATCGCGGGCCACCCTGACGTACACCTCAGGGCAGACCGAGCGGGTGGCCCTGGGACGCTTCCACTTCCCGGAACCGGGGACGTACACGATCCTCGCCGAAGGGATGGAAGACGCGCATGCCTTCACCCTCCGCGAGGTGCGCTTCCTCGAACACGCCCGGCGTGCCGCCCTGTTCGGGATCCCCGGCGTGGTGATGTTCCTCGGGGGTATCGTCTGGGGCATCGTGGTCGCCACCTCCGGACGCCGCGACGAGGAACCCGGTTCGTGACGCCCGCTGACGCCCCCCGGCCATGCACCTGATCGACGCGCTGGCGGCCACGCCCGCCGGGCTGGCCGTGCTGTTCGTGGTCCTGGGCCTGATCACCGGCATCCCGGCCGGGCTGTTCGGGATCGGTGGCGGACTGGTGCTGGTACCGGTATTCGTCGCGGTCTTCACCGTACTGGGCTTTCCCGAGGCGGGGCTGGTGCAGCTGGCGGTGGGCTCGTCACTGGGGGCGATCATCCCCACCGCGGTGCTTTCGGCGCGGGCCCACCACCGCCGTGGCGGGGTGGACGGTCAGGCCGTGCGCCGACTGCTGCCGGGGATCATCGGCGGGGCCCTGCTGGGCGCCGGCCTGGCCACCCAGCTCGACAGCGACCACCTCGGGCGCATCTTCGGCGCCTTCGAGGTCGCGATCGGTCTCTGGATGCTGCTCAACGTTCAACCGCCCCGCAAGCCAGTCCCGCGCCGCGGCGTGTGGCTGGGCGGGGGCGGCCTGATCGGTGCGGTATCCGCACTGATCGGGATCGGCGGCGGCACCCTGACCACCCCCTTCCTGGTCAGCCAGGGGCTGGAACTGCGCCGCGCCATCGGTTCGGCCGCGGCCCTCGGGGTGCCCATCTCCATCGGCGCGACCCTGGTGTTTGCCCTGCCGCAATGGACCGCCGGCGACCCGGCCACCCCGGAATGGAGCCTGGGGTATCTCTACCTGCCGGCCACCGCCGGGGTAGTCGCGGGTACCGCCATCAGCGTACGCGCCGGGGTCTGGCTGGCGCACCATCTGCCGGTCGCGGTGCTGCGCCGCGGCTTCGCCGGGGTCCTGATCCTCGCCGGCCTGCTGATGCTTCTGCGCTGACTCCGGCCCGGCAGTGCGGGGATCCGCAACCGCAGGGGGCGGCGCTCCCGCGCCGCATCGCGCAGGGGGCTGCGCTCCCACAAGGGGTGGGGCCCCCCGGACTGCAGGAGGCCAGCCCTCTGACCGATTCAGGCGTCGGTCAGCGCGCGCTCGATCACGTCACGCAGGTCGCGCGAGGTTTCGAGGGCGGCAAGGCGCTCGAGTTCCGCGCGCATCTGCTCGCCGCGCGCCGGATCCACCTTGCGCCAGCGGGTCAGCGGCTGCACCAGACGCGCGGCGGTCTGCGGGTTCATCCTGTCCAGCTTCTCCACGAAGCCGGCAATGCGGTGATAGCCCTCGCCGTCGGCCTGGTGGAAATGGCGTTCGTTGCGGGCCATGAACGGGCCCAGCACCGCACGCACGCGGTTGGGGTTGGACCAGCGGAACCCGGGATGCTGCAGCAGGTACTCCAGGCGATCGAAGCCGCCCGGCACCTGGCTGGCCGCCTGCAGGCCGAAATACTTGTCCAGCACCAGCGGGTCGTCGTGGTAGCGCCGCTCGAAGTCGGCCAGCAGCAGGCCCCGGGCCTCATGGTTCAGGTCGTTGATGGCATTCAACGCCCCCATGCGCATGGTCTGGCTGCGGGCCTTGCGGTACTGCTCAAGCACCTCGGGCACCGCGGATTCGTCACCGGCCGCCACCCGCAGTGTCAGCAGGCGGTTGCGCAGGCGCCGCTGCCCCATGGCATCGGCGGTGAACGCGCCGTTGTCGATGTCGTCCAGCTTCGGCTGGCGATCACGCAGCCGGTCCGCCAGCGGGGCGTACAGCCGCGCCTCCAGGGCATCACGTTCGGCCCGCAGGCGCACCGGGTCCACGCAGTCGAACAGCTCCGCCAGCTCGCGCGGCGGCGGCAGCTGGAGGATCGTGGCCAGCAGCACGGGCTCGATCGCCGGATCCTCCAGCAGGGCCGCCAGCGCGTGCTGGATTTCCGCCTCCAGCACCGGGTCGGCGGCGTCATCCTCGATGCGCGCCCGGATCGCGCGCCGCATCAGGGTCTGCGCCGCCTCCCAGCGGCTGAAGGCATCGTCGTCATGGGCCAGCAGGTGGGCCAGGGTCGTCGCGCTCTGGTTGGCCTCCAGGATCACCGGCGCGGAAAAGCCGCGCAGCCAGGACACGGCCCGCGGGGTCGCCGAGAGTTCGTCGAAATGGAAACTGCGCTCGGAGCGGTCGAGCTCCAGCACCCATTCATCCTGTTCCGGGCCGCCCTCCAGGCGCCCGCGGATGCGCCGCCCGTCTTCATCCAGCATCGCCACCCGTACCGGGATGACCACCGGCTCCTTGTGTTCCTGACCCGGCGTCGGCGGGGTGTACTGCCCCAGGCTGATGCGGAATTCGCCAGTGGAGCCATCCTGCGCGGTGGCGGCGGTCACGTGCGGGGTTCCGGCCTGGGTGTACCAGCGCTTGAATGCCGTCAGGTCGCGCCCGCTGACCTCGGCCATCACGGCCACGAAGTCGTCGGTGGTGACCGCCTGACCATCGAAGCGCTCGAAGTACACATCCAGCCCGCGGCGGAAGGTCTCGCGCCCGATCAGGCTGCGCAGCATGCGGATCAGCTCCGCGCCCTTCTCGTACACCGTCAGGGTGTAGAAGTTGTTGATCTCGGCGTAATGATCCGGGCGCACCGGGTGCGCCAGCGGCCCGGCGTCTTCGGGGAACTGATGGGCGCGCAGCAGCGAGACATCGTCGATGCGCTTGACCCCGAACAGCGTGCAGTCGGTGGTGAACTCCTGGTCGCGGAAGACCGTAAGCCCTTCCTTGAGCGACAGCTGGAACCAGTCGCGGCAGGTGACACGGTTGCCGGACCAGTTGTGGAAGTACTCGTGGGCGATCACCGACTCGATGGCGACGAAGTCGTCGTCGGTGGCGGTGTCGGGGCTGGCCAGCACGAACTTGGCGTTGAACAGGTTCAGCCCCTTGTTCTCCATCGCCCCCATGTTGAAGTCGTCCACCGCGACGATCATGTACACGTCCAGATCGTATTCGCGGCCGAAGGCCTCCTCGTCATAGCGCATCGCGCGCTTCAGCGAGGCCAGCGCGTGGTCGCAGCGATCGGCGTTGTGCGCCTCCACATACAGCTCCAGCGCGACCTCGCGCCCGGACATGGTGGTGAAGGTGTCGCGCTGACAGGCCAGATCCCCGGCGACCAGCGCAAACAGGTACGACGGCTTGGGGAACGGGTCCTCCCACACCGCGTAGTGGCGCCCGCCGTCCAGCTCGCCGGCCTCCACGCGGTTGCCGTTGGCCAGCAGCACCGGGTACTGCGACCGGTCCGCCTCCAGGCGCACGCGGTAGGTGGTCAGCACATCCGGGCGATCGGGGAAGAACGTGATGCGGCGAAAGCCCTCCGGCTCGCACTGGGTGCACAGGTTGCCGCTCGAAGCGTACAGGCCTTCCAGCGCGGTGTTCTGCTCCGGGTGACAGCGGCTGACGATCTCCAGCCGCGCCGCCTCCGGCAGGCCGTGCAGCAGCAGGCCCTCGGCGTCCTCCTCCAGCATGCCCTCGCCCGGCTCGGCGCCATCCACCGTCAGCGACACCAGCTCCACGCCATCCCCGTACAGCCGCAGCGGCGCCCCCGGCTCCGCCGCCTGCGGGGTGCGGCGCACCGCCATGCGCGTCGTCACCTCGGTGGTCGCCGCCGCCAGATCGAAATCCAGCTCCAGGTTCTCCACCTCGAACGCCGGCGACTGGTACTCGCTCAGATAGACCGGCTGGGGGTTCGCATCACGCATTCCAGACTCCAGATCAGAAACATTGCCAAAGGTTTAAGGAAACACTGAGAAATATACACGTTCGCGCTCGAGTCGCTTTTGCGTACGAACAAGGCGCGGCGACCGCCGTGCAGTCATTCTGCACAAGGGAGTCGCAACGCCGTGCGCGCGCAAAAGCGGCCGAGCCCCTTCGGGGTTGGCGCCCCGGGTTCCCCGATCCGGCGTTGCGTCGCTTGCGGGTAGAACCACTACCCGTTGCACGACGCGCCTTGTCTCGGAAAACCCGGGGTGCCAACGCGAACGTGTATATTTCTCAGTGTTTCCTTAACACGCCGCCGCTGCCCCGGCCCATACCCGGACGCCGGTGCCGTCATTGCAACGCCGGGGCTCCTCACAGAGATTACTCGCTGCGCTCGCCCTCCGGGCCGGCCTGCGGCCGTTCAACGCGCTTCGCGCTTTTGTGCCACGTCGCTACGCTCCTCGCGATGACAGTGTTTCTTTCGCCCGTCATTGCGAAGCCCGACTGCATCCCCCGTCATTGCGCCCCGCTCCCCGTCATTGCGCCCCACTCCCCGTCATTGCGCCCCACTCCCCGTCATTGCGAGGAGCGCAGCGACGAAGCAATCTGCCGGCCCGAAACCACCGGAGCCCTCGAACCCACCGCACTTCCAGCCGCAGGAGATTGCTTCACCGCCTTCGGCGCCTCGCAATGACGGAGCCGGGGAACTGGCACTGTGCGTCCAATCCGTTAGCATACCGCGCATGGAATGGATCGATATCTGCTTCAACCTTACCCACGAATCCTTCAACAAGGAACGCGACGAGGTGCTCGAGCGCGCGCGCGAGGCCGGCGTGTCCTGGATGCTGATTACCGGCGCCGACGCCCACCAGAGCGAGAAGTGCCTGAAGATCGCCGACCAGTACCCGGACTGCTGCCGCGCCACCCTGGGCGTGCATCCGCACCTGGCAAAACAGTGGACCGACGCGACCGCCGCGCGGTTCAGTGACCTCGCCCGCGCGGACGCCAACGTCGTCGCCATGGGCGAGATGGGGCTGGACTACAACCGTGACCACTCGCCGCGCCCGCAGCAGCGCATCGCCTTCGAGGCCCAGCTGGAACTGGCCGCCGATCTCGGCCTGCCGGTATTCCTGCACGAGCGCGACGCCCACCACGACTTCGCGCAGATCCTGCGCCGCTGGCGCGACAAGCTGCCGGCCGCCGTGGTGCACTGCTTCACCGGCGAGGCCGACGCCCTGGCCGAATACCTCGACCTCGACTGCCACATCGGGATCACCGGCTGGGTCTGCGACGAGCGCCGCGGCAAGCACCTGCACCCGCTGGTGCCGACCATCCCGCGCGGTCGCCTGATGATCGAGACCGACGCCCCCTACCTCCTGCCGCGCACCCTGCCCAAGGGCACCGGCAAGAAGATCGGCAACGGCCGGCGCAACGAGCCCGCCTTCCTCCCCCACATCGGCGAATTCGTGGCCCAGCTGCGCGACGAGACCCCGGAAGACCTCGCCGACCACACCACCGCCACCGCCCGCGCCTTCTACAACCTCCCGCCGGCATCAGGCGAGTAACACGGTGAGAGCATCCACCCGGCCAGCTGGTGACAGGAAACACAGCCAGGAAAAAGTTATAAAACAGCACCCCCTCAGGGAAGAGGAGCCGACATGACCCGGGAAGACGAAACCCCGATCGTCATCTACGAAGATGATGCCGACCACATCGTGGAAGTCCGACTGGACACCGGACGCGATACCGTTTGGTTGACGCAGCGGCAGATGGCCGAGCTCTTCGACACCTCAACCGACAACGTCGGTCTGCATCTGAAGAACATCTACAAAGACGACGAACTCGATGAACCGTCAACTACCGAGGATTCCTCGGTACTTCGACAGGAAGGCGCTCGCCAGGTCTCACGACGCATCAAGCACTACAACCTCGACGCCATCATCTCGGTTGGCTACCGGGTCAACTCCCGCCGTGCTGTGCACTTCCGCCAATGGGCCACCCGCGTGCTGCGCGAACACCTGACCCGGGGCTGGACCCTCAACCGCCAGCGATTCGAAACCAACGCCCGCGAACTCGAGGCGGCACTGGAGCTGGTGCGCCGCACCGCGCGGAGCCCGGGACTCGGCGTGGAAGCCGGTCGCGGGCTGGTCGACATCGTGACCCGCTACGCCCAGACCTTCCTCCTGCTGCAGCGCTACGACGAGGGCCTGCTGACCGAGACCAGGGCCGAGAGTGGGGGCACACTTCCAACACCCGACGAGGCGCGCAGCGCCCTCGCCACGCTAAAGAAAGACCTGGTCGCAAAGAAACAGGCAACCGAACTCTTCGCCCAGGAGCGCGGCGACGGCTTCGAGTCGCTACTGGGCAACCTGGACCAGTCCGTATTCGGCGAACCGGCCTACCCTACGGTCGAGTCCAGGGCTGCGCACCTGCTGTATTTCGTGATCAAGAACCACCCGTTCTCCGACGGCAACAAACGCAGCGCCGCCTACCTGTTCGTCGACTTCCTGCATCGCAATCAGCGCCTCATCAGCCCAACCGGCGAGCCCGTGATCAACGATGTGGGCCTCGCAGCTCTGACCCTGCTGGTGGCGGAATCCGACCCCGACAACAAGGAAACGATGATCCGCCTGATCATGAACATGCTCGCGCACGAGACCGACCCCGCATGACTCACGTCGCCACGCGTAGCACCACTATCCGTGGGCAGCAAGGCTGACCGGTGACTTTCCATGGCTGAGCACACACCCCATCAAAGTCACTCTCGGGTCGCGCTGGTCACCGGCGCGGCGCGCGGGATCGGGCTCGGTATCTCCGAGCGCCTGGTGCGGGATGGCTGGCAGGTGGTGCTGGCCGATATCGACGGCCGCGAATGCGAACGGGCCGCCACGCGCCTGGGCCCCGCCGCCCGCGCCATCGCGCTGGATGTCCGCGACGAGGAACAGGTCCGCGAGGCCATCCGGCGCACGGAGGAATGGCACAGCGCCCTGGATGCCCTGGTGAACAACGCCGGCATCAGCGACCCGCACTCCGGACCACTGACAGAGCTGGAGCTGGCCGACTGGCAGCGCTGGCTGGATACCAGCCTGACCGGCGCTTTCCTGCTCGCCAAGCACGCCCTGCCCCTGCTGCGCCGCCGCCGGGGGGCCATCGTCAACATCAGTTCCACCCGCGCCCTGCAGTCCGAGCCGGACACCGAGGCCTACGCCGCCAGCAAGGGCGGACTGGACGCCTTCACCCACGCGCTGGCCGTCAGCGCCGGCCCGGAAGTCCGCGTCAACGCCATCCGCCCCGGCTGGATCGACACCCGCGGCCCCGGCCAGCAACAGGCCGAGCCGCTGTCCGCACAGGACCACACCCAGCATCCGGCCGGGCGCGTCGGCCAGCCCGGCGACATCGCCGCCCTCACCGCCTTCCTGCTCGGCCCGGATTCCGGCTTCGTCACCGGCCAGATCTGGACCGCCGACGGCGGCATGACCCGGCGCATGCTCTACCACGACTAACGCCCCTGGATCGCCACTGGCCGCCACACATCACGCACCGGCTCCGCCGCGGAACGGGAGACCCTTCCGCAAACCCTTTCCCGGACAGTGCGAGGCCTGCGCCTACTCGTCGACGAAAGGGATACCCTCCGCCTCGAAAAAATCGGCGAGAAACGCTTTCAGCGCCTGGTCGCGACAGGCATACCAGTCCTGGTCGATCCCCCTGTCATGGATCAGGTCCTTGAACCGGCGGAACGCACCGCGCCCCCGGATGGCCTCCAGCAGCTCGGAGCGGAGGTCCGGATCTTCCTGCAGACGGCAGAACTGATCCATCACCCCGTACTCGTCAAAGTCGAACTGGTCGGGAAGCCGCACATAGTCATCCGAAGCATGTACGGCCCGTACCGTCTGCAGCACCTCCTGCTGCCACTCCGGAAGCTCCTCCGGATCTTCCTCGGCCAGGATCTCGTCTTCATCGCTGAAGCCCACCACCTCACCGGTCGCCCGCTGGACATAGGTCTGCCAGCCATCCGTTAGCGGATCCATCTGTTCCAGGACATCCTTCAACACCACCGGGAGCGGCATCGCGACCTCCTCTGCACAGCAGTCCACATCGTCTTCACGCGACGGACCGCAGCGGATTTTAGCGGTTGCCGGGCTGACAGGCGAGCAGGCGCTGCTGCACCACATCGGCGACCACCCGCAGGGCGGCGTCGCGGGTGTCGTGGACCTGCACGGTGGCGCGTACGGCGGGGTCGACGGGCTCGCCGAGGGCCACCTCGTGGTCGACCTCGGGCGTGTGCGCGGGGCACCCGTCGAGCCAGGCGGGGTGATACTCGCAGCCCGGTTCGGCGGGGAACAGCGCGGCGTAGGCGATCCGCGCCTCCACCAGGCCCTGGAAGAAGTGGCTGCCGAATGAGAGGTCGGGGACGATGCCGGCGTCGGATTCGGCTACCTCCACCAGCATGCGCACGCGGTCGATGTCGGCGAAGCGCACGGGCACGCCCAGTTCGGGGGTGCTGGTGCCCCAGCGGCCGGGGCCGATGAGGAGCGTGGCGCAGTCTTCGGGACGGGCGTACTGGCGGTTGAGGGCACCAACCAGGCGGGCCACGGCGTATTTCTGCGGGCGGGAAAGCACCGCGTAGCGTGCGCCGTCCACGCGGATGACGCGATCGATGGCTAGGTCCAGATTGCCGCCCATGAAGCGGCCGTCACTGGCGAAAAACAGGCGCTGCGGGTCAACCCCGTCCGGCAGTTCCACCGGCCGGTCGCTGCCCAGGGTAGCGAGCGGCCGGCACTGCACCAGGTTCACGCCGGCGTTGCCGTCGGCGTCGAGATGCACGGTGAACTCGACGTCCACCGGGTGGGCATAGGCGGCCTCCAGGGTCTTGAGCAGCTCGCGCATCAGCGGGGCGAAGCCGGTGCGCTGCAGCAGCGGGGTGAAGGTCACCCGCCACAGGCGCTCCTCGCGCCCCTGTTCGCGGGCGCGCCGCGCAGCCTCGCGGTCGATCTCGCCGAGCAGGTTCAGCGGCAGGTCCGGTGCGGTCCCGGCCAGTTGCTGGACGGGCACGGCGGCCTCGCGGTTGGCCTCGATGTCGAGCACATCGGCGGCGTGCTGCGAGTAGCGGTACAACTCGTCCCGGCTGTGAAACGGCCGCCGCTCGGGCCGGTCCAGCGCCACCACGCAGGCATGATCGCGCGCGACCCGGTCGACCGCGCGGGTACCCAGCCCCAGCACCAGGCGCAGCATCCCGGCGGACGGATCCAGCGCGCCGTCCCAGACGAAGGTGTTCCACGAGACCCCGACCCCGGCGGCCTCCGGCAGGTAGTAGCGCCCGTGGTAGCGGCCGTTGACCCGCTGCAGCAGCAGCGCCATGGGTTCTTCCTGGTCCACCAGGCCGCGCTGGTGGCGGTAGCTCAGCGCGTCGTGGCTCATGGTCGAGGCATAGACCCGGCGGATGGCGTCCTCGAGCTGCGCCAGGCGCTCGCCGGGACTGCCCTGGTTCACGCAGAACACGCTCTCGTACTTGCCGGCAAAGGCGTTGCCGAAGCCGTCTTCCAGCAGGCTGCTGGAGCGCACCAGGATCGGGTACTGCCCGTAGTGGTCGAGCACCCGCTCCAGCTCGCGGCGCACCTCCGGCGGGATCTCGCCGTGCAGCATGTCCTCGCGCAGGCCGTGCGCCTCGTCGAAATAGCCCTCCGCAGTGCGCTGGCGCATCAGCCGCGGCCACCAGCCGTTATGCACCAGATAGGCGTAGTACACGTCCGCGCCGATGAAGTGCGAGTCGTGGGGTTCCAGTGCCCGCCCCCAGCGCTGCGGGTCCTGCGCGAGCAGGATGCGCCGCGCCAGCAGCATGCCCGCGGCCTTGCCGCCGATGTAGCCGCTGCCGACCATGCGGCTGCGGATCGCCAGCAGCTCCTCCAGACCGAGGTGGCGCCGCGCCAGTTCCAGCATGCGCTCGTCGCGGCCGATCAGCACCCGCAGGATCTCGTCCTGTACCCGGGCGCGGTCGGCCGCCGGCGTCCCCTCCGCCAGCGCATCGGAGGCGGCGAGGAACAGGCGATCCCAGTAGTCCAGCAGCTGCCGCCCGTGCTGCTGGCCGGGGCGCTGTTCCTCCAGCAGGGCCTGCAGCCGCGTGGCCTCGCTGCTGTCCACCACCGGCTCGAACTGCGTGCCGCGCTGGCGGTGTGGCAGGAACATGGTCGGCGAGCTGCGCTGCCATACCTTCACCGGCTGCACGTGCACCGCGTCGCCGGCGCGGCGCACGTCGATCAGCACCTGCGTGGTCTCGCGGATGCGCGACAGCGTGGTATGCGAATGGCTGTGCGGATGCAGCGCGAACCAGGCCACCGTGTCCATCTCGTACAGATACGGGCAGATGGCGCGGAAGAAGTTGCCCACCATGTGATCGGTGGCCCAGGCATCCAGCAGATCCGACAGGCAGTCGCACAGATAGAACGCGCCGCGGCCGTACTCGGTGACCAGGCGGAAGACGTGGCGGGTGAACGGCTCGAAGCCGCGCAGGGCGTCGATGGCCACCACTTCGATCCCCGGACCGGCCTCCACCAGCGGCGGGTGGGAGCCGAAGCGCAGATAGATGATGGAGCGGTCCTGGGCGCGGGCCGCCGCCACGAACGGCTCGACGAAGCGGCGATAGTCCTCGATGTCGTCGACCCGCCAGACCACGTTATCGCCGATGCGCAGCCCGTCGAGCACCCGGTCCAGGCCTTCCAGCCCGGTGGAGACGGCTTCCTGCTGCGCCTGCGGATCGGTGGTCATGGTGCGCCCGTGCGGCCCGGGGAAATCCGGCTCAATGTACACGTTCGCCCTGCCCCGGCACCACGATACCCGCCAGCCCGGACTTGCCGTACGATGGAGGATCCGCTGCGGCGCCAGAAGACAGGAGATCGACCATGAAGACTTCGGTAATTCTCACACTGATCGGTCCGGATCGCCCGGGGCTGGTCAGCAAGGTGGCGGCCCGTGCGCACGAGGCCGGCGGTAACTGGCTGGAGAGCCGCATGGCGCAGCTGGCCGGGCAGTTCGCAGGGGTGGTGATGCTGGAGGCCGACACCGCAGGCGTCGACGCCCTGGAGACCGCGCTGCGGGAGCTGGAAGGCGAGGGTCTGCAGATCCACATCCAGCGGGGCGACGACCTGCCGGTGCCGGAGCCCGTCCCCGCGCGGCACAAGGTGCTGCTGGACCTGATGGGGCACGACCGGCCCGGTATCGTGCAGGACATCACCGCCGTGCTGTCGCGTCACGGCGTGGGCGTGGAGAACCTGGACACGGCCGTCGAGCCGGCCTCGATGACCGGCGAGCCGATGTTCCGTGCCCGCGCCCGCCTCGGGGTGCCCGAAGGCGTGGACCTGCACTCCCTGCAGGACGATCTGGAAGCCCTGGCCAACGAGCTGATGGTCGATCTCGAACTCCGCGATCCGGAGGCCGAAACGGCGGAAACCCCCTGAACAGGCCATCCCGGGTGATTCAGACCACCAGCCAGTAGCCGATGTAGACCAGCACCAGCAGGTACACCCCGCGCGGCAGCCATTCGGCCACGATCTCGCGACGCAGGGCCAGATGCCCGTCCAGCTCGCGGGCGCGGTACTGCAGCACCGAGGGCAGACGGCCGGCCGCCTCGCCGGAGGACAGCAGCCCGGGTTCGCGGTCGGGGTCCAGCAAGGCCTCGCGTCGCAGCGCCTCCACCAACGGCAGCCCCTCCGCACAGGCCGTCGCCGCCGTGTTCAGTCGCCGCCGGAGCTCGCCGGTTTCCGCCGCGGCCAGGCCCTGCAGGGCCTGATCCGCCGGCACACCGGCCCCCAGAACCAGACCCAGATCCTGCAACAGCGCCTGCCGCCGGCCGGCCCCGGGCAGGCGCCCGGGCCGCAGCCACCAGCGCTGCCACACCTGCAGCAGCGGACGCCAGAAACGAAACGCGGCCCAGACCAGCAACCCGGTCACCACCAGCGGCTGAAGCACGGCGAACAGGTAACCGGGGCCATCCAGCACGCCCCGGAACAGCGCCGGCAGGGGTGCGAGCACCAGCGCCACCACCCAGAGCAGCGCCGGCAGCAGCAATCCGGCACGGATCCGTCGTTCGGTGTTCTCCTCGCGATGCAGCCGGTCGGCCAGCAGTCGCAGGGCCCGGTCCAGCCGCCCGGCAACCTTCAGGGCTTTCAGCAGCGGCCGCTCTTCGGGACGGACCCAGCCGGCTGTCTCCAGCGCGCGCACCGGGTCGGCGCGGCCGGCGGGCAGGCCCACCACCCCGCTGGCCCGCTGCCAGTCAACTCCCGCTTCCAGCAGGGTTGCCAGCTCGTCGAGGTGCTGCACGCGTTTCATTTCAGCGACGAAAGGCGCCCGTATCCTGGATCACTGGGGTCATGCATGGCTCCCGGCCACATGGACAAGCCGCTCAGTATAACCCTCCACCGTGCTGCGTCATCCCTTGGGAAACGCCCGCCCCGCGGGCGGCGGCTCTGGACATCCGTGCCTGTCCGGGCAGACTGGTGAGCCATTTTCGTCACGCCGAGCCTGAACAGGAGTCTCCCATGAGCATGCAGGAACAGATCACCGCCAAACTGGAGGCGGAGTTCGAGCCGGTGCATCTGGCGGTAGAGAACGAGAGCCACATGCACAACGTGCCGCCGGGCTCGGAATCGCACTTCAAGGTGACCATCGTCTCCGAAGCCTTCCGCGATCAGAAGCTGGTGGCCCGCCATCGCATGGTGAACCGCACCCTGGCCGACGAACTCGCCGGCGGGATTCACGCACTGGCGCTGCATACCCTGGACCCGGACCAGTGGTTCGAACGGGCCGGCCAGGTCCCCGACTCGCCGCCCTGCGAAGGCGGTGACGGCGGCGCGAAGGCCTGATGTCCATCACCGAGATCCTGCGTGCCCGCCACGACGGGCCGGGGCTGATGGACCTGCTGGGGCGTGTCGAGGCTTCCCTCAATCCGGACGCGCCGGCACATGCCGGTGCCCTGGCCGACATCGACCCGGCCCTGGGCCCGGATACCCACGTGGTGCTGTGGCTGATCGACGGCTTCGCCGACGACTACCGGCGGCACACCCCCCTGATGCAGGCCGACCACCACGCCACGCTGGAGACGGTGTTCCCCAGCACCACGGCCACCGCGATCACCAGCATCCTTACCGGCCGGCACCCGGCGCACCACGGCCTGCTGGGCTGGCACACCCGGCTGGCCGAACCGGCGCGCACCCTGACGGTGCTGATGGCGGAGGAGCGCGGCGCCGACGACCAGCCCGCGCGGCTGGACCATCGCGAACTCGCCGCCCGGGTGCAGCCGGACCGGATCATCGACCGCCTCGGATGCCCCAGCACCTTCATCGGCCCGAAGTGGATCGGCCACGCCCCCTACAACCGGATGATGAGCGAGGGTGCGGGGTTTGTCGGCTTCGACGGCATCAGCGACCTGCCGGCGCGCGTGGCCGCCCATGTACGCGCGCATCCGGGGCCGCATTTCACCTACGTCTACTGGTCGGAGCTGGATCACCTCGGCCACGAATACGGTCCCGAAAGCCCCGAGGTGGAACACCACCTGAAGCAGCTGGATCTCGCCTACACCGCCACCTGCGCCCAGCTCGCCGGGACCGACGCGGTGATGCTGACCACCGCCGACCACGGCATGCGCCCGGTGGAGCGCCGTCTGGACCTGCGCGAGGCCCCGGCGGTGCAGGACTGCCTGCGGCACCGCCTGACCGGCGAACCGCGCGCCGCGCTGGCCCATGTGCGCGAGGGCCGCGAGGCCGCGTTCGAGGCCGCCATCGCGCAGAGCTTCGGCGACGATATCGCCCTGCTGCCGCGCGAGGCCTGGATGGCCGGCGACACCCCCGCCCCCACCCTCGGCCCCGGACCGGAACATCCGGAGCTGCGGGCCCGCGCCGGCGACTACCTCCTCCTGCCCGCAGCCGACGCCTACCTGGTGGACCCGCCAGCCGATGACGAAGGCCCGTTCTTCCGCGGCGCACACGGCGGGCTCTCGCCCGAGGAACGCCGCATCCCGCTGTTCCTTCGGTCGCTGGCCAATTCCCGGTAAACTGGGGCGCGGACCCGCGGAGATGATCTCCCGGGCCCCAACGCCAACGCGAGCCCGATACAAGATGAACGAGACCGACAGCCCCGAAGAGAGCTACAACAACGCCGCGCGCCGCCTGATCGACCTGGCCAACCGCCTTGCCGAGGACGGCGACGCGGTCGACACCGGCGATGTCGCCGATGGCCTGCTGGCCGGCGCGGTGCACTTCTGGCTGTACAGCCGCCAGCCCTGCGGCGACGTGCGCTGCGAGGAGTGCTCGCCGTTCTCCGATGCCGAGAGCCGCCTGGCCATGCTGCACGAGCTGGTCGACGAACTGGCCCGCGACAGCGAGTACTTCCACGCCAGCACCGACACCACCGTCGGCCACGCCTAGGGAAACGCCGATTAATGAGCACGCCCTTCGGGCCGGCGACCGATGCCTGGTTCCGCGAAGCCCTGGGCACCCCCACCGCGATCCAGAGCGCCGGCTGGCCGGTCATCCGCGAGGGCCGGCATGCCCTGCTGATCGCCCCCACCGGCAGCGGCAAGACCCTGGCCGCGTTCCTCGATGCACTCGACCGGCGGATGGAGGAACAGCCCCCGGAATCGCCCCCGGAATCGGCCCGGGAATGGGCCCCGGATCCGGAGTGCACCGGCGCCGAAATCACGCCCGGCTACCGCGTGCTGTATGTCTCGCCGCTGAAGGCGCTCGCGGCCGACGTGGAACGCAACCTGCGCGCGCCGCTGACCGGGATCACCCATACCGCCGCACGCCAGGGCCGGCCCGTCGCCACCCCGCGCGTGGACATCCGCACCGGCGACACGCCGCAGACGGAGCGGCGGCGTCAGGCACGCGAACCGGGCGACATCCTGGTCACCACCCCGGAATCGCTTTACCTCCTGCTGGGTTCGCGCGCCGGCGCGACCCTGGAGACGGTGGACACGGTAATCGTCGACGAGGTGCATGCCCTGGCCGGCAGCAAGCGCGGGGCCCATCTGGCGCTGTCGCTGGAACGCCTGAGCGAACGCTGCGCGCGGGATCCGCAGCGCATCGGCCTGTCCGCCACGGTGCACCCGGTCGAGGTCGCACAACAGTTCCTCGGCGGCGACCGCGAGGTGGAGGTCGTGGATGCCGCCGAACCGCCGCGGCTGGATCTGGAGATCGTCACTCCGGAGGAGACGGCGTCCGCCTCCGGAACGCCGGACGCGGACGCGGACGAAGCCGACGATAAAACCCGCTCCGCAGCCCCGCCGATCGCGGGCGGCTCGCTGCTGGGCCAGGCCTGGCAGCAGGGCGCGGGCCGGCAGGCAACGGGCAGCCCACCGGGCC
This sequence comes from Thioalkalivibrio sp. ALE23, assembly GCF_000378545.1. Lineage (NCBI taxonomy): Bacteria > Pseudomonadati > Pseudomonadota > Gammaproteobacteria > Chromatiales > Ectothiorhodospiraceae > Thioalkalivibrio > Thioalkalivibrio sp. ALE23. The sequence continues at coordinate 362,898 of NZ_KB900032.1, read as the reverse complement.
CGCCGGTCACCGGACCGCAGGGCGGGCGCGCCGCCAGTCTGGAACCGCGCCTGCTGGAGGCCATCCTCGCGCATCGCTCGACCATCGTGTTCGTCAACAGCCGCGGCCTGTGCGAACGCCTGGTGCAGCGCATCAACGAGGCATGGCGGGAGCGCTGCGACGAGGACAACCCGGAGGACCTGGTCGCCGCCCACCACGGCAGCGTATCGCATGGCCGGCGGGCCGAGATCGAGGGCCGGCTGAAGACCGGCCACCTGCGCGGGATCATCGCCACCAGCTCGCTGGAGCTGGGCATCGACATGGGGGCCGTGGACCTGGTGGTCATGGTCGAGTCGCCGGGTGCGGTGTCGCGCGGGCTGCAGCGGGCCGGACGCGCCGGCCACGGGGTCGGCCAGGTGTCGCGCTCGCTGATGCTGCCGCGCTATCGCGGCGATCTGCTGGAATGCGCGGTGATCGGTCAGCGCATGCACGCCGGGGCACTGGAACCCCTGCAGATGCCCCGGCGCCCGCTGGACGTACTGGCCCAGCAGCTGGTGGCCATGGTCTGCGAGCAGCCGCGCACGGTGGACGAGCTGCACGCCCTGGTCACCCGGGCCGCACCATGGCGCGCTCTCGGCCGCGGCCTGCTGGAGGCCACCCTGGACATGCTCGCCGGCAACCTGCCCGGGACCGAACTGGCGGATCTGCGCCCGTGGCTGGCCTGGGACCGCGCGCGCGACGAGCTGACCCCGCGGCGCGGCGCGGCCATGGCCGCACGCCTGAACGCCGGAACCATCCCCGATCGCGGGCTGTACGCGGTGCATGCCGGCGAAGGCGGCCCGCGCATCGGCGAACTGGACGAGGAGATGGTCTTCGAGCTGAAGACCGGCGAGAACCTGACCCTGGGCGCGAGCACCTGGCACGTGGAGGCGATCACCCGCGATCGCGTGCTGGTCTCGCCCGCCCCCGGCGAGGCCGGCAAGCTGCCGTTCTGGCACGGCGACGGCCCCGGCCGTCCGGTGGAACTGGGGCGCGCCATCGGCGCCGCCGCGGAGACCCTGGCGCGGCTGGAGCCGGCCGCGCGCAGCGACTGGCTCTGCCGCAACGCACCGCTGTCGCCGGCCGCCGCCGACGAGCTCGCGGAGTACATCGGCGAACAGATGGAGGCGGCCGGCGCGGTACCCTCCGACCGGCGCATCGTGGTGGAACGCTTCCGCGACGAACTGGGCGACTGGCGGGTGTGCATCCTGTCACCGTTCGGCGCGCGGGTGCACGCCCCGTGGGCCATGGCCCTGCAGGCGGAGCTGAGCGTCAGCGCCGAGGGCGAGGCCCAGGTGATGTACACCGACGACGGCATCGTGCTGCGCCTGGCGGATCGCGAGGATCTGCCGGATCCCGCGACGCTGTTCCCCGACCCGGACACGGTGGAGGAACTCGTCACCCGCGAGGCGGCCGGCTCCAGCCGCTTCGCCGCGCTGTTCCGCGAGAACGCCGCCCGTGCCCTGCTGCTGGTGCGCAACCGGCCCGGACAGCGCACCCCACTGTGGGCCCAGCGCCTGAAGGCCCAGCAGCTGCTGGCCACGGTGCAGCAGCATGCTCGGTTCCCCGTGGTGCTGGAGACCTACCGCCAGCTGCTGGCGGACGTGTTCGACATGGAGGCCCTGCGCGACCTGCTGGGGCGCGTGCAGCAGCGCGAGATCCGGGTGCACGAGGTGGAGACGCCGCGCGCCTCGCCGTTCGCCCGCAGCCTGGTCTCGGCATGGGTGGCGGCGTGGATCTACGAGCAGGATGCCCCGGTGGCCGAACGCAAGGCGCAGGCGCTGACCCTGGACCGCGGGATGCTGGCGGAACTGCTGGGCCAGGCCGAACTGCGCGAGCTGATCGACCCCGAGGCCCTGGCGGCGCTGGAGGCGGAACTGGCCCGTACCGCGCCGGGCACCCGCGCCACCGACCCGGACGAACTGCACGACCTGCTGCGCCGCCTCGGCGACTGCAGCGAGGCGGAGCTGGCCGCGTCCTGCGAGGCGCCTCCCGGGCCGTGGCTGCAGCAGCTGCAGGACGGGCTGCGGGCGGTACGCGTGAACATCGGCGGCGAGCCGCGCTGGATCGCAGCGGAGGACGCCGCACTGTACCGCGATGCCGCGGGCGTGGTGCCCCCGCCGGGTCTGCCGGGCGGCTTTCTGGAACCGCCGGCGCGGCCGCTGGAACAGCTGCTGATCCGCTACGCCCGCAATCGCGGCCCGTTCCGCGCGGAGCAGCCCGCCGCCCGCTACGGTCTGCCGGAGGCCGCCGTGCGCCCGGTACTGGAGGCGCTGGAAGCGGCCGGGCGCCTGCTGCGGGGGGCGATCCGACCCGACGGCCACGGCGAGGAATGGTGCGATACCGACGTGCTGCGCCGGCTCAAGCGCCGCACCCTCGCGCAGCTGCGCGAGGAGGCCGCCGCGGTGGACGCCGGCACGCTGGGGCGGTTCCTGCCGCAGTGGCAGGGGGTTACCCGCCCGGGGCGTGGCACCGAGGCCCTGCACGAGGTGCTGGCGCAGCTGGAGGGCATCGCCCTGCCCTGGTCGGCCTGGACCGGACAGGTGCTGCCGATGCGGCTGCAGGACTTCTCGCTGGAACAACTGGACCTGGCCACGGCCACCGGGGCCTTCGTCTGGGTCGGCTGCGGGGCACTGGGCCAGCGCGACGGGCGGGTGATGTTCCTGCGCCGGGAACAGGCCGGGGCGTTGCTGGAGCCAGCGGCTGCGGCGGCCGACGCGGACGCGGGGTCGGACGCATCGGCCGATGACGGCGCTTCCGGGATCGACGGCGACATCGAGGCCCGCCTGAGGCGCGCGATCCTCGACGCCCTCGACCGGCGCGGGGCCTGTTTCTACATGGAACTGGAGCGCGCGGCGCGCGAGGCCGTACCCAAGGCCCCGGCGGCCGCCATCGAGACGGCGCTGTGGGACTGCGTGTGGTCCGGCCTGATCACCAACGACACGGTGGCCCCGCTGCGCGGCCTCGGCCAGCGCGGGCGATCCGCCACAACCCGCGGCCGCCGGGGGCCCGGACGTGGCGCCGGACGGGGTGCCGGCAGGGGTCCGGGTCGGGGGCAGGCAGGCATCGCCGGCGGACGCTGGTCGCGGGTGAGCGATCTGGTGGACCCGACCATCGAAATCACCGAACGCGCCCGCGACCGCACCGAGGTGCTGCTCGCGCGCTACGGCGTGGTCAGTCGCGAGATGGCGCGGGCGGAGGAGTCGCCGGGCGGGTTCGGGCGCATCTATCCCGTGTGCCGCGCGATGGAGGACGCCGGCAAGCTGCGACGCGGGCATTTCGTCGAGGGGCTGACGGGGGCCCAGTTCGCGCGCGCCGGCGTGGTCGACCGGCTGCGTTCGCTGGAGGGCTCCGGAGCCGACGGCAGTGAAGCCGACGAGGCGTGCTGGCTGGCGGCCGTGGATCCGGCCCAGCCCTGGGGCTCGCTGCTCGCCTGGCCCGAGCCGCCCCCGGGTGCGCAGCGGCGGCTGCGTCGCGTCGCCGGGGCGCTGGTCGCGCTGGTGGACGGGCGTCCGGCGATCTACCTCACGGCCTCCGGGCGACAGCTGTTCATCTGGCCGGCCGATGTCACGCGCATCGAGCCGGCCGACTGGGAACACCGCATCGTCGGTGCTTTGCGCGGGCTGATGGCCGGGCCCTGGCTGCCACGCCGCCGGGGCATCACCGTGGAACAGATCAACGGCCAGCCCGCCCGCCAGTCGCCATGGGCCGAATCCCTGCAGACCGCCGGGGCCCGTGGCGAGGTGCGCGGGCTGCGGCTGGAGCCGACCCGGCCGGTGCGATGATCCCGCAGGACCGGGGAGGCCGCGGCTCGACCCGGATCGGGTCCGAACCAGCCCCGGCGTCAGGCCCGGGCCAGCCCTTCGAGGCCGTCCTGCGCCAGCTTGCGTTCGGCCAGACGCACCGCGGCGACCAGGGCACGCTCCGGCGGCTCCCCGGAGGCGATGGCGTCGATCAGCCCGGCGTTGAAGGCGTCCCCGGCGCCCACGCTGTCGATCACCTTAAGACCGGGCGTCGGCGCGCAGTGCTCCACGCGGCCGCGGAACCCGATCCAGGCACCGGCGAGGCCGCCGGTGACGGTGATGATGGCCTCCGGGTGTTCCTCCATCAGGGCCCGCAGGGCCGCCTCGCAGGCCGCCGCCGGCTCGTCGCCAATACCGAGGCCCTCAGCCCGCGCCTGCGCCCAGTCGCGCGAGACCATCAGGATGTCGGCGAACGCGATGCAGGCCTCCAGCCCGTCGCGGGGCTTCTCCAGCTCCAGCGAGACCGGGGCGTCGTACACGCAGTCGCGCACCGTGGCCAGCACCCGGGCCAGGACCTCCGGGTTGCGCCCCTCGAAATGCAACCAGTCGTATTCCTCCCAGGCGACGCCGTGCAGGTCCTCCGCCGCCAGTTCCGGGAGATCCCGGTGATGCACGATGGTGCGCGAACCCGTGTCGCGGGCGCGCAGGATATGCGAGGTCGGCGTCGCCCCCGGCCGGCGGACCAGATGGCGGTCGTGGATCCCGCGCTCGCGCAGACGCCGGATCAGGTCGTCACCGGCGGCCCCGTCCGCCACCACCGCGGCCAGTTCCGGCCGGTGCCCGAACTGTGCCAGCAGCGCGGCGGTGTTCGTGGCGTTGCCACCGGGCCGGGTGCGGCTGGCGGCCGCACGCACCTCGGCGTCCTCGGCAGGATAAGTGTCGACATCCAGCACGTGATCGAGGGTGACGATGCCGGTCGTCAGTATGCGCGCCATGGGCGGGACTCCAGTCGGAGGATTCAGGGAAACGAAACCGCTGGGGCGCCATTGTGACGTTCCGCCCGCCCCGCGACCAGCGCCGCCGCCGGATTCCCGTATCCCCAACGGTGCGGATACTGGCAGAATTCGCCGCGCGGACCGGGGACTGAAAGAATCCGGCACAAGGAGCCCGCCCCCGCGTTCGCGGAGCGTTCGTGATCATCTGGACAAAGGACAGGACGGCCATGGCGAAATTTTCCTCCCCCGAAGCCGCCGAAGAGGCATTCTACGGCGCGTTCGAAGCCGGTGATCCGGAAGCCATGCGTGCGGTCTGGCAGGACACGCCCGACTGCGTCTGCATCCACCCCGGCGGCGAGCGCCTGCAGGGGATCGAACTGGTCATGGACAGCTGGGACGACATTCTCGCCAGCATGGAAGACACCGTCATACGCCGCTCCGGCCTCACCGTGCTCGGTGGCAGCGACCTGGTCACCCACGTGCTGCACGAACACCTGTACATGGGTGGAGACCTGCGCGGCGTGGTCCTGGCCACCAACGCCTACCGTTTTGACGGCCGGAGCTGGCGCATGGTGCTGCACCATGCCAGCCCCGATCCCACCACCCGCTCGCGCTGGAACCGCCGGAGCGTGCACTGATGGCCGGCGACGCGGTCGAGGCCTGCATGGACGCCTACTACCGGGCGTTCCGCGAGGCGGACATCGAACACATGATGGATCTGTGGGCCGACCGCCCCGACATCGTGTGCATCCATCCGGGCAGCCCCCGGGCGCACCGCGGCACCGCCGAAGTGATGGAAAGCTGGCTGCTGGTGTTCTCGCGCGAACTCAACATCGGCATCGAACCGCGCATCGTCGGCCGGTTCGAGACCGACGACAGCCTCGGCATGGTGATCGAGGAAGCCATCACCCGGCCGGGCGACGTGGCACCCACGGGCACCATCCTGATCAGCCAGACCTGGCGGCGCGTCGACGGCGGCTGGCGGCTGGCGTTTCACCACGCGTCTCACGGGCGACGCGCGGACCCCAGCCCCGAAGGCATGTTCGTGGCCGGCGGCGGCACCCAGACCCGGCACTGATCACCGCGCGGGCTACTCCGACCCCGCGCGCGGCTCGCACAGGTCCGGACGCTTCATCTGCAGCGCCGAGCACACCCCGTTGACCGCATCCCGCACCCGGCGCCCGCGGCCCTCCAGGACCATGTCCGCAACCTGCTGGTACAGCGGGTCCCGCCGCTCGAACAGCGCCTGCAGTCGGGCCCTCGGATCCTCCGCCTGGTTCAGCAGCGGCCGGTTGCGGCTGCGCCGGGTCCGGCGGAACTGCTCTTCCACCGGCACCCGCAGATAGATCACGAAGGCGTCTTTCAGCCGTTCCCGGTTCTCCGGCCGCTCCACGATCCCGCCCCCGGTCGCCAAGATGATCCCGTCCTTCTCCAGCAGTGCATCCAGGACCGCAGTCTCGCGCCGCCGGAAGCCCTCCTCGCCTTCGAATTCGAAGATGGTCGGGATATCCACCCCGGTACGCTTGCGGATCTCGTCATCGGTATCATGGAACGCCCGGCGCAAAAGTCCCGCCAGCCCCCGCCCGATCGTGCTCTTGCCGGCCCCCATCGGGCCCACCAGGACAATATTCTGCATGCGGGCAGGCTACCGGGACTCCGGAGCAAAAAAAACCCGGGATCCGTGGATCCCGGGTTCGCTGTCACCCACCGGCGGGCCGCCAGGGCCCGGGCGGGTTCAGTCCAGCACGCGTGGCGTGACGAAGATCAGCAGCTCCGCCTTCTGCTCGGAACTCGCCCGGTTACGGAAGAAGTTGCCGAGGAACGGGATGTCCGCCAGGAACGGGACTTCGCGGACCTGTTCGCTGCTGTCGATTTCGTAGACGCCACCCAGGACCACCGTTTCACCGTCGCCCACGAACACCTGGGTCTCCACGGCGCGGCGGTTGATGGTGACGTCGTCGAAGACCACGTCGCCCGGTTCATCCTTGGTCACGCGGATGTCCATGATCACGTTGCCGTTCGGCGTGATCTGCGGCGTCACCTCGGTGGAGAGGTAGGCTTCGACCAGCTCGGTATTGGGGTTGCCCGCCTCGTCCTGCACGATGATCGGGATGTCCTGGCCCTGTTCGATCACGGCCGGCTGACCATTGGTGGTCACCACTCGCGGCGAGGAGATAATCTCGCCGCGACCCTCGGCCTGCAGCGCCGACAGCTCCAGGTCCAGCAGCAGACCACGACGCAGGATACTGAACCCGAACTCGCCCGCGTTGGCCGCGTCGGCCGGGAGGGAAGAGCCGAGGCGATTGGCCAGAGCCGCGTCGTCCGGGCTGCCGCCTCGCGCCTGATCTGCGCCCGTAAGCGAGCCCGTACCGGCCGCCGAGGTATCACCGCGAGTCCGCGTGCCGGTCACCCCGAAACGCGCCCCGAGATCGCGATTGAAGCTGTCTTCCGCGATCACGATGCGGGTCTCCACCAGCACCTGCTGCACCTGCACGTCCAGGTTCCGCACCAGTTCGCGGATATCCTCGATCCGGCGCTGGGTATCCTGGACCAGCAGCGTGTTGGTCCGGCTGTCGACCGTCATGCTGCCGCGTTCGGAGAGGAAGCGGTCTTCCTCGCCCCGGATCAGCTCGGCGATCTGGCCCGCCTGCGCGAAATTGATCTGCACGAACTCGGTGCGCAGCGGTTCCAGTTCCTGACGGTCGCGTTCGGCCTCCATCCGCTGCCGCTCACGGGCGGCGATCTGCTCCGCCGGCCCCACGAACAGCACGTTGCCCTCCATGCGCTTGTCCAGCCCGCGGGACTGCATGATGATATCCAGCGCCTGATCCCAGGGCACGTTGTTCAGCCGCAGGGTGATGTTGCCGTCCACGTCGTCGCTGACGACGATGTTCAGGTCGGTAAAGTCGGCCAGCAGCTGCAGGACCGAGCGGACCTCGATGTCCTGGAAGTTCAGGGACAGGCGCTCGCCGGTAAACTCGCGCTCTTCCTCTTCCCGCGCCTGACGCTCCGCCTCGGTGATCGGCGCCACCTCCAGCACGTACTGCCGGTCGCTCTGGTAGGAGACGACCTCGTACTCTCCCTCGGTGGCCACTTCCATGCGGACCCGGTCGCCCTCGGCGACCGTGTCGATGGTTTGCACCGGGGTGGCGAAGTCGACCACGTTCAGCCGCCGCTCCATCGACTCGTCGATGGCAGCCCGGTCGAACTGGATTTCGATACGGCCGGCCTGTTCACGCACATCGATGGCACCACCACTGCGTGACAGCCCCACCTCGACACGCCCCTCGCCCTGGTCGCCACGACGGAAATCGATGTCGGTGAGTTCAACCGGACGCGCGGAACGGGTCGTCCGCGGCTCGGGTTCGCCGACGCGCTCGGCCACGGCCTCGTCCTGCGCGTCGGCTTCGGTCACGCCGCGCCCGAGGGTCACGATGAAGTTGTTGCCATCCACCCGCGTCTGATACTCGGAGGGCTGCGTCAGTCCGAGCACCACCCGGGTACGATCGCCCGATTCCACCGCGGTGGCCTCCAGCAGGGGCCCCACGTTGAATTCCTTGCGACGGTCGCTCATCACGCTGCCGGCATCCGGCAGGTCGAAGGCGATCCGCGGCGGCGAATCAATCGCGAAGGCGCGGATGTCCTCGGGCGGGGTATCCGAAAACTGCAGGTTTACCTGTACCCGATCACCGCCAATACTGGCCGCCCGGATATCCTCCAGTTCCTGGGCGGAAACGCCCTGGGACGCCATGAACAGCAGGCCCGCCATCGCGGAGCCCGCCAGTGCGCGCATGGAAGATCCCATGTTCAGCCCCCTGTTGCTGTTGCCGGCATTGTGCCGATATGTCATTTCCATGTTTGTCTCTCCCGGGATCCTACCGATCTTCGGCCCGCTGCAAGGCGATGGAATTATCGCGCTCAATGTGCCCGCCGAAGGCGTCCGGAACCACTTCCACCAGCTCGATGCGGGTGGGCGTGATTTCGACGATCTGGCCGTGGTTCTGACCCATCCAGTTGCCTACCGTGACCTGCTGCACCGAGCGGTCCGGAGTCCGTACCAGGGCATAGCGCATGTTGTCGCGTTCCAGGGTGCCGACCATGGACAGCGAATCCAGCGGGTAGCTTTCCAGGTATTCCCGCGGCCGGTCCGGGTCGATTTCGGCATCGCCCGGCTCGCCCTCGTCCTCCGCGATCTGAGGTTGCTCGATCACGCTGGAGTCAAACGGTGAACGGGTATGTCCCGGATACAGGTAGGGCTCGTGGGGCTCGAGCGTCGGGATCGGTTCGATGCTCGAACCCGGCCGTTCGTGGACCTCGGCGATATAGTTGTGCAGGTCACTCTTGTCCTGGGCGCAGCCACCCAGCAGGCCCGCGCCCAGCACGGCGACCGCCAGGATCCGTACCCGGGGGCTGACGGAGATCCGACTCATCAGTTGTCCTCCAGATAGCGGTAGGTTCGCGCCTCGGCGTTCATGACCAGATCAAAGTCCGAGTCACCCGCGCGTCGGATGCGCATGTCGTGCATGGTGACCACGCGGGGCATCGAGGAGACGCCGCTGACGAATTCGGCCAGTTCCTCGTAGTCGCCCCGCAGCCGCAGCCGGATCGGCACCTCGGCATAGAAATCCCGTTCGCGATGGGAACGCGGCTCGAACAGCTCGATTTCCAGACCGGTCTGCAGCGCTGTCTGCGACACATCCACCAGCAGGCTGGGGATCTCCGCGCTGGTCGGCAACAGCTCCAGCAGCTCCACGAACATGTCTTCCATTTCCGCGAGCTGTTCGCGGTAATCGTCGAGGTTGGCCGCACGCTGCTGCTTCTCCTCGAACTCGTCACGCAGCTGCTGCTCCTCGCGCTCCGCCCGTTCAAGTTCGCTGAGCTGGTCGTCGATCACGAAATAGTAGGTGAGGCCCAGAATCACGGCGATGATCACCAGGAGGATCACCCCCTTGACGATCCAGGGTGCCTCGCCAATGTTGTTGAAATCGATCTCGTTGAGGTTCTTCAGGTCCATTGGGCAGTCTCCCTACTCGCCATTGTCCGGCCGGGTCTGCCGTGCGTCGAGGCGGAAATCCCTCACCTGGATACGGCCTTCCTCGCGGGTTTCGATGATCTGCAGGTTGGAGCTGCCCAGCCACGGGGAGTCATCCAGATTGCGCATCATCGCGGAGATGCGGGTGTTGGATTCCGACAGGCCGCGAATCTGAATACGCGATCCGTCCTGAGTGATCTCGTTGACGTAGGTGCCGTCCGGCAGGGTCACCACCATCTGGTCGAACAGGTGGACGGCCTCCGGGCGCTGCGCCTGCAGGGTCTGGATGACGTCCATCCGCGCGACGAGGTCCTCGCGTTTCTCTTCGAGTTCCTCGATCTCGGCGATCTTGCGGTCGAGTTCGCGGATCTCTTCTTCGAGCACCTGATTGCGGTCTTCCTGATGGTCGATCAGGGATTCCATGTAGGTGTAACCACCGAACGCCAGGACCACACCCACCGCAGCCGCCACGCCGGCCGAGACGAAGAATTGCTTGCGCCGTTGCTCGCGGGCACGTTCGCGCCAGGGAAGCAGATTGACAGAAATCATGATGTTTGCCCCCGCAGTGCCAGGCCGCAGGCCGTCAGCAGGGCCGGCGCATCATTGGTGAATCGCTGCTGATTGATGCGGCGGGACAGCGCCATTCCACGGAACGGGTTGGCCACGGAAACCGGCGTGGAGGTGGTTTCCTCCAGCATCTCGTCGACTCCCGGAATGGCCGCACAACCGCCGCCGAGCAGCACGTGATCGATGGTGTCCTGGGGTCGCGTCACATAGAAGTACTGCAGCAACCGCTGGATCTGATCCATCATCGTCTGCTTGAAAGGCTCCAGGACCTCGCTGACGTAATCTGCGGGGAGATCACCGCTCATCTTCGCCGAACCGGCTTCCTGGTAACTCATGTTGTAGCGCCGCATGATCTCTTCGGTGAGCATCCGGCCGCCGAAATTCTGCTCGCGCGTGTACACGACTCCCTCGGACTGCGACACGACATAGACCGCCGTCACCGACGAGCCGACGTCCACGATGGCCACCATCGGCTTGTTCTCCCGGTCGGGTATATGCTCCATCAGGCGTTCGGAGGCATGTTCGATGGCATAGGCCTCGACGTCGACCAGCTCCACCGAGAGCTTCGCCGCCTCGGCAATGGCGATGCGCGATTCCACGTTCTCGCGCCGCGAGGCAACGACGAGGACATCCTGCATCTGCGGGTTCTTTGCGTTGGGCCCCAGCACCTGGAAGTCGAGATTGACCTCTTCCAGGGTGTACGGAATGTACTGGTCGGCCTCGACGAACACCTGCCCTTCCAGCTCCGATTCGCTGAGGCTGGCAGACAGCTGGATGGTCTTGGTGATGACGGCCGAGGACGGTACGGCCATCGCGCATTGTTTGAGACGGGAACCGGAGCGCTTGACTGCACGTCCAAGCGCTGCACCAACCGCTTCGGTGTCCTGGCAGACCTTGTCGACCATGACACCGTCCGGCAGCGGCTCGACGGCGAATGCCTCGACCCGATATCCCTTTCCGTGTCGACCAAGCTCGAGGACCTTGACGGCCGCCGAACTGACATCAACGCCCAGCAGTGCGGGCCTGGATTTTCCGAGATTCAGCACACATCCCCCTGTATACCCCGATGATTGCAGCTGGTAGCGTTACAATCTCGAATGCTAGCAACGATTAATATACATGACGTTTTCGGGGTTGCAAATCGCTCTGAAGGCGATCCCTCACCTTCTCCCCACAAAATTTAGAGTCATGCACCGGATTGTGAAGTTTGTCACCGCTCTGGCGGCCATAACCCTGACCCTCGTGATCGCCGGCTCGGCGGCGCTGCTCGGGCTGTACGCCTATTACGCCCCGACACTACCCGAACCGGAAGCCGTACGCGAGGTGCGGTTGCAGACGCCGCTGCAGATCCGGGCGGCGGATGGCAGCCTGATGGGGGAGTTCGCGGAAGAAAGGCGCATTCCGGTGGAGATCGAGGATGTTCCCGAGCCCGTGATCCAGGCGTTTCTGGCCGCCGAGGACGAGCGGTTCTTCCGCCACCCGGGCATCGACGTCTTCGGTCTGGCGCGCGCCGCAGTCAATCTGGTGAGCACCGGGGAACGGACCCAGGGGGGCAGCACCATCACCATGCAGCTTGCCCGCAACATCTTCCTGACCCGGGACCGCACCTACGAGCGCAAGCTGCGCGAGATCTTCCTGGCCATCCGGCTGGAACAGGAACTCGGCAAGGACGAGATCCTGGAGCTGTATCTGAACAAGATCTACCTCGGGCAGCGCGCCTACGGCGTGGAAGCGGCATCGCGCGTGTATTTCGGCCGCTCGCTGGACGAGCTGGAACTCGACGAGATCGCCATCCTGGCAGCCCTGCCCAAGGCCCCGTCCACCACCAACCCGGTGACCAGCCCGGAACGTGCACGCATCCGCCGCGACTACGTCCTCGGCCGGATGCTGAACACCGGCGCCATCTCCGCCGAGGAGCACGCAGCGGCCGTGGAGCGGCCGGTCGCGTCGGAACGGCACACTGCACAGACCGAGATCGACGCTCACTGGGTGGCGGAGGATGCCCGCCGCATCGTCGTCAACCTGTGGGGAGAGGACGCTTATCGGCGTGGTCTGCAGGTGTACACGACGATCGACCCCGACTATCAGGAGGCCGCCAACCAGGCATTGCGCGCGGGACTCCTGGAATATGACGAACGTCACGGTTTTCGGGGTCCGGAAGCGCGGCTGTCCGACGACCAGATGGCCTCCGCCGACGCCCGCGAACGGGCACTGAGAAACCTGGGCATTCACGGACGCCTCCTCTATCCCGCCGCGGTGCTGGAGACCGGCGACGACGGGACCCTGCGGGTCGACGGCGGCCGCATCGGGGAGATCGAACTGACCGCCGAGGGTCTGGCGTGGGCGGATTCACCGGACCTCCGGCGAGGGGACGTCATACGGATCCGGGCGCATGAAGAGACCGGGTGGCGACTGGCACAGAAACCCGAAGTCACCGGCTCGCTGATCGCCCAGTCCCCCGACGACGGCGCCATTCTGGCCCTGGCCGGCGGCTTCGACTTTTTCGACAACCATTACAACCGGGCCGTCCAGGCACAACGCCAGCCCGGCTCGGCCTTCAAGCCGCTGGTGTATGCCCTGGCGCTGCGCGAGGGCTACCGGCCACGCAGCACGCTGGTGGATGCCCCGATGGTGTTTGATGACCCGGCCCTGGGGGCGGAATGGCGCCCGCAGAACTATTCGCGCCAGTTCCAGGGCGACACGCCGATGCAGAGCGCGCTGGCGCATTCGCGCAATCTCGCCTCGATCCGTCTGCTCGACACGATCGGCGTTGAGAACGTGCACGATCAGCTGGGACGTTTCGGGCTGGACCCGGAGCGCCAGCCGCGCAACCTCTCCATGGTGCTGGGCACCGGTTCACTCACGCCTCTGCAGCTCAACACGGCCTACGGCGTGTTCGCCAGCGGCGGGCGACTGCACAGCCCCTGGATCCTCTCGCGGATCGAAACCGTGGATGGCGAGCTGCTCTATCAGGCACCCGCATCCCGCAGCTGCGCGCCGCCCTGCGACAACCCGCCCGGGCAGGACCTGACGCTGTCCACCGGCGAGACGGTCCTGCAGCAACGCGACCCGGTGCCGGTCCTGGAGCCCGGCGTCGCCTGGCAGATGAGCCGCATGCTGAAACACGTAGTGGACGCCGGCACCGGACGGCGGGCGCAGGAACTGGGCCGTTCCGATCTGGCGGGAAAGACCGGCACCACCAACGACTATCGCGACGCATGGTTCGCCGGATTCAACGGCGAACTGGTGGCGACGTCGTGGATCGGGTTCGACGACAACCGGGAGCTCGGCCGCCGCGAGAGCGGAGGGCGGGCTGCCCTGCCAATATGGACCCGCTTCATGGGGAGCGCCCTGGCGGACACCGAAGAAAGCCTTCCGGAACGGCCGGACGACCTGGTACGCGTGGGCATCCTGCCCGACGGCGGGCGCGCCCCCGACGCCGGTGACAGCCGCGCAACCACCGAATGGCTGCTCCCGCAGCAAATTCCCGAGCGTTCGCGCAGCATTCCGGGGGACAACCGCAACGGTCGCGACCAGCAACCCGAATCGGTATTTTGACGATGAGCAGCAACGGCTCCCGACTGCGTCATGAACTCGCCCAGGAAGCCGGGCGAATCCTGCTCGACGAGGGCATCCGCGATTTCGGCCTGGCCAAGCGCAAGGCCGCGGAACACCTGGGTGTGGACGCACGCCACGACATGCCGGCCAACATCGAAATCCAGGATGCCGCACTGGAACGCAGCCGGCTGTTCGCGACCGACGAGAGCCGCCAGGCGTATCGCGACCGCCTTGCGGCGGCACTGCAGGTGATGCAGCGCCTGTCGCATCTGAAGCCGCGCCTGGTCGGACCGCTGCTCACGGGGATGATCGAACGCTTCCCGGTGATCAATCTGCACGGATTCGCCGAGACCGTGGAAGAGGTGCTGATCGACCTGGCCGACCGCGGTATCCACTGCGAAACCGGCGAGCGCCGCTACCGCAGCCGGCAGGGCCGTGAGCAGCGCGTGCCCTTCATCGCCTTCCGCGGACCGGACGACACCGAGGTCGAACTGACGATCTTTCCGCTGGACGGGATCCGCCAGGCACCGCCCTCGCCGGTGGACGGCAAACCCATGGCCCGGGCCGGGGCCGGAGAAGTGGAACGCCTCCTGACGGAGGGCCGCGAGGCGGAACGCCTCTGAGGCGCCCGCACCCCTTCCGAAGCGGGAGGGGTGATTCGGTGCGTTCCCGGCTCAGTCAACGCGACGGTAATTGACCACCGTATCGACCATCGCCGCCACGCGATCCGGATCGATCGCCGGGTGCACGCCGTGCCCGAGGTTGAAGACGTGGCCAGTGTCGCGGCCGAAGCCGTCAAGAACACGCCGGGTCTCCTCGCGCACCACGGCTTCCGGGGCATACAGCACGCTGGGATCGAGATTGCCCTGCAGACCGACACGGTCGCCGACGCGCTGCGCGGCCTCGCCGATCTCGATCGTCCAGTCCAGGCCCAGGCCATCCGCGCCGGTGTCGGCCTGCGCCTCCAGCCAGGCCCCGCCGCCCTTGGTGAACAGGGTCACCGGGACGCGACGGCCTTCGTTCTCGCGGATCAGGCCGTCGACGATACGCTGCATGTACGCCAGCGAGAATTCGCGGTAGCTGCGCGGTGTCAGCGCACCGCCCCAGGTATCGAAGACCATGACCGCCTGAGCCCCGGCGCGGATCTGCGCATTCAGGTATTCGGTGACCGCATCGGCCACCTTCTGCAGCAGCGCATGCATGGCCTGCGGATCGCCATACAGCAGGCGCTTGGTCTCGGCGAAATCGCGCGAGCTGCCACCCTCCACCATGTAGGTGGCGAGGGTCCAGGGGCTGCCGGCGAATCCGATCAGCGGTACCTGGCCGTTGAGTTCGCGCCGGATCAGACGCACCGCATCGGTCACATAGCCCAGCGAATCCTCCGGGTCGGGGACCGGCAGCCGCTCGATGGCTTCCGGGCTGCGCACCGGATCGCGGAATTTCGGTCCCTCACCGGTCTCGAAGTACAGACCCAGCCCCATGGCATCGGGGATGGTGAGGATGTCCGAAAACAGGATGGCGGCATCCAGAGGAAAACGCCGCAGCGGCTGCATGGTGACTTCGCAGGCCAGCTCCGGGTTCTGGCACAGGCTCATGAAGCTGCCGGCCTGCGCCCGTGTCTCGCGGTACTCCGGCAGATAGCGACCGGCCTGACGCATGATCCAGACGGGCGGGCGGTCCACCGGTTCGCGGGCCAGTGCCCGCAGGAGGCGGTTGTTTTCGAGTTGCTGGGCCATGCAGTCCTCAGACGCCGAGGTATTCAAGAATGCCTTCGGCGGCCTGGCGGCCCTCGAAGACGGCGGTGACCACCAGGTCGGAGCCGCGGACCATGTCGCCGCCGGCAAAAACCTTCTCGTTGGCGGTCTGGAAGGCATGCCGGCCGGACTCCGGCGCACGGACGCGGCCGCCCTCGTCGATGTCGATGCCGTGTTCGCCGAACCAGTCGGACGGTGACGGACGGAAGCCGAAAGCCACCAGCACGCGGTCGGCGGGGATCACGTACTCGGAACCCGGCACCGGCTCGGGACGCCGCCGGCCACGCTCGTCCGGTGCACCCATCCGGGTGCGCACGACCTTCACACCCTCGACCTTGTCGTCGCCCACGATCTCGAGCGGTTGCACGTTGAACTCGAAGTGCACGCCTTCCTCGCGCGCATGCACGACCTCCTTGCGCGAGCCCGGCATGTTCTCTTCGTCACGGCGGTAGGCACAGGTCACCGAGGTGGCGCCCTGGCGAATGGAGGTGCGGTTGCAGTCCATTGCGGTGTCGCCGCCGCCGAGGACCACGACCTGCTGCCCGGCCATGTCGACGAAACCGTTCTCGTCGTGCTCCCAGCCCATCACTTCGCGGATGTTGGACACCAGGAACGGCAGGGCCGGATAGACCCCGGGCAGATCCTCGCCGGGAAAGCCGCCCTGCATCGCGTTGTAGGTCCCCATGCCGAGGAAGACCGCGTCGTATTCGTCCAGCAGCGCCTGGAACTCCACGTCGCGGCCGATCTCGGTATTCAGGCGAAACTCCACGCCCATGCCCTCGAGCAGTTCCCGACGGGTGCGGATCACGTTCTTTTCTAGCTTGAACGGGGGGATCCCGAAGGTCAGCAACCCGCCGATCTCGGGGTAACGGTCATAGACCACCGCCTCGACACCGTTGCGCGCGAGGATGTCGGCACAACCGAGACCGGCCGGCCCGGCGCCGATCACCGCGACCCGCTTGCCGGTCGGCACCACATCCGACAGATCGGGCCGCCAGCCGGCCTTCAGCGCCTCGTCGGTGATGTATTTCTCCACCGAACCGATGGTGACCGCGCCGAAGCCGTCATTCAGGGTGCAGGCACCCTCGCACAGGCGGTCCTGCGGGCACACCCGGCCACAGACCTCCGGCAGGGAGTTGGTCTTGTGCGACATCTCGGCGGCGGCAAACAGATTGCCTTCCTCGACCAGCTTCAGCCAGTTGGGGATGAAGTTGTGGACCGGGCACTTCCACTCACAATAGGGATTGCCGCAGGCCAGGCAGCGGCCGGCCTGCTGGCCGGCGGTGGCGGGATCGAACTGGCCGATGATCTCGCCGAACTCGTGGATGCGGATTTCCGCGGGGGTCTTCTGGGGATCCTGGCGCGGGAGGTCCAGGAACTGCATCGGATTGGTCGCCATGGGTCAGTCGCTCCAACGAAACGGGGTCGGGGCCACAACGGCCGGAGGGGGCCCGGCACCGGCGCGGCAGGTCATACGAGGACTACATTTGACACGGGCCCGTCCGGGGTCAAGATTTCCCCAGTGCTGCGCGGACCTTGCCGCTGACGGCACCCATGTCGGCACGCCCGAAGACCCGCGGCTTGAGTACGCCCATCACCCGGCCCATGTCACCCGGGCCCTCGGCCCCGGTCTCGGCGATGACCTCGGCAATCACCGCATCCAGCGCGGCGTCGTCGAGCGGCTCGGGCATGTAGGCCTCCACCACGGCAATCTCTGCGGCCTCACGGTCGGCGAGATCGTCGCGCCCGCCCTGACGGTACTGCTCGATGGAATCGCGCCGCTGCTTGAGCATGCGGTTGAGGATCGCGAGCACGGCGTCGTCGTCCGCGTCGCGGCGCTCGTCGACTTCGAACTGGGAGATTTCCGCCTGAATCTGACGCAGGATCGCCAGGCGGTCCCGTTCCCGGGCCCGCATGGCCTGTTTCACGTCATCCTGCAACCGGGCCTTCAGCGACATTCGGCATCCCTCCTCGCAAGGATTCATGCGCAAGCCACGGGCCCGGTCGGGCCGGGGCTCCGCGGGGTTCAGTACAGCCGCGGCCGACGGGTCATGTCGCGCGAATTCTTCTTCAGCTGCCGCTTCACCGCGGCGGCCGCCTTGCGCTTGCGCTCGGCCGTGGGCTTCTCGTAGTACTCGCGGCGGCGGACTTCGGCCACCACGCCGGCCTTTTCACAGGTGCGCTTGAAACGGCGCAGGGCAACCTCGAAGGGTTCGTTTTCGCGGACTCGAACGTGCGGCATACAATCTCCGGTTACAGCATTGGTTTCGACGAAACGGTGTACGTTAAGCCATGGCCGGCGCACACGCCCGCCATGCAGAACGGAGCATGATAATCCAGGACAGCCCCTTTGGAAAAGCCCGTGACTCGGGAAACGCGGATCCATGTGCACGTTCGCGCTCGAGTCGCTTTTGCGTGCGAACAAGGCGCGGTGACCGCCGTGCAGTCATTCTGCACAAGGGAGCCGCAACGCCGTGCGCGCGCAAAAGCGGACGAGCCCCTTCGGGTTGGTGCCCCGGGTTCCCCGATCCGGCGTTGCGCCGCTTGCGGGTAGAACCACTACCCGCTGCACGACGCGCCTTGTCTCGGAAAACCCGGGGCACCAACGCGAACGTGCACATGGATCCGCGTTTCCCGAGACGCACAGGTTCACGGGCCTGACTTACGAGCACGCGACGTGCACGCTATGATGACCCCCATGGAAACCTTGAACGTCGAACTGGGCGAACGCAGCTACCCGATCCACATCGGCCCCGGCGAGGCCGCGCGGGCCGAGCATTTCGCTCCGGTGCTGGAGGGGCGGCGCGTCGCGGTCGTCACCAACAGTACCGTGGGTCCGCTGTATGGCGAGCGCCTGCACGCCAGCCTGGCCGCGGCCGGTGTGCGCGGCGAGCCCCTGTGGATCGAGCTGCCCGACGGCGAATCGCACAAGACCCTGGCGACGGTGGAACAGATCCTGACCCGGCTGCTGGAGGCCCGCTTTGACCGCGGCAGCCGTATCGTCGCACTGGGGGGTGGCGTGGTGGGCGACATCGCCGGTTTTGCCGCCGCGATCTACCAGCGCGGAATCGACTTCGTTCAGGTCCCGACCACCCTGCTCGCGCAGGTCGACTCCTCCGTGGGCGGCAAGACCGGGGTCAACCACCCGCTGGGCAAGAACATGATCGGGTCCTTCCACCAGCCGCGCGCGGTGGTCATCGACACCGACAGCCTGCAGAGCCTGCCGACCCGCGAGCTGCGCGCCGGTCTCGCCGAAGTCATCAAGTACGGCCTGATGCAGGACGCGGATTTCTTCGCCTGGCTGGAGGAACACCTCGACCGCCTGCTCGCCCTGGAACCCGAGGCGCTGGCCCACGCCATCCGCCGCTCCTGTGCCTGCAAGGCCGAAGTGGTCGCCGCGGACGAACGCGAATCCGGCCGCCGCGCCCTGCTCAACCTCGGCCACACCTTCGGCCACGCCATTGAAACCGGCATGGGCTATGGCGCCTGGCTGCACGGCGAGGCGGTAGGCACCGGCATGGCCATGGCCGCCCGGATGTCCGCGCGCATGGGCTGGCTGGCGCCGGCCGACGCCGCGCGCGCCGAGGCCCTGATCCACCGCGCCGGCCTCGACACCCACCCGCCGGAGGAACTGGATGCCGCCCGCTTCCGCGAACTGATGGGGATCGACAAGAAGGTCAGCGAAGGGCGCCTGCGGCTGGTGCTGCTGCGCGGGCTGGGCGCCGCCGAGCTGACCGCCGAGTTCGACGACCACGCGCTGCAACACACCCTCGACGAGACCGCCCGTGCCGCCTGAGACCGCCTCGATCGCCCGCACCCCCAACGGCGTCGGCCTCGCCCCGTGGGCGGCCGCCCCGGAGCGGACACGCGGCCGCCGGCATCCGGAAGACGCCCCGCGCCACCGCAGCGAGTTCCAGCGCGACCGCGACCGGATCGTGCATTCCAGCGCCTTTCGCCGTCTCGAGTACAAGACCCAGGTGTTCATCAGCCACGAGGGCGACCTGTTCCGCAACCGCCTCACGCATTCGCTGGAGGTCGCGCAGATCGGGCGCTCCGTCGCCCGCGCCCTGGGCCTCAACGAAGACCTCACCGAGGCGGTCGCGCTGGCCCATGACCTGGGCCACACCCCGTTCGGCCACACCGGGCAGCACGCCCTGAACGACTGCATGCGCGAACATGGCGGCTTTGAACACAACCTGCAGTCGCTGCGGATCGTGGACCACCTCGAGGCGCATTACGCCGACTTCGACGGCCTCAACCTGACCTTCGAGACCCGCGAGGGCATCCTCAAGCACTGCTCGCCGGAAGACGCCCGCATCCTCGGCGAGGTGGGCGTGCGCTTTCTGCAGCGCGGCCAGCCATCGCTGGAGGCCCAGCTGGCCAACGTCGCCGACGAGATCGCCTACAACAATCACGATGTCGACGACGGCCTGCGCGCCGGCCTGCTGCAGCTGGACCAGCTGGTGGAAGTCCCGCTGTTCCGCGACTGCCTCGACGCGGTGCGCGCGCGCTACCCGAAGCTGGAGGCCCGCCGCGTACAGCACGAAACCGTGCGGCGCATGATCGACACCCTGGTCCAGGACCTGGTCACCACCAGCCGCCAGGCGATCGAGAGCAGCAGTCCGGAGTCGATCGACGCCGTGCGCGCGGAGAGCGGCCCGCTGATCCGCTTCAGCCCGGAGATGGCCGAGCGCAACCGCATGCTCAAGACCTTCCTGCGGGAAAACCTCTACCGGCATCACCAGGTCCATGGCGTAATGCACAAGGCGCGCCAGATCATCCTCGACCTGTTCGCCGCCTTCGACCGCGACCCGCGCCTGATGCCGGAACACTACCAGCGGCACGCCCGCGCCCTGAGCGAAGATGATCCGCACGGACAGCAGCGCGCCATCGCCGACTACATCGCCGGCATGACCGACCGCCACGCCATCCGCGAACATCACCGCCTGTTCGACCTCGGCACCCTGACCTGACCGCCATGGCACTCCGCGACCAATGCCTGGAACAGCTGGGCCTGCGCACCGACCCGTTCGCGGAGGTGCCCGACGCGGACTTCCTGTACACCGATCCGCTGCTGGACGGTGTCCTGGAATCCGCACGACAGGCACTGGAGCACCCCGGTGCCGTGGTTCTGCTGACCGGCGACAACGGCTCCGGCCGCAGCCTGCAGCTGATGCGCCTGCTCGGCATGCTGCCCGAGGGCTACGATCTCATCGCCTTCAAGGCACGCATCAACACCCATTTCGAGTCGGTGGACCTGACCATCCGCAACTACCTGCGCTCGCAGAACGCGGATGACCCCGATCGCTCGCTGACCGAACTGCTCGCCCAGCGGGTCGTCGACGGATTCGTACCGGTGATCGCGATGGACGACGCCCACCTGGTGGGCACCGACATCGTCAACAACCTGCTGCGCATGCGCTCGGAGATCCTCGAGCAGCATGGTCGCGCACCGCGCATCGTACTGGTCGGCGGCGCGGGACTCCTGCGCCGCCGCCTGTACCTGCCGGACCCGGGTGACGAGGACCAGCTGACCCGCCTGAGCCTGCGCGCGTTCAACCTCGAACAAACCGCCGCCTACCTGCGTCATCGCCTGCTGGCCGCCGGCGCCGAAGATCCGGATACTCTGATCCCGCGCGAGGCCGTGCAGCGCCTGCAGACCGACAGCCAGGGGCTGCCGGGCGCCCTCAACCGCGAGGCGCGGATCCTGCTGGAAGCGAAATGCCGCCCGGCACCGGGCACGGCTGCGGCCCCTGCAGGCATGTCCGCCGGAGAAGCAGCCGCCACCGATGCCGCCGACGCCGGCGACAAACAGGAAGTTGCGGCATCCGGGACGGCGCGGTCGGGAACCGAACCCGGGCCCGCCCCCGATCCCGGAGAAAGCCTCCGTGCCAGCCGCGACGGCGACGATTTCACCCCGGCCGCCTTCGCCCTGCGCGGCGAGCGCGATACCCCGGACGCCGCCGCCGAAACGACGGGGGAGGACCCGCCCCTCGCGCCGGCAGAAGCACAACCATTCTGGAACCAGCGCTGGTTCGTTCCCGCCGTAGCCGCCACCGTGGCCTTCGGGATCGCCGCCCCGCTGCTGTGGCAGCTGCTGAGCGGCTCGCCCGAGCATGCCCCGGAACACGAGGAACGGGTGGAACTGCCCCTGCCGGAACGCCCGGACGAGCGGGACGCGGCCACCGACCCGCCCCTCGAAGCGGAAGAGCCGTCACCGGAGATCGCCCGGCTGGAACCGGAGCCCATCCTGCCCCCGCCAGCCACCGACGAACCGGCGGAGATGCCGGAAGAACCGGCCCCGGAACCCGAACCGGAACCCGAACCGGAACCCGAACCGGAGCCCGAACCGGAGCCCGAGCCCGAGCCGGCCGATCACACCACCGAAGCCCTGGCCGACGCCGAGGGCGACGACGAGCGCCTGCAGGGCGACCTGGAATGGCTCGAGGGTCAGGATGCCTCGCGCATGACCATCCAGCTGGTGGCCGCGCCGGACATGGACACCGCGCGCGAATACGCGGAGCGCCACAATCTCGGCGGCATCCGCTACATCCCCACCCGCACGGGCGGGAACGACTACGTCGTCATCCTCGCCGGCGCCTTCCCCGACCGGGACGCTGCGGAACAGGCGGCTGCCGAGCTGCCGGACAGCGCGCGGGACGCCGGCACCTGGATCCGCTCAATGGGTTCGGTCCAGGAGGCGGCCCGCCGCTGACACCGGTCCCGGGGCAGGGCTGTCCACGCCACCTGCGCGTGTAATTGCACCCCTCCGGTTTGCCGGAACACGATCATTCCGGTATATTCCTGCGCCCCTTTTTCCAGCCTGGTGCATACGCACCACGACCGGAGGCCTATCGATGCAGCAGACCCGACTGACCGGCACCCTCCATCGCCCCGAATTCGAACGCGACAATTGCGGATTCGGCCTCATCGCACACATGGACGGGCAGGCCAGCCACTGGGTACTGGAAACTGCAATACGGGCTCTCGAACGGCTGACGCATCGCGGCGCGATCGCCGCCGACGGCAAGACCGGCGACGGCTGCGGCCTGCTGATGCGGACCCCCGAACCGTTCCTGCGCCAGCTCGCGGATGAAGCCGGCATCGCGCTGGCCGAACGCTTCGCCGCCGGCCTGGTGTTCATCAACCCCGAGGCCATCGCCGAGACCCGCGCCGCGGTGGAAGACGCCCTCGACCGCGGCGGCCTGACCCTGGCCGGCTGGCGCGAAGTTCCGGTCGATCCCGACGCCTGCGGGGCGGAAGCCCTGCGCACCCGGCCGCACGTCCTCCAGCTGTTCGTCAACGCCCCGGCGGAGATGGACGGCGACGCCTTCGAACGCGCCCTGTACGTCGCGCGGCGGCGCGCCGAGATGGCGATGGCTTCGGACCCGGTGTTCTACGTGCCGAGCCTGTCGGCGCGGGTACTGTCGTACAAGGGTCTGGTGATGCCGGCCAACCTGCCGGTGTTCTACCCCGACCTGCAGCGCCCGGAGCTGGAAACCGCGATCTGCGTGTTCCACCAGCGCTTCTCCACCAACACCTGGCCGCAGTGGGGCCTGGCCCAGCCGTTCCGCTTCCTCGCCCACAACGGCGAGATCAACACCGTGCAGGGCAACCGCAACTGGGCGGTCGCGCGCCAGCACAAGTTCGCCAATGAACTGCTGCCGGAACTGTCCGAGCTGGAACCGCTGGTGAACCTGGAAGGTTCCGATTCGCAGAGCCTCGACAACATGCTCGAGGTCCTGCTGGCCGGCGGCATGGACCTGTTCCGTGCGATGCGCCTCCTGGTCCCGCCGGCGTGGCAGAACGTCGCGCACATGGATCCGGATCTGCGCGCGTTCTACGAGTACAACTCCATGCACATGGAGCCCTGGGACGGCCCGGCCGGCATCGTCCTGACCGACGGCCGCTACGCCGGTTGCACCCTGGACCGCAACGGCCTGCGCCCGGCGCGTTACGTGATCACGAAGGATCGTCACATCACCCTGGCCTCGGAGATCGGCGTGTACGACTACGCCCCCGAGGACGTGGTCGCCAAGGGCCGCCTGAAGCCCGGACAGATGCTCGCCGTGGATACCGAAACCGGCGATCTGCTGCAGCCCGAGGACATCGACCGGATCAACCGCAAGCGTCAGCCCTATCGCCAGTGGCTGCGCGCGCAGGTGCACCACCTGAAAAGCCAGCTGGACGACAACCAGCTGTTTTCCGGCGAGCCGATGCCTGCCGACCGCCTGGAGACCTACGAAAAGCTGTTCGACGTCACCTTCGAGGAACGGGACCAGGTCCTGCGCGTGCTGGCCGAAGCCGGCCAGGAGGCCGTCGGCTCGATGGGCGACGACACCCCGTTCGCCGTGCTGTCGCAGCAGACCCGTTCGCTGTACGACTACTTCCGCCAGCAGTTCGCCCAGGTCACCAACCCGGCGATCGACCCGCTGCGCGAGAGCATCGTGATGTCGCTGGAGACCTGCTTCGGCCGCGAACAGGGGCTGTTCGAGGAAACCCCGGAACACGCCCACCGACTGGTCGCGGATTCTCCGGTGCTGTCCGAGGCGAAATTCCGCGAACTGTGCAACGTCACCGACGACGCCTTCCGGGTTGAGCGCCTGGACCTCAACTACGACCGCCAGCACCACGGCCTCGAATCGGCGCTGAAGCAGCTCACCGAAGACGCGGTACAGGCGGTGCGCGACGGCGCCGTGATCCTCGTACTGTCCGACCGCGCGATCGATCGCGAGCGCCGGCCGATCCCCGCGGCGCTGGCAGTAGGCGCGGTGCATCACGCCCTGATCGCCGCACGCCTGCGTACCGATGCCAACATCGTCATCGAGACCGCCACCGTGCGCGACCCGCACCACTTCGCGGTCCTGATCGGCTATGGCGCGACCGCGATCTACCCCTATCTCGCCTACTCCGCGCTGCACGGCATGAGCGAATCCGGGGAAATCCCCGGGGTGGACGCCCTTACCCTGGCGCAGAACTATCGCAAGGGGATCAACAAGGGCCTGTTCAAGATCCTGTCCAAGATGGGGATCTCGACCATCGCCAGTTACCGCGGGGCCCAGCTGTTCGAGATCGTCGGTCTCGCCGACGAGGTTGTGGAGACCTGCTTCAAGGGCACCACCAGCCGCATCCGCGGCACCCGTTTTGCCGATATCGAGGAAGACCTGGATACCCTCGCACAGCGTGCCTGGAATCCGCGCAAGGCGCCCAAGCAGGGCGGGCTGCTGAAGTACATCCATGGCGGCGAATACCACGCCTACAACCCGGACGTGATCCAGACCCTGCACCGCGCGGTGCAGTCCGGTGACTACGGGGTGTACCAGGAATACGCAGCCCTGGTAAACGAACGCCCCGTGGCGACCCTGCGCGACCTGCTCAAGCCGCGCGAGGACATCGAGCCGATCGAGGTCGACGAGGTCGAATCCGAGGCCGACATCCTGCCGCGTTTCGACTCCGCCGGCATGAGCCTGGGCGCGCTGTCGCCGGAGGCCCATGAGGCTCTCGCCACCGCGATGAACCGCCTCGGCGGGCGTTCCAACTCCGGCGAGGGCGGCGAGGCCGTCTCCCGCTACGGCACCGAGCGGATGTCGAAGATCAAGCAGGTGGCCTCCGGCCGCTTCGGCGTGACCCCGCATTACCTGGTCAACGCCGAGGTCCTGCAGATCAAGGTCGCCCAGGGCGCCAAGCCCGGCGAGGGCGGCCAGCTGCCGGGCCACAAGGTCAACAAGATGATCGCCGAGCTGCGCTATTCGAATCCGGGCGTGGCCCTGATCTCGCCGCCGCCGCATCACGACATCTACTCCATCGAGGACCTGGCGCAGCTGATCTTCGACCTCAAGCAGGTGAACCCCAACGCCCTGGTCTCGGTGAAGCTGGTCTCCGAGGCCGGTGTCGGCACCGTGGCCGCCGGTGTGGCCAAGGCCTACGCCGACCTGATCACCATCTCCGGCTACGACGGCGGCACCGGGGCCAGCCCGCTGACCTCGGTCAAGTACGCCGGCACCCCGTGGGAACTGGGCCTGGCCGAGACCCACGCGACCCTGCGCGGCAACGACCTGCGCGACAAGGTGCGCCTGCAGACCGACGGCGGCCTGAAGACCGGCCTGGACGTGATCAAGGCGGCGATCCTGGGTGCCGAGAGCTTCGGCTTCGGCACCGGCCCGATGGTCGCGCTGGGCTGCAAGTACCTGCGCATCTGCCACCTGAACAACTGTGCGACGGGTGTCGCCACGCAGGACAAGGTGCTGCGCATGAACCACTTCATCGGCCTGCCCGAGATGGTCATGCACTACTTCCAGTTCGTCGCCCGCGAGACCCGCGAGTGGATGGCGAAACTGGGCGTGCGCAGCCTGACGGACCTGATCGGCCGTACCGACCTGCTCGAGGTCCTGCCGGGCGAAACGCCCCGGCAGCAGCACCTGGCCGTCGACCGCCTGCTGGAGACCGGTGACCTGGACGACAAGCCGCGCTTCTGCAAGGAGCCGAAGAACGAGCCGTTCGACAAGGGCGAACTGGCCGAACGGATGGTCGCGCACATGCTCGACGCCATCGAAAACAAGTCCGGCGGCGAGCACCACTATCAGTGCAGCAACACCGACCGCTCCATCGGCGCGCGGCTCTCCGGCGAGATTGCCCGACGCCACGGCAACCAGGGCATGGCCGAAGCCCCGCTGCAGGTACGCCTGCAGGGCACCGCCGGGCAGAGCTTCGGGGTGTGGAACGCCGGTGGTCTGCACCTGTACCTGGAGGGTGATGCCAACGACTACGTCGGCAAGGGCATGACCGGCGGCAAGCTGGTGATCCGCCCGCCGGAAGGTTCGGGCTTTGCCAGCCAGGACACCACCATCATGGGCAACACCTGCCTGTACGGGGCCACCGGCGGGAAGCTGTTCGCCGCCGGTCAGGCCGGCGAGCGCTTCGGCGTGCGCAATTCCGGGGCCATCGCGGTGGTGGAAGGCGTCGGCGACCACGGCTGCGAGTACATGACCGGCGGGGTGATGACCATCCTCGGCGGCACCGGCGTCAACTTCGGTGCCGGCATGACCGGCGGCTTCGCCTTCGTGCTCGACCGGGAGAACGACTTCCCCGACCGTATCAACAACGAGCTGATCGACCTGCACCGCCTCGACACCGAGGACATGGAGGCCCATCGCAACTATCTCGAGGAACTCATCACCGAGTTCGTGCACGAGACGGACAGCGCCTGGGGTCGCCAGGTCCTCGAACAGTTCGACAGCTGGCAGGGTTCCTTCTGGCTGGTCAAACCCAAGGCGGCCGATCTCAGCGGCCTGCTCGCCAACCTGCGCCAGGCGGCCTGACCGGGCCTGCACCCCGGAGCCAGACCCGTCACGGGCCCCGCAAGGGGCCCGTTCTGTTTGCGGCCCCCTTCGCCGGACACCACTGGACGCTGCAGGCCCGCAGGTCAATACTGGGGGCAGTAACGGCATTCTTGGTACGGAGGCAGCCGATGGGAATGGCCAACGCCCGGACGTTCACACCGGTGGACGAATACCTGCAGGGAGAGCTGGAGACCGAGATCCGGCACGAATACGTCAATGGCGCCGTCTATGCCATGGGCGGGGCCAGTCGCAATCACAACCTGATTACCGGAAATCTGTTCGCTGCCCTGCACGCCGCCCTGCGCGGCGGCCCGTGCCAGACCTTCATGGCCGACATGAAGGTGCATCTGCGCCTGGGCGACGACGAGCTGTTCTACTACCCCGACGTCGTGGTCGGGTGCGACCCGGACGACCGCCACCGCTACTATCTCGAGCGCCCGCGGGTGATTGCCGAGGTGGCCTCACCGGCCACCGAACGCGTCGACCGCCGGGAGAAGCTGCTGGCCTACACCCGGCTCGACAGCCTCGCCACCTACCTGATCGTCGAGCAGCAGCGCCCGGCGGTCCAGGTCTATCGGCGAAGCGCCGGCTGGGCCGCGGGACACCTCGGCGCCGAGGACCGCCTGGAGCTCCCCGAGCTGGAATGGAGCCTGCCCGTGGAGGAGCTCTACACCGGCATCGACCCCAACGCCGTCGCCGAGGACCCCGCCCCGCCATACCGCTGACCCCGCACCTGATCGGCCGGAGGGCCGGCCTCCCACGGCCCGGGCCCGCCCCCTGTGCGGTGATGTAGGAGCGCAGCCCCCTGCGCGATCCGGCGCTCCGACCGCTATCTCCGGCGGGCCAATGGTCCCTGCGGGTGCGGGCGCGGTATTATGAACGGCCACGCCCCGCCCGGGGCGGACTCTCCCGTCCGGCGACGAGGACCATGGCAGGCCGTATCCCGCAGGCATTCATCGACGAGCTGCTCGAGCGCACCGATATCGTGGAAGTGGTGCGCCGGCGCGTCAGCCTGAAGAAGGCCGGCAGCGAATACGCCGCCTGCTGCCCGTTCCACGGCGAAAAGACCCCGTCGTTCTACGTATCCCCGCAGAAGCAGTTCTACCACTGCTTCGGCTGCGGCGTGCACGGCACCGCCATCGGCTTCCTGATGGATTACGAGAACCTCAGCTTTCCCGAGGCGGTGGAACAGCTCGCCGAGCAGGCCGGCCTGGAGGTCCCGCGCGAACACGACGACAGCCCGCGCCAGGATGCCACCGCGCCGCTGTACGCGGCGCTGGAGGCGGCGGCGGACTACTTCGTGCGCCAGCTGCGTGAGACCCCGCGCGCGGTCGATTACCTGAAGAACCGCGGTATCGACGGCGCCACGGCGCGCGATTTCCGTCTCGGCTGGGCCCCGGCATCGGGGCTGCTGCAGGCCCTGTCGGACCGTTTCTCACCGCAGCAGCTGGTGGATGCCGGCCTCGCCGCGCGCCGCGACAATGGCGACCTGCGCGAACGTTTCCGCGCCCGCATCATGTTCCCCATCCGCGACCGGCGCGGGCGTGTCACCGGGTTTGGCGGGCGCCTGATCGACGACGGCGAGCCCAAGTACCTCAACAGCCCCGAAAGCACGGTCTTCCACAAGGGACAGACCATCTACGGCCTGTTCGAGGCCCGCCGCGCGCAGACCCGGCTGGATCACCTGGTGGTGGTCGAGGGGTACATGGATGTGGTCGCGCTGGCCCGCAGCGGCTACCACCGGGCGGTCGCCTGCATGGGGACGGCTCTGGGACGCAGCCACTTCGACGTACTGTTCCGCCAGGTCGGCCACCTGACCCTGTGCTTCGACGGCGACGCCGCCGGACGCCGCGCCGCTTCGCGCGCGCTGGAACAGGCACTGCCGGTGATGCAGGGCATGCGTGAGGTCCGTTTCCTGTTCCTGCCCGAGGGCGACGACCCCGACAGCCTGGTGCGCCGCGAAGGCCTCGCCGCCTGGGAACGGCTGCTGGAGCAGGCCCTGCCGCTGTCCGAGGCGCTGATCCGCCTGCTGCGCGAGGAACACCCCACCGACACCGCGGAAGGGCGCACGCATTTCGCCCACGCCGCGGTGCGCCGCATCGCCACCGCACGCGACCCGCTGTTCCGCGAACTGCTGTGCGAACGCGTCGCCGAGGAAAGCCATCTCCCGCGCGAGCGCCTGGAGGAACAGCTGCAGGCTGCCGCCGCCTCCGCCGACACCGGTTCCGCACGCGGGCCCGCACCCGCGTCGGGGGCCAACGCCCCGCCGGCCCACGACCCGGAGATGACCGCCCGGCCACCGGCCGGCACCGGCGGTCGCCGCAGCTCGTCGCTGTGGGCCGCACTGCTCGCGCGCATCCTGCAGCATCCGGAACTGGACTGGGACACCCCCGCCCTGCGCGAGCTGGCGGCCGCCAGCGGCGAGGCTTCCGGCACCCTCGGCCGACTGCTGGAAGCCCTGGGCGAGCAGCCGCGGCCGGATACCGCGCGGCTGCTGGAACGATTCCGCGAACACCCGCGCTTCGAACGCCTGCTGTCGCTGGCCGGCGCCGAGCTGCACGACGGCGAAGACGGGATGACCCGTCAGGTCGCACTGGACGCCGCCGACCAGCTGCTGCGGCGCCACTGCCGCGAACGCATCCGTGAACTCACCGCCTCCGGGAGTCTGGATACGGAACAACGCGACGAACTCGCGCGTCTCACCTCCATCCTGCAGGGCTGAAGGCGAGACCGCGCCGCAGTCACGGCCGCAACCCGTGACCCCTTGAAATCCCCGTTCGTGCCCGCATCCACTTGATTGCACGAACCATTTTTCGCGCGCCTCGCGGGGCGAGCAATATAAGAAACTTCTGCTATAATGCAGGGTTCACTTTTCGAAGCCGAACGACGAACCTCGGAGATCAGATCGCGATGAACCGTGAAGAGCAGCAATCCCAGCTCAAGGAACTCATTGCCAAGGGCAAGGAGCAGGGATACCTCACGTATACCGAGGTGAACGACCACCTGCCCGAAACCATCATCGACTCCGACCAGGTCGAAGACATCATCGCGATGATCAACGACATGGGCATCGAAGTCCACGAACAGGCGCCCGATGCCGACAGCCTGCTGCTGTCCGACGGCTCGGTGTCCGCCGACGAGGACGCCGAGGACGCGGTCGCCGCACTGGCCTCCGCCGACAGCGACTTCGGCCGCACCACCGATCCCGTGCGCATGTACATGCGCGAGATGGGCACCGTGGAACTGCTCACCCGCGAGGGCGAGATCCGCATCGCCAAACGTATCGAAGAAGGCCTGATGCAGGTCCTGTTCGCGCTGGCCCACCATCCCGGCGCGATCGACAAGCTCATCAAGGATTACGACCAGATCGTCGAGAACGGCAGCCGCCTGACCGACCTGGTGGTGTCCTTCATCGAACCCGACGGCACCAATGGCGAGGCCGTCGCCCGTGGCCTGGCCGAAGAGGTCGACGTCAAGGAGCAGCCTCAGCCGAAGAAGGAAGAGGCCGCCTCGCCCGAACTGGACGCCATCTCCGAAGCCGTGGACGAAGCCGACGAAGAAGCCGGCGAACCGGTGGACAGCGGGCCCGACCCCGAAGAGGCCCGCCAGCGCTTCGAAAAACTGCGCGAACTGCACGCCCGCGCCCACGCCGCCTTCGAGGCCGGCGACATGGAGGCCTACGCCACTGCGCGCGAGCAGACCGCGAAGTACTTCATGGAGTTCAAGCTGGTGCCGCGCGTGGTCGACCAGCTGACCCAGGAACTGCACGACACCATCGACCGGATCCGCAAGCACGAACGCCGGATCATGGACATGGCCGTGAACCAGGCGCACATGCCGCGCAAGACCTTCATCGACGGCTTCCCGCGCAACGAGACCAACCTCAACTGGATCCGCGAGATCCAGAAGGAAGGCAAGGGCAAGTACGTCAGCGCGCTGGGTGACTTCGAGGAAGACATCGTGCGCACGCAGAAAAAGCTGGCCGAGATCGAACGCGAGGCCAGCCTCAGCATCTCCGAGATCAAGGAGATCAACCGCCGCATGTCCATCGGCGAGGCCAAGGCGCGCCGCGCCAAGAAGGAGATGGTCGAGGCCAACCTGCGCCTGGTGATCTCCATCGCCAAGAAGTACACCAACCGCGGCCTGCAGTTCCTCGACCTGATCCAGGAAGGCAACATCGGCCTGATGAAGGCGGTGGACAAGTTCGAATACCGTCGCGGCTACAAGTTCTCGACCTACGCCACCTGGTGGATCCGTCAGGCCATCACCCGCTCCATCGCGGACCAGGCCCGGACCATCCGTATCCCGGTGCACATGATCGAGACCATCAACAAGCTCAACCGCGTCTCCCGCCAGATGCTGCAGGAGATGGGCCGCGAGGCCACGCCGGAAGAACTGGCCGAGCGCATGGAGATGCCCGAGGACAAGATCCGCAAGGTGATGAAGATCTCCAAGGAACCGATCTCCATGGAGACCCCGATCGGCGACGACGAAGACTCGCACCTGGGCGACTTCATCGAGGACGAAAAGGTCGCCTCGCCGACCGAATCCGCCGCCCAGGAAAGCCTCACCGAAGCCACCCGCGAGATCCTGTCCACGCTGACCCCGCGCGAGGCCAAGGTCCTGCGCATGCGCTTCGGCATCGACATGAACACCGACCACACCCTCGAGGAAGTCGGCAAGCAGTTCGACGTCACCCGCGAGCGCATCCGTCAGATCGAGGCCAAGGCCCTGCGCAAGCTGCGCCACCCGACCCGCGCGGAACTGCTGCGCACCTACATGGACGCCGAATAACCGGTGTCCCCGCCCGTCCCGCAGACGGGCCAGCCCTCCACGATGCGGCGCCCTGCCCCCTCGGGGTAGAATGGCGCCGCAGTCGTTTGCGGCCCCGCGCCGCAGACCCACCCGAGCACCCGGGCCTGTAGCTCAGTTGGTTAGAGCAGAGGACTCATAATCCTTTGGTCGTCGGTTCGAGTCCGACCGGGCCCACCACTCGCTTGCGCGCCTGCCCGCCTGCCTGCCATTGAGGATCTTCCGATGCCCAGAACCGTTGCCCCGCCGCTCAAAAGCTGCCGTCACGCCCTCTCGACGCTTGCCCTTTGCGCCACGACCGTCTGGGCCGCCCCGGCCCTGGCCGGGGACGACCCGGTCGCCTTTTTCGAGGAATACTGGGGGACGAAGGTCGACTTCAGCGACCGGGACGCGCTCGAGCGCTTCTACAGCGCCGAGGCCCTGAGCGAACTGGAGGGATTCACCGACGGCGAAAAGGCGATGCTCAAGGAGCTGGGCGCCCAGCTGGAGCTGTTCAAGACCTCCACCGAGATCGCCGGGATCGATGTCATCGACGCGGACGACGATCAGGCGCGGATCGAGGCCGACCTTCGCGTCACCGACGAGGACGCGCGCCGGGAGATGGCCTCCGGGCTCGACGCCGATATCCGGCTGACCCGCCAGGACGGGGAGTGGCGCATCAACGAAGAGCACTTCCACATGCGGAGTCCGGAACGCCGTGGCGCGGGTGACCTGGAATGCCCCGAGGACGCGGTGGTGGGCAACCCGGACGCCCCGAACCACCTCACCGTCACCGATGGCGGCCGGAGCTGGGAACTCCGCTTTGAAAAGGCCTCGCTGGTCGCCACGGAGACCCGCCCCCGCCTGGACCTGGCACAAATCGACACCACCCCGTGGCGGCTGGTCTTGCCGCACCTCAACCTCGACGAGTCGGAACAGGAAGTCCGGATCAGCGTGCCCACATCCGCCGAACCGCATTGTTTCGATCTGCCGGAGGGGATGCGTGGACCGGACGGAGACATCGTTGGCCGCATGGTGTTCGATGAGCCCCCGGCTCAGGGGCAGACCGAGTACAGCGCCCGCATCGAGATCCCCGCCGACCAGGGGGACTTCGGGGTGCGGGGTACCGTCAAGCGGGGCCTGCTGGTCGAGCCCACTCCGGGCGCAGTCGAAGAAGGGTCGCACTACATCGACGACGGCGAAGAACTGGGGGTCGCACGAGGCCTGTTCTTCCACCGCCCTGCGGACAATGCGGTCCATGTCAATGGCATATATTCCCGGGGCAGTGGCCGCGGCTGGGGTAGTTTCCGCACGAGCGTGGTTCAATTCGACGGCGAACCCGGGGTCTACACCAGCACCCAGCGCAGGCATTTTGACGGCGAATTCCAGGATGTAACCGAGATCACCCTGGTGCACGCCTTCTCGGAAGACCGGGTGGAGATGGAACGCCGACGGTTGCCCGCAAACGAAATGCCGGATGGCGAACCGAGCCTTGAGGAGGCCGGCGATCTGGGCGAGGCTCACTGGTACATGGTCACGGATCAGCTGATGACCGACCCGGAACTCGAGCGCGTCAGCACCCCCTGACGCCACCGCCGGAGGTACGAAACCATGATGCGACTGATCTTCACCCTGCTGCGCATGCGCCGTCTGATGCGGCTCTACCGCATGTTTGCCGGCGGCGGCCGGAACCGATCCCGGCGGCAGCACCAGCCCCGGGAATCCGGCTCGCAGGACAAGCCGCATCGGGGTACTCCGGGCACACGCAACCGTGATCCGGACGATCACCAGCAATGACCGGGTCCTGACAACCCCGCGCCCCGGGGCAAGCCCGGGGCCCTTCTCGAAACGGGTGCTCAGTCGCCCGTGAGCAGCTCCTGCAGGGTTTCCGCGTCCAGCGGTGGCTGGTCGTCATCCTGCCCCTTGCGGCCATACACGTGGTCGGCCAGATGCTGCTTGCGCTCCTGCAGGCTCAGGATCTTCTCCTCCACCGTTCCTTCGGTCACCAGCTTGTACACGAACACCGGTTTGTCCTGGCCGATGCGGTGCGCGCGGTCCGTCGCCTGAGCCTCCACCGCGGGATTCCACCAGGGATCGTAGTGGATGACCGTGTCCGCCTCGGTGAGATTGAGCCCTACCCCGCCCGCCTTGAGGCTCACCAGGAACACACTGGCCTGCCCGGAGCGGAAACGCTCGATCGCCTCATCGCGCTTGCGCGTCTGCCCGGTCAGCTTGCTGTAGGCGATTCCGCGTTCCTCCAGCGCGTGCTGGATCAGACCCAGCATCCGGGTGAACTGCGAAAACAGCAGGATCCGGCGCCCTTCATCCAGGAGTTCCGGCAGGATCTCCAGCAGCAGCTCCAGCTTGGCCGAAGGGATACCCCGGGTATCGTGCCCGCCGCTCTGCACCAGTCGCGGGTCGCAGCACACCTGCCGCAGCTTCAGCAGGGCATCGAGGATGGTAATGTGACTGCGCGCCAGCCCCTTGCGGGCCACCGCATCGCGAACTTTCTTCTCCATCGTCAGACGGATGCTCTCGTACAGGGTTCCCTGCCGGCTCCCCATGCGCGTCGTCCGCAGCAGCTCCGTGCGGGGCGGCAGTTCTTCGGCCACCCGGTCCTTGGTGCGGCGCAGCATAAACGGAGCCACGCGGCGACCGAGCCGACCCATGCGCTCCTGATCGCCCTCCTCCTCGATCGGCTTGCGGTACTGCTGACGAAAACGTTTCTGATCCCCCAGAAACCCCGGCAGCAGAAAATCGAACTGCGCCCACAGTTCGCCCAGGTGGTTTTCCATGGGCGTCCCCGTCAGACACAGCCGATGCCGCACCTCCAGGCTGCGCACCACCTGCGAGGCCCGCGCCCGCGGGTTCTTGATCTGCTGCGCCTCGTCCAGAATCAGGCAGTGCCACGGCTGCGCCTCCACCACCGGATGATCCCGTGCCAGCAAGGGATAGGTGCTCAGCACCAGATCGAACTCGGTCAGCCGCTCGAAGTACTGCTTGCGCTGCGGCCCCTGCAGCACCAGCACCTTCAGCTGCGGCGCAAACTGCTCCGCCTCGCGCTGCCAGTTGCTCATCAGGCTGGTGGGCGCAATGATCAGGCTGGGCCGGTCCATGCGGCCGGCTTCCTTCTCCGCCGTCAGGTGCGCCAGGGTCTGTACCGTCTTGCCCAGACCCATGTCGTCGGCCAGCACGCCGGACAGGTCATACTCGCGCAGGAACTGCATCCAGTTCAGGCCCTGCTGCTGGTAACCGCGCAGCTCCCCGTGAAAACCCGACGGCAGATCCACCGACCGAATGCCCTCGAAATCCTTCAGGCGCTGTGCCAGACGGTACAGCGCCTCGACACCGCCACCGCGGACCGGGGTGTCTCCCATCTCCAGCAGGCGCGGCGCATCCAGCCGCGACAGCGCGAGCCGCTCGCCGGCGTCGTCCACCTCCCGGTCGAACAGCTCGAACACCGTCTGCAGCACCGGACGCAGCCGGTCTCCCGGCACCGCCACGTAATGGCCCCCGCCGGTATCCAGATAGAGCGTCTCCGGCAACTCGTCATCGGGCGTGTATTCTTCCAGCAGATCCGTCAGCAGCGGCAGCAGCGGGACCGATCGCCCGTCGACCTCCAGGTCAAAACGCAGGTCGAACCAGTCCATGCCGGAGGGCTCCACCTCGGCCCCGATCCGGTCCGCATGCTCCAGCGTCGGCAGCTCTTCCGTCCCTTCAACGATCTCCCATCCCCGCTCGCGCAGCCCCGGCAGCACCTGCTCCTGAAACTCGAACCACCGCCGCACGGCCGCCGACGACAACAGCCCGTCTGCGGGATCATCCCCCGCCAGGCGGAAATGCCCCGGCCGCCCCTCAACGGACTGCAGCAGCCCCGAAGCCTCCAGCGTGGCCCGCGCCGCAGCCTCCTCCTCCGCATCCCGCGCGATACGCAAGACCCGGTCTTCCTCCTCCAGCACCGGAACCGTCGATTCATCTCCGGGCTCCAGGACGGCATCGTCATAACGGAAGCCCAGCCCCGCTGCGGCCGACTCCGGGCGGCCCGAATCAAACAGCAGTACCAGCCGCGGAACCGGCGCCAGCGTGCATTCCTCCACCGCCACCGGAACGGGCGTGGGCAGGCCCGCATCCTGCAGCACCAGGCGCCGGCTCACCGCAGCGGCCGAATCGGCCGGCACCGGCGGCGCGGACTCCAGATTGGCCAGATGCTCCCGATCCAGCCCCGGCGGCAATTGCAGCACACCCGCCTGCTCCGATGCCGGATCCACATACACCGGCGGGTCCAGGTCGGGGAACATCTCCAGCTCCGGACTGGCCACGCGCAGGAAATACCAGTCCCCCTGCGCGACCCACTCCAGCTCCAGATCCCGCACGGGCCCCGGCTGCAACGGCCCCTGCCGATCCTCGCCCCAATAGCAGCGCCCCGTCTCCAGCATCGCCAGCAGGGCCGTCGCACCGGCGCGCCCCCGGGGTTTCGGCTCATCCCACAAGTCCCACGCGCACGCCATCAACAACCGGCCGATCTCCTGATCGTCCGCCGACGCCCAGCTCGAACGGCCACCCACCGGCATCGCCAGCGACTGCGCCTTGACCCGACGCCCGACTCCCCATTTCCCGTCCTTGCGCCGACGCGAAACCACCAGCGACACGTCCAGCTGCCCTGAATCCAGTGGATGGGGCTGCAGCACATACTGCAGCTGCTCCCCGGAAGCGGGCGCCGGAGCCGGTTCTGCCTGCGAACCGCGCGCCAGCCACGTCCCGAAACCCTCCCCCGCGGCGCCCGCCGACCACCGTTCTTCCTGTGCGCGCCAGGCCAGCACGGCCGCGACCACGTGCTTGCAGTTGAAGCCAACGGGGCAGTCACAGTGCCCCACGACGCGCGGCCCCTCATCAAACAAAACCATGACGTGCTGATCGTACATACGCCGGCCGCTGCCGCGGCACCGGCCGTACAGATGCACCTCGTCCGATCCGGTCTCTTCCACGGACCGCAGCTGCACCCGCCCCGACTCGAAATATTCGACACCGCGCCGAAAGCTGCCCGAATCGAATTGGCTCGCCAGTTCCCGCACACTGTCCCCAAACGTAGACATTGATGAACTCCGCCAGAACCGATGGTGATGGCAGTCAGGCGCATGACATTCACGGGTGGAAGCCCGGGTCAGTCGTAAACCTCTCTCCGATGACCAATCCGCACCACCAGCACGACAAGCAACTCGTCGCGCAGCTCGCAGACCACCCGGTAATCGCCGACCCGATAGCGCCATAGCTCGGAAAACCGCCCCTTGAGGGGCTTGCCGAGCGTTCTCGGGTCGTGCATGTGGGCGACACGCCGTTCCAGATAATGGCGGATGCGCTTTCGCGCCTGCTGATCGAGTTTCTGCACCTCCTTTTGAGCGGAACGTGCGTACTCAATCCTCCACGTCACGCCAGAACTCCTCGGAGCCGATCACCTCTTCCTCCCCGCTTCGGACACGTTCCAGCGTCTGCTCGGCGAGATAGATGTCCTCCAGATCCTCCAGGTGTTCCTCGATGGCCTCGCGGATGTAATAAGTGGTCGTGCGGCCCGTCTTTTCGGCCAGCACTTTCAAGCGTGCATACGTCTCTTTCGGGAGCCGAACGGCCGTTTGCCGAGTATCTTCTGTGCGTATGCCCATGGCCCATACTCCTTCGGGATGCGTGCATACCAATATACATTCCCCGATCGCACCATGGAACTGCCCCGGCAGCCGGACCCTACGGTCAGCTTGCGATACCCCTGACTTTCCGGACCTGCCCCCACGGAACCAGGCGCACCCGGGCAAACGCCGAAGTATTTCCCTAGCACTTCGAGTAACCACAGTCGCGGCAGGTGAGGCAGCCGTCGATGAGGACCCGTTCGCCGCCGCACTGCGGACACGGGCCCATCCCGGAGGGCACGGGCAGGGACGGTTCCGCCCGGTGTGCGCCGGTGGCCCCCGGGGATCCGTCTCGGTAGAGGGCGGCAAGCTCGCGCAGCGGGCGGGGGTGGCCCTCCGGGTCGAGGAAGCCGCGGCGCTGGAGGATACGCTGCAGGGCGTGGGCGATGGCAGCGACCTCGGAGGGGTGGTACAGCGGCTTGCCGTATTCGTTGGTGCCGCAACGCACCGGACCGCGATCCCAGGTCACCTTGCGCAGGTCGCGCAGGGCGCGGGCGGCGTAGCCACCACGAGCCGCCAGCGACAGGCTGCGCATGGTGGCGGAGATCCACTGGTAGGATTCGGAGTGCTGGCCGGTGGGCAGGAAGAACTCGATCGGGCGCTCGATGGTCACCGTCTCGCCGCCCACCGTGCCGGAAACGGCCACGAAGCTGACCACCAGGTAGACCGTCTGCGGCCCTTCCTGGGTCCAGTAGCGGACTTTCTCGGTGACCGACTCGAGCTCGCCCTCGGGGCGCGACGGGATGCGCTTGCCGACCGGGTCGT
The DNA here is from genome assembly GCF_000378545.1 of Thioalkalivibrio sp. ALE23. Taxonomy (NCBI): domain Bacteria; kingdom Pseudomonadati; phylum Pseudomonadota; class Gammaproteobacteria; order Chromatiales; family Ectothiorhodospiraceae; genus Thioalkalivibrio; species Thioalkalivibrio sp. ALE23. The sequence goes on along the minus strand of NZ_KB900032.1, from coordinate 324,658 downwards.
CGTCGCCAGCCGGCGCCGACTCGCCCTGCGGAATATCCGAGCGGCGAAACGCGATGATGGGCTGATCGATCCGGTGCATGGTTTTCTCCGCAACGCCGTTACAGGTCGTCGTAGTAGCCCTCGTCCAGCGCGGCATAAAGGTTGGCGGCGGTGTGGACCTGGCCTTGGTATTCCACCTCTTCGTCGCCCCGCAGGGTCACCTCCTGCCCGTCTGCGAGCGTAAAGGTATACCAGGTGCTGCGCAGGCGCTCGGGGTCCATCAGCACGCCCATCTGCGCCTGCGGATTGGGCCGGTAGGTGGTGCACCCCTTGAGCCCCGCACGCCAGGCCTGCAGGTAGACTTCCTGGAACGCCTCGAACGGGATATCGCTCGGGACATTGAGCGTCCTGGAGATGGCCGAATCCACCCACGGCTGCGCGGCCGCCTGCATACGGATGTTGGCGTCCACACCGATCCGGTCGGCGGTGATGGCGCTGGCGGGGAGATCCCCCGGCCCCGCCTCGGCATCAACCAGGGCGCGATAGGCAAGCAGCTCGTACGAGTAGCAGTCGACGGCCTCGCGGGTACGCCGTCCGGGGCGGCGGATGTTGCGCGTGGTGTGATGGAGGAAGGTCGGCTCGATCCCGTTGCTGGCGTTGTTGGCCACCGAGAAACTGATGGTCCCGGTGGGTGCGATCGAGGTGGCGTGGGTAAAGCGCGCGCCCTCCTTCGCCAGCGCGTCGACCAGCTCCGGGTCCTCCCCGGCGATGCGCTGCATGTATTCGCTGAAACGGGCGTGCAGTTCGCGCCCCTTCAGCACGTCCCCGACGCGGTAGCCGGCCTCGGCCAGCGCCGGCTGACGCCGGAGCATGTCCGCGGTCAGCGTGAAATCCTCGTCCATGACCGGCGCCGGACCCTTCTCCCGCGCCAGCGCCAGCCCGGCCCGCCAGCTCTCCAGCGCGAGCCGTCGACAGACCTCTGCGGTGAAGGCGGCGGCCGACTCGGAGCCGTAGGTCTCGCCCAGCATCGCCAGGGCCGAACCGAGCCCGAGGATGCCCATGCCGTGGCGTCGCTTGCGCAGCATCTCCGCGCGCTGCGCCTCGAGCGGCAGCCCGGAGATATCCGCGACGTTGTCGAGCATGCGCGTGAACACGCCCACCACGCGCTCGAAGTGTTCCCAGTCGAACGCGGCGGAGTCGGTAAACGGCGCGGAGACGAACCGCGTCAGGTTCACCGACCCCAGCAGACAGGCCCCGTCCGGCGGCAGCGGCTCCTCGCCGCAGGGGTTGGTCGCGCGGATCACCTCGTCAAACCAGGCGTTGTTCTGGCGGTTCACCTGGTCGATCAGGATGACGCCGGGCTCGCCGACGTCGTAGGTGCTGCGCATCAGGGTCTGCCACAGCTCGCGGGCGCGCACGCGGCGGTAGATGCGGCAGGCGACCCGACCCCGTTCGTCGATACGGTAATCATCCTCGATCACCGGCCAGTCGCGATAGACGATGTCGGATGCGGCCACCCGGCCCTGCTCCACGGGCAGCAGCGGGAAGGCCAGGATCCATTCGTCGTCGCACTCGACCGCCTCGAGGAAGGCGTCGCGCACCAGCACCGAGAGATTGAACTGGGTCAACCGCCCCTTGCGGCGCTTGGCCAGGATGAAGCGCTCGATGTCCGGGTGTCCGATGTCCAGCGTCGCCATCTGCGCCCCGCGGCGCCCGCCGGCCGCCCCGATGGTCTTGCAGGTCTGGTCGAAGATCTGCATGAACGCCACCGGCCCGTTGGTCGGAGCCCCCAGCCCGGCCACCGGCGCCCCCTTCGGCCGCAGGGTACTGAAGTCATAACCGATGCCCGCTCCTGCCTTCAGTGTCAGGCCGGCGGCGGTATTGGCATCGAGGATGGCCTGCAGGGAGTCGTGGATCGTGCGCGAGACGGTGCAGTTGATCAGCGTGGTGCGCGACTGGCGATCTTCAGCGCCGGCATTGGCGAGGATGCGCCCGGCCGGCACGGCACCATGCGCCAGCGCCCAGCGGAACTCGCGCTCGACCTCGGCGCGTTTCTCCGGCGCCTCCACCCCGGCCAGGGCACGGGCCACGCGGTCGAACATCGCCTCCACCGAGGCGTCCACCGGCTCGTCATCCGCATTGTGCAGCTGGTAACGCTCGGCCCAGATCGAAGCCGACGAGGGCTGCAGCGGCACGTCGGGCGACGTGTCTCCCGGGAACCGGACACTGCCTTGCGATTGTCGGCCCTTGCCCATGCTGACCTGCCACCATGCATCCACTGCGGGGGGCGCCCCCCGTGTTCCATCATGGGCGCCCGTGTCCGGCGCCGCAACATGGCCGCCGCCGGTGGCTGCCGGAGCTCCTGGAATGCAACAGTAGCAGGTTCGTCCTTGTGCAAGCGGCCCGGAACCGTCCCGGCCGCTGCGTTCAGTCCCCCTGCGCGCTGATCACGCCCCGCTGGAGGTCGATGGTGATCCGCTTGCCTTCGATGACCGTGGCACAGGCCAGCAGGAAGATCTCCACGAACTCGTTGCGCTCTTCCTCCGGCATCTCGGTGGAGGCATTGAAGGTGCCGAACATGGTGTCGTGGGCCCCGGCCGTGTAGAGGATCAGCCGCTGCATGGCGTCCTGGTCGTCCGGCGATGGCGCGGCGGTGTCCAGGGTCGGCTCGCCCACCTTCTCCTTGATGGTGGAGTAGAGGTGGAACAGGTACTCCGCCGCGCTCTGGCGCCCCCGCCGGTCCTGCAGGGTGAAGTTGGCGGAGACCTCCTGGCCACTGCGGGCGCGCAGGACGATGTATTTCGACTCGGGCTGATCGTCGGCGTAGGGATTCAGGATATCGGCCACGGTGTCTCCGGATCGGGATGGGCGAACGAGCCCGGAGGGTACGAGACACCCCGGGAGATTTCCACGGCGGCCGCGCCCGCCGAGGGGTTATCCACCCCGATGCCCGGGCGATGTGCGGACAGCTTCACCCGGCGGGGATGTCCGAAGGACACAGCTCCACCGCCACCCGGCGGATGTGGCCGCGCAGGTCTTCTTCCTCGATCTGATGCCAGAGCGACAGATCCACCTTCCACGGCAACAACAGATCATCGATCTCGCCCTCGATCCGGAGGAGGTCGCGCACACCGAGACTATCCGCCTGCAAACACAGATCGATATCCGAGGCCTTGCGCCAGGTCCCCTTCGCGCGCGAGCCGTACAACCACACGCCGGTAATCTCCGGCCAGCCGGCGAACACCGCGCACAGGCGAGTGACGACATCGGCCGGCAACCCGGACTTCATGGCACTGGCCGCTGCCGTCATGCCCGCCCTTCCAGCTCGCCCATGCGCCTCGCGAACGCATCGAACAGCGCGTGATAGCGCCACACCACCTGCTCGGCGATCTCGCGGGCCACCTTCTCGTTATAGGCATGGGCCGTCAGATTCCGGCTGCGGATCATCTCCATCCAGCCTTCGCCATCTTCGACGAGCCCCTTCGCAAACGCCTCCCGGATCGCGTCGCGCGAGCCCGTGATCGCGGTGTTGCCCTGCCAGGCGAAATAATCCTTCATCACGTTCCAGGCCAGCTCATGATTGAACTCGAAGGCCTGGATCAACCCCTGGCGTTCCAGATCCGACAGCTCGCGCTGCTGCGCCAGACGCACGGCACTCTCCAGCTGCGCCAGGGCCCGCCGGAAATTCGCCAGGCGCTGTTTCCAGCGCACATCCAGATCCGCCATTACGACCTCCTTTCGCGTCGGGTCACACTCTATCTCGTCTCGCCCATCACGGCATTCACCGTCACGGACTGCTCTCGAGCCAGCGGTGCAGGCCGCCGCCGCGGCGGATGCGGCGGCCGGCGGCGGTTTCGAGGCGGCCGGGGCGGGGTTCCAGCAGGGTGAAGCGGCGGCTGGCACGGGTGATGGCGGTGTAGACCAGCTCGCGGGTCAGGATCGGGCTGTCGGTGTCCGGCAGGATCAGGGCCACGTGGTCGAACTCGGAGCCCTGCGCCTTGTGCACGGTCAGGGCGAAGGCGGACTCCACGCCCTCCAGGCGGTTGGGCGGGATCCAGCGCACCCGACCGTCGGTGGCGAGGAAGGCGACCCGCAGCACCCGCGACTCCGGCCCGGAGGAGGCTTCGTCGTCCTGCGGCCCGTCCGCGCCCGCGGCCAGCCAGCGCGGCACGGCCAGCGCGATGCCGATGTCGCCGTTGATCAGGCCCAGGGCGTAGTCGTTGCGGGTGACGATCACCGGCCGCCCCTCGACCCATGTGCCCTCGCCCGCCAGCAGCCCCCGCTCCCGCAGGGCCGCCGCGATGCGGCGGTTCAGCTGCTCCAGCCCCCGGGGGCCCCGACGCACCGCGCACAGCAGCTGGAAACGTCCGTGCGCCTGCAGCACCTCGCGTGCCCAGTCCTCCCATGCACCGCGCGCGGCCCCGCCGGACGGCCGCAGCCGCGCGAGGGCCTCGAGGTAATGGCGATACCCGGCGGCCTCGCGCTGCGGGTCGCCGTCCAGCACCCGCGCCAGCCAGCCACGCCCGTCGCCGGCCTCCAGGGTCAGCCGATCCACCGTGCCATCGGGCGTGGGCAGGCGCACCTCCCCGGCCCGGCCCTCGTTGACCGCGGTGGCCAGCTGGCCGATGCCGCTGTCGGCATCGAAGCGATGGCTGTGGCGCAGCATCACCACGTGCTGGTCCAGCGCCCGGCCGGCGCCGTCCTGCAGCGCGGCGGGGATCTCCGCGCCGGCATGTGCCTTCAGCCAGGCCACGGTCTCCGGGGTGTAATGGCCGTCGGATGCGCGGGCACAGAGTTCGCCCATCACCGCGCCGGCCTCCACCGACGCCAGCTGGTCGCGATCGCCCAGCAGGATCAGGCGCGCGTGGCGCGGCACCGCCTCCACCAGCGCGGCCATCAGTTCCAGATCGATCATCGACGCCTCGTCCACCACCAGCACGTCCACCGGCAGCGGATTCGCCGCGTCGTGGCGAAAACCGCGCGCCCCCGGACGCGCGCCCAGCAGGCGGTGCAGGGTCACCACCCCGGCGGGGATGCGGCTGCGCAGGCGCTCGCCGTCGGGCAGGGCCTCGAGGTTCAGGCGGTCCAGCGCCCCGCCCACCGACGCATTGAGCCGCGCGGCGGCCTTGCCGGTAGGCGCGGCCAGACGGATGCGCAAAGCCTCGCCGTCGCCCTGCAGGCCCTGCAGCAGCGCCAGCAGGCGCAGCACGGTGGTGGTCTTGCCGGTGCCGGGACCGCCGGTGATCACGCCGAAGCCGCTGCCGGCGGCCAGGGCACAGGCGATGCGCTGCCAGTCCGGGCCGTCCCCCGGTGCCGCGGCGGGGAACAGCCGGTCCAGCCATTGCCGGGTGCGGGCGGGATCCAGGGCCTCGCGCCAGGCGGGGGCATCTTCCAGCCGGGCGCGCACCGCCTTGCCCACCCGGCGCTCGGCCTCCCAGTAGCGGCGCAGATAGAGCTGCCCCCGGGCACGCACCAGCGGGCTGGCGCCCGGCGCGTCGTCGGCGCACAGCCGCGCGTCCGCCAGCGCGTGTTCCAGTTCCGCCCGGGTGGTTCCGCGCAGGGCCTCGGAGGGCAGCACCGCGGTGGCCGCCTCGCCCTCGGGCGGCAGCGCCAGGGTGCGGTCGGGGGCCTCCAGCAGCGCGTCCAGATCGAGACACACATGCCCGCGCCCGGCCTGATGACTGGCCAGCGCCGCCAGCAGCAGGGCCAGCGGATCCAGCTCCGGGAGTTCCTCGTGCAGCAGGCGCACCAGCGCGCGGTCCACGCCGCGCAGCCAGCCGGCCTGTTCCCATTCGGCCAGACGCGCGAGCACACCGGCGGCATCCGGCCGCGCCGCGGCGGGCGCGCTCATGCCCCGGCCTCCGTGGAGCGCACCGCCGGGCGATCCGGACCTTCGGCGAAGGCGCGGTCCAGCCACTCGATCAGCTCGCGCGGCGGGCGCTGATGGAACACGCCCCGCCCCGGCGCATCCACCCCGCGCAGGAACAGATAGACCCCGCCGCCCATATGGGTGTCGTAGTCGTAGCCGGGCAGGCGGGCCTTCAGCAGGCGATGCAGCGCCAGGGTGTAGAGCACCAGCTGCAGGTCGTAGCGGTGATCCAGCACCGCCGCGTTCAGCTGCGCCGTGGTGTAGGCCTCCGGCCCGGCACCCAGGCGGTTGGACTTGTAATCGGCCACGTAATAACGCTCTCCGTGCCGGAACACCAGATCGACGAAGCCCTTGAGCATCCCGTTGATCCACTTGCGCCCGGCCGGCGGGCGCGCCTCCCCGGGCAGGACATCACGGCGCACCGCCGCATCCAGGGTGTCGCTGTGCAGCCAGCGGGTCTCGAACAGGAACTCGAGCTCGGCCTGATAGCTGTCCAGCCCCGCCAGCGAGAATCCCGCAGCGCCGTCCAGCGGGAACTCGGCCGCCAGCAGCTGGTGCATCCAGGTCTGCAGCACCGGCACCCAGTCGTCCCAGCCGCGGGCACCACAGCGTCGCGCGACCTCGGCGTGCAGACGCGCGGGATCGCCGGCCACCCGCGCGAAGCCCTGTTCGCCGGCCCACTCCAGCAGGCCGTGCAGGAAGGTGCCGGGCTCCGGGCCGTGCGGGAAATCGTGGTGCCCGCCGGCCGGGGCCGTGGTCACCGCCCCGGACTCACCATCGCTGTCCGCGTCGATATGACGCCCACCGGCATCCTCGCGCAGGATGTCCTCCTCGGCGGTATCCGGGGCATCGGGGCCGGCATCGGCGGACGCGGCACTGTCGTCCGCCCCCGGCTCCTCGCGCCGTGCGATGGCGCTGTAGCTGGCCACCCACCAGGGCTCGCGCACCCGGCGCCGCGGGACCCGCGCGGGGCCGGTGGCGGGCGCGGCCTCGCCCGCGCGGCAGCGTTCGGCCGCCGGCGGCGGCAACGGCTCCACCCGCACATGGCCTTCGTCGTCGCGCAGTTCCTCCATGCGCGTGGCCAGTGCCGGCGGCTCCACCCCCTCCGGACCGAACAGCAGGTAGCCGACGGCCGTGCGGTGCAGATCGCTATCCTTGCGGTTGCCGTGGCGCACGGGCGCGATCGCCATCCAGCAGGCGTGGCGGGCGCGGGTCATGCCCACGTACAGCAGACGCAGATCTTCGGCGCGCTGCTCGCGCTGCTGGCGTTCCTTCGCCGCGTCGTCCATGTGAAACCGCCACTGCGGGGCCGCGCCCGGCGAGCGGTCCAGGAACGGTACGTCCTTGCTGGTCACCTCACGGAAACCGCAGACGAATGGCAGGAACACCAGCGGGTACTCCAGGCCCTTGGACTTGTGCAGGGTGACCACCTTGACCAGGTCCTCGTCGCTCTCCAGGCGCAGGATCTGCTCGTCGCCGGGCGCGAAATCCGCGTCGCGATGCTCGGCCAGGTGGCGGATCAGCGCCTGCTCGCCGTCCAGCTCGGCATCCGCCTCCTGCAGCAACTCGCTCAGATGCAGCAGGTTGGTCAGCGCGCGCTCGCCGCCCTCGTCCGCGAGCAGGGCGCGCGGCACGTCGAAATCGTGCAGCAGGGCGCGCAGCATCGGCAGCACCCCGCGCGCCTGCCACAGCCGACGATAGGCGCGGAACTGCTCCACCCGCGCCTCCCAGCGCAGCTCGTCCACCGTCAGCCGGTGCAGTTCCGCCAGCGGCAGTCCCAGGGTCGGCGTCGCCAGGGCCGCACGCAGCAGCCGCTCGCTGGTGGGCTCGGCACAGGCCCGCAGCCAGCGCAGCAGATCCCCGGCCTCGGCGGTGGTGTAGACCGAATCCCCGCCCGAGAGGTACACGCTACGCACGCCCCGCTCGCGCAGCGCGCGTTCGATCTCGGCGGCCTCCTTGCGATCGCGCACCAGCACGGCCATGTCGCGCGGGCGCAGGCGGCGGAAGCGGGCCTCGCCCGCGTCCCCGTCCTCGACGAAGCCGGTATGGCCGTCCTCGCCGCCGTTAAGCAGCTCCACCATGCGGCTGGCGCAGGCCGCCGCGGCACTCGCCCGCCAGTCGCGGATGCCCACCGGCTCGTCGCCGCCGGCCTGCCACAGGGTCAGCGCGGGCAGCGCGGTGCCGTGTTCCGTCAGGGTCTCGGAGCGGCCGCGGGCGGTGACCGGATGGAACGGGAGTTCCCCGCCCCCGAAGCCGAACGCGCCGTCGGGCCAGGCCTCGGCACGGGCGAACAGGTGGTTCACGCCGGCGACCAGGGATTCCACCGAGCGGAAATTCTTCGGCAGGGTGTAATGCCGCCCGGCGGTGGCGTGGCGGGCACGCAGGTAGCTGTGGATGTCGGCCCCGCGGAAGCGGTAGATCGCCTGCTTGGGGTCCCCGATCAGCAGCAGCCCGGTGGCGTCCGGATTCTCCTCGATGCGGTACACCTTGTCGAAGATCCGGTACTGGTCCGGATCGGTGTCCTGGAACTCGTCGATCAGGGCCACCGGGAAGCGCTCGCGCAGGGTACGCGCCAGGGCCTCGCCGTCGGGACCGTACAGGGCGTCGCGCAGGCGGGTGAGCAGGTCGCTGAAGCCGATCTGCGCGCGCTGCTGCTGGGCACGGCGAAAACGCCGGTCGATCGCGGCCGCCGCGGCCTTGAGCAGGCGCTCGCTCTCGTCGGCACAGACCTCGGTGTGGTCGTTCAGCGCGATGAACGCCAGATGCAGGTCGGCGGGCAGGGACTGGCCCTTCTTGCGAAACCCCTCCTGCGCCATGCCGGCCGCGCTCATGCGCTCCAGCAGCGGAGTGCTGCCGCCGATACGCGGCTGCAGCAGCCCCGGGGTGTCCGCCCATTCGCGCATCGCCTCCAGCAGCTGGTCGGGGTTCTTGTATCTGGTCCCGTTGAGCACGTCACGATGCAGCTGGCGGAACTGCGCCTCCACGGCCTCGCGGTCCTCGTTCCAGCGCTGCTTCATCGCGGCCAGCCGCTGCAGGCGATCGCCCAGCCAGGCATTCAGCCCGTCCGGGGTGGTCAGCGCCTCGGTGGCCGGCGGCAGCGGTTCCACCCGCCCCAGCAGCGCGCGCACCTTGCCCAGCAGGGCCTCGGGGTGGGCACCCCAGGCCCCGCGCAGCAAAAGCAGGGCATCGACGCTCTGCGGATACATGAAACTGCGCCAGAAGTCCCGCGCCGCCTCGGCCAGCAGTTCGCGCTGGTCGGCCGCCAGCTCCTGACGGAACGGGCTGCCGGAGGCGAAAGCGTGTTCGCGCAGCACCCGCTGGCACCAGGAGTGGATCGTGGATACCGCGGATTCGTCCATCCACTCGGCGGCCACCTCCAGGCGCCGCGCCGCGCCCGCGCGTTCGGCCGGGTCCGGCCAATGCGCGCGCAGATCGAGGTGGACGGGTTCGGCGCCGGCGACCTGCTCCGGGGCTTCGGCGCGGAACACCCGCGCGGCGGTGGCCAGGCCGTCGCGGATGCGCTCGCGCAGTTCCTGGGTCGCCGCCTCGGTGAAGGTCATCACCAGGATCTGCGGCGGCGTCAGCGCCCCGCAGCCCTCGGGCAGCGGGCCGTGTCCCAGCACCAGACGCAGGTACAGCGCGGCGATGGTGTAGGTCTTGCCGGTACCGGCGCTGGCCTCGATCAGCCGCGAGCCGTGCAGGGGCAACGCCAGCGGATCCAGCTCGCGCACGTCATCACGGGTGTCCGTCCCGGGCGCGTGGGTCATGCCGTCTCCTCCCCGGTGCTCAGGCTGTCGAACAGCGGGCGATACAGGCGCGTGCTCCAGTGCGCCATCGCCGGATCCGCCAGCAAGGCCTGCGGATCCGGCCAGGCGCGCGCCAGCGCCGGGCGCCGGGCCAGTTCGCCGGCCTCGTGGTAGCCGTCCCCTTCCAGCACGCGCAGCGCGGCCGCGTGCGCATCCCGGTCTTCATCCTCGGCCCGCAGCCAGGCCCCGGCCACCGCGGCCGCCAGCGGCAGCGGGCGTTCCAGCGCGGCGGCCCAGCCCTCCAGCAGGGTCTCCAGATGCGCGCGGGCGGTGGCCCGGTCGAGGGCCACGAAACGGCACTCGGTATCCAGGCCCACCAGACGGGTCTCGACATCGGCGCGCGCGGCGCAGGCGACCAGGTGACGCACCCAGGCGCCCGTCAGCTTGTCGATGCGCCAGGCCTTCTTGTCCTTCAGCCGGCTGACCGTGGATTCCAGCTGCAGGGCCGCCCCCTGCGGGGCGTCCTCCGGCGGGATCCGCAGCGCGGCCGGCAGGGCCTCCAGCTGCCAGCCGGCCGCCGCCACGCGCACCGCCGGCAGCGCCGAGGCCCGCCGCGGGAAGGCCTGCAAAGGTTCGGCGATGCGCTCAAGCAGTCGCTCGGCGTCCCCGATCAGTTCCGTGCGCTGCAGTTCGCCGGCCGCACCCAGCGGCAGGTGCCCGGCGCGCAGCAGGCGACGGGATTCCGCCTCCAGGGTCGGGCGACGCCGCTGCAGCCAGGCCTGCGCGTCCTCGTCCGCCTCGATCTCGCCGTCCTCCAGGGCCGTGGCCACCAGCCGCTGGCGCAGCTGCCAGCCCTCCAGCCCCGCCACGCCGAACGGCTCCAGGTCCTCGGTCGCGCCCGGGTCCTCATCGAAATGCACGCCCAGACGCTGGGCGAAGAACACCTCGACCGGGTCCTTCAACAGCCGCACCAGGGTCTCCGGCCCGAGCACGGCGTCCTCCGCCTCCGGTGCCGGGGGTGGCAGGGTTTCGTCCTCCGTCGGCGCGTCCGTTGGCGCAGCGCCCGCCGCCGGGGCGGCGTGCACCGCCTCCCATTCGGCGGCATAGGTGAAATGCCGCGCCGGCGCGGACGCCGGATCCGGATCCTCCGCGGGGAAGTTGACCGGCGCGAAGGGCTGCAGCGGGTGTTCGATGGTCAGCTGCTCCAGCAGGGGCGCCTCGCCCGCGGGCTGCCAGCCGGCCGCCAGATGGTCGCGCAGCTGGGCCACCAGCACCGACGGCTGACGCGGTTCGTTGTCGCGTACGCTGCGCCCCACCCAGCTGACATGCAGATGGTCGCGGGCGGACAGCAGGGCCTCGAGGAACAGGTAGCGGTCGTCCTCGCGCCGCGAACGGTCGCCGGGGCGGTAGTCGCGGGTCATCAGGTCGAAGTCGACCGGCGTCGGGCGCCGGGGGTAGTCGCCATCGTTCATCCCCAGCAGGCAGACCGCCCGGAACGGGATCGCGCGCATCGGCATCAGGGTGCCGAAGTTCACCGCCCCGGCGAGGAAGCGCTGCCCCACCCCGGCCTCCTCCTGGCTCGCCAGCCACTGCTCGCGCACCACGGTCAGCGGCAGGGCCTCGGTCAGGCCGGCGGCGTCACAGTCCTCGCGCCACTGCTCCAGGGCATCCTCCAGACGCCGCAGGCTCAGCAGCTCGTCCTCGTCCTCGCCCAGAAAGAAATCCTGCAACAGGCCGTGCAGGCAGGCGGCCCAGTCCTCCGGGCTCTGCGCGCGGCGCAGGGCCTCCCAGGCCTGCGAGAGCGCCTCGATCAGGTGGTCCAGCGGCCCCAGCAGCGTGGCCGCCAGTCCGCCGCTCTCGGCAAACGGTTCGATGGCCTGCCAGGCCTCGCCGTCGCCCACCGCGTAGCCCAGCAGCATGCGCCGCAGGCCGAAGCGCCAGGTGTTCTGCTCCAGCCCCCCGGGCAGGCCCAGGCCGGCGCGCTGGCGGGCATCCAGCCCCCAGCGCACGCCGGAGGCCTCGGCCCAGCGGTGCAGGGCCGCCAGATCGTCCTCGCCCAGACCGAAGCGCCGCCGCACCGCGGGCACGTCCAGCAGATCGAGCACCTCGCTCACGCCCATGCGGCTTTCCGGCAGGGCCAGCAGGCGTTCCAGCGCGATCAGCACCGGGTCGCGCCCGCGCGGCCCCTGATCGGCCAGGGTGTAGGGGATGTGCCCGGGCTCGTCGGGCCCGCGCTGGCCGAACACCGCGTCGATGTACGGGGCATACACGTTGATGTCCGGCACCATCACGATCACGTCGCGCGGGCGCAGCTCGGGATCGGCATCGAACAGTGCCAGCAGGCGGTCATGCAGGATCTCCACCTCGCGCAGCGGGCTGTGCGCGACATGGAAGCGTACCGAGGCATCGGCCGGATCCACCGGCGGCCAGGCCTCGCGGGTCTCGCCGAGCGGGCGCAGCGCGCGGATGTCCTCCTGCAGCTGGTGCAGCAGACAGGCCTCGCCGTGCGGCTCGAAGAAGTCGATACGCTCCCAGTCCAGCCCCTCCAGCACGTGGCGGCGGCGCGCCGGATCATCGTGCTCGTCGAGCAGGGCGATGTAGTCGCGCCCCTGGCGCCCCCAGGCGGCCAGCAGCGGATGGGCGTGGCTGTGCAGCGTGGTCTCGTCCAGCACCTCGGGCATGTCCGGGCGCCGCGCCTGACGCCGGCGGCGGGCGCGCAGCAGATCGCGGTCGGCCACGATGTCGGCCCAGTAGTGCTCGCAGGGGTTGTGCACGCAGACCAGGATCTGACACACACCCGCCAGCCCCTCCAGCGCCTCCAGGATCTGCCCCGGCATGGAGGAAATGCCGAACACGATCAGCCGCCTTGGCACCCCGGCGGGTCGCTGCTCGAGATCCGCCACCGCCCGCATGTAGCGCTCGTGCACCGCGGAGCGGCTGACCCACGCCTGTTCGTCGCCCACGTCGTCCAGCAGGGCCCGCCACAGCTCGGCCTGCCAGCGCTGTTCCGGGGCCAGTTCGGGCTCCTCGCCGCGCGCCCCGCGCAGCACGTCACGGCCGTCGGCCCAGTCCGCCAGCCAGTCGGCCCGGTATACCTGATACTGGTCGAACAGATCGGCCAGACGCTCGGCCAGCTGGTAACGCTTGCGCAGGTCGCCGCCCGCTTCCGGGCCGTCGTCACGCAGGAATTCGGCCAGCGGGGCAAAGGCCGGGCGCTGCAGCAGCGCCGGCAGCAGGCGCATCAGCCGCCACAGCAGCGGACGCTTGGCGAACGGGGATTCCAGCGGCACCGCCTCGGAACCCAGCACCGCGCGATAGGCGGACCAGATGAAGCGCGAGGGGAGCTGCATGTCCAGCGCCGCGGCGATCCCGCAGCCGGGCGGGTCCGCGTCCGGATCGGCCGCCAGCGCGTGCCGCAGCCATTGCGCCATGCCGTTGCTCTGCACCAGCACGGTCTCGTTCTCCAGCGGCGCCGGCGGCGCCCGCCGCACCCACTCGACCACCAGCGAGCGCAGCGACTCCAGGCGGTTGCCGTGCAGCACCACCATCCCTGGCTGCAGTTCCTCGCTTGCCTCCACGCCCGCTCCTGCCGCTGTCCGTCGTCGTGCCGGCTACCGTCGCAAAAGCCCGCCGGGGTGTCCAGCGAGGGGGCTTACGGCAGCCTGCGATCCAGGCTGTCCAGCGGGTTCGCGATGTCGCGCAGACCCATCCAGCAGGCGATGCTGGCACGCCAGCGGCGGGTGGGGAGCACGGCGTGGGGCATGCTCTGGCTGAGGAAGATCGCGAGGGTGCCGGCCTCGGGGCGCACGCGTTCCAGTTCGCGCGCTTCGTCGCCCTCGCCCTGCGGCGTGTAGAACGCCAGCTCACCACCGTCACGGGCGCGCCAGTGGCGGTTGAGATAGAGCACCAGCGACAGCCGCCGGCGGTTACCCTCGCGAAAGGCGTCCACGTGGCGAGCGTAACCCGTGCCGGGCGGATACAGCGCGAAGTGTGCCTCGGTCTCGAACAGCCCCGGGATCAGCCCGCGAGCGGCGACCCGACGCAGCTGATCCAGACGCTCCAGCAGTTCCCGCTGGGCCGGCGTCGCGCCTTCCAGCCAGTGGATGCGGTCACCGCGTTCGGCGGCATCGTGGCGGCGCTCGCGACCCCGCCCCACCCGTGCGGAGCGCAGGCGTGCGGCATTGCGCAGGGCGTACACCTCCTGGCGCAGGGCATCGGTCAGGCGGCCCTCGAGAAACCCGGGAAACACCGCCCGCCCGTCACGTGCAAGCGTGTCGAGCCAGCCGTCATCCGCCAGCGATGCTGCGGCGAGGGATTCCTCCCGGATGCCGTCCGGCGGCACGGGACGGGGCCCGGCGACCGTGCCGGATAATCGGTGCACCGCCGGGACCGGGGCGGCAGGGGGTATCGCGATGTCCGGGGTGCCGATAGGGGTGCCGATATCGGCGGGACGTGCTTTCATGAACGGGCGGATTGTCTTGCGGGCCCGCCAACCGGAGCGCGGCGGGCATCACTTCGAATATAACCCGTTCCCGCCCTCCCGCAAAGCATCCGCCCTCCGGCCGCGAATCACCCGCCCGCGCCGGCGCCCGCGGTCGCATCACCCACGAGCATGACACGGTTGCGCCCGGCGTCCTTCGCCTCGTACAGGGCGGCGTCCGCGGCGTCGATCAGGGCATCGGGTTCGCTCACGGGCTCCGGCCAGGTAGCCACTCCGACGGAGGTGGTGACGGTGCCCAGGCTGCGCCCCTGGTGGAACAGGGCGAGTTCGGCGATGGCCTCGCGCAGTTCCTCGGCGCGGTCGCGGGCCCGGTCGCCGTCCGCCTCCGGCAGAATGACCAGGAACTCCTCCCCGCCCAGCCGGCAGGGCAGCTCGGCCCCGGTGAACAGCTTCTGCAGCAGATGGGCGACCGCCACCAGCACCACGTCACCGGCATCGTGGCCGTAGGTGTCGTTGAACTGCTTGAAGTGGTCGACGTCCAGCATCAGCACCGACAGCGGCCGTTCGGCCCGCCGGCAGCGTTCCACCTCGGGCTCGAGCGTCTCGTCGACGAAACGCCGGTTGTACAGGCCGGTCAGCGGATCACGGATGGTCAGGTTGCGCAGGGCCTCGCGCAGGCGGATGTTGGACAGCGCCAGCCCCAGACGCGCCGCGGTGGCGTCCACCAGGCGTTCGCTTTCACCCGCGCTTTCGCCCGGGGAAGCCCCGTGCGCCCCGCCCGCCACGTGCAGGACCCCCAGCGTCTTGCCTTCGGCATGCATGGGGGCGCAGATGGAGTCGATCTCCGAATTGCCGTCATGTCGGCAGGCGGGGTTGCGGGCCTCCGGATCATAGACCCAGGTCCGGCCGAGCCGCAGGGCCCAGCAGTCGTCCGGCGCAAAGGTGTCGGGGTGTTCCTCGTGATACTCGCCCCAGCCGGTGATGCGCTCCAGCGAGCGCCCGTCTTCGCTGAACAGATAGACCGTACCGGACAGCCCGGCGAACAGTTCGCCCAGGGAACGCTGGATGATCGCACGGGTTTCATCGAGGGTGCGGCAGGACTGCAGCAGATCGGTCAGCTCGTTGAGGATGGTCATTTCCTTGCGCTGGCGCTCGAGGCTCGCGGCGCGCTCGGTCGCCGCGTCACTGGCGCGGGCCAGCTGGTCGGTGCGCTCGCGCACCTTCTCCTCCAGCTCGTCCCGGGCCCGGCTGAGCTTCTGCTGGGTGGCCTCCTGTTCCTGCTCGTATTGCTCCAGGTTCTCCACCATGCGGTCGAAGGCCCCCGCCAGCGTGGTCAGCTCGCTGGCCCCGTGGATATCCCCCACCCGCACGTTCAGCCGCCCGTCCGAGATCTGCCGCGCGGCGCTGGCCAGCCGCCCCACCGGACGTCGCACGGCCACCTCGCCGAGCAGCCAGGCGATGCCCAGCGCGAACAGAAACACGGCGCCCAGAAGCAGCAGTGTGCGCTGGAACAACGCATCCACTTCGGAAAACAGCACGTCGGTGGACAGGCCGACGGTCACGATCCGGCGCCCATCATCGCTGCCGAAGACGGTGTAGGCGTAGCCGCGAGTCACGCCATCCAGACCCGCGCTCTCCAGGGTCCCGGCATGACCGCCCTGCGTCCGCACTTCACGCAGCAGGTCCGCCTCGGCCGAGTCGCCTCCGGCCGGCCCGGCGGTGTCGGGGGCACGCGCGAGCACCCGGCCTTCCGGGTCCCAGAGCGTGGCGACGGGCGTGCGCACGGCGGCGCGGTCCATCGCGGTCAGGTGCTCCACGGCCCCCAGCGGGTCCTCGTGTCCCGCTTCCACCCGCTCCCGGATCACCGCGGCCAGGGTGGCGAGGTTCTCGGCCGCCTGACGGGAATTGATCTCCCGCGCCTCCACGGCGGAGTGGATGATCACCAGGGCGACCGGAATCATGGAGAGCAGGGTGAGCAGAATGAGACGGCTGCGGATCCCCGACAGCCAGACGTGATAAAGGTTCTTCATCGGCAGGTCCCCCGATTTCGGGGTCCAAGTTAGCGCATTTTGGCGCGACCGTCGCACCCTCCCGGCGGCGGACCGGTCCGCACGGGCGTTCTCAGTGCTCGAGGAAGCCGCCGTCCACCAGATGGCGCCGCAGGGCAGCGCGGGCCTCGGTCACGCGCGGCGCGGGCCCCCGCAGCCCCAGCTCCACCTGCGGGGCCCCGTCGCGCATGCGCGGCAGGCAGGAGATGCGCAGGTCGGGGAAGGCCGCTTCCATGGCCTCCAGCACCGGGACCAGGCGGCTCTCGGTCACGCCTTCCAGCGTCAGGCCCTCCTCCACCGCGCCGGCGGAGGCATCGCGGCCCGGAAAGCGCTGGTCCAGGACCCAGCGGATCATCGGCTTGGCCATGTCGGGGAAACCGGGCACGCAGTGATGGCGGGCGCAGGAGAAGCCCGGGATGCCGTTGACCGGGTTGGGGATCAGTTCGGCCCCTTCCGGCAGGTCGGCCATGCGCACGCGATGCGGCCGGGCCTCGGCACCGAAGCGCCGCTCCAGCAGCTCGATGAATTCGGGATGGGGCTGCAGTGACAGCCCGAGGGCCTCGGCCAGGCAGGCCCGGGTGCGGTCATCCGGGGTCGCGCCGATGCCACCGAAGCTGAACACATCGGCCCCGGTGTCCGCGGTCTCGCGGAAGGTCCGCGTGAGGCGCGCGGGGTCATCCCCGACGATGCGCAGCCAGGCGAGTTCCAGGCCCTTCTCCGCCAGCGCGGCGGTGAGGTTGGCCTGGTGGCGGTCGCGCCGCTTCCCGCTGAGGATCTCGTCGCCGATGATGACCGCGCCGATCTCGATGTTGCGTCCGTCGTGGGGCTCCATCCCGCCCTGCTCTCCCCTGCTGTCATGCCGGTGGCGGCACCGGTCCGTTCAGTTCTCCGCGCCCAGCGCCAGGGCGCGTTCGCGGGCCGCCGCCCGCTGCTCGGGGCTATTGTCCGGATCCCCGAGCCACGGCGCCAGATGCCGCCCGGCGAGTTCGGCCAGGAACTGCAGATGGTCGTCGCGATCGTTGAGCGCGGGGATGTAATGGAAACGCTCGCCGCCGGCCTCGAGGAAGATCTCGCGGTTCTCGTCGGCGATCTCCTCCAGGGTCTCCAGGCAGTCGGCGGAAAAGCCGGGGCAGATCACGTCCACCGAACGCACGCCCTGGCCCGGGAGCGCCTCCATGGTCTTGTCGGTGTAGGGCTGCAGCCACTCCTCGCGGCCGAAGCGCGACTGGAAGGTGACCTGCCACTGGTCGTCCTCGAGCCCCAGGGCCTGCGCCAGCTTGTGCCCGGTGGCATGGCACAGGCAGTGGTAGGGGTCGCCGTTGAGCAGATAGCGCTTCGGCACGCCATGGAAGGACATCACCAGCCGTTCGGGCTGGCCGTGCTCCTCCCAGTGTTCGCGCACGCTGTTCGCCAGCGCCCGGATGTAGCCCTCCTCGGCGTCGTAGCTGGCGACGAACTGCAGATCCGGCACCCAGCGCCAGCCCTTCAGCACCTCCGCCACGGCGTCAAAGGTCGAGCCCGTGGTTGAACCGGAATACTGCGGATACAGCGGCAGCACCACGACCCGCCGCACGCCCTGGCGCCGCAGCTCGTCCAGCCCTTCCTCGATCGACGGGTTGCCGTAACGCATGCCCAGCGCCACCGGCACGTCCTCGCCGGTCTGCTCCGCCAGGCGCGCGCGCACCCCCGCCGTCTGGCGTCGGCCGATGGCCAGCAGCGGCGAACCTTCGTCGGTCCACACGGTGGCGTATTTCGCCGCGCTGCGCCGCGGACGCACGTTGAGGATGATCCCGTTGAGGATCAGCCACCAGATCGGCCGCGGCACCTCGACCACGCGGGGATCCCACAGGAACTGCTTGAGGTAGCGCCGCAGTGCCGGCGCGGTGGGTTCATCGGGGGTCCCCAGGTTGGTGAGCAGCACGCCGGCGTCGCGCGCCTGGCCGTGGCGGTAATCCGACTCTCCGAAGTACTTCATGACGTTCCTTAATGGCTGGATCCGGCGATTCATGGGAGTCCCGGCCACCGTCAAAGGTTCGACCGGAACGCATCAGGATAGCGCGTCGCCCTCGAGACGTCCCCGCAGCGGGCTGGTCCGCGGGAAATGGGCCTGCAGGAATTCCATCTGGTCCGCCAGCACCCGGCGTCCCTTCAGGTAGATGTACTCGGCATGCGTGGGCGTGAACGGGATCGCCAGCAGCTGCATGCCGGCCTGTTCCGGTGTGCGGTCGGCCTTGTGGTTGTTGCAGCGCTTGCAGGCGGTGACCACGTTCTTCCACATGTCCTGCCCCTGCTGGCTGACCGGGGTCACATGATCGCGCGACAGCTCGCGGGCGGGGAAATGGCGGCCGCAGTAGAGACACAGGTGGGCGTCGCGCCGGAACAGGGTGGGATTGTTGAGCGGGGGGACGTAGTTATCGCCCTGGCGGGCGCGGGTACCGTGGGTGGCGATGATGGAGTTGACCTCCACCGAGGACTGGCGGCCGGAACGCGCGTTGATGCCGCCGCGCACGCGATAAAGCGGTCGGCCGCAGGCGTAGGCCACCTGCTCGCAGTAATAAAGCCGCACGGCCTGTTCCAGGCCGATCCATTCCAGCGGCATCCCGGAGGCATCCGTGCGCAGGACCTGATGCTCGGTCGGTAACATGACCTCGCCCACCCTCAAGGAAACACGGATTTCCTCACGCGGCTCACGGTTCCGGCGACCCCCGCGCCCGTGAACAAACCGGTGCTTCCTCGGCACGTATACGCACAATAAACGGCGTCGGCGCGCAATACAATTTCATCCACATGAATCGTCCCGTCGCCATACTCCGGCCCGGACTCCGGTTTATGCGCGACGGCGATTCCGCTACACTCACGGGCTCGTTTTTCGCTGCGGGGCGCTTTCGGCCCTGCGGCATCCGGTTTTTCCACCACCCGCGAGCGCGGTCGTGCCTCCCTTTGCCATTGGGGCCATCGGGATTGCGGGAACGCACGGCCCGGGGAGAAAGCGCATGGCAATCAGACTAACCGTACCCAAGGAGAGTGCCAGCGGCGAACGCCGTGTCGCACTGGATCCGCTGGTCACCGGCAAATTCGGCCAGCTGGGCGTGACCGTTCAGGTCGAGAAGGGCGCCGGCGAAGCCGCCGGTTTCCCCGATTCGGCCTACGAGGGCGCCTCCCTGCTGGACACCGAGGCCGCCTATTCACAGTCGGACATCATGGTCCGCGTGGCGCCGCCCACGGTCGAAGAGGTCAACCAGCTGCCGGAAGGCTCCACGCTGGTGGGCCTGTTCCACGCCCATCGTCATCCCGAGGTCGTCCGGGCCATGCAGGAGCGGCGCATCCAGAGCTTCGCGATGGAGCTGATTCCGCGCATCTCGCGCGCGCAGAGCATGGACGCGCTGTCCTCACAGGCGGCCGTGGTCGGTTACAAGGGCGCCATCCAGGGCGCCGACCTGGCCTGCCGGTTCTTCCCGATGCTGACCACCGCGGCCGGCACCATCCGCCCGGCCAAGGTGATCGTGATCGGCGCCGGCGTGGCCGGGCTGCAGGCCATCGCCACGGCCAAGCGCCTGGGCGCGATCGTCGAGGCCTACGACGTGCGCTCGGCGACCAAGGAGCAGGTGGAATCACTGGGCGCGAAGTTCCTCGACCTGGGCGTATCCGCCGAGGGCGAGGGCGGCTACGCCCGCGAACTGACCGCCGAGGAAAAGAAGCAGCAGCAGGATGCGCTGGGCGAATTCATCGCGCAGGCCGACGTGCTGATCACCACCGCGGCGATCCCGGGCCGCGAGTCCCCGAAGCTGGTGCCCGAAGACATGGTCAAGGGCATGAAATCCGGCGCGGTGATCGTGGACCTGGCCTCGGAAGGCGGTGGCAACTGCGTGCTGACGCAGCCCGGCGAGACCATCACCCAGCACGGCGTAATCATCCACGGCCCGCTGAACGTGCCGTCGCAGGTTCCGCTGCATGCCTCCGAGATGTATGCCAAGAACCTGCTGAATTTCCTGACCCCGATGCTTCCCGAGGGCGAATTCCAGCCCGATTGGGAAGACGAGGTCATCGCCCAGAGCGTGCTCACGCGTGACGGCGAGATCGTGCATGCCGCCACCCGTGATGCCATCCAGGGAGCTTCCTCATGATCGAGATCTCAGGTTTCGTAGCGCTGTATATCTTCATGCTCGCGGCCTTCACGGGCTTCGAGGTGATCTCCAAGGTGCCGGTCATCCTGCATACCCCGCTGATGTCCGGTTCCAACTTCGTCCACGGGATCGTCCTGGTCGGGACCATGGTCGCGCTGGGCCACGCCCAGACGCCGCTGGAGCAGGCGATCGGCTTTATCGCCGTGATCCTGGCCGCGGGTAACGCGGCCGGCGGCTACGTGGTCACCGAACGCATGCTGGAGATGTTCAAGTCCAGCAAGGACGACAAGGGAGACAAGGCATGAGTCTGATCATCAACCTCGCCTACTTCGTGGCGGCGGTGCTGTTCATCGTCGGCCTGAAGCAGATGTCGTCGCCGACCACCGCCCGGCCCGGCATCATCTGGGCCGGTGTCGGCATGCTGCTGGCCACTCTCATCACCTTCGTGCACCCGGAGATCTCCGGCGGCGTGAACTACACCCTGATCGTTCTGGGTATCGCCATCGGCGGCGCGCTGGCCTGGTGGAGCGGCAAGAAGGTCCAGATGACCGACATGCCGCAGATGATCGCGCTGTACAACGGCATGGGCGGCGGCGCCGCGGCCGGCATCGGCGCAATCTACCTGCTGCAGGCCACCCCCGAAACGGTCACCACCACCGGCCTCGCCATCGCGGTGATCGGCTCGGTGATCGGCTCGGTGGCGTTCTCCGGCTCGCTGGTGGCCTACGCCAAGCTGCAGGGCCTGATGAAGAAGACCCTTAACTTCCCCGGGCAGCAGCTGCTGAACCTGGTGATCATCGCCCTGGTGGTGATCCTCGGCTTCATGATGGCGCTGGGCGACGGCACCATCGGCGGCGGCACACTGCTGGCGTTCTTCATCCTTTCGCTGGCCTTCGGTGTGCTGATGACCCTGCCGATCGGCGGCGCCGACATGCCGGTGGTCATCTCGCTGTACAACGCCCTGACCGGCCTGGCCGTCGGCTTCAAGGGCATCGTGCTCGACAACCCGGCCCTGATGATCGCGGGTATCGTGGTCGGTGCCGCCGGCTCGCTGCTGACGCAGCTGATGGCCCAAGCCATGAACCGGCCGCTGAAGAATATCCTCTTCAGTCAGTTCGGTGGTGGTTCCGCCGCCGCGGAAGAGGAGATCGAAGGCACGATGAAGGAGATCCAGGCCAACGACGCCGGGATCATGATGGCCTACTCCAGCAAGGTAATCATCGTGCCCGGCTACGGCATGGCCGTCGCCCAGGCCCAGCACAAGATCTGGGAGCTGACCGAGCTGCTGCAGAAGCGCGGCGTGGACGTGAAGTTCGCGATCCACCCGGTGGCCGGCCGCATGCCCGGGCACATGAACGTGCTGCTGGCCGAGGCCGGCGTGCCGTACGACATCATCTATGACCTCGACGAGATCAACGACGAGTTCAAGACCGCCGATGTCGCGATGGTGATCGGGGCGAACGACGTGGTGAATCCGGTCGCCCGGACCAACCCCGATTCGCCGATCTACGGCATGCCCATCCTCAACGCCGACGAGGCGCAGAACGTTATCTGCGTCAAGCGCGGCCGCGGTTCCGGTTTCTCCGGCATCGAGAACCACCTGTTCTATGCCGAGAACAACCGCATGCTGTACGGCGACGGCCAGAAGGTCGCCGCGGAGCTGGTGGCCAGCGTCAAGGCGCTCGGCTGAAGCTCGCGGCCGGAGGGCGGCATCGCCGCCCCTCCGGGACGCCCCGGACGGACCCGGAGACCCGGCCCCTGTGGCCGGGTTTTTTGTGCCGGCACGCCGTGCGCGGCCCGCAACTTGTACACAACCCCTACAGGTCCCGCGCTCGCCCGGCGACCATGGCGCACTTGCAGCAACGTGCGCTCAAACGAGCTTACATAATCTCGATATGTCTTTGTTTTTTAAGTTTTTCTTAGAAAGATGGTCATTCCGTAACCAATTTGTCATCGTCCGCGACAGTACAAGGGTTTAGGAAGTTTCCCACCGCTTCTTCCACAGAGTTATCCACAGGTTCTGTGGAAAACCTCGCCCCACCCACGGACTCGGGAGGCGTGGCCACGTCGCGTACACTGACCCCATGCCCGACACCCCCTCATCCACACCGTCCATCGTCCGGGTCGCCATCGACCGCCCGCTGGACCGCCTGTTCGACTATCGCACGCCGCCGGATCGCGACGTGCGGCCCGGCATGCGCGTGCGGGTCCCGTTCGGCCCCACCCGCCTGACCGGGGTGGTGATCGAAACGGGGGTCACCAGCGAGATGGAACCCGAGCGCCTGCGTGCGGTCAGCGAAGTGCTGGACGCCACCCCGATCCTCCCCGACTCGCTGCGTGAACTGCTCGGCTTCGGTGGCCGGTACTACCACCATCCGATCGGCGAGGTGGTGCTGGGGGCCCTGCCACCCGCCCTGCGTCGCGGCCGGCCACTCCCGCAAGCCGCCACGCCCGATCCGCTGTGGGCGGTAACCGAGCAGGGACACCGCGCCCTGGCCGACGGCGCCGTGCGCGGCGAACGCCAGCGCGCCATCCTCGCGGCGCTGGCCGACCCCGACAGCGCCCCCGGTGGTCGCCTTGATCGTCCGACCCTGGCCGGCATCCTCGGCCGCCGACCCGCCCCGCGCGAGCTGGAACGCCTCGCCGAACGCGGCTGGCTGGAGTGCCGCGCCCCGGAACACACGACGGATGCCCCGCCGGAGGCCGATAGCGCGGCGGGGCGCCCGCTGACCCCCGAACAGCAGGCCGCGGTGGACGCGCTCACCCCCGGCGAAGCCCGACCCCTGCTGCTGGAGGGCGTGACCGGCTCCGGCAAGACCGAGGTCTACCTGCGCATGGCGGAACGGGTCGTCGCGCGTGGCGAGCAGGTCCTGGTGCTGATCCCCGAAATCGCCCTGACCCCGCAGCTGGCAGCCCGTATCCAGGCGCGTTTCCCCGGCCGGGTCGCGCTGCTGCACTCCGGCCTGGCCGAGGGCGAACGGCTGCGGGCCTGGGCCAGCGCGGCCCGCGGCGAAGCGCGGGTGGTGGTCGGCACCCGTTCGGCGCTGTTCACGCCGCTGCCCGAACCCGGCCTGATCGTGGTCGACGAGGAGCACGACGCCGCGTTCAAACAGCAGGACGGCTTTCGCTACAACGCCCGCGACCTCGCGATCAAGCGCGGCCAGCTGGAGGCCATCCCGGTGGTGCTGGGCTCGGCCACGCCGACCCTGGAGACCCTGCAGGCCGCCCGCCAGGGCCGCTACACCCACTGCCCGCTGCGCACCCGCCCCGACGGCACGGCCCCGCCGCGGATCGAGGCCGTGGACACCCGGGTCCACACCCCCGACGAGGGGCTGACCTCGCCGCTGCTGGACGCCATGCAGGCCACCCTCGCCGGCGGTCAGCAATGCTTCGTCCTGCTCAACCGGCGGGGCTATGCCCGCACGCTCGCCTGCGATCACTGCGGCTGGGTGGCCGACTGCCGCCACTGCGATGCCCGCCTCACCGTGCACGCCGGCAACCCGCGGGCGGTCTGTCACCTGTGCGGGCACCACGAACCGGTCCCCGACCGCTGCCCCGACTGCGGGGCCGAACTGGCCCGCCGGGGGCTGGGCACCCAGCGCCTGGAACAGGCCCTGGCGCGGCACTTCCCGCAGACCCCGCTGATCCGGCTGGACCGCGACAGCATCCGCCACAAGGGCGCGCTGGAGGAAGCCCTGGAGCGCATCCGTTCGCTGGACGCGGCGATCGTGGTCGGCACCCAGATGCTGGCCAAGGGCCACGACTTCCCGCGCGTGGGACTGGTGGGCGTGGTGGACGTCGACCAGGGACTGTACTCGGTGGACCTGCGCGCCGCCGAACACACCCTGCAGCTGATCGTGCAGGCCGCCGGGCGCGCCGGACGCGGCGAAGCCGGCGGACGGATGCTCCTGCAGACAGGGCACCCGGAGCATCCTCTGATACGCGGTCTGGACGCCGCGGACTACACCGCCATGGTGCGCCCCCTGCTGGACGAACGCGCGGAGAGCGGCTTCCCGCCCTTCGGTCATCTGGCCCTGGTGCGGGTGGAGGCCGAGGACGCGAACACCGCGGAGACCCGCGCCGGCGAGGTGGCCGCGCCCCTGCGCCACGCGGCTGCGCCCGGCGTGCGCGTCCTGGGTCCTGCCCCGGCCCCGCGCCACCGCGTGAACCGGCGCTACCGCGAGCAGATCCTGGTGCAGTCCGGCGACCGCCGTGCCCTGCACGCGACCCTGCATCAGGCGCGCCGGGCCTGGGAGGGGCTGACCCTGCCGCGCGAGGTGCGCATCGCGCTCGACGTGGATCCGGTCAGTCTCGCCTGAAGCGGTCCTGTTCGCCTGCAAGCAGGCGAACAGGGCGGCATCGAGGGCCCCAAGGGGTTAGAATACGCGTTTTGCCAGCACGGACCCGCGACCCTTGAAAGACACCCTGACCCAGGCCCTGGAAACCGCCCTCGCAACCCTCGTCGCCGACGGCCGCGTGCCGGCCGATCATGGCGTGTCGGTGGAGGTCAGCCGCGCGCGCGACCGCGAGCACGGCGACTTCGCCAGCAACCTCGCCATGCAGCTGGCCAAACCCGCGCGCAGCAAGCCGCGCGACCTGGCCGAGGCCCTGACCGCCGCAATGCCCGAGGTCCCCGGCCTGGCCAGCACCGAGATCGCCGGTCCCGGCTTCATCAACTTCCGCCTGGCCGCCGATGCGCGCACGCAGGTGCTGGGGCACATCGCGGAACGGGCCGGCGATTTCGGCCGCTCGAACGCCGGCGGCGGACGCCCGGTGCAGGTGGAATTCGTCTCCGCCAACCCCACCGGGCCGCTGCACGTGGGTCATGGCCGCGGGGCGGCGTTCGGCGCGACGGTCGCCGACCTGCTGGACTTCTCCGGCTACGACGTCACCCGCGAGTACTACGTCAACGACGCCGGGCGGCAGATGAACATCCTCGCGGTCAGCGTGTGGATGCGCTATCTCGAGCGCCACGGCGTGGAACTCCCGTTCCCGGCCAACGGCTACCGGGGCGACTACATCTACCCCGTCGCCGATACCCTGACCCGGCACATCGGCGACCGCGGCGTGCATCCGGCCGCGGACGTCACCCGTGACCTGCCGCCCGACGAACCCGACGGCGGCGAAAAGGAGACCTACATCGACGCGCTGGTGACGCGCGCACGGGACCTTCTGGGCGAGGCGCTGTGGGACGAGTTCTTCGAAGGCGGCCTGAACGCCATCCTCGAGGACATCCGCGACGACCTGCGCGAGTTCGGGGTGGAATACCAGTGCTGGTTCTCCGAACGCAGCCTGGCCGACTCCGGCGCGATCGATGCCGCGGTCGCGGAACTGCGCGAACGCGGCGCGCTGTATGAACAGGACGGCGCACTGTGGTTTCGCTCCAGCGACTTTGGTGACGACAAGGACCGCGTGGTGCGCCGCGAGAACGGCGACTACACCTACTTCGCCTCCGATATCGCCTACCACCGCGAGAAGTTCCAGCGCGGCTTCGACCGGGTGATCAACATCTGGGGCGCCGACCACCACGGCTACGTCCCGCGCGTGCGCGCCGCCCTGCAGGCCCTGGGCCTGGAGGCCGACCGCCTGGACGTGCTGCTGGTGCAGTTCGCGATCCTCTACCGCGGGGGCGAACGCCTGCCGATGTCCACCCGCGCCGGGCAGTTCGTCACCCTGCGCGAGCTCCGCGACGAAGTCGGATCGGATGCAGCTCGCTTCTTCTACGTGCAGCGCCGCTGCGACCAGCACCTGGACTTCGACCTCGACCTTGCCAAGTCGCAGTCCAACGACAACCCGATGTACTACATCCAGTACGCCCACGCGCGCATTAGTAGTGTGCTGCGCACCGCGGGCGAACGCGGGCACCAGCCCGCCGCAGCACAGGCCGACGGCCTCGCCGAACGGCTCGTCGAGCCGCACGAGGACGAGCTGCTGGACCGCCTGGACCGCTTCCCCGAGGTGGTCGCGGCCGCCGCGCAGGCCTGCGAGCCGCACCAGATCGCCCAGTACCTGCGCGAACTGGCCGGTGGCTTCCACACCTATTACAACGCCGTGCCGTTCCTCAACGCCGGAGACGACGAGCTGATCCGGGCCCGCCTGGCGCTGGTGACCGGCATCAAGCAGGTGCTGGGTAACGGCCTGCGCCTGCTGGGCGTGCACGCCCCGGAGCAGATGTAACCCCATGGCCCAGGCCCGCAAGGTACGCCGCAAGCCGGCACAAAAGAAAGAACGCGGTCCGCTGCCCGGCTGGGTCTGGCTGCTCGCCGGCCTGCTGATCGGGCTGGGCGTGGCCGCGGTGCTGTACCTCCAGGGGGCGGATCGCCCCGACAGCCTGAGCGACTGGCTGAGCGAACGCGATCGCCCGGCGGCCGAACCGCGCCCGGAACCCGTGCCCGACCCCGCTTCCGAACGCGAGCCCGAGCGCGAGGAGCCGCGCTTTCGCTATTACGAACTCCTGCCCGAAGACGAAGTGACGGTGCCCGACGCGCCCGCCCGCGACGATGCCGATACCGACACCCCGCCCGCACCGCTGGATACACCGGATGCCGACGGGCCGGTGGTGCTGCAGACCGGCTCGTTCCGGCGCGCGGAGCAGGCGGACGAGATGCGCGCCCGGCTGACCCTGCTGGGCCTTTCCCCCGAGGTCCGCGAAGCCGAGATCGACGGCGACACCTGGTACCGCGTGTATCTCGGGCCGTACAGCGATCCCGACCGCACCCGCGAAGTCCTCGAGCGGCTGCGCTCGGAAGGCATCGAGGCCCTGCGCCTGCGCGACCGGGGCTGACCATGGAGACCGGGGAGAGCGCCGCGCCGGATCTCGACGCGCTGTCCGCCGAAGTCGACGGTCTCCAGCGCATTGCCGAACGGCGCGACCTGCAGGACCTGCTCCGCCGCGCGCGACGCCGGCGCGACCGTGGCCAGGCGTTCGACCGCCTGGCCCGCAACCTGCAGCAGCGCCTCGCGACCGAACAGCAACGCGAGGCCGCGGCCGAGGCGCGTCGGCCGCAGCCCGTATATACCGGGGATCTCCCGGTGCACGCGGAACGCGAGCGGATCATCGAGGCGATCCGCACCCACTCCGTGATCGTGCTCTCCGGCGAGACCGGTTCCGGCAAGACCACCCAGCTGCCCAAGCTGTGCCTGGAAGCCGGGCGCGGGCGTGGCGGCCTGATCGGCCACACCCAGCCGCGGCGCATCGCCGCGCGCTCGGTGGCCGCGCGCATCGCGGAGGAGCTGGGCACCCCGCTGGGCGAGGAGTCCGGCGCCGCGGTGGGCTGCAAGGTCCGCTTCTCCGACCGCACCGGGCCGGACAACTTCGTCCGCCTGATGACCGACGGCATGCTGCTGGCCGAGATGGCCCACGACCCCGAGCTGCTGGCCTACGACACCGTCATCGTCGACGAGGCCCACGAGCGCAGCCTCAACATCGACTTCCTGATGGGGGTCCTGCAGCGCCTGGTGCGCAAGCGCCCCGAACTGCGGGTGATCATCACCTCGGCCACCCTGGACCCGGAACGCCTGTCGCGGTTCTTCGACGACGCCCCGATGATCGACGTGCCCGGGCGCACCTACCCGGTGGAGCTGCGCTACCGCCCGCTGGAACCGGATGCCGCAGACGACGACGAAGACGGTGACGGCGGCGAACGCGACCTGTTCACCGGCATCCGCGACGCGGTGCGCGAATGCCGCCGCGCCGGCCCCGGCGACATCCTGGTGTTCCTGCCGGGCGAACGCGAGATCCGCGATGCCCACCGCGCCCTGCGCGGCGAGGAATCCGCGCCCGACACCGAGGTCCTGCCGCTGTACGCCCGGCTGTCGGCGCGCGAGCAGTCGCGAGTGTTCCAGGCGCACTCGGGCCGGCGCATCGTGCTCGCCACCAACGTCGCCGAGACCGCGCTGACGGTCCCCGGCATCCGCTACGTGATCGACTCCGGGCTGGCCCGGGTGTCGCGCTATTCGTGGCGCACGCGGGTGCAGCGGCTGAGCCTCGAACCGGTGTCACAGGCCGCCTGCGACCAGCGCGCCGGCCGCTGCGGCCGCCTCGGGCCGGGGGTCTGCATCCGCCTGTTCTCCGAGGAGGACTACCAGCAGCGCCCGGCCTTCACCGACCCGGAGATCCAGCGCTCCAATCTGGCCTCGGTGATCCTGCAGATGGCCGCGCTGAAACTGGGCGACCCGCGGCGCTTCCCGTTCGTCGACCCGCCGGATTCGCGCCTGATCAAGGACGGCTACCGCCCGCTGGAGGAACTGGGGGCGGTGGATGCCGGCCATCGTCTGCAGGAGCGCGGCCGTCAGCTCTCGCGCATGCCGGTGGATCCGCGCCACGGGGCGATGCTGCTGGCCGGCGCCGAACATGGCTGCGTGACCGAGACCGCCACCATCGCCGCGTTCCTGTCCCTGCAGGACCCGCGCGAGCGCCCCGCCGATGCCACGCAGGCGGCCGACACCGCGCATGCCGAGTTCCGCGTCGAGGGCTCCGACTTCATGGGCATGCTGCGGCTGTGGCAGGCCTGGCACGACGCGCGCGAGGCCCGCGGTTCGAACGCCCTGAAGCGCTGGTGCCGCGAACACTTCCTCAACTTCATGCGCATGCGCGAATGGCAGGAGCTGCGCAGCCAGCTGCTGCGCCTGGCGCGCGACATGGAACTGCACCCGGGCCGCGCGACGGCCGAACCCGAGTCCGTGCACCGCGCCCTGCTGAGCGGGCTGGTCAGCCAGATCGGGCAGAAGACCGAACGCGGCGACTACCTCGGCGCGCGCAACCGCCGCTTCCAGATCCATCCGGGCTCGGTGCTGGCGAAGAAAAAGCCCAACTGGGTGGTCAGCGCGGAGATCGCCGAGACCACCCGGGTGTACGCCCGCGAGAACGCGCGCATCGAACCCGACTGGCTGCTGGAGGTGGCCCCGCACCTGCTGCGCCATCATATCTTCGAACCCCATTTTCAGCGTCGGAGCGGGCGGGTGGGCGCCTACGACCGCATCACCCTCTACGGCCTGGTGGTCGCGGCGAAGAAGCCGGTGGACTTCGCCCGCCACGACCCCGAGGAGGCCCGGCGGATATTCATTCGCGAGGGACTGGTCGGCGGCCAGCTGCGCACCCGTTCGCGCGGCGTGCGCGCCAACCGCGAGGCGGTGGCCGCGATCACCGAGGAGGAGGCCCGCGGCCGGCGCCGCGACCTGCTGGCCGAGGAGGACCGGCTGTTCGAGTTCTACGCCGCGCGCATCCCGGAGGACGTGCGTGACGGCCCGTCGTTCGAGCGCTGGGTGCGCAAACGCGAGCAGAAGGACCCCGACTGCCTGCGCATCGACCCCGCCGAACTGCGCAACGAACCCGAAGAATCCCTGCCGCAGGGCGCCTACCCCGACCACCTCGAACTGGAGGGCCTGCGCCTGCCGCTGCATTACCGCTTCGAGCCCGGGCAGGAAGACGACGGGGTGACCGTGGACGTCCCGGTAGCGGCACTCAACGCGGTGCCGGACTGGCTGGGCGACTGGCTGGTGCCGGGCCTGCTGGAAGAACGGGTCACGGCACTGCTGAAGAGCCTGCCCAAGAGCCTCCGGCGCCAGTTCGTGCCGGCGCCGGACTTCGCCCGCGCCGCGCTGGCCCGGCTGGAGCACCGCCAGGGCCCGCTGCTGCCGGCGCTGGCGGAAGAACTGGAGCGCATGACCGGCACCGCCATCCCGCCCGACGCCTGGCGCCCGGACACGCTCGAACCGCACCTGATCCTGCGCTTTCGCATCCTCGACCCGGACGGGAACGAGCTGACCGCCGGGCGCGACCTGCCGGCGCTCAAGGCCGAACTCGGCGGCACCGCGGAGGCCACCTTCGACCCCGGCCCGACGAGCGGCCCCCAGCGCGAGGGCATCACCGAATGGGACTTCGGCGCGTTGCCGGAGAGCGTGGAGCACGAACACCAGGGCGCCCGCATGCGCGCCTTCCCGGTGCTGGTGGACCGCGGTGACAGCGTGTCACTGGAGCTGGAACCCGACCCCGCCGCGGCCGAGCGCCGCCATCGCGCCGGACTGCGCCGGCTGTTCCTGCTGGCCCTGCGCCCGGCGGTGCGCGATCTCAAGCGCCAGCTGCCGGACATGGACCGTGCCAGCCTGCATTACGCCACGCTGGGACAAGGCCGGGGTGAGGGCATCGCCCTGCGCGACCAGGTACTGGAGGCGGCGGCCGACCGGGTGTTCCTCGCCGACGCCCCGGAACAATGGCCGCGCGATGCCGAGGCCTTCGCCGAGCGACTGGAAGCCGGGCGCAGCGAACTGGGTCCGGCCGCTACCGAACTGGCCCGCCTGGCAGCCGACATCCTCGCCCGCTGGCACGACCTGCGCAGCCGGCTGCACGGCGATCTGCCACTGTCCTGGATCGAGGCGGCGCGCGACATCCGCGATCAGCTCGACGCCCTGGTACCGCCGGACTTCCTGCTGAGCACCCCGCCCGACGTGCTGCCCGAGTTCCCGCGCTACCTGCAGGCCATCGACCGGCGCCTGGAACGCCTGACCCGGGCCCCGGACAAGGACCGCGCCGGCCGGGTGGCCGTGGAACCGCTGTGGCAGAAGGCCCGCGACCTGCTCGAGCGCCGTCCCGACGACCCCGATGTCCTGGCCTTTCGCTATCGCATCGAGGAGTTCCGCGTATCGCAGTTCGCCCAGGAGCTGGGCACCCGCGAAAAGGTCTCGGCACAGCGCCTGGAACGCGAGTACGACACGCTGATCAAACGCTTTGCCGGATCTTTGTAGGCAACGGGAGGGGAGCGCATGCATGTGGTGGTCATCGGAGCCGGCGTGATGGGGGTCACCACCGCGTGGTATCTGCGCGAGGCCGGACTCGATGTCACCCTCCTGGATGCCGCGACGGAACCGGCGGCCGGCGCCAGCCATGCCAACGGCGGCATGCTGCACGCCAGCCATGCCGAGCCCTGGAACACCCCCGGCGTGGGCCTCGACCTGCTGCGCTATCTGGGGCGCGAGGACTCCCCGCTGCTGATGCGCCCGCGCGCCCTGCCGGGACTGGCCGGCTGGGGTCTGCGGTTTCTGTGGCACAGCCGGCGTTCGGCCTTCCAGCGGCACGCCCTGGTCAACGCCCGCCTGGCCGCCTTCTCCCTGCGCGAGACCCGGCGCCTGAATCGGGAGCTGGCCGGCTCCGGCCTGGACTTCGACTTCCGTGAATCCGGCATCCTCAAGGTCTTCCGCGATCCGGACAGCCTCGCCCGCAACCGGCATGCGGCCGAGGCCATGCAGGACGAGGGCGTGCGGTTCGAGGCCTGGGACACCGAGCAGGTGATCAACCGCGAACCGGCGCTGGCCGGGGTGCGCGACGAACTCTGCGGCGGGCTGTATTTCCCGGATGATGCCATCGGGGATGCGCGCCGCTTCACCACCGGACTGCTCGAGCTGGCGCGGGACCGCGGCCTGCGCTACCGGCCCGCGACACGGGTGCGGCGGCTGCGCACGTTCCAGGGGCGAATCGACGCGATCGAGACCGATGAGGGACCGATTGCAGCCGATGCCTGCGTAGTCGCGAGCGGACACGAGGCCCCGGCGCTGCTGCGCCCGCTCGGGCTGCACCTGCCGGTGGCCCCGGTGAAGGGCTATTCCCTGAGCCTGCCGATGGATGCCGAACGGCGACTGAACCTGCCGCTGATCGACGACGCCAACAAGGTGGTCATGACCCCGCTGGGCGATCAGCTGCGGCTGGCCGGCACCGCCGAGTTCGCCGGCACCGACGCGCGCATGGAACCCCGACGCGCAGCCAACGTGCTGGCCCAGTGCCGGCGCACGCTGACCGCGCTGCCGGCGGAGCTCGACCGCGAGACCATGGCCCCTTGGGCCGGGCTGCGCCCGATGAGCGATCGCGGTACGCCGATCCTGGGGCCCACGGCGGTACCGGGTCTGCATCTCAACACCGGCGCCGGGCATCTCGGCTGGACCTTTGCCTGCGGCGCGGCGGCGCTGGTGCGCGACGGGCTGCTGGGGCGGGCGCCCGAGGCCTCGCTGGAGGACTTCCGGCTCTGAGACGGGCGCACACGGGCCTCAGTCGCCGACCGGGGCGAACACCAGCCGCAGCCGCGCGCCACCCAGCTCCGGCGCACGCTCGATCTCCAGCTGACCACCATGATCGCTGACCAGGGTGTGGATGATGCTGAGCCCCAGGCCCTGGCCCGCCGCCTGTCCGTCCGCGTCTTCGCGCGTGTCGGCCCGCTGGCCGCGTTCCAGGACCCGCTCGCGATCGGCCGGGTCGATCCCGGGCCCGTCGTCATCCACCGTCAGCACGGTTTCCCGCTCATCGCAGTGTGTGGTGATCCGCACCCGCGAGCGGGCGTGGCGCACCGCGTTGTCCAGCAGATTCCCCAGGAGTTCAAGCATCGCGCCCGAATCCATGCGCAGGGCACAGCCCTCCGCCACATCGGTCTCCAGCGACACCCCCTGGTGCTCCGCCAGCCGCCGCAGGGCGCGGCAGGTGCGCTCGATCACCGGGGCCAGGGGCTCGGGCGTCTGGAACGGCACCGGGCCCACCCGCTGGGCCTGGTTGAGCTGGTGCTGGACCATCGCCTGCAGGCGGTCGACCTGGCGCCGCAGGTCTTCGTGATCGGGGGCGTGCCCTTCCAGATTCAGGCGCAGCGAGGCGATCGGGGTCTTGAGACTGTGGGCAAGATCCGCCAGTGCGTTCTGCTGGCGCACCAGGCGCTCGCGCTCGAAGTCGATCAGGTCGTTGATGGAGCCGGTCAGCGCCCCGATCTCGCGCGGATACGGTCCCTCCAGATGCACCCGGTCACCGTGGCGCAGGGCGTCCAGCTCCGCGCGCACCCTGCGCAGCGGCCGCAGGCCCCAGAACCACAACGCCAGGATCAGGGCCACGATCAGCGACAGGGTCATGGTCAGCAGGCCCTGCCACAGACTGTAGCGGTAGCTTTCGACCTGCTCGTCGAATGCGCTGCGATCCTCCAGCATCTGGAACACCAGCGGCACCGATTCGCCATCCAGCTGCCAGCGCACCGTCATGCTGTAGGCAAAGTATTCGTCGCGCGTCCAGTCATTCAGTTCGGTGGCCACCGCCGACGGCGAACGCCAGACGGTATCGCCGGTGGGCCCGAGGATGCGCGCGTACAGCCCGCCGCCGGGCAGCTGCAGCCGGCTCTCCGGCAGCATCTGCGGCACCCGCACGTCGTCTTCCGCGAGCACCTCGACCATGCCCATCAGCAGCAGCACCTGCGCCTCCAGCCGGGTTTCGGCCGCGTCCGCGGCATTGTCGCGAAAGGCGGTTTCCAGCACCCATGCGGTCAGCACCGAGAACAGCAGCACCACCGCCACCGCCACCAGCCCCATGCGCAGGAGCAACGGCGCGCGGGCGGCGCGATCGGCCAGGGAACGCTCGGCAAGGGCCATGGAAGGGCGTGACGTAACCGTTCAGGCGTCGGCCGAAGCGGCGTCGGGCTGCAGGGCGAAACGATAACCGCGGCCGCGCAGGGTCTCGATCACGCCCAGCCCGCCGTCCGGGTCCAGCTTGCGCCGCAGGCGCCCGATCAGCACCTCGATCACGTTGCTCTCGCGGTCATCGTCGTGCTCGTAGAGATAGTCGGCCAGGGCGTCCTTGCTCAGCACCCGGCCGGGCTGGCGGGCCAGATGCAGCAGCAGGCGGTACTCGAAGGTGGTCAGGCTCACGCCCTCGCCGTTCAGCCACACGGCATCGGAGGCGGTGTCGATCACCAGCGGGCCAAAGCGCAGCGCCTCGTGCCCCGACTGCAGGCTGCGCCGCGCCAGCGCGCGCAGGCGCGCCACCAGCTCCTCCACGTGGAAGGGTTTGGTCAGGTAGTCGTCGGCGCCTGCCTCCAGACCCTCGACCTTGTCCTGCCAGCGGTCACGGGCGGTCAGCACCAGGATCGGCAGCCGCGGCTTGTGTTCGCGGGTCCGGCGGATCACGTCCAGGCCGTCCATCCCGGGCAGGCCCAGGTCCACCACGGCGATGTCACAGTTGTATTCGGTCAGCAGATACAGCCCGGTGTCGCCATCGGCGGCGGTGTCCACCCGGCAGCCCGATTCCTGCAGCTCTCCGGCCAGCTGGCCGCGCAGCGCCGAATCATCCTCCACCAGCACGATTCGCAGGTTCATCGCTGCACCTCCGTGCCCTGTTCGATCCGCAGCGTCCGGACCTCCTGATTCTCGGTCAGGATACGCACCACGAAGACCCGTACGCTGCCCTCGCCGTCATTTTCCCGGGCCGAAAGGATCCGCCCGGGATACAGCGCCTCCACCTGTTCGACCGCCTCGTCCAGCGTCCACACCGGGTTGCGATCCGCCCCGTCCTCGCGCGCACCGGCGCCCCCCGCCAGCAACAGGATCAGAAGGAACACCACGGGGGCAAGACGGGACATTCGGATTCCCCACACACTGGACAACATCAACAATCTCTCCCTGACTGAGTTCGACGGACGGTTGCAGTGCCAAGGGTATCCGCCTAGCCTGAACCGCATCTGAAATCCGCATGCGACACAGCCGAGCCACCATGTCCGAACCCAGCGATCTTCCCGTCGAACCACCGGCCGACCCCGAGGCCGAAATCCCCATCGAGGAGGAGGCCGGCCCCATCCGCTGGAGCGAGCTGATGCCCCATTTCGCCCGCGGTGTCGTGATTCGCGTGGCGCCCGAACTGGACCTGATCGAGGTGGCCCGCGCCTTCCGTGACGATGCCACCCACGAGGTCAGCGCGTGGCTGGCCAGCGGCCAGGTGGCGCGCGCCTCCGACGAGGACGCCCGCCGCTGGACCGAGGCCGATCCGGTGTTCACCGCCATCGTGGCCGCCCCGTGGGTGCTGGCCCAGGAGCGGACGACGGCGCATTAGGCGGTTTGGCCCCGGTCGGCCGGAGGGCCGGCCTCCTACCCCCCGACCGTAGGAGGCCAGCCCTCTGGCCGATCAGGGGCCACCCCCGGCGCCGGATCGCGCAGGGGGCTGCGCTCCTACAAGCCCCCAGCCGTAGGAGGCCAGCCCTCTGGCCGATTGGGTTACCCCGCGGCCGATCCCGCGCGTTCAGCCGCCGAGGGCCTCGGGGTCGAAGCGCACCGCAATGCCGTCCTCGTGCACACGCACGACCTGGGCACGAACCTTCGGTGGCGCGTCACCATCCCCCAGCAGGCCGAAGACCTGCAGCATCAGCTCGTCGTCCGACTCGAGCTCGAGCAAGCCCCTGAGGTCCGGTTTCTGCCCCTCCTCCCAGCGCAGGAAGGCCCCGCCACCGGAGATGTCATTGGTGGTCAGGGTCACCGGCTCGCCATCGCCCGCCGATACCACCACGTTGACCGTCATCGGTATCCGCGGATGACGTCGCCGCTCCTCGATCATGGTTCCATCCCCTTGCTGTCTTAGAAAACGCTAATCGAAAACGATTTTTTTTTGTGCTATACCGTCGAGGCAATGATCGACCCAAGGCGAGATCATGCGCAAGGCCGGGCATGAACCCGGCCGCGCCAATGAAGAGCCCGGATCGTCACACCGGGCCGGAGGATGAAGGCAGCGCATCACGGCTGTCGCCGCTAAAACAGCAAACCTTCAAGACGGAGGAGTCCGTAACAATGAAGAAATCGCGCCTTACTTTCGCGGGGCTGGTCGGGGCCGTGGCCCTTGCCATTCCGTTCGCTCAGGCCACGGCCGGCGACGAAATCACGCGTGGACAGCTGATGGCCGACACCTGCGTGAACTGCCACAGCGCCGCGTCCGCCGAGGCCGGGGGTGCCCCGGATCTCAGTAACTATCCCTCCAGCCTCATTGTCAGCCAGATGAAGGCGTTCCGCGATGGCGAACGCCCGGCCACGGTCATGGACCGTCACGCCACCGGCTACACCGATGAGGAAATCGAGGCCCTGGCCGCCTACTTCGGCCAGTGAACGGCCCAGCACACAAGAGAGGGAGAGACATCATGCAGGAATTTTCCCGCCGTAATTTCATCAAGGTCGTCGGCGCGGGGAGCGCCGTGGCCCTGACCGGCATCGGCTGTGCGCCGCACAAGACGCGTGCCCCCGAAAAGGCCCATGTCGTCGTGGTCGGTGGTGGCTCCGGTGGCGCCACCGCCGCGAAGTACCTGAAAAGGTATTCGCCGGAACTCAACGTCACCCTGGTCGAGCCCAACGCCCGCTATTACACCTGCTATGGCAGTAACTGGGTGCTGGGCGGCATCGTCGACATGGACTTCATCGAACAGACCTACGGCGCGCTGGAAAGCCGCCACGGGGTCCGGGTCGTGCAGGATCGCGTGACCGCGGTGGACGCCGACGGCCGCAACGTCCGTCTCGCCAGTGGCGAGACCCTGCAGTACGACAAGCTGGTCATGTCCCCGGGCATCGATTTCCGCTACGACCGCACCGAGGGCATCAGCGAGGCCGACGCCGAGCGCATCCCGCACGCCTGGAAGGCCGGTGACCAGACCCGTATCCTGCGCCAGCAGCTCGAAGACATGCCCAATGGCGGCACGTTCGTGATGGTGGCCCCGCCGAACCCTTTCCGCTGCCCGCCCGGGCCGTATGAGCGCGTGTCCCTGATCGCGAACTACTTCAAGCAGGAGAAGCCCCGCTCCAAGATCATCATCCTTGACCAGAAGGACGGCTTCTCCAAGCAGGGCCTGTTCGAAGAAGGCTGGGAACAGGAATACGGCGACATGATCGAATGGCGCCCGGCCTCGGACGGCGGTCTGGTCGAGGAGATCGACGTCCGCAACATGACCGCGGTGACCGAAGCCGGTTTCGAGCGGGTCGAGGCCGACGTGATGAACTTCATCCCGGCCCAGCACGCCAACCAGGTCATGCACGACGCCGGACTCACCAACGCGGAGGGCTGGTGCCCGGTGCGCCAGGACACCTTCAGGTCCGAGCGTGACGACAACATCTATGTGCTGGGCGACGCCTCCGTGGCCGGTGCGATGCCGAAGTCGGGCCATTCCGCCAACACCCAGGGCAAGATGGTCGCCGCCGCGATCAGCCACGAACTGGCCGGCCGCGATCCGATCACCCCGACCGCGGTGAACACCTGCTACAGCCTGGTCACGCCGGACTACGGCATCAGCGTGGCGGCGGTGTACCAGTTCAAGGACGGCCAGATGGCCGGCGTGGAAGGCGCCGGCGGTGTCAGCCCGACGGGTGCATCCAGCCGCTTCCGTGAGCAGGAAGCGCAGTACACCCGCGGCTGGTACGCCGGCATTACCGCGGACATCTGGGGCTGACCGAAGCCTTTAGCCTCATCACACGAACGGGATGGACCCTGTTGACGGCGCCCTCCGGGGCGCCGTTTTTTTGCGCCCCCTCCCGCCACCGCGCCTTCCTCAGGCGTTCAGATCCGGGATCAGGCGGCTGCGCAGCCGCGCAATGGTGTCCTTGAGCTGAAGCTTGCGCTTCTTCAGCCGACGGATCTCGAGAAAATCCGGGGACGGCCCGGCGTGCATGGCGGCGATCGCCGAATCCAGCGCCCGGTGCTCCGCCTCCAGTTCCGTCAGTCGTGCCCTGATCTCGCTGTCGTATTCCACGTCCGCTCCCCGGAGTCCGTCGCCTCGCGTATCATCCCAGACCGGTCCGGCCGGGGCCACAGCCCCGACCATCCCGCCACTTCGGAGACCGGAACATGGCCATACGCAACACCTCGCTGTCCATCCCCACGCCGCGCGGAGTCCGGCTGAGCGGCGTCCTGGTGGAACCCGACGGGCCACCGCGCGGCAAGGCCTGCATCGCCCACTGCTTCGCCTGTTCCAAGGACTTCCCCGCCACCGTGCGCCTGGCCCGCGCGCTGGCCGAGGAGGGCTACGCCACCCTGCGCTTCGATTTCGCGGGCCTTGGCGAATCCGAAGGGACGTTCGCGGACTCCACCCTCCAGACCGGCCACGAAGACCTCGAAGCGGCACTGGACACCCTCGCCGCGCATCATCCGGACACGGAGCCCACCCTGCTGCTCGGCCACAGTTTCGGCGGAGCGCTGGCCATTCTCGTCGCCCCCGAGCGCCCGGAGGTCGACGGCGTGGTCACCATCGCCGCCCCCAGCCGCCCCGGGCACGTGCGCCACCTGTTCCAGGACCACGCCGAGGAGATCGCGCGCGAGGGACACGCCCGGCTGATCATCGGGGGGCGCCCGGTCACCATCGGCCGGGCGCTGCTGGAATCCATCGAGGAGCCCACGCTGGAGACCGCGCTGGCCCGGCTCAACCGACCGATCCTGCTGCTGCATGCCCCCGGGGATACCGTGGTCAACGTCGACCACGCCGGGCATATCTTCCGCATGGCGCAGCACCCGCGCAGCTTCGTCGCCCTCAACCGCGTCGACCACCTGCTCTCACGCCCGGAACACACCCGCTACGTCGCCGGCCTGATCCGCGCCTGGTCCGCCAACCTGACCGATTGACACCGCCCCGGATCGCGCAGGGGGCTGCGCTCCTACCAGACCCTCCCCGGCCGTAGGAGGCCAGCCCTCTGGCCGATCGGGCCATCCCCGGCGCCGGATCGCGCAGGGGGCTGCGCTCCTACGAGACCTCCCCCGGCCGTAGGAGGCCAGCCCTCTGGCCGATCGGGGCTACCAGTAGCTTTCGGTGGTGAGATGCCCCGGCTTGCGGCGGCGGTTCTTCTCCAGGCCCCGTTCGCGCAGCAGGGCCTGGGTGTCGGAAACCATGTCGGGGTTGCCGCAGAGCATCACCTGGGAGTGCTCCGGCGAAAAATCGATTCCCGCCTGCGCCTCCAGCTCGCCCTCCGACAGCGCCGTGGTGATGCGCCCCTGGATGGCACCGGGGTGTGCCTCACGGCTGACGAAGGGGATGTACTGGAACCGCTGCGCATCGCGCTCCGAAAAGCCCGCAATGGTGTCCTGGTAGGTCAGCTCCTCGGCGTGGCGCACCGCATGCACCAGACGGATGTTCTCGAAGCGCTCCCAGGGCTCGTCGGTCTTCAGGATGGACAGGAACGGCCCGATCCCGGTCCCCGTCGACAGCAGCCACAGGTCACGTCCGTCAGGGATCTCGTTCAGGGTGAAAAACCCCGTGGCACGCGGCATCAGCTCCACCGTGTCGCCGGGTTCGAGCTGCACCAGGCGGTTGGACAGCGGCCCGTCCGGCACGGTGATCATGTAGAAATCCAGCGGGCGCTCGTCCGGGGCGTTCACGTACGAGTACGGCCGCCCCACCAGTTCGCCGTCGATCTCCATGCGCAGACGGTTGAACTGCCCGGCCACGAACGGTTCCACGTCCGCATCGATGCGCAGCGAGAACAGGCGGTCGGTCCACTGCTTGCGTTCCTGCACGGTGCCGGTCACCCAGCCCATATTCCTGACTCCTGTACTTGGTTAAAGGCAAGCATGCGGGCCGCGCCCGGGCATTTCAAGCAACCCCGGGGCGGCCCCTATAATAGCGGGCATCTCTGAAAACCACAGACAGGAGCACAACCGATGGCACGCACCCCCTCGCAGATGATCGAGCTGGGCACCGAAGCCCCCAACTTCCAGCTGCCCGATGTCGTCTCCGGCGAGACCATCAGCCTGGACAGCTTCCCCGACGCCAAGGGCTACATGATCGCGTTCATCTGCAACCACTGCCCCTTCGTGCAGCTCATCCGCCACGAGTTCGCGCGCTACGGGCGTGAATACACCGAAAAGGGCATCGCAGTGATCGCCATCAACTCCAACGACATCGAGGCCGTCCCCGAAGACGCCCCCGACGCGATGCGCGACGACGCCCGCCGTTTCGGCTACAAGTTCCCCTACTGCCTCGACGAAGACCAGTCCGTGGCCAGGGCCTACCAGGCCGCCTGCACCCCGGATCTGTACCTGTTCGACGCCGAGCGCAAGCTCTACTACCGCGGCCAGTTCGACAGCACCCGTCCCGGCAGCGACCAGCCCGTCACCGGCGAAGACCTGCGCAACGCCACCGAGGCCCTGCTCGCCGGCCAGCCCGCGCCCGAGCCCCAGCACCCCAGCCTCGGCTGCAACATCAAGTGGAAGCCCGGCAACGAACCCGCCTATTTCGCCTGAAACCCGTCGACGAACGCCGCGATCGGCGAGAGGGCTCGCCTCCTACGGGCCGGGGGCGCCTTGTGGGAGCGCAGCCCCCTGCGCGATCCGGCACCGGGGCTGGCCCGATCGGCCAGAGAGCGGGCCTCCACGAGAGGAGGGGGAGTGCGGGAACCTTCGCCCATCTTCGGGATCGATGATACATTGGTAAAACGAATTATCGATCGATCAGGGTGCTGAAAATGGAAGCCCTCACCATCTCTCCGAAATATCAGGTCGTCATCCCCAGGGCGGTACGCGAGGCGCTGCATCTTCGTGCAGGCCAGAAGGTGCAGATTATTGCGTACGACGACCGTATCGAACTGATTCCCGAGCGGCGTATGAGCGACATGCGGGGG
Source organism: Thioalkalivibrio sp. ALE23 (assembly GCF_000378545.1). Taxonomy (NCBI): domain Bacteria; kingdom Pseudomonadati; phylum Pseudomonadota; class Gammaproteobacteria; order Chromatiales; family Ectothiorhodospiraceae; genus Thioalkalivibrio; species Thioalkalivibrio sp. ALE23. The sequence continues at coordinate 284,084 of NZ_KB900032.1, read as the reverse complement.
TTCCTCAAGGGCATTGACCCTGATGTCCCGCGCGAGGGAGATCGCGTGTGAACGTGGTCGATTCGTCCGCGTGGCTGGAATACTTTGCCGACGGTCCCAATGCCGAAGTTTTTGCAGACGCCATCGAGACCACGCGAGAACTGATCGTCCCAACGATCAGCCTCTACGAAGTCTTCAAACGGGTACTCCAGCAACGAGGCGAGGCGGCAGCCTTGCAGGCAGCCGCATTGATGCAGCAGGGCGAACTCGTCGAACTCACGGGGCCTTTGGCCCTGTCCGCCGCCAATCTCGGCAACCAGCATGGTCTCCCGCTCGCCGACAGCATCATCTACGCCACCGCGCGCGCCCATCAGGCCGACCTCTGGACTCAGGACGCCGATTTCGACGGGCTTCCGGCTGTTCACTACATCCCGAAGCCTTCCCCGTAAGAGGCCAGCCCTCTGGCCGATCGGGCCTGTCCAACACCCAAATCGGCGAGAGGGCTCGCCTCCTGCGGGCCGGGGTTACCTTGTGGGAGCGCAGCCCCCTGCGCGATCCAGCGCGCGGTCAATCACGCACGTAATACCCGTGTCGCGTCGGTCCCTGCGAATCGAAACAGTGCGAAATTCGGTTGAACAGCGCGCTGTCCCGCGTTCGTGATGCCGATAGATCGCATGGGCCACCAGATCCGCCAGCTGGATCAAACGCGACGCTCTCGAATCAAGGAACACCGGGACTTCGGCGTAGTTGTACGTCTTTCCCCAGGCGTGTCCGTAGTGCTTGAAATCTCGCGCCAGAGACTGAATCCGCTGCTCGGTAGAGGATTTATCCAGAAGAATCAGGCCCCGCTGAGGATCGCCGTGCCGGGCGTAGCAGCGCTTCAGGAACAGTGCAAAGTTGCTCGAAAAGGTGTTCCACAGGATCTTCGCCCGGAATCCCCGTCTTGCGCACGGCTCCGCCAAACAGGCGAACGCCCTGAGGGTGATGCCTCACCACAACATCCAGTGCATCCTCCATGGCCTGCGTCCGATCTTCCCGAGAGACCCTGCGCCAGGCATTCTTGCCGCTGCGCATGGGAGAGCCATGGAGCTCGACACCGTGAGGATTTTGTGGATCGAAGCGGGCCGCAATCGCGTTAAGCTCGTCCTCGAGGAAATGGGCCTTGCGCTCGAAGACACTCACGCCAGCCAGGACGAAGAAATCCTCGGCCGAATTCGCGACGCTCCCTGACTCATCCAGGTAAAGGAGATGCATGGCTTCCCTGCCCGCTTACAAAAAGGCCGCCCTGATGGCGGCCATTCAGACATTTTGAGGGAGCCGAGGGAGTAACGGAACTCCAAACATTGCAGGATAAGGCAACGCTACCCGACTCGCATAATGGATGCTGCGACCGGATCGTCCCAATGTCAAGAGCCGGACACGGGAACGAGCGAGGAGTGCGAGCCTCAACGCGATGCGGCATCGCAGGATACCCCAATCGGCCAGAGGGCTGGCCTCCTACGGGCCGGGGTTACCTTGTGGGAGCGCAGCCCCCTGCGCGATGCGGCGCGATTTTGGGCGGGTGCGGCGGGATCGTATACTCGCCGGACGTATACGCAACCAGCGGTGTCGCATGCCCCCGAGCAATATCGTCGAAGGCCCTCGCGTAGCCACCTGGCACTGTCCCTCCTGCCGCGAATCGGTGCCGCGACTGCTGCCCAACGGCAGCGCCAACCGCGTGACCCTGCCGCCCGAACGCACCATGCTGCCGGATGACGACATCCGCGCGGCCTGCGAACGGGTACAGGGTCTGCGCGCCCCGGAGGTGTGCTATGCCTGCGACCAGGCGTTCCAGGAACTGCTGGGCACTCTGGTGCGCCCGCCGGCCGAGGAAGGCGACGCCCGGGGCGACCCCGGGCTGAACGACACCGGCGTGATCGGTGCCCTGGTCCCGCTGGCCGAACGCGGGACCCAGCTGCTCATCTTCAACGTGATCGCCGGCGAACTGCGCTGCACCGAGATCGAATACCTGACCGACTTCGACCCCGACCGCCTCACCTATCCCGGATCACGCGGGGCGATCGCCCCGCGGATATGGGAGCTCTACGAGCAGCACCTCGCACAATTACATAACAGCCCCAGCGCAAAGCCATGAAAGGCTGGCAACCCTATTAATCCTCAAGCTCACAACGCATCCAGGCACTCAGCGAAAGTAACCAAAAAAGAACAAAGAAAGAAGGCCAGCCAGAATACGCGTAATTTAAGCGCAGTAACGCACCTCGCACAACCCCCGATCCGAGACGACCCTCAATCGCTCCATCAACCCAACGTCCCGAGCCCCAACCAAAGTTACCGCAAATATTCGCTCCAGCCAGACACATTCACCCCGGAGCCAGCACCACCACCAGCCCGATCCAAAGCCTCTCGGCTATATCTTACTGCCGGCGTACCGTTAGCGGGGAACGCATCATATTCACAATTATTAAGATCCCCACCACAATGCCTTTCTGCGTAGTCTTCATCCGGACAACCGGTAGAATCAATGATTACAGCGCCGTACACATTGGGGTTCCCGCCCATGTCCAAAGTGCCACAATTTTCGATAAAAATCAGACCGACAAACAACGCATTACCGCCCATCTCCACATCTTGACCATCCACCACCAAAGTGCCCACCTCATGATCACTCCCCGACAACTCTGACATGTCGGTTCGACCACTCTCTAATGAAGTTTCCGGCTCGCTATCCCCAAAAATCGATTGCCGGGTAGGCGAGGTGGATTCGCCGGTGTCAGGATCATCATCAAAGTCATCCTTGGTCAAGGCCACATCGTTACCACGACCTTCGACCAGGTTGCCGTCCGCATCAAGCCCCTGATACGGGTCATGATTGCCGCCAGCTCCGATGGTACTGGCATCAGGGTCGTCCAGATATACCGAAGGAACGGCCGGCAAGTCACGGTTTTCCCCTTCTGGCTCCATTCGACACCCAGCACCGCTACAAGACAGGTCAGGGATTGGATGGTCAAAGCCGGATACGGTACCGAAGCCTTCGTCAGCCCCCTGACCCGCGCCCGCTTCAATATTACAGCCATCACCCAGACAAGAAATTGCTGCCGGAGCATTGGCTGCAGGCCCTGCCGACGGAGACAGACTTATTCGAACCATTGATTCACCAAGAATCTCCGCCCCATCGGGAGTCCGCTGGTAACCGCGCACAGCGAGCGTCAAGGGGCGGCTATCCCAATCGATAGATCCCCCATGGGGATCAACGAACTCATAATGTCGCCCTTCCTGAATCACCGAGCGCACAAACTCCTCTTCACTCGACGGATCACTTTCGGGCCATCCATACTGCTCGATATACGAAATCAGGTCGGAAGCACCGGCCTCTGCAGCCATATGAGCGGAACTGGAGCTTAGCTGGTTACCCGTCATCCGCTCCTGCAGGTTGGCTCCCTGCAGACCCGCAAGGGTCACCAGGGTCGCCACCACGAGCAGGATAAGGCCGATGGCCAGGGCAGCACCCGACTGTTTTCTGCGGTTTGTCATTTGTATTCCTCACTTCCAGGTTTTCCCTGGCTTCCTGATATGACTGCGTCTCCAGCCATTAGTCGACTTCGCACTGAGTCACGGTCTCGTCAGAAACAACCTCCCCGTCACGCAGGATCTCGATGCGCTGAATGCGCGCATCGAGGCCCGCGAAGGAGAAATCACAGGTATACGTGGCGTTCCCTCTGCTGCCGCCAATCTCACAACTACCGGATACTTCATTGTTGCTCAGATCGGTCACTCGCCATTCGTAGTTGTCACGGTGGTTACCCTCTACGCCGCCACTTACCGATTCAGGACACGTTTCCCAGCCACCGCTGCCAGGCCCGCCGTTCCCGTTGTCGTCACCGTTCCCGTTGTCGTCGCCGTTCCCGTTGTCGTCACCGTTCCCGTTGTCGTCGCCGTTCCCGTTTCGTCGCCGTTCCCGTTGGCACCGTTCCCGCCACCGGTGCCACCGCCATTTCCGCCGGTGCCGCCGTTTGCGCTGGCGAAAACGGCATCGCGCATGGTGGCGGCGAACAGGCTTGAACGGCCGATGTCCTCTCCAGAGCGGCGCGACTGCATGGCGAGCTGGATGGCGACACTGCGGACATCCGCCCAGGTGTCCGGGTCTTCCTCCCAGTCGGAAAGGCTTTGCCGCCAGAAAGTCTCGCCGGACATCCCGTAGCGCACGAACCAGTCATCGCCGGTACCCAGATCGTTCGACAGCCCTTCCACGAGGGTTCGGGGGCCGGCATTGTCGCTACCGTCCGGGGCTTCGACCTCGCAGGCAAGGTCTTGCCCGCCATGATCGGGGTTGTCTCGGAAGGAAAAGATGTTGACCACCTCATCGAGGCCACCCGCGTCTGCGTCAAAATCGTCGTAATCCGTGATGCTGCGACCAAGGCAATCCTTGACGCCGGTCCAGTCTTCGGCCTCGGTATGCCGCATGGCGACGCGTAGCTGTTCGTCGTTCTCCGGCTCCTCGATGGCCGTGCCCTGCCGGATTACTCGGCTGAGAGTATGCGATCCGAAGCGGAAGGCTTCCTGGGCATCGTCGAGTTCGGCCTTGAGTCGGTAGGTTTCCTGGTTGGAGACGAAGACCGAAATCACGGCGCCGATAAGCAGCAGGCCGAGGACCAGCCCCACCATCAGCTCGATGAGGGTGAAACCGCCACTTCCGTGGATGCGCGAGAATGCCCGTTGCATGTTCTGGCTCCTTTCCGCCTCAGCAGTCGATCCGGGGGAGGCGGAAGTAATGTTCGAAAGATTCGGTTTCGTCATCGTCGACGCGGCTGTCCCATGAAATGGTCAGCTGAATCATCGGTGACGAGTCGTCGTCGAGGGTCGCGTCCCAATTCGGAAGTCCTGTGTGATCGTTCTCCCAGGCATCCTTGATCGCGTCGATCGGGTCCTCGTCGACATTCACGTTGCCGTCGTCGAAGAAATCGGCATCCGGGTCGCAGAGCCCCGCCCAGAGGCGTTCCACCAGATCGTTGGCCTGCATCACGGCGATGGAGCGCTCATAGCTGGACTGGCTGTACTGCAGCGAGGTGATCTGCAGGCCGGCCAGGCCCAGTACGCCCACGGACAGGACGATGAGGGCAACGAGCACTTCGATCAGCGTCAGACCGCTGATCCGGCGGTACGTCACGACACCGGCAGGTACACGGGTCGGGTCGTCGATCATGTTCTTCATCAGTCGCAGGCCTCCTGGTCAACACGGGCGCGTCCACTTACGCCCACGCGGACACAGCGTTCGGCGCCCCGCCCGGTAGTGACATCGATTTCAAATGTCACATTACCATCGCCCGAGAAGTCGACCGTGTCGGGGTTGAGGGTGCCCGTATTGGTGAATTCGAGGGTGCCATCCGACTCGATCCCTGAGTCCTCGATGGTGATGCTGCTTCGCAAGGGTTGTCGCACGCGGATCAGCTCGTCATTGCCATCATCTGCGTCGCGATAGACGATCCAGCCCAGCTCCCAGTCTTCCTCTTCGCCACAGGAAAGGGCGTCCGGGTCATTCGCACCTTCTTCGACATCCGCCGCACATACCGACACCGTATCGCGCGGATGGGTCACCGCTGCGCTGCGAGCCGCATGCATAGCAACGTTCAGTTCGTTAGCCGTAGTGGTCGCGCGGTTCTGGGCCACGAGATTCTGGAACCCGGGGATACCGATGGTGACGATGATGACGAACACGGCGAGCGTGACCATCAGCTCGATGAGGGTGAAGCCACGGGTGTGGCGGGGCTTGCTGGAAGAAAAGTGGGCGCGGCGCATGGCGGTCAGTTCCAGCAGTTGTCGTCATCAGGGGTGGTCTCGCCCCGGTGATCGACGGTCATGGTGCCGCATTTGTCGTTGTTCTGGCCGCCGGTCGTGCCGGGCGCCGCCTGAACCTCGAACTCCGTATCGTCGACCTCCGAAACCGAGAGTGTGTAACGGTCGGTATCGAAATCACCGGGATCGACATGGTTGTCGTCAATGCAGGTCTGGTAGCTGTTGTAGCGCGTAAAGCAGCGTTCCATGGCCTGCGAGAGCGCAAGCATCTGCCCCTGGGCATCGCCGCGGTGCGACTTTCGCACCTGGTCGAGGTACATGGGATAGGCAATGGCCGCGATGATGGCGATCACGGCGACCACGATCATGAGCTCGATGAGCGTGAATCCGGTTTGACGACGCATGTCGGGGTTCCATGGGATATTGGGTGATTCCAGTGAAACCCATTCCCGCCCGCCGGGCAAGGCTGTTCACGCGAACGGTTGTTTGGCCGGGCCGAGCGGTCCGTGTGTGGCGGGTATGGCGGGTCAGGCGGGCGTGTGTGGACAGGGGGCGGGCTCCGTGCGTGGCCGGCCGGCGGCGTTGATGATGAGGTTTCTGCCGGCATGGCGACCGCACAGGCGCAGGGTGCCCATCTGCAGGGCGCCGGAGTGGCGCCGCGAGATTCCGGCATTGCCGTAGCTCACGTAATGGCGGACCGGGCTGTTGCCGGCAATCTCGATGCCGCGCCCGGCCGGGAGGCTGGTTGCGCGCAAGATGTCCTCGGCGGATGCGGGCTGATCGAGGTGGTGGGGGTTGCGGTAGGCGATCCAGCCATGGCTCCAGTCGGTACCGGTGCAGGTGCGGCCGTCGCGGGAGGCGCAGAGGGTGACGGTATGGTTGAGGCGCACGGCTTCGCTGCGGGTGAAATGCAGCGCGGTGAGGAGCTGGTTGGTGGTGGCGGTCACGCGGCTGCGGTCGACGAGGGTCTGCATGGAGCTTACGCCGACGGTACTGAGCGTGATGAACACCGCCAGGGCCACGAGCAGTTCGATGAGCGTGAGCCCGCGGGTCCGCGGGCGGTATGCGGTCGGGGTCACGTCGGCTCCTCCCTGAGTCCGGACATGGTTGCGGGCGTTTGGCTCGCCCAGGGTGGCAAGCTAGCGTGCGGGCGCCGTGGCTGCAAGGGCATTGTGGCGAGGCGCGGGCCCGGCGGGTTCGCGGGAACCCGGCACCCCGGGCGCTGCCTTATGGGGTAGAGCCGTGGAGTCACCCGGAGGGATGATGGCGAAGAACGTTCAGCAGATGGATCAGGCGCAATTGCTGGAGCTGCAGCAGCAGGCCGCGCGGGAGGCGCGCCGGGACACGGTTTTCCGCGACGAGGCCCGGTCGGGCGTGCCCACGCCGGAGCTGGTGGTGATCCCGCCGGGAGAGCTCGAAATCGGTTCCGATGCGCGGGAGTTCGGGCGCCAGGAGCACGAGGGCCCGCGGCGGCTGGTGACGCTGGAGCGGCCGTTCGCGCTGGGCCGTTTTACGGTCACGCTTGAGGAGTGGCTGGCCTTCGAGGAGGCTACGGACCATGAGCGCTGGGACTGGCTGGTGCGGCCGAAGACGCCGCGCACGCCGATGTTCAACATCAAGCCGGCGGGAGTGCGCAAGTATCTGGAGTGGCTTAGCGAGGAGACCGGGCAGCGTTACCGCCTGCCGACCGAGGCCGAGTGGGAACATGCCTGCCGCGCGGGGACGACCACGCCGTTCGCGTTCGGCGAGGTGGTGGGCTGCCGCGACGTGCATTTCAATTCGCTGTTCCCGTACGAGGAGCGGCGCCAGCGGCGCAAGTGGTATATCCCGGCGTGCTTTCCGCTGAACCGGCCGCTGGATGTGGGCAGTTTTCAGCCGAACCTGTGGGGGCTGTACGACATGCACGGGAACGTGCAGGAGTTCACCGCGACGCCCTGGCACGACAGCCACGCCAGCCTGCCGCGCGACGGGGTTTACGGGCCGGAGCCGGACAACGAGTGGCTGGTGACCAAGGGCGGCTCGTGGTTCGACCCGGCGGTCCTCACGCGCAGCGCCGCCCGCCGGCGCCGCAACGTGGACGAAATGGACACCAACCTGGGATTTCGCGTGCTGCGGGAGCTGGAGGGCTAGCGCCCGTAACCGGCTGGAATCTCTGACGGGGAACCGGGCGGGGCAACACAGTATCCGGATCAACGCGCAGTGGCGGATCTGTTTTCGGTGGACGAACGAGGGTGTCGAAGATGTGGAGATCGTCGACTACCACTGAGCAAAAGGCTTCGGGAGGAGCGACGGCATGAGTTCAAACGGTATGCGGCCCGTCCATCCGGGCGAGATCCTGCGCGAGGAATATCTGGCACCGCTGGGCATGAGCGTGAACGCCCTTGCCGGTGCCCTGCATGTGCCGACAACGCGCATGAATGACATCGTGCGCGAGCAACGCGGCATCTCCGCCGACACGGCCATGAGGCTGGCACGCTATTTCGGAACGTCCGAACGTTTCTGGCTGAATCTCCAGCTGGAATTCGAACTCAGGCAGGCACAGCTCGAACTTGCCGAGCGGGTGCGCCGCGAGATCGAACCGCGAGCGGCCTGAGGCGATCGTTCGGGTCAGTAGTGGTAACGGAGCTGTGCGATGAGCACAGTGTCTTCATCGATCTTGTAGACGATCCGATGTTCGGTGGAGATTCGGCGGGACCAGTAGCCTGAAAGGCCGTACCTGAGCGGTTCGGGCTTGCCAATGCCCTCGAAGGGGTCGCGCTGAATGGCCCGAATGAGCTCATTGATGCGCTTGACGGTCTTCCGGTCGTGGCGCTGCCAGTACAGATAGTCTTCCCACGCATGCTCGGAGAAGAGCAGCTTCATTCCTCGATGTCCTTCTCCAGACCTCCCCCGCGTTCCAGTTCGACCACCGATTCAAGAAGCCGGCGGGCGTTCTCGGGGGCACGGAGCAGGTACGAGGTCTCCTGCAGGGCTTCATAGTCTTCCAGCGACATCATCACCACGGATGGAGCCTTGCTCCGGGTAATGATGACGGCCGAATGGTCCTCGCAGACCTTCTCCATCGTCCTGGCCAGCTGGCTCCGGGCCGCCGTGTAGCTAATGGCATCCATGGTATACCTCGCCGTCATTGAACCTGTACATGTACGCAATACTGTACGCATTCTCCAGCGATGACAAGCATCCCTCCCGGAGAACGCCTGGTAGCCAGCTGACACCGCGCGCCGGCGTCGCAACGTGGGCGAGATGGACACCAATGAGGGGCTTTCGCGTACTGCACGAGCACCGGATCGCGCAGGGGGCTGCGCTCCTACAAGGCACCCCCGGGCCGCGGGGCCCGTCCTCTGGCCGAAGACGGCATGAGTGAGACCTTATTCCGGTCGGAACAGATGGATTTCGAGGCCTTCGATGTGGCGGTAGTGGCGATCGTTGGCCGTGACCAGAGGCAGGCCAAGCTGGGTGGCCGTTGCGGCAACCAGGGCATCGGCCATTTGCATGTTGTGGCTGAGCGCATTCGTCTCGACCAGGAAGGTGGCACGAGTCGAAATCGCTTCGCTGACGGGATGAATCGTGGCATCCCAGTAGCGCATGGCCTGCCGAAGCATCCGGAATTCGACCTGGTTCCGCAGGCCCTGGACCAGCTCCATGTACGTCACCGCAGACACCGTGAATCCGGGCGAACTGTCGAGCCAGTCCCCCGCTTTCCGGTTCCCGCGCAGGTTCCAGATCAGGACGTCCGTGTCCACCAGCATCAGTCGAACGCCCTCGGTTGGCGCATCCGCCGAACCTGGTCGTCTACCGATCCGGTCCGGTCACCCCAGAGTCCGAACAACGGATTGCGAGCCCCCTCTTCTTGCCCGTTTTCCTCGCGGAGGGTGAAGGGGACCAGACGCGCCCGCTTGCGGCCATGATAGGTGATCACGATCTCCTCTCCGCGATCGATCGCGGCGAGGAGTTCGCGGCTGTGGAGCCGCATGTCCTTGGTGGTGGCTTCCATCTTTGCCTCCCGGAGTTACACTTTTCAGTGTAACTCTTGGGCCTGTACTGCCCAAATCCCATGGCCCGCGCCCCATGAGCTGCGGGTGGAACAGGCCGCCCGGGGCTGCACCATCAGAGCCAGCGGGCGAGCCAGAGGCGGAAGCGCAGTTCCAGCGGCGGGGCGTAGCCCTGCTTGCGGAAGACGACGTCGCCGTCGGTGTTGATGATGAAGCTGGCGGGGACGCCCTGGACGCCGTAGCGGGCGGCGAGCTGGCCCTGCGGGTCGTTGATGGTGGCCAGTTCGCGCTCGCGTTCGTTGAGGTGCGCGATGACCTCTTCGCGCTCGCCGGACTGCATGGCGACGGTCAGTACCGGATGGCTGTCCGACAGGCGCACGATCTCGCCTTCCTCCAGCCGGCAGATGGCGCACCAGCTGGCCCAGAAATGCAGCAGCACGGGTTCGTCGCCCACGTAGTCGGCGAGGGCCACGGGCGAGCCGTCGAGCAGTTCGGCCTCGAACTCGGGGGCCGGGCCTTCCACCATGTCGCGGGCCATCCATGCGCGCACCAAAAGGAAGATGGCCAGCGCGATGGCGATCTGGATGCCCCAGCCGAGCGCACGGCGGCGCGCGGTGGGTTTCGGGCGTTGGGGTTTTTCGGGCTGGGTATCGGTCAACGGATCATCTCGGCCTGGCCGGGTCGGGCGCGGGTGCCGCGCTGCTTGGGGCCCTTGCGCACGGCAATGCGTACCAGTTCGTCCTCGTCGTCCATCAGTTGTTCCCGCTGGCCTTCGCTCAGCAGCGGGTTGCGGGCCACGAAGTAGCGCAGGTTGGGGTCGCGGTCATTCACGCAGGCGGCCACCTGCTCCGGGGTGAGGTCGGGCCGCTTGGCGCAGTTCAGGCGCACGGTCTGGTTGGGGTCCGCCAGCAACAGCGCGACTTCCTCGGGCTGCAGATCGAGACGGCGGGAGAAATACGCCTTGACCTGGGCATGCTGGTCGCGCACCAGAAACGGGCGCCAGCACGGGTCGAGGACGGCGGCCAGCGCCATCTCCATGCGCTGGTCGAAGGAAAATTGTCGGTACTGCTGCTCAAGCTCGGTCATGACAGGGCCGGAACGACACCGGAAAGGGGGCTGTCGTATTATAAGCAGACTGTAATGACGGCGAGGATTCCCATGAACGCACCGGTGGCCGACCAACCGCAGTTCCACGTGCCGTCCACGGCGCACGTGACCGCCGGGCTGCATCACCTGAACGATCGCCAGCGTGCGGAGCTGGTGGAACGCATCAAGCGCCTGCTGCGCGAGCGCGATGCGGTGCTGGTGGCGCATTACTACGTGGACGAATCGCTGCAGCGCCTGGCCGACGAGACCGGCGGCTGCGTGGCGGATTCGCTGGAGATGGCGCGCTTCGGCAAGGACCATCCGGCCAGCACGCTGGTGGTGGCCGGGGTGCGTTTCATGGGCGAGACGGCCAAGATCCTCAGCCCGGAAAAACGCGTGCTGATGCCCACGCTGGAGGCCGAGTGCTCGCTGGACCTGGGCTGCCCGGCGGACGAGTTCGCGAAATTCCGCGCGCAGCACCCGGACCACACCGTGGTGGTGTACTCGAACACCTCGGTGGACGTGAAGGCGCAGGCGGACTACGTGGTCACCTCCAGCATCGCGGTGCCGCTGGTGGAGCACCTGCGCGATCAGGGGAAGAAGGTCCTGTGGGCGCCCGACAAGCACCTGGGCGACTACATCCGCCGCACCACCGGCGCCGACATGGTGCTGTGGGACGGCTCCTGCGTGGTGCACGACGAGTTCCGCTCGTGGGCGCTGGAGGATCTGCGCAGCCGACATCCGGACGCGGCCGTGCTGGTGCATCCGGAGTCGCCGCGCGAGGTGATCCATCAGGCCGACGTGGTGGGCTCCACCAGCCAGCTGATCGCCGCGGTGAAGGACCGCGACGAGCCGGAGTTCATCGTGGCGACCGACAAGGGCATCTTCTACAAGATGCGCGAGGCGGCCCCGGACAAGACCTTGATCGAGGCCCCCACCGGCGGCGAGAGCGCGACCTGCACCAGCTGCGCCCACTGTCCGTGGATGGCGATGAACGATCTGGTCTCGCTGGCCAATACGCTGGAAGACACCGCCGAACCGGCCACCAACGAGATCTTCATCGACGAGGACGCCCGCCTGAAGGCCCTGACCGCAACGCAGCGCATGCTCGACTTCGCCGCCGAGCACCGCAAGGCAACCGCCGGCGACGCCTGACCGGGAATCGGGATGATGCCGCCTCATGCGACCGGTACAACGCTTGCGGGACAGCCCCTCGCATCATCGCCACTTGAACGTGACCGGGTCCTGGCGACACTCCGGGCACCCCGTCATTGCGAGGAGCCGCAAGGCGACGTGGCAATCGGCCGACGCTGGTTGCACGCAGGATCAGGTGGTTTCGGATGGAGATCGCCACGTCGCTTCGCGACTCGCGATGACGGTGGAGACTTCTCGGCTCGCGATGCCCGGGGGCGCGAAGGGTGTCGCGCGAGCCTGGTGCAGACCCATTTGCCCGAACTGGTGATCCAGCTTGAGCAATTCCCCGTCAGCGATCGTTGAGCCAGGCGGCCCACTGGGAGTGGGTGGAGGCGTCCACGCCGTCGGCCTTCGCTGCCTGCTGGAGGTGGGCCTGCAGGTCTTCCATCAGTTTCGAGTCCATCAGCTCCGGCTGCAGGGTCAGCTGGGCATGCAGCGTGGTATACACCAGCTTCAGCTCGCTCAGGGCATACTGCGACCAGTCGAATTCGGCCATCAGAGGTTCTCCGCGATGAATGATGATCCCGGCATCCTGCGGCCCCGCGCGGGCCGTCGCCAAATGAACCCGCAGGGGAGCGGAGATGTTTAAGCGCCGGGCGCGGCTGCTGGTGGCCGCCGCCGGGGATGACGGCCGCGCCGATCGCGTGGCCGAACTGGCCGCGCAGGACAGGGACGTGGCCGAATGGCTGGAGGTGCGCCCGCGCCCGGCCATGGGCGAACTCGCGCGCGAGGACCTGGAGTGGGCGGACCTGCTGGTGGCGGTGGACGCCGAGGCCGCGGAGGCCATGCCGGCCGGTCGCCCGCCCGGCTGCCGCCCGAAATACTGGCAACTCCCGCCGGCCAGCGTGCTGCACGACGACCCGGCCACATTCGACGAAGCCACCCACTCGGCACTGACCTGCATGGCCGGCGGCATGCGCATGCTCGCCCGCATGGACGCCGAAGACCAGCCCGAACCGCAGTAACACCTCAACATGGCGTGAGGCCCCAGCCGGTCTGGCCGTGGGGAGTGCCGCACTGCGGCAGCATATGCGTTCGGGCGGGCAACGCCTTGTGGCTGCGCCCCGGGCGTGACTGTCGTATCGTAGGAGGACAGGAGGCTCGGGCATGCATCCATTGATCCAGCAACATCGTAAAGCGCTCCAATCGGTCTGCCGCGACTTCGGTGTATCGCGGCTGGAGGTTTTCGGGTCTGCAGCCCGTGGGGATGATTTCGACCCTCAATGTTCGGACGTGGATTTCCTGGTGGAATTCGGTCCGGACCAGACCGAATGCTCTCTGGAGCAATTCCTCGCCCTGCGCAGAAAGTTGAGCAACATTCTTGGGCGGCCCGTGGACCTGGTGATGCCGGAAAGCGTGACCAATCCGTACGTCCTCGCGGATATTGAAAAATCTCGGGAAGCGGTCCATGCGGCGTGATCCGCGGGCTTACCTGTGGGATGCGCGTGAAGCCGCCCGACGCGTGGCGGAATTCGTGAAGGACGCAAATGAAGAGGACTACGTTGCCAGCGATCTGATGCGTTCGGCCGTTGAGCGGCAGCTGGAGATTCTGGGCGAGGCGCTGGGCCAGCTGGAAAAAGCCAATCCCGACGTGGCGCGACAGATCCCGCAATTGAGAGCGGCCGTGGATCTGCGAAACCTGCTGATCCACGGTTATGCGAAGATCGACGACCGTATTATCTGGAATACCGCCACCACCGACGTCCCGGTCATGGCCCGGGAGCTGGACAGCATACTGCGGCAACTGGACGGATGAGACGTCCAATGGCGGCCGTCAGGCTCAACGGACGACATCGCCAAAATTCAAGTCCACACGTCGTCCTCGCGCCAATATCGCGTACACGTCAAGGCTCAGGGTAGCACTCCGCCCCGGTGCTGGCACCGGGGCGGGGACAGGCGTCAGGCGTTGGCGGCGGCGCGCGAGGCCTTTTTGCGCTCGTGCTCCAGCAGGAGCTTCTTGCGGATGCGGATGGCGCTCGGGGTGACCTCGACGAGTTCGTCGTCATCGATGAACTCGATCGCCTGCTCCAGCGTCATGCGCACCGGCGGGGTCAGCTGGATGTTCTCGTCGGTGCCGGCGGCGCGCACGTTGGTGAGCTGCTTGGCCTTGAGGGCGTTCACGACCAGGTCGTTCTCACGCGCGTGCAGGCCGATGACCATGCCCTCGTAGACCTCCTCGCCGGGACCGATGAACAGCTTGCCGCGGTCCTGCAGGTTGAACAGGGCAAAACCGATCGCCTTGCCGGGCGCGTTGGCGATCAGCACGCCGTTCTGGCGCGAGGCCACCGAGCCCGTCGTGGACAACGGCCCGTAGTGATCGAACACGTGGTGCAGGATGCCGGTGCCGGAGGTCGCGGTCATGAACTCGGTCTGGAAGCCGATCAGCCCGCGCGAGGGGATGGTGTAGTCCAGGCGCACCCGGCCCTTGCCGTCCGGCATCATGTTGGTGAGTTCGCCGCGGCGCTCGCCCAGCTTCTCCATCACCGTGCCCTGGTGCTCTTCCTCGATGTCCACGGTCACGGTCTCGTAGGGCTCCTGCTTGACCCCGTCGACCTCGCGGATGACCACCTCGGGACGCGAGACGCCGAGCTCGTAGCCCTCGCGGCGCATGTTCTCGATGAGGATGCCCAGGTGCAGCTCGCCGCGGCCGGAGACGCGGAACTTGTCGGGATCCTCGGTATCTTCCACCCGCAGGGCGACGTTGTGCTTGAGCTCCTCGTCCAGGCGCTCGCGAATCACGCGGGAGGTGACGTACTTGCCCTCCTTGCCGGCCAGCGGGGAGGTGTTCACCTGGAAGGTCATGCTCACCGTGGGCTCGTCCACGGTCAGGGCCGGCAGGGCCTCGACATTGCTCGGGTCGCACAGGGTGTCGGAGATGAACAGCTTGTCCATGCCGGTGAAGGTGATGATGTCGCCGGCGTTGGCCTCGCTGACATCCACCCGGTCCAGCCCGTGGAAGCCCATGATCTGCAGCATGCGGCCGTTGCGCACGCCGCCCTCGCGGTCGATCACCTTGACCTGGGTATTCGGGGTGATGCGTCCGCGCTTTACCCGGCCCACGCCGATCAGGCCCTGGTAGGAGTTGTAGTCCAGCGAGGAGACCTGCATCTGGAACGGACCGTCGGCGTCCACGTCCGGCGGCGACACGTGCTCGACGATGGTCTCCAGCAGGCAGGTCATGTCGCCGTCGGTCACGTCCGAGTCCATGCCGGCGAAGCCGTTGAGCGCCGAGGCGTAGACGATCGGGAAGTCCAGCTGCTCGTCGCTGGCCCCGAGGCGATCGAACAGGTCGAAGACCTGATCCACGGCCCAGTCCGGACGCGCCCCCGGGCGATCGACCTTGTTGACCACCACGATCGGCTTGAAGCCCATCGCGAAGGCCTTCTGGGTCACGAAGCGGGTCTGCGGCATGGGGCCGTCCACCGCGTCCACCAGCAGCAGCACGGAGTCGACCATCGACAGCACGCGCTCGACCTCGCCACCGAAGTCGGCGTGTCCGGGGGTGTCAACGATGTTGATGCGGTAGTCCTGCCACTTGATGGCGGTGTTCTTCGACAGGATGGTGATCCCGCGTTCCTGCTCCAGCGCGTTGGAATCCATGACCCGCTCGCCGTGGTCGCCACGTTCGTCGAGGGTGCCGGACTGGCGCAGGAGCTGGTCGACCAGCGTGGTCTTGCCATGGTCGACGTGGGCGATGATGGCGATGTTGCGAAGCTTCTCGGTCATGGAATACGAACTCTGGGTACTGGCAAAAGGGCCGTCACTATACAGATTTATGCAGAGCAGTGCTTGGCTAGCGTTGTCGCGACAGCGTCCCTCGCATAGACTAATCAGATGACCAGGTTGTACAGGTGCCTTGATGACCACCACCGTGAACGTGCATGAAGCGAAAACTCATTTATCGCGTCTGCTGAAAAGGGCACACGACGGCGAGGAGATCATCCTGTCGCGCGCCGGGCGCCCCTATGCACGGCTGGTCCCGCTGGAGGGCACACCGCAGAAACGGCAGCCCGGCAGGGTTAAGGGCCGTGTGGAGGAATCCTTCTTCGAGCCCCTGCCCGAGGAAGAACTTCGCGCATGGGAAGAGTGATGCGAGTCCTGCTGGATACGCACGCCCTCTTGTGGTGGATGACCGACGACCCGAAACTCTCCACCACTGCCAGAAATACCATCCAGGACGAAACACACACGGTGCTGGTGAGTGCGGCCAGCGCCTGGGAGATCGCGACCAAGTGCCGTCTGGGCAAGCTCGCGATCGGGGCGAGGGTGCTCCGCGACTTCGATGAGCTGATCACCGCCGACGGGTTCTCGCATCTGGCCGTGAATTACCGACAGGCCATCCATGCCGGGTCCTACCCCCAGGAACACCGGGACCCGTTCGACCGGGTCCTCGCAGCTCAGGCCGAACTGGAACAGGTCCCGCTGGTCACCGCGGACCCGGCCCTGCAGACATTCCCGATCCGCTGCCTCTGGTAAGCGTCCGCTCCGATCAGCCCGACACCCCGCCCTGCCACGGGTCGAGCTTGTCGTCCGGCGGCGGGACCTGCAGGTGGAAGCCCTGGTCCTGCAGGTTGGCGAGGACCTTCTGCGGGTCTTCCTGCGCCAGGGTGCGGTCGGGGGTCAGCTCGAACTCCAGCGCGAATTCGAGGCTGCCCAGGGCCTTCATCAGGGTGTCGGGCAGATCGGAGAAGTCGTCCTTCTCCGGCAGATAGACATAGGTGTCGGCGCGCCGCGTGGCGCGATAGACGTAGCACTGCATTTCAGTCCTCCAGATAGGTGTAGCCGGTCAGGCCGTGCTCCAGCTCCGCCAGCAGCCGCCCCGCCGCCTCGCCGCGCAGGCCGGCAGCGTCGATGCGGGCGCGGAACGCGCGGCGCAGGTCGTCGGGGGCGAAGTGCACGTAGGACAGCAGTTCGTCCACGGTGTCGCCGCGCTCGGGGTCGACCAGACGGTAGCCGCCGTCGGGGGTGAGCTCGACGTTCACCGTGTCGGTGTCGCCGAACAGGTTGTGCAGATCGCCCAGGATCTCCTGATAGGCCCCCACCAGGAAGATCCCCAGATAATACGGCCGCGCGGGCTCCCACTCGTGCAGGGCCAGCGTGGTGTGGGTGCCTTCGCGCTCCACGTAGTACTCCACGTGGCCGTCGGAGTCGCAGGTCAGGTCCTGCAGCACCGCACGGCGCGTGGGCGCCTGATCCAGCCGGTGCAGCGGCATGATCGGGAAGATCTGGTCGATCGCCCAGGTGTCGGGGATGGACTGGAACACGGAGAAGTTGCAGAAGACCTTGTCCGCCAGCTTGTCGGTCAGCTCGGCATGGATCTCGGCCGGCAGGGCATCCGGGTCCGCCAGCAGTCGCTGGCACAGGGCGAAGTACAGCGCCTCGGCGCGGGCGCGGTCGGCCAGCGAAAGCAGGCCGCGGGCGAACTGCGCCTGCACCTCGGCCAGATGCCAGGCGGCGTCGTGGAAGACCTCGGACGGCGGACGCGCACTGTCCTCCAGCAGCGCCCGCAGGGTCGCGATCTCGGGCGGCTCGTCGGCGGCCGGCGGCGGCACGGGGCCGTCCCCGGGGGCCGGTTCGCAGTCGATCACGTTGGTGATCAGCACCGCGTGATGCGCGGTCAGGGCACGCCCGGACTCGCTGAACACCTCGGGCATCGGCAGGTCGTGCTCGTGGCAGATGCGGCTGAGCGGGCGCAGGATGTTGAGGGCGTATTCCTCCACCGAGTAGTTGATGGAGCATTCGTTGCGCGAACGCGAGCCCTCGTAGTCGATACCGAGGCCGCCGCCCACGTCCACCACGCGGATGCCGGCCCCGGCCTCGTGCAGCGCGGCGAAATAACTGGCCGCCTCGCCCATGCCGTTCTGGATGTCGCGGATGTTGGCGATCTGCGACCCCATGTGGAAATGCAGCAGCTGCAGGCGATCGAGCCAGTCGAGCCCGCGCAGGCGCTCGAGGATTGCCAGCACGTCCGCCGCGGAAAGGCCGAACTTGGCCTTCTCGCCGCCGGTGTTCTGCCACTTGCCCTTGCCGATGGACGCCAGGCGCACGCGCAGCCCCAGCAGCGGCGATATGTCCATGGCTTCGGCCTGGCGGATCACCTCCTCGAGCTCCGAGGGTTTCTCGATCACGATGTACACCCGGTGGCCGAGCTGCCGCCCGATCAGGGCCAGGCGCACGTATTCGCGGTCCTTGTAGCCGTTGCAGATGATGACCGACCCGGGGCGCGACTGCGCCAGCACCGCGATCAGCTCCGGCTTGGAGCCGGCCTCCAGACCCACCTGCGGCCGGTGGCCTTCGGCATCCGCGTGATCGCCGGCGGCGAGGATGCGCTCGACCACCGAACGCTGCTGGTTGACCTTGATCGGATAGATCGCGGTGAAGTCGCCGTGGTAATCCAGCTCCTCGGCCGCCCGCGCGAAGGCACGCGACAGGCGCCGCACGCGACCGTCGAGCACGTCCTGAAAGCGCACCAGCACCGGCGGGCCCACGTGCTCCTCGCGCAGGCGGCAGGCCAGCGCGTGCAGATCCACGCCGGGGTGTTCCGGCCAGTCCGGCCGGCGCATGCAGACATGCCCGGACGCATTGATCTCGAAGAAGTCCCCGTTCCAGTGATCGATGCCGTAGGTACGGCGCGCATCATCCAGGGTCCAGGACGTGGCTGACATGGCGGTTCCGCGGTTGGGGAAGGTCGGAGTTGCCCGCAGGATACAGGGCACTATCATGGCGGCGCATCCTACCGTTCACCCATGCACAAGGGGAGCCCGCCCGATGGCACTCGACGACAACTGGTTCACCGAGCCCGACCGCGACATCGCGATGTCCCTGCGCATTACGAAAAAGCTCCACGAGGAGCAGACGCCCTATCAGAAGATCGAGATCTTCGAGACCACGGGCTTCGGCAACCTGATGGTGATCGACGGCTTCGTGATGCTCACCGGCCGCGACAACTTCATCTACCACGAAATGATGTCGCATCCGGTCCTGTATTCGCACAACGCACCGAAGAACGTGGTGATCATCGGCGGCGGCGACTGCGGCACCCTGCGCGAGGTACTCAAGCACGACGAGGTGGAAAAGGCCACGCAGGTGGATATCGACGAACGCGTGACCCGCCTGTCCGAGCAGTACTTCCCCGAGCTGTGCGACGCCAACGACGACCCGCGCGCCGAACTCCTGTTCGATGACGGCATCCAGTTCATCAAGGACGCGGACCCCGGCTCCATCGACGTGATCATCGTCGACTCCACCGACCCGGTCGGCCCGGCCGAAGGGCTGTTCTCCGCGGATTTCTACCGCGACTGCGTGAAGGCGCTGGGCTCCGATGGCCTGCTGGTGCAGCAGAGCGAATCCCCGCTGCTGCATACCGACAGCATCCTGCGGCCGATGCACGACAGTATGCGCATGGCGGGTTTCATCGACGCCCTGACCATGCACTTCCCGCAGCCCACCTACCCCTCCGGCTGGTGGACCTGCACCATCGCCTCCAAGGACGCCCCGGTCGCCTTCCTGCGCGAGGAAGCCGCCGAGGAGATCCCGTTCGTCACGCACTACTACAACGCGGCCATCCACCGCGCCGCCGGCGCCACCCCGGAATTCTTCCGCCGCAAGCTGTTCGCCTGATCGCGCGAAACCGTACCCGACCCGGACGGTACGCTCAGGTGTGGCGTCCGGGCTTCAGACGGTCCAGGCGCAGACGCTGGCGGTGGTCGAACAGGCGGCTGGATGCGAACCACACCGCGCCGATGGCGCCGAAGCCGGTGCCGGCGGCGATCAGGAACATGATCAGGATCTGGTACTTGACCGCCTCCACCGGCGGGGCGCCGGCGAGGATCTGTCCGGTCATCATGCCCGGCAGGCTGACGATGCCCGCGGCGGCCATCGCGTTGATGGTGGGCATCAGTCCGGAGCGCGCCGCCTCGCGCCGCATGGTGGTGACGGCCTCGCTCCACGACGCCCCCAGCGCCAGCCGGCCCTCGATGGTGCGCCGCTCGCGCCACACGTTCTGCGTGAGCCGATCGAGGCCCAGGGCGATGCCGGTCATGGTGTTGCCCAGCAGCATCCCCAGCAGCGGGATCGCGTACTGCGGTTCCCACCACGGGCTGGGGCCCACCATGGTCGTCAGCGCCAGCACGGTAATCGCGAACGAGGACACGAACATGGTGGCCGCGCCGATCCCGTAGCCCCAGATTCCAGCAAAACGTCGCTGCTGGCGGGCCATCACCTCGTAGCCGGCCACCGCCAGCATCACCACCGCCATCAGCGCGACCCAGCCCAGGTGGGCATGGTCGAACAGGGTCTGCAATACCAGGCCCACCAGCAACAGCTGGATCACGGTGCGCGCGGCGGCGATCAGCAGGGTACGGCCCACGCCCATGCGGGCCCACATGGTCACGCCGGCGAGCAGCACCACCAGTACCGCCGCCAGCGCGAGGTCGAACGGACTGAGCCGGATCAGGTCCATGATGTGCCCTCCGGCCGGCCGTCACTCAGCGTCAGGATGCGCCCGCCCAGACGGTCGCGCTGCTGGGTGTCGTGGGTGACCCACAGGGCCGCGGCTTCGCGTTCGGCCATCCAGGCCCGTACCAGCCGCTCGAAGCGGCGGGTGTTCTCTTCATCCAGGTTCGCCGTGGGTTCGTCCAGCAGCAGTACGCGCGGCCCGGTCAGCAGGGCCCGCAACAGACCCAGTCGCTGTTTCTCGCCACTGGACAGTCGTTCGACCTCCCAGTCCAGGGCGCCGTGTTCCAGCCCCAGATGCTCGAGGAAGGACTCGGCATCGTCGCGCGCCCAGTCCGCGGGCAGATGCTCGTCCACGCGATCGCCCCACCAGGCGGTCTCCGCCGGGACATAGGCCACCTGCCGGCGCCACTGCGGCGGCGTCAGCGCATCGCGCGCCTGCCCGTCCAGCCACACCTCGCCGCTGTTCGGATCCAGATCGGCGATCGCCCGCAGCAACAGCGACTTCCCCGCGCCGGAGGCGCCGGTGATCTGCACCAGTTCGCCGGGCTGCACGCGCAGGTCCACGGGGCCGAGGCGGTCGGTTCGCAATTGACGGAGTTCCAGCAGGGGCTGCATGACATTACTCGTGGGGACGGGCGCATGATGGTAACCGTCGGGAACCGCACGGACCATCGCAAAAAAGAGGGCGCCGCGAGGGCGCCCTGAAGGCCAACTTCCGGGTCCTGGGAGAGACCGTGCTGTCGGCGTCGGAGGAGACAAGTTGCGGGGCCGGCCTTCCGGCCCCGTCCAGCCTGCGTACAGGCTATGGGTTTCGCGTTACTTGTTCGTGAACTCGGGGTAGGCCTCGAGGCCGCACTCGGTCACGTCGGCACCGATCTCTTCTTCCTCTTCACCCAGGCGGATGCCCATGGCCATCTTGAGGATGAACCACACCAGCAGGCTGGCGAGGAAGACGAAGACGAAGATCGCCGCCAGACCCGCGATCTGCGCCACGAAGGTCGCATCCGGGTTGGACAGCAGCACCGCGAGGACACCCCAGATGCCGGCCGTGCCGTGGGCCGAGATCGCACCCACCGGGTCATCGATCTTGACCTTGTCCAGGGCGACGATGGAGAACACCACGATCACGCCACCCACGGCGCCGATGAAGGTCGCCAGCAGCGGGCTGGGCATCAGCGGTTCGGCGGTGATGGACACCAGGCCGGCGACCGCGCCGTTCAGGGCCATGGTCAGATCGGCCTTGCCGAACATCAGACGGGTGGTGATCAGCGCGGCAATCACGCCCCCGGCCGCGGCCAGGTTGGTGTTGGTGAACACGGCCGCCACGGCATTCGCGGATTCAACGTCGGACACCTTGAGCTCGGAACCGCCGTTGAAGCCGAACCAGCCCAGCCAGAGGATCAGCACGCCCAGCGTCGCCAGCGGCATGCTGGAGCCCGGGATCGCGTTGATCTGGCCGTCCTTGCCGTACTTGCCCTTGCGCGCCCCCAGCAGCAGGACGCCGGCCAGCGCAGCGACGGCACCGGTGAAGTGGACGATGCCCGAGCCGGCGTAATCGAGATAGCCGATCTGGTCGAGGATACCCCCACCCCAGCTCCAGAACCCCTGGATCGGGTAGATCACGCCGGTGAGCACCACCGCGAAAGCGAGGAAGGCCCACAGCTTCATGCGTTCGGCAACCGCCCCGGACACGATGGACATCGCGGTGGCCACGAAGACCACCTGGAAGAAGAAGTCCGCGCGATCGGAGTAGTAGACATCACCGCCGCTGCCCAGCACGTCGGCCACGGCGTTGTCACCGGTGATAAAGAAACCC
The DNA here is from genome assembly GCF_000378545.1 of Thioalkalivibrio sp. ALE23. Classification (NCBI taxonomy): domain Bacteria; kingdom Pseudomonadati; phylum Pseudomonadota; class Gammaproteobacteria; order Chromatiales; family Ectothiorhodospiraceae; genus Thioalkalivibrio; species Thioalkalivibrio sp. ALE23. Next base: position 261,770 of record NZ_KB900032.1, on the reverse strand, counting down.
AGCCCCGGGATCAACGAGGTGAGTCCTTCGCTGTACATGATGTTGTAGCCGATCAGCATGTACATGACCGACGCGATGGAATAAAGGGAGATGTTCTTGGTGAGGATTTCGGCCACGCTCTTGGTGCGCACCATGCCGGCCTCGAGCATGGTAAAGCCCGCGGCCATCCACATGACCAGTGCGCCGGCCATCAGGAAGTAAAAGGTGTCGAGAGCGTAGGCCACCTCGACGACTTGCTGTTCGATATCCATTTTCGGATTACCTCATCTAATAATGACCGAGATGGGCGCTCAAAGCGCTTCGGTTCCGGTTTCACCCGTGCGGATTCGCAGGACCTGCTCGACCGGCGAGACAAAGATCTTTCCGTCCCCGATCTTGCCGGTGCTCGCGGCCTTCGAAACGGCTTCGATCACCTGGTCGACCAGGCTGTCATCCACCGCGACCTCCAGCTTGACCTTGGGCAGGAAGTCCACGACGTATTCGGCACCGCGGTAAAGTTCGGTGTGGCCGCGCTGGCGACCGAAACCCTTGACTTCGGTCATGGTGATGCCCTGCACACCGATCTCGGACATCGCCTCGCGCACATCATCAAGCTTGAACGGCTTGATCACGGCAGTAATCATCTTCATGTCTGACTCCTTGAGCGGCCCGCAAATATGGACCGCGTGTTGCAACAATGGAGGAATGGACGGTTCAGAAGCTGGTGGACCACCCCACCCAAGCCTTCACGTCCTTGTCGAATTCATCTTCGTATTCGAGATTGAAGCTGAACTCGCCGAATTCGGCGGCATCGCGCGTAAGACTGGCGGTGTAATGGGTATAGTTGTCAGCATCGGAATCATCAAAGTCAGTACGCCCGACGAGAAAATCCATCGCATAGACCTCGGCGAAGGGCACCTCGAGCCCGGCGTAGTAATAACGATCATCGTCTTCCAGGACCGAGTCATCGCTGTCGTTGACGACCCAGGCGAGACCCCCATAGAGGCCGACCGGTCCGGTATCGAAACTCACCTCGCCGTACACTTCACCGAAATCGGCGCTCAGCGATCCGTCCTCATCACGGGCATCGGGGTAGGCGTAATAGATATAACCGACGTCATAGCCAAAACCGTTATCGAACTCATCGGCGTACCCGGCGTACAGATCCAGCTCGTAGCTGGTTGATTCATCTTCAAAGTCCACATTGGAGGCCCAGGTACCGGCATAAAAACCGGACGCGTGCTCGTAATCAACGCCGCCCTGAATGGCAGCGCCATCATCGGTTTCGGAAAAGCCCCGGAAATAATAGTTGGAGACCACACCGATATTGACCGACACCTCGGCGGCCGCGCTGGAAGTAAAGACGACACCCCCGGTGGACCCGACGGCCAGGATCGCGGTGGCGACGGCGGAATAGGCGAATTTCTTCATTGATTGACTCCCTCTGCGTGTTTTCTGGATGTCGCTGCTTGTCGACACCCGTTCCTTGCAGGGGGCGTGCCAGAAACGTGAAACGGGGCAAAATCCGGTTTTATGCAACGCTGTTGCGGGCAAACCACGGGTGATTGCCACGAACGGGTGCAATCACAAAGTGCAGACGCACCAAAAGAGGGCAATACGAGCCGGGGACGCCACCGGAAAGGGCGCCGCGCGGGAAGGAGCAGTGCGGGAAATCTGTGCGGGAAACAGGAGCAGGAAGCGCGGAAGCGTCCTGCCGGTCGGTCGGGGCCTGCTCGGTCTCAGTCGGTGGCGAGCGAGCCGCGTTCGATGGTGATGCCCACCTCGCGCACCCCGGCCACCGCGCCCGGTTTGCCCAGGGTAATGCGCAGCCACGGCGAACCGAACTGCGCCATCAGGGTCTCGGCGATCTCCTCGGCGAGGGATTCGAGCAGGATGTGGGGTTCGCGGGTCACGATGGCCCGCACCGCGTTGGCCACGGCCTCGTAGTCAACCGTGTCTTCGATCTCGCCGGAGTGGGCGGCCACGCGAGTGTCCGCCGCCAGCTCGATGTCGAAGCGCAGCGGGCGCTGCATGCGCTGTTCCCAGTCGTAGACGCCGACCACGGCGGGGATTTCGAGATCGCGCAGATAGATACGGTCCATGCGGGACACCGGGGACACAGGGTTGCGGAGGGGCTTATCGTACTGCCTGCCCCCGCCCGCGTACACCGGGGCGTGCGATGGTGGCGCAACGCGCTACCATGCCCGAACAGTCCGACCGAACAGCGTCGCCAGGAGAGCCGCCGCATGTCCACCACTTCGTTTCAGCCACTGCCGTGGACCCGGACCCCCGAGGGGGCCCTGCGCCGGGTCGGCGTGGAAATCGAGATGGCGGGCGTCTCGCTGGAAACGATGGCCCGCGCCATCATCGACGAATTCGGCGGGCACATCGAGGCCGAGCATGCCTTCGTGCTGCATGTCCGCGACAGCGACGCGGGGGATTTCCAGCTGGAGCTGGATGCCCGCGTACTCAAGGACCGCGGCTATCGCGAGCACCTGGCCCGCCTGGGGGTCGACCTGGAAGACCGCGACCAGGAAGCACTGGAGGCCTGGCTGGCCGATGCCGCCGGGCGCCTGGTCCCGCACGAGATCGTCGCGCCACCCCTGGAACCTGCGCAGCTGCCCCGACTGGACCGGGTGCGTGCCGCACTGCAACAGGAAGGCGCGCTGGGGACCGAGCGCTCGCTGCTGTACGCGTTCGGGCTGCAGCTGAACATCGAGATCCACAGCCGCGAGCCCGAATGGCTGCTGGCCGTAATGCGGGCCTTCGTGCTCATGTACGAGATCCTCGCGCAGGCGGGGGCCATCGACCTGTCGCGCCGCCTGTCGCCCTACATCCGGCCGTTCCCGGGCGCCTTCGTACGCTACATCCTCGATCCCGATTTCACCCCGGACCGCGCATCGCTGATCGACACCTGGCTGGCGCACAACCCCACGCGCAACCGTCCGCTGGACCTGCTCCCGGTACTGGCGGAGCTGGACCCCGAACGCGTTGCGGCGGCGCCGGTGGAACACGAACTGATCAAGCCGCGTCCCGCCCTGCATTACCGGTTGCCGGACTGCCGCATCGACGACCCGGCCTGGAGCCTGGCGCACCCGCTGAACGGCTGGTTGGAAGTGGAACAGCTGGCCGCTCATCCCGAACGTCTGGAACGGCTCGCGCGGGAGTATCTGGAGCGCCCGGGCCAGGCAGTTGGCCGCTGGACCGATGAATGGATGCAGCGACTGCGTGCCTGGTTCTGAGCGCCCGCAGCGTCCGGTGATCGCCGTCACCGGCCCGGACCGTGGCGGCACGCCCGCGTGGCTGTTCACCGCCCTGGCGGTGTGGCGGGCCGGCGGCCGTCCCCTGCGCATCCGCCCCGGGCACCCCCGCCGCAACCGCCGCATCGACGCGCTGATCGTCGGCGGCGGGGCCGACGTCGACCCCGGGCTTTATGGCGAAACCCTGCCAGGGGGCCCTGACACCACTGCCATCCGCCGGGCGGAGCAACGCCTGTCGCAGCGCCTGATCGGCTACGCCTTCTATCCCGCGCTGTGGTTGCTGCGCCGGCTGTTCCAGTCGAAGAGGTCATCGCTGGACCCGGAGCGCGACCGGCTGGAGAAATCCCTGATTCACCACGCGCTGGACGAGCACCTGCCGATCCTCGGCATCTGCCGCGGGATGCAGCTGATCAACGTGGTGCGCGGCGGCAGTCTGCATCGCGACCTGGCCGCGTTCCACGCGGAGACCCCCAACGCCCGCAGCCTCTTGCCGGTCAAACAGGTACGACTGGATCCGCACTCGCGGCTGTCCGCCATCCTTGGCGATGCACCGCTGCGCGTGAACGCCCTGCACGATCAGGCCGTCGACCGCCTTGGCCACGACCTGAAGGTTGTCGGACGCGAACCCTCGCGCGTGGTCCAGGCCATCGAGGCCGGCGGCCGTGATTTCTGCATCGGCGTGCAGTGGCACCCCGAATACCTGCCGCAGAAGGCCCGCCACCAGCGCCTGTTCCGCGCGCTGGTGGCCGCGGCCCGCGAACGGATCGCTCAGACCGGGGACGGATAGGCGACGCGCAGGCCACCCAGGCCGCAATAGCCGTCCGGAACCTTCGCCAGATACTGCTGGTGGTAGTCCTCGGCGAAGTAATAGGCCTCCAGCTCGCGGATCTCGGTGGTGACCGGTCCCAGTCCCGCTGCCTGCAGCGCGGCGTTGAAGCGCTCGCGGCTGGCCAGCGCGGCCTCGTAATGGACCGGATCCACGGTGTAGATCCCGGAGCGGTACTGGGTCCCGACATCATTGCCCTGACGCATCCCCTGGGTCGGGTCATGTCCCTCCCAGAAGGTGCGGAACAGGGTCTCCTTCGACACCGCGCGTGGATCGAACACCACCCGCACCAGTTCGGCATGGCCGGTCCGGCCGCTGCAGACCTCGCGGTAGGTCGGATTGGGGGTGTACCCGCCGCCGTAACCCACGCTGGTGGAATACACCCCGTCGAGCTGCCAGAACAGTCGCTCGGCGCCCCAGAAGCAGCCCATGCCGAAGTGGATGATCTCCATGCCATCGGGGTACGGCGGCGCCAGCGGGGTCCCCAGCACCGCATGGCGTTCCGGCACCGGCATGGCCTCGCCCCGGCCGGGCAGGGCGCGCTCGGGCTCCACCATCTGCGGCTGCATCCAGTCGCCGAACATCATTCGCTCCCGTGGTCGCCGGCCGGGCGCAGCCGCAGCAGCTCGCCGGGGTTATGGTCGGTCAGCACCCATATCGCGCCGTCGTGTACGCGCACGTCGCGCACCCGGCGGTCCAGATCGGGCAGTACCTCCACCTCGCTGACCAGCTCGCGAGCATCGAAAGTCAGACGGCGCAGGGTACGGTGGGCCAGCCCGCCCGCCAGCAGTTCGCCGTCCCAGTCGGCAAAGGCCGGATCCCGCAGGATCGCCATACCGGAAGGCGCAATCGACGGCGTCCAGTGGTGCAACGGGGAGACCATCCCCTCCTTCTCGGTGATGCCCTCGCCGATCTGGCCGCCACCGTACTCCTCGCCATGGGTGATCACCGGCCAGCCGTAGTTGTTGCCCGGCTCGATGATGTTGACCTCGTCCCCGCCCTGCGGACCGTGCTGGTTCTCCCACAGGATGCCGGTCTCGGGATCCATCACCATGCCCTGGGAATTGCGCACGCCATACGCCCAGATCGCGTCGCGCCGGTCGGCATCATCCACGAACGGGTTGTCCGCCGGGATCGTACCGTCGTCATGCAGACGGATGATGGTACCGATGTGGTTGGAGGGATCCTGTGCCTGATGACGGTCCCCGCGGTCACCGACGCTGGTGAACACGTGAGTGTCGTCGTCGAACACGATGCGGCTGCCGAAATGGCGCCCGCCGCGCACCCCGGGTTCGGCGGTAAACAGGGTCTCGACGTCGTTCAGGGCCCCGTCCTCGAAGCGTCCCCGCGCCAGACGCGTGGTCAGCCCGCCGTCCACGCTGGCCGCATAGGTGAAGTACAGCCAGCGGTTGTCGGCGAAATCCGGGTGCAGGGCCAGGTCCAGCAACCCGCCCTGATTGCGCGCCCGCAGGTCATCCGGCAGCCCCGGCACCAGTTCACCCCGACCGGAAAAATCCGGGCCGTCGTCGCCGGCCGGGAAATGCCGCAGCGCGCCCGGGCGCTCGCTGATCAGCGCGCCACCGTCGGGCAGGAACGCAATGGCCCAGGGGTGATTGAGCCCCTCGTGCAGGATCTCCACCGACAGCCCGTCGGCCGAGGCCTCCACCGTCTCGGGCGACGGGGCCGAGGCCCCGGAGCATCCCGCAACCAGGAAACTGCCGGCCAGCATCGCGGCCAGGCTGCGACGCAGCACGTGAACCGGTTTCGTCATGACGTCTCTCCCCGTGGATGCCTGTTCTCATTGGTCCGGGCGAACGCCACCGGGGTTCCGGGACGACCACGCCACGCCCTCCGGCTGGCAGACCGGACACCACCAGGTCGCACGCCCGTGCTGCCCCAGCAGGGCCCGCCGCACGACGGCGGCACAGCGCCGGCAGCCCTCGCCTTCACGCCCGTAGACGTACAGGAAGGCATCCGGCTCCGCACGCTCCCGCGTGATCCGCGGCCCCGGGCGCAGGTTGCGCCGCAGCAGCCGCACCGCGTCGGCATACAGCGCCCGCAGCACGGGGTCACTCACCCGCCCGACCGGGGTCCGCGGGTGACAGCCATGCAGAAACAGCAATTCCGATTTGTAGACGTTGCCGATCCCCGCCGCCAGCGACTGGTCGAGCAGCACGTCCGCCAGCGGCCGGTCCGCAGTCGCGTCCCGGCGCACCCGCGCCACCACCGCATCGACATCCACGTCGGCGGCCAGCAGGTCCGGCCCCACCCGGGCATCCAGACGCTCGATGTCCGCCGCTTCCGCTCCCACCGCGGGCATCCGGCGCCAGGCCAGTTCGCGCGGGTGGAAACACACCAGCATCCGGTCCTCGAGAGTCAGCACCGCATGGGCCTGGTGTGCCGGCTTCGACCACTCTGCACCGCGCGCGTATTCATGCCAGGTGCCCCACATCCCGAGGTGGGTACGCAGCAGCCAGGGCGTATCGTCAGGCCCGGTCAGCTCCATCAGCAGGTGCTTGCCGCGGGCGCGCAGCGCATCGGCCCGCATCGGGCCGTGCTCACGCAGCGGCTCGCCGCGTCCGGCGCGGGTCGCCACCGCCTCCAGCGCCGCCCCTTCCAGGCGCGGGCGGAGCATGGCCGCCAGCCGGTGGATGGTGTCGCCCTCGGGCATGGGTCAGTAAAGCGGAGGCTCGCCCTCGGGACGCGTGCGGAACAGGCGCAGGGTCCACAGATACTGTGCCGGGGCCTGTTCCACGCCCCGTTCGATGGCAGCGTTCATGGCCCGGGCATCGGCGGCGTCGTCGCCCGAGGGGAAGTCCTCCATTGGAGGCCACAGGCGCATCACGTATTCGTCGCGGGCGAGGTCGTACCAGGCGAAACTCGGCAGCACCACCGCCCGCGACATGCGTGCCAGCCGCCCCAGGGCAGTCAGCGTGGCCTTGGGTACGCCGAAGAAATCCACGAACACCGCACCGTCGGCGCCCAGGTCCTCGTCCGGCAGGTAATAGAAGAACCGCCCGCGGCGCAGCTGGCGGATCGCCGGACGCAGCCCCTGCTCGCGGGCGAAGATGTCCCCGGAGTAGCGGGTGCGGCTGCGGTGGTTGATCCACTCCAGCACCGGATTCTTCATCGGCTTGGCGAAAGAGACCCCGTCGTACATCTGGCTCATGCGCACCCCGCCGTAATCCAGCCCCAGCGAGTGCGGGGCGAGGATGATCACCGGCGTCCCGTCGGAGCGTGCGCGCTCGTAGTGCTCCAGCCCGTCCACCCGGATGCGCGAGGCATGCTCGCCGGGCTTGCCGAACCACAGCAGGCCATAGTCCAGCACGGTCTGCGCCTGGTAGCGGTAGAAGGCGGCGAGCCGCGCCTCGCGTTCGGCCGCATCCAGCTGCGGGAAGCACAGCTCGAGGTTGCGTTCGGCGATCCGGCGGCTGCGCCCCGAGCGGCGGTACAGCAGGCGGCCGATACCCCGCGCCAGCGCCTGCACCGCCGGACGCGGGATCTGCTGCAGCACCCAGGCCAGCGCCACGCCGACCCAGGTGAGCCAGTAGCGGGGTGCGAAATGCCGCGCGGTCAGCGGCGCCCGGTAGGCACCGACGTCCGCCTCCTCCCCGGGGGCATCCTCACGGCTCATGTGTCCGCATCACCCCCGGCCTCCAGCAGGCGGCGGGCGCGCTTCGCGGAGACCTCCATTTCCTTGACCGCCTGCAGGTCGCCCTTCTCCTCGGCGATGGCCATGCCCCGCTCGCAGACCTCCAGCACACGCCGCGGGCGCTCCAGGGCGACCAGGGTCTTTGCCAGCAGTTTCCACGCCGCGGAGTAGCCCTCGTCCAGCTCCAGCGCGCGCTCCAGGTGCTCCACCGCCGCCTCCTGCTGGCCATCGGTCACCAGGGCGTTGCCCAGCGAGAAGCGCAGCATCGCGGAGTCCTCGCCTCCGTCCAGCATGTTCTGGAAACGTTCGACCATCTGCGACATGGACGACCTCCTGTCCTTGAATTCGCTCCTACCCTAGCGCTGCCAGAACGCCGGGGACAGAAGCACCAGCACGGTGAAGATTTCCAGCCGCCCCATCAGCATGGCGAGGATCAGCACCCATTTGCTGAAGTCGTTGATGGACTGGAAGTTCGGCCCCACCTCGCCCAGGCCGGGGCCGAGGTTGTTGAGGGTGGCCGCCACCGCCGAGAACGCCGTCACCTGATCCAGGCCCGAGGCCATCACCGCCAGCATCATCACCACGAACACCATCACATAGGCCGCGAGGAAGCCCCACACCGCCTGCACCACGCGGTCCGGGGCCTCCTTGCCATTGACCTTCACGGCGATGCGCGCATGCGGATGGATCAGGCGCTTCACCTCGCGCATGCCCTGCTTCATCAGCAGCAAAACGCGCACCACCTTGATGCCGCCACCGGTGGATCCGGTGCAGCCGCCGACGAACGACAGGAAGATCAACAGTACCGGCAGGAACCCCGGCCACAGGTAGAAGTCGTCAGTGGCGTAGCCGGTGGTGGTGCCGATGGACACCACGTGGAACGCGGCGCGGCGGAAGGCGTCCGCGCCGTCCGCCGCAAAGCCGGTCACCAGCATGTAGGCCACCACCACCGCCACCGCCGAAGCCATCAGGATCAGGTAGGTGCGCAGCTCCTCGTCGCGCCGGTAGGGCACGACCGACGCACGGTGCAGGGCGAGGAAATGCACCGCGAAGTTCATCCCGGCGATCAGCATGAAGATGATCGCCACGCCCTCGATGGCGGCGGAATCGAAGTGGCCGAGGCTGGCGTCGTAGGTGGAGAATCCGCCGATCGCCACGGTGGTGAAGGAGTGCGCGATCGCGTCGAAGACCTCCATCCCGGCGACCCAGTAGGCCACCGCACAGGCCACCGTCAGGCCGAGGTAGATGTACCACAGGTTGCGCGCGGTCTCGGCGATGCGCGGGGTCAGCTTGTTGTCGCGGATGGGTCCCGGGGTCTCGGCCTTGAACAGCTGCATGCCACCCACGCCCAGCAGCGGCAGGATGGCCACCGCCAGCACGATGATGCCCATGCCGCCCATCCACTGCAGCTGCTGGCGATACCACAACAGCGCCTTCGGCATGTCGTCCAGGCCGGTCAGCACGGTGGCCCCGGTGGTGGTCAGGCCCGACATGGATTCGAACGCGGCGTCGGTGAAGCTGACGTTCAGATGCGGGTCGAGCACCATCGGCGTCGCCCCGGCCAGACCCAGCCCGAGCCAGAACATCACCACCAGGATGAACCCGTCGCGCGGCTGCAGTTCGCGATGCGCGCGATACAGCGGCCCCCAGAGCATCCCGCCAATCAGCAGCAGCACGATGAACGCCTGCATGAACACGTACGCGGTGGACTCGTCGTAGATGTACCCGACGAGTGCGGGCGGCAGCATGCTCAGGCTGAACAGCGTGAGCAGGATCCCCAGCAGGCGCGCGGTGGAGGCGAGATGGAGCACGGCGGACGGCTCAGAAGAACAGCGGGCTGGGCTGGAACAGGCGCTGGACCTGCTTCACCTTGCCACGGTCGGTGAGGAACAGGATGACGTGATCCCCCGAGTGGATCACCGTGTCGTGGTGCGGGATGATGACCTCGTCGTCGCGCACCACGGCGCCGACGCTGGCCCCCTCCGGCAGGTTGATCTCGTCGATCCGGCGGTCCACCACCTGCGAGGTGCGCGAATCGCCGCTGACGACCGTCTCGATCGCCTCGGCCGCGCCGCGGCGCAGGGTATGCACGGTGGCGGTCCCGCCCTCGCGCACCCGGGCCAGCAGGGCGCTCACCGTGGCCTGCTGCGGCGACAGCGCCACGTCGATGGTGCCGCTCTGCAGCAGATCCACGTAGCTCGGGCGGTTGATCAGCGACATCACCTTGCGCACGCCGTAGCGCTTGGCCAGCATCCCGGCGAAGATGTTGGCCTGGTCGTCGTTGGTCACCGCGCAGAACACGTCGCTGTGCTCGACGTTGATCGCCTCGAGGAAGCGGTCGTCGGCGCTGTCGCCCTGCAACACCAGCACGTTGCCGGGCAGTTCCCGGGCGAGCTGGTCCGCCCGCTCCGCATCGCGCTCGATCACCTTTACCCGATAGCGCTTGCTCAGCGCTTCGGCCAGCCGCCGGCCGATGTTGCCGCCGCCGGCGATCATGATCCGCTTGTAGGGCTTCTCCAGCTTGCGCAGCTCGGAGGTGACGGCACGGATGTTCTTCTTCGCCGCGACGAAGAACACCTCGTCGTCGGCTTCCACCACCGTGTTGCCGTCCGGCTGGATGGAACGCTCATGGCGGAAGATCGCCGCGACCCGGGTATGGACCCCCGGCATGTCGTAGCGCAGGTTCTTCAGCTCGTGGCCCACCAGCGGCCCGCCGTAGTAGGCGCGCACCCCCACCAGCGACACCCGTCCCTCGGCGAACTCCAGCACCTGCAGTGAGCCGGGGTGTTCGATCAGGCGCTGGATGTGGCTGGTGACGATCGCCTCCGGCGAGATCAGCATGTCCACCGGCATCGCGTCCTGGGCGAACAGCTCCGGGGTCTCGTGATAATCGCGGGCCCGCACCCGGGCGATCTTGGTCTCGATGTTGAACAGCGTGGAGCCGACCTGACAGGCCAGCATGTTGACTTCGTCGGAGTCGGTCACCGCCACCAGCATGGACGCGTCGCGCGCCCCGGCCGCATCCAGTACCGACGGATGGGCGCCGAATCCGTGGACCGTCTTGATATCGAACTGGTCTTCCAGCTCGGCCAGGCGCTCGGCGCGGTTGTCGACGACGGTGATGTCGATCCCGTCGGCACTCAGGGCCTCGGCCAGGGAATGACCGACCTGACCGGCCCCCAGGATGATGATCTGTTTCATGCGTCAGCCGTCGGATTTCACGCGGCGCGGATCGATGCCCAGCGCCTTGAACTTGCGGTAGAGATGCGTGCGCTCCAGCCCGACCCGCTCGGCCAGACGCGTCATGTTGCCCTCGGAGCGTTCCAGCTGCTGCATCAGGTATTCCCGTTCGAACTGTTCGCGCGCCTCGCGCAGGGGCAGGTCGGGGATGGTCACCACCCCCTCGGCGCTCTCCTCTTCCGCCCGCCGCGGCTGCCCCGACAGGGTGCGGTCCACCTCGTCACGGGTGATCTCGTCGCCGGAGCCCAGGATCATCAGGCGCTGGACCAGGTTGCGCAGTTCGCGCACGTTCCCCGGCCACGGATACTGCTGCAGGCATTCCAGGGCCGGTCGCTGGAACGTGCGCTGCGGCAGGCCCTCCTGCTGATGCAGCTGGCGCATATGGTAGTCCAGCAGTTCGGGGATGTCCTCGGCGTGCTCGCGCAGCGGCGGCACGTTCAGCGGCAGGACGTTGAGGCGGTAATAGAGATCCTCGCGGAACAGCCCCTGCTCCACGGCCTCGCCCAGATCGTGCTGGGTGGCCGCCACCACGCGCACGTTCACGCTGATCGGCTGGTCCCCGCCGATGCGCGTGATGCGACCGGTGTCCAGGGCATGCAGCAGGCGCGCCTGAGTCTGCAGGTCCATCTCCGCAACCTCGTCGAGGTACAGCACCCCGCCGGAGGCCTGCTCCAGCAGGCCATAGCGCACCCGCTCGCCCTGCTCGCTGCCGAACAGCTCGGCCACCGCCTCGTCGCCCGACATCGATCCCACCGAGACCACGATGAACGGGCTTTCGCGCCGCGCGCTGCGGGCGTGCAGCATGCGCGCGAAGGTCTGCTTGCCGGCCCCGGGCTCGCCGGTGATCAGCACCCAGGTATCGTGCTGGGCCATGCGCTGCACCTGGTCGCGCAGGTTCACCATCACCGCGCTGCTGCCCACCGGGTCGGTCACCGGGGCGGCCTGGCGCCGCAGACCGGTGTTCTCCCGCTGCAGGCGCGCGGCCTCCAGTGCGTTGTTGAGAGTAATCAGCAGCTTGTCGATGGTCAGCGGCTTTTCGATGAAGTCGTAGGCGCCCAGGCGGGTCGCATCCACCGCACTCTCCACGTTGCCGTGGCCGGAGATCATCACCACCGGGCACATCGCTCCCTCGTCCTCCTGCCACTCCTTGAGCAGCGAGATCCCGTCGCCGTCGGGCATCCAGACGTCCAGCAGGATCGCATCCGGCCGCCGGCTGCGCCGCTGGGCCTTGGCCTCGGCCACCGAACCCGCCAGCGCGACCTGGTAGCCCTCGTCCTCCAGCACGTCGCGCAGCAACATGCGGATGTCGGGCTCGTCGTCGACCACGAGAATGTAGGCGTCGCTCATTGCGGCTGTTCCTCCTCGGCAGCGGACGCCCCGGACGGGCCGCCCTCGTCCACCGGGATGCGGATCACGAAGACCGCGCCGCCCGCCCCGGAATCATCATTATGGCACTCGATGATGCCGCCGTGCTCTTCCACGACCTTCTGCGCCACGGCCAGACCGAGCCCGGTCCCGCGCGGCTTGTCGGTGGTGTACGGCTCAAAGATGCGCTCCAGCAGCTCCGGACGAATACCCGGTCCGTTGTCGCGCACGCGCAGTTCGATCCAGGAACCGGAGGCGCTTTCCACGTAGGCCGTGGACACCTCCACCCGGAGCTCGTCGCCGCGTTCCTCTTCCTCCGCGGCCTCCATCGCATTGCGGATCAGGTTGTGCAGCAGCTGGCGCAGACGACCGCCGTCGGCCCGGATCGTCGGCACCCCCTCGCCCAGGTCCAGGCGAACCCGCGAGCTGCCGTCCGCGGCCAGGTACAGCTCGGAGACGTCGCGCACCAGCTGGTTCACGTCGGTGTGGCCGAGTTCCAGTTTGGGCGCCTGGGCGTAGTCGCGGAAGGCGTTGACCAGGGTCTTCATCGCCTCCACCTGCTGGATGATGGTGCCGGTCGCACGTTCCAGCACCTCGTGATCGGCCCCTTCGAGCACCCGGCCCAGCCGGCGCGAAAGCCGTTCGGCCGACAGCTGGATGGGCGTCAGCGGGTTCTTGATCTCGTGGGCCAGGCGCCGCGCCACCTCGCCCCAGGCCGCATCGCGCTGGGCCTTCAGGAATTCCGTCATGTCATCGAACACGATCGCGTGCAGCCCGCGGCCGGATCCCGGGGTCGGCAGCCAGACGGCACGCGTCATCAGCACCTTGCGACCGCTGCGGGTGAACACCACCACCTGACGCGACCATTCCGCCTCGTGCCCGGCCAGCGGATCGCGGATGGCCTCGAAGAACTGGTGCACCAGCGGGCACTCGCGGCCGACCTCGGCGATGTCCCGGGTGCGCGCGCCCGGCAGGTCGCATTCGAGGATCTGGCCGGCGGCGTCGTTGGCGGTGCGCAGGCGCAGGCTGCCGTCGAGCGCCAGCACGCCCGAACGCAGATGCTTGAGCACACTCTCCAGATAGGCCCGCTCGGCGTCCAGCAGCCGGCGGTTGCGCTCGGCCTCGTTGCGCGCCTCGCTGAGGGTGCGGGTCATCGCGTTGAACGACTGCACCAGGAAACCCAGTTCGTCCGCCCGCCGCACCTCCAGCCGGGTGTTGTAGTCCCCGGCGGCGACCATGCGCGTGCCCTGCACCAGATCGGACACCGGCTGCACCAGCCGCCGTGCGACCACCAGCCCGGCCCACAGCGCGGCCATCAGCGAGATCGCCAGCGCCAGCGACATGGTGAAGATGAAGCCCTGGGTGATCGGCCCGCGCAGATAAGCGAACTCGCGGTAATCGGCAAACGCGTCCTGCACCCGCAGGGACAGGGCGCTCATGCGCGGATCCACGGGGTACACGGCCTGCAGGATGCGGTTATCGGTGCCGGGTCGGCGCGCGGCCGTGGTCGCCACCACGCGGATCACCAGCTGATCATCGGGGCGTGGCTCCAGACGCGAGTAGGGCTGCCCCGGCCGCACGCGCATCAGGATGTCGGAGCTGGGCGGTGACGGCAGCTGGCGGATGGGGCTGTCGGTGCTCGACGCGATGATGCGGTTGTTGGCGCCCACCAGGGTCAGCTCCTGCGCTCCCAGACTGCGCCGGTAATCGTTGAGGGTCAGCCCCATCAGGCCCTCGGAAACACCTTCCAGGTCTTCCATGATCTCCTGGGTCTCTTCGGCCAGCTGGCGCACGCGCAGATCCAGCGAGGAGCGCGACAGTTCCAGCGCGTCTTCCAGCGCCGAATCCACGCGCACGTCGAACCACGAGTCCACGCCTTCACTGAGAAATTCGTAGGAGAAGTAGTACACCACCGAGACCGGCAGCACCGCGACCAGCATGAACCCGCCGACCAGGCGCAGGGTCAGGCGGCTGCCCGGCACCCCGTGGCGGTACTGCCAGAACATGCGCACCACCTGATAGATAATCAGGCCGGCCAGCACGATCAGCACCGCGGCGTGGAACACCAGCAGCCAGATGAACAGCTGTTCGAAACGCGCCTGGTGCTGGGCCGCGTCCCCCATCACCAGCAGCGAGGCCAGCAGGAGGACGAACAGCAGGATCATCCCCAGCAGCCCCCAGGGCAAACCCTTCAGTCGAGCGACCATCCGTACCACTCCTGTCGGGCCGTGAGTTCGCCGCGCAGGCCGGCGTCCAGCTGCAACGGCAGCGGCAGCGCGGTGTAGTCCAGCGACAGCCGGGCGTTCAGGCGGTGGTCACCCGGGGCCTCGCGCAGCGCCTCGGGGACGTCCTCCAGCCGGATCCGCCCCAGGCGGCGGGCACTCTGCTCCAGGGCATCCCCCAGCGTGGGGCGCAGCTCCATGCGCTCGCCATCCCGCGAGGTCACCAGATAATGTCGGTTGAGGGGGTAGTAGCGCAGCTGCACGCGGTTCTCCGCGCGTACCAGCGGTCTCCCCGGCAGCATGCGGTCGGGCTCCGCCTGCGCCTCCAGCCGGAACCCCAGGGTCACGCCGTTCTCCAGCGCGTCCACCAGCACCTCGGGCAGGGCCATGTCCAGGTCCAGGCGCGCCAGCAGCGTGGTGTCATCCAGCCACAGGTGACTGGCCTCGCGGATCTCGAGCGCCGGGGCCACCCCCGGCGCCAGCACCAGCACCAGCAGCCAGACGAACCGCCGCATCAGCCCGCGACCTTCTCCAGCAGGGCATAGTAGAACCCGTCGCCTCCGGCCAGCCCCGGCGGAATGGACACCCCGGAGGAACGGGGCGACGCCCCGGGAATCGGGCCTTCCGCGCCCGTCTCCACGGCACGCGCGTCGCCGGTCGCCGCGACGAACGGGGTCACGACCTCCTGGTTTTCCGCGTCCAGCAGGGAACAGGTCGCATACAGCAGGCGTCCGCCCGGACGCAGCAGGTCCCAGGCCGCGCGCAGCAGACGGGCCTGTTCGGCGGCCAGACGCGGGATGTCGTCCGCGCGGCGCAGGGTCTTGATGTCCGGATGCCGGCGAATCACGCCGGTGGCGGAACAGGGCACATCCAGCAGGATCGCGTCGAACGGCCGCCCGTCCCACCAGGCGTCGGTGTCGCCCAGATCGGCCGCGGTCAGCGTGGCCTCCTGCTGCAGCCGGTCCAGGTTCTCGCGCACCTGTTCCAGGCGCGTGGCGTCGCTGTCCAGGGCCACCAGATCCAGCTCGCCGCCGGCACGCTCCAGCAGATGCCCGGTCTTGCCGCCCGGAGCGGCGCAGGCATCCAGCACCCGCTCGCCCGGGCGCGGCGCCAGCAGATGCGCGGCCCACTGCGCGGAAACGTCCTGAACCGACAGCCGGCCGTCACCGAACCCCGGCAACGCGGTCACGTCGGTGGCCGCCTCGAGCGTCAGCGCGCCCTCGGGGGCGTCGTGCAGCCGCGCCTCGAAGCCCGCCTCGCGCAGCGCCGCCAGCGCCTCGTCCGGGCTCCAGCGACGGGTATTGACCCGCAGGGTCAGCGGGGCCTCGCGCAGCAGCTCGCCCAGCACGGCCTCCGCGCGCTCGGGCCACCCGGCCTCGATCGCCTCGATCAGCCACGCCGGGCAGGCATGCCGCAACACCGGGTCCTCGGCGATGCGGGCCTCCAGCGCATCGGTCTCGCGCAACGCGCGACGCAGGATCGCGTTGATCAGCCCCACGGCTCCGGGCCGATGGATGCGACGCGCGGTCTCGGCGGTCTCGCGCACCGCCGCGTGATCGCGGGTGGAGAAATGCAGGATCTCCGCCAGCCCCTGGGCCAGCAGCACGCCGATCACGCCGTCCTTGCGCCGCAGTGGCCGGTCCAGGCTTTCACGCACCAGCGCCTCCAGCTGCGGATACCAGCGCAGGGTGGTGTACACCAGGGCGCGGGTCCAGGCGGCCTCGCGCACCGGGAGATCCGCCACCGCGGGTTCCAGCACGCTGTTGAGCGAAGCCCCGTGCAGCACCACCTGTTCCGTGGCTTCCACGGCGCACTGGCGAGGGGCAGGCTGGCGGGCCATCAGGTATCACCTCCGAGTCGCTGACCGGTCAGATCACCGGTATTGGCCCAGTCGGCGGCACTCACCGGTCGCCGGCCGGGCAGCTGCACGCGCTCCAGCCGCAGCAGGCCGTCGCCGGTCATCACGTCCACGCCCTCGCCGCCCGCGGCGACGATGGTGCCCGGCGCAGCATCGGCGGGCGTCACGGTCGCCGCTTGCTCCGTCTCAACGGGCCGGGCGGCATGGATGCGCAGGACCGCCTCGCCGTCCGGCAGCCGGGTCCAGGCGACCGGCCACGGGTCGAAGGCGCGCACGCGGCGGTCCAGCTCGCGGGTCGGCTGAGCCCAGTCCAGTCGCGCCTCGTCCTTCTCGAGCTTGGCGGCATAGGTCGCCCGGGCATCGTCCTGCGGCTCGGGCACCGACTCGCCACGCGTGATCGCCGGCAGGCGCTCCACCAGCAGTTCCGCCCCCATCCGCGCGAGGGCGTCGTGGACCTCGCCGGTGGTCGCACGCGGGCCCAGCGGCAGCCGCCGGCAGGCGTGGACCGGGCCGGTATCCAGCCCCGGGGCCATCTGCATCAGGCACACGCCGGTCTCGTCATCGCCGGCGAGGATCGCGCGATGGATGGGTGCCGCCCCGCGCCAGCGCGGCAGCAGCGAGGCGTGGATGTTCACCCCGCCCAGAGGCGGGATCTCCAGCACCGCGCGCGGCAGGATCAGCCCGTAGGCCGCGACCACGAGCAGGTCCGGCTGCCATTCGGCCAGCCGCGCCCGCGCCTGCGGATCCCGCAGCGATTCCGGCTGCTCCACCGGGATCCCGGCGGCCGTCGCGACCTGCTTCACCGGCCCCGGACGCAGCTTGCGGCCCCGGCCCGCCGGGCGGTCCGGCTGCGTGTAGACCGCGACCGGCGGGTGACCCGCCGCGATCAGGGCCTCCAGCGCGGGAACCGCGAAGTCGGGGGTTCCCGCGTACACGATGCGCGGCGCCGGGGCGTCCCTGTCGGCAGCCGCCATCAGACCGCGGGCGCCGCGGCCTTGCCGGAACCGCCGGCGCGCGCGCCCTGCTTCTCCAGTTTCTTGCGGATGCGACCGCGCTTGAGACTGGACAGGTAGTCCACGAACAGCTTGCCGTCGAGATGATCGATCTCGTGCTGGATGCACACCGCCAGCAGCCCGTCGGCCTCGGCCTCGAAGGGCTGGCCGTCGCGACCCAGCGCGCGGAAGCGGATCCAGTCCGCGCGCCGCACCTTCTCGTAGTAACCGGGCACCGACAGGCAGCCCTCGTCCATCTCTTCCTCGCCCCGGGTCTCGAGGATCTCCGGATTGATCAGGGCCCAGGGCTGGCTCTGGTCCTCGGAGACGTCGGCCACCAGGACACGCTTGTGAACGTTCACCTGCACCGCCGCCAGGCCGATGCCCGGTGCCGCGTACATGGTCTCGAACATGTCGTCCACCAGTGTGCGGATGGAGTCGTCCACCTCGGCGACCGGTTCGGCCTTCTGCCGCAACCGGGGATCGGGAAAGTGGAGAATTTCTCGCTTCGCCATGAAAAACCTCAATCTTTGTGCTGTACAGTCCCGTCAATTCTGCTAACGTTGGACCGCATCATCCGCCGAAGCGTCACCGAATTCGGACCGGGCCACAGGATGGCCCCGGGGAGTGCGGACCTGACAGGGGAAACCATGATGTTGAAAACCAGAGCGACCACGACCTCTTTCGTGCTGCCGGGCGTACTGTTCAGTGTAACGCTGTTTCTGGGGGGCTGCGCGGCCACCGGAGACACTGACACCGGCAGCGGCGCCGAAGATCCCGAGAACCCGACTGCCGAAACCGCCACCCCGGACAACGGGGAACGCCGGGAGACCAGCGACTCCGCCACCGAGGAAACTCCGGAGATCCGGGATTCCGCGCCGGAGCGCTACGTCGTCAAGAAGGGCGACACCCTCTGGGACATCTCCGCCATGTACCTTGACGAACCCTGGTACTGGCCGGAGATCTGGGCGGTGAATCCGGAGATCGAGAACCCGCACCTGATCTATCCGGGTGATGTCCTGAGCATCCACTACGTGGACGGCGAACCGCGCATCACGGTCGACGGCGGCCCGCGCGTGCGGCCGACCAAGCGCCTCTCGCCGGAGGTCCGCGTGGAGGAGCTCGACGACGATACCCCGCCGATCTCCACGCTGCAGTCGTTCATGTTCCAGCCGCAGGTCCTCGACGAGGAGACCCTGGAACAGGCGCCCTACATCGTGGCCGCGGACGACGATCGCGTGATCTACGGCCCGGGCGACCGGGTCTATGTCCGCAATGCCGAGGACACGGAAGAATACGAGATCTACCACATCGTCCGGCGCGACGAGAGGCTGCTGGATCCGGACACCGGCGAGGAACTGGGCGTCGCCACCATCCCGGTGGGTGAAGCCGAGATCGTCGAACCCGGGCACGTGGCGCGTGCGAACATCCGCCGTGGCGAACGCGAGACCATCCGCGGCGACCGCCTGGTTCCGTTCGCGGAAGAACAGGACATGCTGTTCGAGATCGGCCGTCCGCCGGAAGACATCGACGGTCAGGTCATCAAGCTGTTCGATGCGATCAGTCAGATCGGGCGCTACCAGGCCGCGGTCATCAACCGTGGCGCGCGGGAAGGGGTCGAGAACGGTCAGGTGTTCGCCGCCTACACCGCCGGCCGCACGGTGCGCGACCCGATCGCCGGGACCAACGAGTCCGTGGACCTGCCCGAAGAACGGGTCGGCGAGGTGATGGTCTTCAAGACCTTCGAGAAGGTCTCCTACGTGCTGGTGACCGAATCCGAGCGCACGCTGCGCGAGGGGTACACCGTCCGCCACCCGTAAGCCATGACCTCCCGGGCGGATTCCGCGATGGAACGCGAGTCCCGCAACGACGCAGCCACGGCCGGGGTCGACCCCGGGCCGTGGCTGCGTCTTTTGCATACCCCCGGACTGGGGCCGCGGCGCATCCAGCGCCTGCTGGAGGCCTTCGGCTCGCCGCAGGCCGCGCTGACCGCGTCCGCCCACCAGTGGAAAACCGCCGATGTCGGCGTGGCCCCGCCGAAAAACCCCGACGATGAACACCCCGGCGTGGCGGCCGACCTGGCCTGGGAACGCGCGGACGAGCGTCACCGCATCCTGTGTCGCGACGACCCCGACTATCCGCCGCTGCTGACGCAACTGCCCGACCCCCCGCCGGTGCTGTTCCTCAACGGCGACCCGGCCCTGCTGACCGCACCGCAGGTGGCCATCATCGGCAGCCGCGACGCGACTCCGCAGGGACTCAAACTGGCCCGCGAGTTCGCTCGCGAGCTGGCGAGCGCCGGGGTCACCATTACCTCGGGTCTGGCGCGCGGGATCGACGGCGCCGCCCATCAGGGCGCACTGGACGCCCCGCAGGGGCGCACCACTGCCGTGGTCGCAACGGGCCCCGACCGCATCTATCCGGCCGCGCACCGGCGGCTGGGGCACCGCATCGCCGATCACGGCCTGATCGTGTCGCTGTGGCCGACCGGCACCCAGGCCCAGGCCGGACACTTCCCGCAGCGCAACCGCGTGATCAGTGGCCTGGCACTGGCCACCCTGGTGGTGGAAGCGGGCGACAACAGCGGCTCGCTGATTACCGCGCGACTCGCCGGAGAACAGGGCCGGCAGGTCTACGCCGTCCCGGGCTCGGTGTTCAGCCCGGTCAGCCGGGGCTGCCACCGCCTGATCCGTGAAGGCGCACAGCTGGTCGAGACCGCCGGCGAGATCCTCGACGACCTGGCCGACTGGCTGGGCGTTCCGCCCGCCCCGCAAGCCCCGGGGCCGGCGCCCGCCGAGCCGGTGGATCCCGAGCACGAAAAGGTCCTGCAGGCGATGGGTTTCGACCCGGTGGACATGGAAACCCTGCGCAGCCGGACTCAATTGACCATCGACACGCTTTCATCCATTCTCGTTTTACTGGAACTCAATGGCCGCGTGGCCGCCCTCGATCACGGGCGCTATCAGCGCCTCGACGCAGGATCCCCCGAATCATGAACGAAAGCGTGCTGGACGTGCTCATGTATCTGTTCGAGCACACCCTCGACGAAGAATCCGAGGCCGAACCCGATCGCGGCGAGCTGCAGCGGCAGCTGGTCGAAGCCGGTTTTGCGTCCGGCGAGATCGAGCGCGCCCTGGGCTGGCTGGACCGGCTGATGAGCGAGGCCCCGCTGGCCAGCCGCGGCGGTGACAGCGCGGCCTGCCGCGTGTTCGCCCCCGAAGAACGCCAGCGCCTGAACATGGAAAGCCGCGGCTTCCTCCTCAATCTGGAGCAGAACGGTCTGCTCAGTGCCGGCACCCGCGAACTGGTGATGGACCGCGTCATGGAACTGGACGCCGAGGAGATCGACCTCGACCAGCTGCGCTGGGTGGTACTGATGGTGCTGTTCAACCAGCCAGACGACGCCGTCGCCTACTCCCGGCTCGACGAGGTCATGCGCGACCATATCGGCCCCACCGAGATGGATTATCTGCACTGACCCCGGCGTCACCGCCTCCCACGGAACCCGCCGCCACCGAGACGGTCCCGAGTCCCCATGAGCAAGCACCTCGTCATTGTTGAGTCCCCCGCCAAGGGGAAGACCATCGAGAAGTACCTCGGCCCCGAGTATCAGGTCATGGCCTCCTACGGCCATGTGCGCGATCTCGTGCCCAAGGAAGGGGCGGTGGACCCGGAGGACGGGTTCCGCATGCGCTACGACGTGATCGAGCGCAGCGAAAAGCAGATCGACGCGATCGCGAAGGCCCTGAAGAAGTCCGACGACCTGATCCTCGCGACCGACCCCGACCGCGAAGGCGAGGCAATCTCCTGGCATCTCTACGAGGTCCTGCGCGAACGCGGCCTGCTGGAAGGCCGCAACGTCTACCGCGTGGTGTTCCACGAGATCACCAAGAAGGCCATCCAGGAGGCGATCGAACAGCCGCGCGAACTCGCCCAGCCGCTGATCGACGCGCAGCAGGCGCGCCGCGCGCTGGACTACCTGGTCGGCTTCAACCTCTCGCCGCTGCTGTGGCGCAAGATCAAGCGCGGGCTGTCCGCCGGGCGCGTGCAGAGCCCGGCGCTGCGCATGATCTGCGAGCGCGAGGACGAGATCGAGGCGTTCGTCCCGCAGGAATACTGGACGCTCGACGCGAAGGCCGAACGCGATGGCCAGCCGTTCACCGCGCGGCTGACCCACCTGGACGGCAACAAGCTCAACCAGTTCGACCTCAACAGCGCCGAGCTCGCCCACGATGCACAACGCCGCCTGAACGAGGCCGCAGGCGGCGAACTGCGCGTGGCGAAGGTCGAAAAGAAACAGCGCCGTCGCAACCCGGCCGCGCCGTTCACCACCTCGACCCTGCAGCAGGAGGCGTCGCGCAAGCTGGGCTTCAATGCCAGCCGCACCATGCGTACCGCCCAGCAACTGTACGAGGGCATCGACCTGGGCTCCGGCGCGGAAGGCCTGATCACCTACATGCGAACCGACTCGGTCGCGCTGGCCGGCGAGGCGATCGGCGAGGCCCGCGGCCTGATCGAAGAGCGCTACGGGCCCGACAACCTCCCGGACAGCCCGCGCCAGTACAAGACCAAGTCGAAGAACGCGCAGGAGGCCCACGAGGCGATCCGCCCGACCTCGGTGCGACGCATCCCGGACGAGATCCGCAACCGTCTGACCAGTGACCAGGCCCGGCTGTACGACCTGATCTGGAAGCGCACCGTCGCCTGCCAGATGATCCACGCGACCTTCGATACCGTGGCCGCCGATCTGGTCCCGGGCGACAGCGAACACCGCTTCCGCGCCACCGGTTCCACCCTGCGCCACGCCGGCTTCATCGCGGTCTATCAGGAGGGCCGCGACGACAGCGCGGACGACGACGAGGACAAGCGCCTGCCGGAGATGGCCGAGGGCGACACCGTCGCACTGCACGAGGTCACCGCCGACCAGCACTTCACCGAGCCGCCGCCGCGCTACACCGAGGCCAGCCTGGTGAAGACCCTCGAGGAATACGGCATCGGCCGCCCGTCGACCTATGCCAGCATCATCTCGACCCTGCAGTCGCGCGAATACGTGGAGATGGACGGCAAGCGCTTCATCCCGACCGATACCGGCCGGATCGTGAACAGCTTCCTGACCCGGCATTTCGATCGCTACGTCGACTACGACTTCACCGCGAATCTGGAAGACGAGCTGGACGCGATCTCGCGCGGGGAAAAGGACTGGGTCCCGGTGCTGGAGGACTTCTGGTACGACTTCCGCGACCGGGTCAAGGAGAAGGAAGAGAACGTCACCCGCGCCGAGGCGGTACAGTCGCGCGAGCTGGGCACCGACCCCAAGAGCGGGCGGCCGGTCAGCGTGCGCCTGGGCCGTTTCGGGCCGATCGTGCAGATCGGCACCAAGGACGACGAGGAGAAGCCGCGCTTCGCCGGGCTGCTGCCCGGGCAGAAGATGGACAAGATCACCCTCGAAGAGGCGCTGGAGCTGTTCAAGCTGCCGCGCGAGCTAGGCGAGACCCCCGAGGGCGAACCGGTGATGGTGAACATCGGGCGCTTCGGACCATACGTGAAGTACGGTTCCAGGTACGTCTCCCTGGGCCCGGACGACGACGTCTGGACCATCGAGCTGCCGCGCGCCCTGGAACTGGTGGCGGAGAAGAAGAAAAAGGACGCCGAACGCTTCATCAAGAGCTTCGACGACGAAGGCATCCAGGTGCTGAACGGTCGCTACGGCCCCTATGTCACCGACGGCAACAAGAACGCCAAGGTGCCCAAGGAGACCGATCCCAAATCCCTGACCCTGGAGCAGTGCCAGGAACTGATCGCCAACGCCCCCGAACGCAAGGGGCGCGGTCGCAAGGGCGGCAAGGCCGCGGCCGGCAAGTCGGGTGGCGCGAAGAAGACCGCCTCGAGCGCGTCGAAGTCGACCGGGTCGAAGGCAAAGGCCACGGGGTCGAAATCCACGGGGTCGAAATCGTCGAGTTCCAAATCTGCGGGTTCGAAGGCATCGACGGCCAAAGGTTCGGGCACAAAGGCCACGGGCACGAAGTCCGCGAGTACAACATCGAGCAAGTCGAAAACAACCGCGACAGGCAGCAAGTCCTCCGGCAAGGCCGCCACGAAAAAATCCGGTGGCAACTCGTCCGAGGGCAAATCGGGCGGCAAATCCGGGGGCGACACCGGATCCGGGGAAACCCCGGCGACCAGCGATACCGTGACCGCCAGCGGCCGTGACTCCGGCTGACACCCCGGCCCCCGGGACCCGCACGAACTCCGTGGAAGCCGTGGCGCGCATCCTGCGCGCCGGCGGCGTGGTGGCCTACCCCACCGAAGGGGTGTTCGGTCTGGGCTGTCGCCCGGACGACCCGGCCGCCGTACGCCGCATCCTGGCCCTGAAAGGCCGTCCCGACGCCAAGGGCCTGATCCTGATCAGCGACCGTCTGGAGCGCCTTGCCGGATGGCTGGCCCCCCTGGAAGCCGACGCGCGTGTCCGGGTGGAGGCCAGCTGGCCGGGGCCGGTCACCTGGCTGTGGCCGGCCGCCCCGGATTGCCCGGCCCTGCTGCGCGGCGAGCACGACACCCTGGCGGTACGCGTCACCGCGCATCCCCCGGCCCGAGAGCTGTGTGCGGCCGTGGAGAGCGCCCTGGTCTCCACCAGCGCCAATCCCGCCGGCGAGCCGCCGTGCACCGATGCCGCCTGCGTGGAACGCCGCTTCGGCGACGGGGTGGATGTCATCCTCCAGGCCGAATGTGGCGACCTGGCCGGGCCCACCGCCATCCGCGATGCCCGCACCGGCGCCTGGCTGCGCGGCGGCGACACCGAACCCGAAACGGATCATTGAGAGGAGCCCACATGGCCCGCGAAGACGACGTCTCCATCGATCGCGTAACCGAATACCTGCGGGGGCTGCAGGACCGCATCTGTGCCGGCATCGAGGAACTCGACGGCGAGGCCGGTTTCCACGAGGACGCCTGGGACCGCCCGGCCGGCGGTGGCGGGCGCACTCGGGTACTGTCCGGCGGCGCGACCTTCGAACAGGCCGGGGTCAACTTCTCGCACGTGATGGGCGACACCCTGCCGGCCTCGGCCACCGCCCACCGCCCGGAACTCGCCGGGCGCTCGTTCCAGGCCGCCGGGGTCTCGCTGGTGATCCACCCGCACAATCCCTATGTGCCCACCTCGCACGCCAACGTGCGGATCTTCGTCGCAGAAAAACCGGGCGAGGATCCGGTGTGGTGGTTCGGCGGCGGCTTCGACCTGACGCCCTACTACGGCTTCGACGAGGACTGCATCCACTGGCACCGCACCGCCGAGGCCGCCTGCCGGCCGTTCGGCGAGCACCTCTACCCCGAGCACAAGAAGTGGTGCGACGACTACTTCTTCCTCAAGCACCGCGGGGAACCGCGCGGCATCGGCGGGCTGTTCTTCGACGACTTCAACGAGGGCGGCTTCGAGCACGCCTTCGGCTACATGAAGAGCGTGGGCGATGCCTACCTCGAGGCCTATGCCCCCATCGTGCGCCGCCGCCGCGATCTCGAATGGGGCGAACGCGAACGCCAGTTCCAGCTCTACCGCCGCGGGCGCTACGTGGAGTTCAATCTGGTCTACGACCGGGGTACCCTGTTCGGCCTGCAGTCCGGCGGGCGCACCGAATCGATCCTGATGTCGCTGCCCCCGCTGGTGCGCTGGGAATACAACTACCGGCCGGAAGCCGGCACCCCGGAGGCCGAACTCTACGAGCGCTACCTGGTGCCCCGCGACTGGCTGGCCGAGGCCGAGTGAGCAACCCCGATCGAGGACGCGCACATATGACCGCCCCCATCGCCCCCTATCCCGCCAGCCGCCCCCGCCGCATGCGCCGGGATGCCTTCTCCCGGCGGCTGATGCGCGAGCATCGCCTGAGCGCCGACGACCTGATCCTGCCGGTGTTCGTGACCGAAGGCGAAGGGGTCCGCGAACCGGTGCCCTCGATGCCCGGCGTGGAGCGGGTCTCCATTGACCAGCTGCTGGTCGACGCTGCCGCCGGCCACCGCCTGGGCATCCCGGCCCTGGCCCTGTTCCCGGTGGTCCCGGTGCAGAAGAAGAGCCTGGACGCCGCCGAGGCATGGAACCCGGAGGGCCTCGCCCAGCGCGCGGTTCGCGCGCTGAAGGCCGAGCTTCCGGATCTGGGCGTGATCACCGACGTGGCCCTGGACCCGTTCACCACCCACGGCCAGGACGGCATCATCGATGACGACGGCTATGTGGTGAACGACATCACCGTGGAGGCCCTGGTGCGTCAGGCGCGTTCGCATGCCGCGGCCGGCGCCGACGTGGTCGCGCCCTCGGACATGATGGACGGACGCATCGGCGCCATCCGTAACGCGCTGGAAGACGACGGCCAGGTCCACACGCGCATCCTCGCCTACTCGGCGAAGTACGCCTCGGCGTTCTACGGCCCGTTCCGCGACGCGGTGGGCTCGGCCGGCAACCTCGGCCGCGGCAGCAAGGAGACCTACCAGATGGATCCGGCCAACGGCGAGGAGGCGATCCACGAGGTAGCCGCCGATCTGGCGGAGGGTGCCGACATGGTGATGGTCAAGCCGGGCATGCCGTATCTCGACGTGGTCCACCGCATCCGCGAGCGCTTTCAGCGCCCGACCTTTGTCTACCACGTATCCGGCGAATACGCGATGCTCAAGGCCGCCGCCGAACGCGGCTGGCTCGACGAACGCGCCTGCGTGCTGGAGGCCCTGACCGGCATGAAGCGCGCCGGCGCCGACGGCATCCTCACCTACTACGCCCGGGCGGCGGCCGAATGGCTGGCGGAGGACGCCACGTCATGAGCCGTCCCGATCGCTACGCGGTGGTGGGCAACCCGATCCATCATTCCCTGTCGCCGCGCATCCACGCCCTTTTCGCCGAACAGACCGGGCAGGCGATGACCTACGAGGCACGCCGCGGCACCCCGGGGCAGTTCGCCGAAGAGGTTGGCGGCTGGCTGGCCGGGGAACTGCGCGGCGTCAACGTGACCGTCCCGTTCAAGGAAGACGCCTGCCAGCTCGCGGCCGTCCTCTCCGACCGCGCCCGCCGCGCCGGGGCGGCCAACACCCTGTGGACCGGCGACAACAGCCGCATCCATGGCGACAACACCGACGGCGTCGGCCTGCTGCGCGATCTGGAAGACCGCCTCGGCTGCGACCTGAACGGCCGCCGCATCCTGATCCTGGGGGCCGGCGGCGCCACCCGCGGCATTCTGCAGCCGCTGCTGGAACGCACGCCCGCCGAGCTGGTCGTCGCCAACCGCACCCCGGCCCGGGCCGAGGGCCTCGCCCGCGACTTCGCCGATCTCGCCGGCGACACCCGTCTGCAGGCCTGCGCCCTGGACGCCCTGCCGGATGGCCCGTTCGATCTGATCCTCAACGCCACCGCCGCCGGGCTGTCCGAGGATGCCCTGGAGCTGCCCGCCGGTCTGGTCGGTCCGCGGACCACGGCCTACGACCTGGTCTACGGCCCGGCCGCGCTGCGCTTTCTCGACTGGGCCGAGGCGAACGGCTGCGCACTCAGCAGCGACGGTCTGGGCATGCTGGTGGAACAGGCCGCCGAGGCCTTCGCGATCTGGCGCGGGGTGCACCCCGAGACCGGACCGGTACTGGCGACCCTGCGCCACGAAGCCGCCGACTGACCCGCCCCGGCCATGACCCCGCGCGAGCGCCTGTACGAGTACGCCCGCCTGACCCGGCTGGACCGGCCGGTGGGCATCTACCTGCTGCTGTGGCCGACGCTGTGGGCGTTGTGGATCGCCGCCGACGGCCTGCCACCCTGGCACCTGCTGTTCATCTTCGTCGCCGGGGTCACCCTGATGCGCTCGGCCGGCTGCGCGATCAACGACTACGCCGACCGCCATTTCGACGCCCATGTCACGCGCACCCGCGACCGCCCGCTGGCGATCGGCAGTATCACCCCGCGCGAGGCCCTGGTGGTGTTCGCGGCGCTGTGCCTGGTGGCCTTCGTGCTGGTGCTGTTCACCAACCCGCTGACCATCGCGTTCTCGGTGGTGGCGGTGCTGCTCGCGGGCACCTATCCGTTCTCCAAGCGTTTCCATCATTTCCCGCAGGTGCATCTGGGCGCGGCGTTCGCCTGGGCGGTGCCTATGGCCTTTACCGCAGTGAACAACGAACTGCCGCCGCCGGAGGCCTGGCTGCTGTTCGTGATCACCCTCGCATGGACCACGGTCTACGATACCTTCTACGGCATGGTCGACCGCGAAGACGACCTGAAGATCGGGGTGAAATCCACCGCCATCGCCTTCGGCGAGCTGGACCGCGCCATCACCGGGGCGCTCCAGGTGATGGTCTGGATCGGCCTGTTCCTGCTGGGACGCAATCTGGAGTTCGGCGGGGTCTACATGGCCGGGCTGGCGGTGGTCGCCGCGCTGATGTTCTACCAGCAGTTCCTGATCGCCGAGCGCCAGCCGGCCGACTGCCTGCGGGCGTTCAAGAACAATCATTATCTGGGCGCGGTGGTGATGCTGGCGATGATCGGCGATCACCTGTGGCGCGCGGCCGCCTGAGCCGCCAACCGCGCCCTGCGAACGACGCACCTCAGGCCCGCGCGAGCGTCAGCGCCTCCACCCGCGCCGCCCCCGCCGCATACAGGGCCTCCGCCAGCGCATCCAGCGTGGCCCCGGTGGTCGCCACGTCATCCACCAGCAGTACCCGGGCCGCCTCCGGGAATTCCGCACCGGGCCTCAGGGCAAAGGCACGTGCGACGTTGCGACGGCGTTCGCGCCGCCCCAGCCCCTGCTGCGACTCGGTGGCACGTACCCGGACCACCAACCGCGACGCCAGCGGCGCCTCCAGCACCCGCGCCGCTTCGCGCGCCAGTTCCAGCGCCTGGTTGAAGCCACGCTCGCGGTAACGCTCGGGATGCAGCGGCACCGGGACCACGCAATCCGGCCCCTGCTGCACGGCGCGCCGCGCATCCGCCAGCTCGCCCGCCGCACGCCGGGCCAGCTCCCGCAGCACGCATGCCGCGGTGGCGTCATCGGCATGCTTGCGTGCGAGGATCAGGCGATCCAGCGGCCAGCTATAGCGCCACGGGGCATGCAGTGCCGCCAGCCGCGGCTCGCGATCCCGGCACCGGGGACACGGACCCGCCACGGCGTCCGGCTCGCCACAGCGCGGACAGGGGGACACCACCCGTTCCAGTTCCGCCAGACAGCCCGCGCACAGGGCATCGCCCGGACCAACGCCGGCCCCGCAAAGCCCGCAGGCCGACGGAAACGGCCCCTCCAGCCAGCGCCATACCCGCATTCCCGCTCTCCCCGTCATCCATGAAGGGCCGCGTGCCATGATGCTAAACTCCGACCTTTTACCGGCAGGATAGCTCATGGAAACGAAGACCATCTCCGGACGCCGATCGCGGCGGGCGGCATCGCTGTTCGATATCGGGAACGTCATCGTCATCAGCGTGGCCGGTATCCCCCTGTTCCTCGTCGGCGGCGACGGGGTCGGCGTGGGCTTCATCATCGCGGCGATCGTGGGGATCGTCCCGCTGATCCTGTGGTTCGGGGGATCCATGGTCGTCTATGCCCTGAACAAGCATCACCCCGACCCGCGCGTGGGGCACCACACCCAGTGGGCTGCCTACCGGCTGTACGGCCTGATGGGCGCGCTGATCGTGGTGGCAACCTTCTTCCCGCCCGACATCGACTACTATCGCGCGTACTGGGCCGTGGCCGCGGTGATCCTGCTGCCGTGGTCGCTGTATGCCCTCTACACCATCTATCGCGAGCCATGGTCGGACATCGAAGTCCCGGCCGAGGCCGACCAGGAGCACCACCTATGAGCGAGCTGCGCCACGACTGGACCACCGAGGAAGTCGAAACCCTGCTGGATCTGCCGCTGAACGACCTGATCTTCCGCGCGCAGACCGCCCATCGGGAACATTTCGACCCCAATGCGGTGCAGGTCAGCACGCTGCTGTCGATCAAGACCGGTGCCTGCCCGGAGGACTGCGCCTACTGCCCGCAGAGCGCCCACCACGACGTGGAACTGGAGCGCGAGCGCCTGCTGCCGGTCGACGAAGTCGTCGAGGCGGCCCGCAACGCCCGCGCCCAGGGCGCGACCCGCTTCTGCATGGGGGCCGCCTGGCGCAACCCCACCGACAAGAACCTGGAACGCGTGATCGAGATGGTGCGCGCCGTCAAGGCCGAGGGGCTGGAGACCTGCATGACCCTCGGCATGCTGAAGGCCGAGCAGGCGAAGCGCCTGTCCGAGGCGGGGCTGGACTACTACAACCACAACCTCGACACCTCGCCGGAGTTCTACGGCCACATCATCTCCACCCGCACCTATCAGGATCGGCTGGAGACCTTGGAGCACGTGCGCGAGGCCGGCATGAACGTCTGCTGCGGCGGCATCCTCGGCATGGGCGAGTCGCGCCGTGACCGCGCGCGCATGCTGCAGCAGATGGCCAACCTGCCGAAGCACCCGGAATCGGTACCGATCAATCAGCTGATCCAGGTCGAGGGCACCCCGCTGCAGGACGTGGAGAACATCGATCCGCTGGAGTTCGTGCGCAGCATCGCGGTCGCGCGCATCGTGATGCCCGCCTCCTACGTGCGCCTGTCCGCCGGGCGCACCGAGATGTCCGACGAGATGCAGGCCCTGTGCTTCCTCGCCGGCGCCAACTCGCTGTTCTACGGCGACACCCTGCTGACCACGCCGAACCCCGGCGAGAATCACGACCTCGCGCTGTTCGAGCGCCTGGGCCTGCAGCCGGAAACCGCCGACGGGCACACCGGCGAGGACGCCGCCGAACCCGCCGCGCGCAGCGCGTGAGGCCGGGCGTCCGCCCGGCACCCCGGGGCGGACGCCTCCCGCCTGCCAGCATCCCCGGCCGGGCATGAGCGACTCCCTGCACCGCTTCCTCCAGCAGCGCCTCGAGACCGTCCGCGAGGCCGGACTGTGGCGCCGCCTGCGCACGCTGGAGGGGCCGCAGCAGCCGGAGCAGGTCATCGACGGCCGCCGCGTCGTCGCCTTCTGCTCCAACGACTACCTGGGCCTGGCCGCCGATCCGGCGGTCAGCGCCGGCGCCCGCGAGGCGCTGGCCGCCTACGGCACCGGCGCCGGGGCCGCCCACCTGATCAACGGCCACACCCGGGCCCACGCCGAGCTGGAACAGGCGCTGGCGCGTTTCACCGGGCGCGAGCGGGCACTGGTCTTCTCCACCGGCTACATGGCCAACCTCGCGCTGGTACAGACCCTGGTCGGGCGCCACGACACGGTGTTCGAGGACCGCTGGAACCACGCCTCGCTGATCGACGCGGTGCGCCTGTCCGGCGCGCGCAGCCTGCGCTACCGCCACGGCGACCCCGAACACCTGCGCCAGCGCCTCGAACGGGCGCCCGCCGGTGGCCACCGCCTGATCGTCACCGACGGGGTCTTTTCCATGGACGGCGACATCGCCCCGCTGCCGCAGCTGGCCGCGCTGGCCCGCGAGTTCGACGCCTGGCTGATGGTGGACGACGCCCACGGTTTCACCGTGCTCGGCGAGACTGGCGGCGGCTGCTGCCAGCATTACGGCCTGGATACCGGCGACGTACCGATCCTGATGGGCACCCTGGGCAAGGGCTTCGGCACTGCCGGGGCCTTCGTCGCCGGCAGTGAGGCGCTGATCGAGACCCTGATCCAGACCGCACGCCCGTATATCTACACCACGGCGATGCCCGCCGCGCTGGCCACCGCCACCCTGGCGTCCGTCCGCATCGCCGAGGCGGCCGGCGACCGCCGCGATCATCTGGGCGCCCTGATCCGGCGTCTGGGCGCCGGGCTGGATACCCTGGGCCTGCCTCACCCGCCACCGGACACGCCCATCCAGCCGGTGATCCTGGGCGATGCGGCGCGCGCCACGGCCATCGCCGAGCGCCTGCAGCAGGCCGGCTTCCTGGTTCCCGCCATTCGCCCGCCCACGGTCCCCGAGGGCCAGGCCCGCCTGCGCATCACCCTGTCCGCCGTCCACAGCGAAGCCCAGGTCGACGCCCTGCTGAACGCACTCGAGCGCGCCCTCCACGCCAGCCCCGGAGGTTGAGCCTCGTCAGGCGCCGCGGGCAACCCCCAGGTCGGCGGCCGCGCAATGCAGCCGTCGATCCCGGGTCCACAGACGCGTGCCCGGCGTCAGCAAGCCGGAAGCAAGCAGATGGGCATCGGCATACCCGATACCGCGACCCATCAATTCGCGGGCCTCGATGCACGCGAGCACCTCCTCGTCCGTTGCCCGGGTCGCGTGCGGAAGATCCCCCAGCAGCCGCAGGATCTCGCTCCGGTTGCGCAGATTTCCGCATGCGAGCTCGCCGATCACGAAGGCATGCACCAGCACCCGCGATTCATGGAGCAGAACCTCCAGTTCCGGCTCCCCCTCGCGCAGATGATCGATCCATACCGAAGTATCGACGAGGATCATCCCGCCATCGGGCGCCGGCGGGGAACCGCCTCCAGATCGGGTTCGCTGCCGCCCAGTTGCGCGAGGCGACGGGCGCTCTCGCGCTCCACCAGCGCCCGCAGGCCTTCCCGAACGAGGATCGTCTTCTCGGTCACCCCCGTCATGCGTCGCGCTTCTTCCAGCAACTCGTCGTCGATGTTGATCGTTGTCCGCATGGCTCCTCTCCCGCGAGTCCGGCCGGACCGGCCGCGTTCGTCGATGTACCGATAATACACCACTCGATGACGATCGATACATACACATCTTCTCGGGCCCGCTCACAGCTCGCCGCGTTCGGCCAGCGACACGGCGGTATCGCCGATGATCAGGTGATCCAGCAGACGCACGTCGATCAGCGACAGGGCCTCGCTCAGCCGCCGGGTGATCAGCGCATCCGAGCGCGAGGGCTCGGCCACGCCGGAAGGATGGTTGTGCGCGAGGATGACCGCGGCGGCGTTGTGGTGCAGTACCCGCCGCACCACCTCGCGCGGGTGCACGCTGGTGCCGTCGATGGTGCCGCGGAACAGTTCCTCGAACGCCAGCACCCGGTGGCGATTGTCGAGGAACAGCGCGCCGAAGACTTCGAACGGGTAGTCGCGCAGGCGGGCGCTCAGGAACCGGCGGGTGGCCGCCGGCGAGGTCAGCGCCTCGCCGCGCTCCAGGTCCGCTTCCAGATGCCGACGGCCCATTTCCAGCACGGCCTGCAGCTGGGCATACTTGGCCTGCCCCAGCCCCGGTGCCGCGCAGAACCCGGCCTCGTCGGCCTGCAGCAGCGGGCGCAGCCCGCCGAAGCGGGACAGCAGGTCGCGCGCGACATCCACCGCACTCTTGCCGGTCACGCCGGTGCGCAGGAAGATCGCCAGCAGTTCGGCATCCGACAGCGCGGCGGCACCGCGTTCCAGCAGTTTCTCGCGCGGGCGCTCGCCCGCCGGCCAGTCCGTGATGGCCATATCCACCTCCCTGTGGTCGGGTTCCGTTGCCCGGATACTGGCGCGGCGCAGCGGTCGGCGCAAGGCTTGCCCGTGCGATACCCCGCATCCGGGGCCGAATCCGGCACCCGGCCCGGCTCACGGGTTAGAATCCGCACATGAGCGATCCCGAGGACATCTTCGCGACCCCGGCGGACACCGGCGAGATGACCGATGCCCCGCGCATCCTGGTGGGGGTCAGCGGCGGCATCGCGGCGTACAAGGCCTGCGAGCTGGTGCGCGAACTGCGCCGCCGCGGCTGCGCGGTGCGCGTGGTGATGACGGCGGGGGCGCAGGCCTTCGTCACCCCGCTGACCTTCCAGGCCCTGTCCGGCGAGCCGGTGCGCACCCATCTGCTGGACGCCGAAGCGGAGTCGGGGATGGACCACATCGCCCTGGCGCGCTGGGCCGACCACGTCGTGGTCGCCCCCGCCAGCGCCGACCTGATGGCGCGCATGGCCCAGGGGCTAGCCGACGACCTGCTGACCACCCTGCTGCTGGCCACTGCCGCCCCGGTTACCCTGGCCCCGGCGATGAACCACCGCATGTGGGAGCACCCGGCGACCCGTGCCAACCACACCACCCTGCGCGAGCGCGGCGTGCGGTTCGTCGGGCCGGACAGCGGCGAGCAGGCCTGTGGCGAGCAGGGCGCCGGACGCATGGCGGAACCGGCGAACATTACTTCCGCCCTGCTGGATACAAGCCCCGGCCCGCTGCAGGGCCGCCGTATCCTGATCACCGCCGGGCCGACCCGCGAACCGGTGGACCCGGTGCGCTACCTCGGCAACCGCAGCTCCGGACGCATGGGGTTTGCCGTGGCCGCCGCCGCGCACGATGCCGGCGCCCGGGTCACCCTGGTGCACGGTCCCTGCGAGCTGGCGGTACCGCCCGGCGTACAGGCCCACGCGGTGGAGACGGCGGCGGAGATGCATGCGGCGGTGCTGGAGGCGCTGGAGGGCACGGAGGTGTTCATCGCCACCGCCGCGGTGGCCGACTACCGGCCCTCCGACCCGGCCGCGCAGAAGCTGAAAAAGACCCGCGAAGACCTGACGCTGGAACTGGAACGCACCCCGGACATCCTCGCCGACGTGGCCCGGCGGGTCGACGAGCTTGCAGCCCGGCCGCTGCTGGTCGGATTCGCCGCCGAGACCGACAACCTGCGGGAATACGCCCGCGACAAGCTCGTCGCCAAGGGCCTGGATCTGGTCGCCGCCAACCGCGTGGACGGCGGCCGGGGTTTCGGCCACGGCGACAACAGCCTGCTGTGCCTGTGGCCCGACGGCGAACGCGAACTGCCACGCCAGCCCAAGGACCGCCTGGCCCGCGAACTGATCACCCTGATCGCCGAGCGCCTGCAGACGCACCCGGCCAACCCCTCTCCGACCCAAGGAAACTGACGCATGCCCGCCCCGGAAATCGATCTGAAGGTCCTTGATCCGCGCATGGGCACGGACTTCCCGCTGCCCGCCCCCGCCACCGAGGGCTCCGCCGGCGTGGATCTGCGCGCCATGCTGGAAGAACCGCTGAACCTGGCCCCGGGCGAAGCCGAGCTGCTGCCCACCGGGCTGGCGGTGCACATCGCCGACCCGGGCTACGCCGGCATGATCCTCCCGCGCTCGGGCCTGGGCCACAAGAAGGGCCTGGTACTGGGCAACCTGGTCGGACTGATCGACGCCGACTACCAGGGCCCGCTGATGGTCTCCGCCTGGAACCGCAGTGATGCACCGATCTCCATCGACGTCGGCGACCGCATCGCGCAGCTGGTCATCGTGCCGGTACTGCAGCCGCGGTTCCGCGTGGTCGATGACTTCGAGCAAAGCGAGCGCGGCGCCGGCGGCTTCGGTTCATCCGGCCAGCGCTGACGCCGTTCGCCCGCACCGCGGCCCCGCGCCGGGTGATAAACTCCGCCCCCGAACGTCAACCGGACCCCCAGCCATGGACACCGACACCGCCCATTCCGTCGCCCATGTCCTGATCGAGGCGCTGCCCTACATCCAGCGTTTCGCAGGCAAGACCATCGTCATCAAGTACGGCGGCAACGCCATGACCGAAGACCACCTGAAGGCGAGCTTCGCGCGCGACATCGTGCTGCTCAAGCAGGTGGGCGTGAACCCGGTGGTGGTCCACGGCGGCGGCCCGCAGATCGGTGAGCTGCTGGATCGCCTCGGCAAGAAATCGGAGTTCGTCGACGGCCTGCGGGTGACCGACCGCGAGACCATGGACGTGGTGCAGATGGTCCTGGGCGGGATCGTCA
The DNA here is from genome assembly GCF_000378545.1 of Thioalkalivibrio sp. ALE23. Lineage (NCBI taxonomy): Bacteria > Pseudomonadati > Pseudomonadota > Gammaproteobacteria > Chromatiales > Ectothiorhodospiraceae > Thioalkalivibrio > Thioalkalivibrio sp. ALE23. The sequence goes on along the minus strand of NZ_KB900032.1, from coordinate 226,714 downwards.
ACCAGGAGATCGTTTCACTGATCAACCGCTACGGCGGTCGCGCGGTGGGCCTGACCGGCAAGGACGGGCAGATGATCCGCGCCACGCCGCTGCGCGGCGAGGACCCCGACGTGGATCTGGGCCATGTCGGTCAGGTGGAAGGCGTGGATCCGGCCATCGTGCATACCCTCGACCACAGCAGCTTCATCCCGGTGATCGCCCCCATCGGCTTCGACCGCGAGGGGCGCGCCTACAACATCAACGCCGATACCGCGGCGGAAAAGCTCGCGGTGGTACTGGATGCGGAGAAGCTGTTCCTGCTGACCAACACCCCCGGGGTGCTGGACGGTACCGGCACGCTGCTGCCGAAGCTCGCCGCGCCGCAGGTGGACGAGATGATCCGTGACGGGACCATCCATGGCGGCATGATCCCCAAGATCCGCTGTGCCCTGGATGCGGTGCGCAGCGGCGTCAACGCCACCCACATCGTCGACGGCCGGGTGGAACACGCAGTCCTGCTGGAGCTGCTGACCGACGAGGGCGTGGGCACCCTGATCAGCCGCTGACCCGCTCCGCGCCCGGGCACGGCACGGTGCGGCGCGCTCAGTCCTCCTCTTCCAGGACCAGTTCGCGGTAGTCTTCGGCGTCCGCGTCGAACTGCGCGTTCATCTCGTCGATACGGGCCTGCTGGCGTTCCTGGTAGGCCCGTTCGCGCTCCAGCCGGCCCTGCACGTCCTCCAGCTCGTCGGCGTAACGTGCCCGCAGGGCGGCGCTGTCCGGATTGCGAGCCTGCTGGCGTTCGATGCGGTCGCGTTCGCGCTCGAGGACCCGCGCCTGACGCTCGCTCATGCGGATATTGTTCTCCAGCGCGGCGATGCGCCGTTCACGCAGGGAGTCGATCTCGGCGAGCGAATCGTAGACGCGCTCCAGCTGACGCTTGCGGGCCGCCTGGTCGAGGGCGGCACCCTCACCCGACTCCTGCGCCTGCTCGGCGCGCCGGCGTTCCTCGGCCGCCGCCTCGCGTTCCTCGGCGGTGGGCGGGGCCGGCACCACCTCGCGCACGAAGCCCTGGCGGTCGTACACTTGCCGCTCGCGGTCGCTGGATTCCGGCCTCGGCTTGTCCGAAAAACGTACCGTGCCGTCATCATCCACCCAGCGATGGATGTCGCCGGCCACCGCCGGTGCCACCGACATGGCCAGCAGCATGGCCAGGGCGCCGAGCAGCACCCCGACAGCCATCCCGTTCCCGTACATTGGTCCGCTTACTCTCATGTCCATCCTCGAGCATCTCGGGCTCGCGCTCGTGGCCCTCATCGCCAACGGCTTCTCCGCGCTGGCGGGCGGCGGCGCGGGGCTCTTGCAGCTCCCGGCCCTGATCTTCCTCGGCCTGCCCTACCCGGTGGCCCTGGCGACTCACAAGATCGCCACGGTGGCCCTGGGGGCGGGCGCCGGCCTGCGACATGTGAAGGAAAGCACATTTTCCCCGGGCCGACTAGGGGTCATCCTGGGGGCCGGCGTACCGGGCGTACTGCTGGGGGCCTGGCTGGTGCTGGAGATCCCGCCACGCGCCGGGGAGATCGCCCTGGGCCTGCTGACCGTCGCCCTGGGGTGGTATTCCTGGCGGCGCCCGCAGCTGGGACAGAAGCGCCGGGTCACCTCCGACAGCCTCAACCACGCCCTGATCGGTGCCGCCGGGCTGTTCGTGATCGGCGCGCTCAACGGCTCGCTGGCCTCCGGCACCGGGCTGATGGTCACGCTGTGGCTGGTGCGCTGGTACGGCATGAGCTACACCGAGGCCGTCGGCTACACCATGGTGCTGGTGGGGCTGGTGTGGAATGGCGCCGGTGCGCTGATGCTGGGCACCTTCGGCACGGTGCAGTGGGACTGGCTGCCGGCGCTGCTCCTCGGCAGCTTCATCGGCGGTTATCTGGGCGCCACGCTGGCGATCCGCTACGGCAACCGCCTGGTCAAACGGGCGTTCGAGGTGGTGACGGTCCTCACCGGCATCGCGCTGCTGCTGCCGGTCCCGTAACCTCAGCAGGTCTGGCCGTTGCCGGGCACGTCGCAGCGGTTGAGCAGATCGAAGTGCTCGATCCCCTCGAGGATGCCGCGCGCATGCGTGGCGCGGGCGAAAAAGATCCGCTTGAAGCCACGCAGGGACTGCAGCTCGGGCTGATGATTGCCCACCACCACCCCCAGCAGGCGCCCGCGCAGCATGTCCTCGTCGTTGCCCGAATCGCCGGCGACCAGTACATGCTCCAGCGGGATGCCCCACTTGTCGGCGAAGTAGCGCACCGCCAGCCCCTTGGATGCCCGCACCGGGAGCAGGTCCAGGAAGCGTTCGTGGGAATAGATCACGTGGGCATGCAGATCGGCCCGGTACAGCCGGGTCTCGATCGCCTCCACGTCGATGCTGCCGGGCGGTTCGACGAAATAGCTGACCTTGTGCGAGCGCTGGTCGATGTCCGGCTGGCGCACCAGCCCGGGCTCGCCGTCCAGTTCCTCGCGCAGGCGATCGGGTTCCCAGCGATGGCTGATATGCCGGGCCCAGCCACGATCCGGGGTCTGTTCGGACCCGTAGTGGATCTCGCTGCCCACCGAGGTGATCCAGACGTCCGGCATCGGCACGCCGTGTTCCTCCAGCACCGCGGCGGCGGAATCGATGCGGCGCCCGGTAGCCACGCCGAAGGCCACCCGCTTGCGGTTGCGCCGGAGCCAGGCGACAAACGCCCGGGTCGCCTTCGTGTCGCCGAGCAGGGTGTTGTCGATGTCGGTGATCACCGCGCGGTCCACGTTCGCCAGGCGACCGGAGACCTGGCGCTGTTCGTGCCGCACCTGACGCACCTCGCGCGACAGCGAGCGCAGCAGGCGCACGTATTTCTCCGCGTGCCCGTCCCAGGAATAGTGCTTGCGCACGCCCTTGAGCCCGTCGCGCGAATAACGCTGCCAGCGCGGGCGGTCGGCGAGGATCGCCTGGATGGAATCGGCGATCCCCTCGGGATCCAGCGGATCGATCAGCAGGCCGTTGTGGCAGCGCGAGACGATCTCGTCGGGGCCGCCGTCGTTGGTGGCGACGATGGGGGCACCGCTGGCCGCCGCCTCGATCAGGGTCAGGCCGAACGGCTCGGTCAGGGCGGGATTCACGAACACCCCGCGGGTAGCCGCCACCAGGCGGTAGAGATCGGGAACATCGTCCGAGCCGTGGTGCTTGGGGTAGGCCACCTTGCCATACAGGTCGTGGCGGTCGATGCGCAGCAGCAGATCCGTGAGGACCTCACGCGCGCCCTTTTCCAGATCGCGGATGTCGTCACGGTTGCCGGCCACGATCAGCAGGTTGGCGTTCTCGCGCAGCCATTCGTTACCGGCATACGCATCCACCAGACTGCGGATATTCTTGCGCTCGTCGGCGCGCGACAGCGCCATGATCAGCGGCCGGTCGGGCTTTTGCAGGAAACGCCGGATCTCGGCCCAGATCGGCGGTTTGCGTGCGCCGCGTTTCGGCGGATGGAAGCGTTCGAGGTCGGTCCCCGGCGGGATCACCTCCATGCGCTCGGGCTGATAGTTGTCGTAGGTGGCGTACTGCTCGTCCACCTCCTGACGCGTGCTGGCGATCACCCGGTGGGCGTGCGCCAGGGCCTCCTCCTCGGCATGGATGCGGGTGGAGATGTTGTAGCGCGCTTCGATGTCGGCATCCGACAGCCCGCCCTCGCGCAGGCGCTCGCGCTTGACCCGCCCGAGCGAGTGCCCGGTCTGCAGCATGGGCACGCCCAGCAGGTTGGAGAGCCGCACCGCGACATGGCCGGCATCGGCATAATGACCGTGGATCACGTCCGGGCGCAGCCCGACCCGCCGGATATGCGCCAGGGCGTTGTCGGCGAAGCAGTCAAGATACGGCCAGAGCTTTTCCTTGCGCAGGTAGCGCTTCGGCCCGCAGTCCAGGCGCACGATATGGGCACCGTCACCCAGATCCTCCACCGGTTCGGCATAGTCGTCGTCGACCCGGCTGTCGACCACCCGCCGGGTCAGCAGGTCTACCCGTCCGACCTGCGGATGCCGCGCCAGGGCACGCGCCAGCTCGACCACGTAGAGGGTCTGCCCGCCGGTGTCGGCATCCCGGCCGAGTTCCAGATTTTCGCCTCGAATGAGGCCATGCACGCTGATCAGAACAAGATAAAGGCCTTCGCCCTGGCGGGACTTGCTCTGAGTCTTCTTCATGGTGTTTCGGGCTCCGGACTGTCGAACAGCGACAGGGTTTCGGGGTTGTCGATCATCGCCTGGGACAGCAGCACCGCGGTGGCCGACCAGGTCTGGCGGTAGTTGGCCCGCCGCCCGATCAGACGGCCGTGGCGACCGTCATAGTATTCGGGCCAGTCGTCGCGATGCAGCCGCTCGGCCGCCACCGCATGCACGCTGCGGGCAAGGTCCGGGCGGCCCACGCGCATCGCCGCCCCGGTAAAGGCCCACAGCAGCGCCGGCCAGTTGCCGCCGTTGTGATACGACCAGGGGGTATTCTTCGGGTCCGACCCGGTCAGCAGGCGCCATTCCTCGCCCATCATCGCGGGGTAGCAGATCTTCACCGGCATGGTGCCGATCAGGTCCTCGAAGCGCTGCTCGAAGGTCTGCATGATCAGCCGCGACTCGTGTTCGTCGGCCAGCCCGAACAGCACCGCCAGCAGGTTGCCGAAACTGAAGAAGCGGAAATCCATGCGCCCCGGACCGAGGTTGCCGACCAGGTAACCACTCTCCGACGGGATCCAGTCCACCAGCCAGTCGGGGATGCTCTCGGGGTAGATGTTCAATGCGTTCTCCGACTCGTGGCCGAAGTGCTCGGTACGGTAGCGATGGATGGCGTTCAGGCGTTCCAGGTCCAGCCAGTAGTAGTGGCGGATGTAGTCCGCCAGCTGCCGGGTACGGATGGCCGACTGCTCGCACAGCTGCTCGGAGTCCGTATCGCAGGGCTCGAGCATCGCCAGCGCGGCCTTGAGCATGCCGTAAAACAGCGCCTGGATCTCCAGCGGATGCCCGTACACCCCCATGCGCCGGTCGATCATGAAACTGCCGTCGGGCACCAGCAGGGTCGGGAAGACCTCGAAGCGGTCCTGCAGACAGATACTGAGGATCAGGCGGATGCCGCGCTGCACGTCGGGCGACTTGATGAACTCGTGGTCGCCGGTGCGGTTCTGGTAGGCACGCGCCAGCAGCACCCACCACATCATTGAATCCACCGGGGCCACCCGGCCAATCGCGCGATCGCCGAAATCCGCGGCCAGGGTCTCGCGCCCCTTCGGATCGGTCACCACGCGGAAGCTGGCCGGCATCACCCGCGGCAGGCGCCGGTGACCCTCGATCTCCTCCTGGGTATCGCGGATGCGCAGGATCAGACCGAGGAAATCGCGCACCACCTCGGGTTCGTCGTGCAGCAGATAGACCAGCCCGGAGGGCACGAAGTCGCGGATGAAGCAGTCGGCATAGTTTTCCGCCGGGGCGCGGCTGTCGAGGCTGGCCACCGTGCCGACGGTGCGCCCCTGATAGCGCACCTCGGCATCGCGCAGCAGCTGGGCGGCCGCTTCCAGCGTCGGATTGCGGGCATCATGCGGCAGAGTCGTCATGTTCCTCAGTTTAGTGAAGGCCGGTCCGATGTGCACATCGGCGCCACCACAACCCGCAGGAGGCCAGCCCCCTGCCGAGCGGACACCCATCGACACCCCGTAGGAGGCCGGCCCTCCGGCCGATGTCGGCGGGAGGTCGGCCTCGGCCGTCGAGGCACCGGATGGGCCTGATCGGCGAGAGGGCTCGCCTCCTACGGCACCTCGGGATCGGGATGTACCGGCGCCGGCGGTTCGGCCGCCGGGCGGGCGAACAGGAACCCCTGGCAGTAGTCGACCCGGTCCTTCAGCCAGCGCCACTCCTCCGGGGTCTCGATGCCCTCGGCCACGATACGAATGTCCAGCTCGCGCGCCAGCTCGATGATCTTGCCGAGGATCTTCTGCTGATATTCGTCGGCGTCGATGCCGCGGACCAGTTCGCGGTCGATCTTCACGAAGTCCGGTCGCAGCTGCGACAGCAGGTTGAGCGACGCATAGCCCGCACCGAGATCGTCCAGGGCGACCCGGAAACCGGCGTTGCGATAGCGATCGATGATGCGCCGCAGGTGTTCGATGTCGGTGATCTGGTCACTCTCGATTACCTCGAACACGAAGCCCGCGGGAGCGGGGACATCCGGCGCGATGCCGCCGATCTCGCGCACGGTCGTTTCGAGGCAGAACGCCGGGTCGTAGATCGCGGTGGGATTGAAGTTGATGAACAGCTGGTCGCGGATGCCGCGTTCGGTCGCACGGCGGATCGCATTGATGCGCGCCGCGCGATCGAGGTGGAACATCATCTCCGCCGCCCGTGCCTGTTCGAACAGGATGTTCGGCGGGATCAACTCCCCCGCCGGCGAGCTGGCCCGCACCAGCGCCTCCCAGGCGAACACCTGATCCGGCCGGGCCGCGTGCACGATGGGCTGGAAATGAAAGTCCAGGGCATCACTGGCGAGGATGGCCGCCAGATCGCGCGCGTTGTGCCGGGCGATCAGCGTGGACAGCAGATGCGTGTCCTGCAGGTGCTCCACGCCGAACTGCTCACCCCCGGGGACGAAGGTCGCGCGGCACCCGTTCTGCTCCGAATGGCTCAGGGCCTCGTCGAGACGCGAAAGGGTCGCCCCCAGGTCGTGCTCCGGATCCACGGCCACCGCCAGTATCCCCGAAGCCGGTTCGCTGCAGGGGAAACGCTCCTCGATCAGCCGCTGGCGCAGAGTGGCACGGGTATGCGCCAGCACCGGCGCGAGGTAGAGAGTCCCCGCACCGGTCGGAAGGACGTTGATGCGTTCACAGTCCGGACAGCTCAATATGATCTCCTCGCCCGTGGCCATTCGCTGGTGGACCCGACTCGCAAGATAACACGAATTACCGCAGAGGCAGTGACATGAGCAACCGCCCGCATCCCGACACCCCTGTCGACGAAGACGAACTGCGCCGGCGCCTCACCCCGGAGCAGTACCGCATCGCCCGCCAGGCGGGCACCGAGCCGCCGTTCACCGGCGAATACCATGACCACAAGGCCTCCGGTCGTTATCACTGCGCGGTGTGCGGCGCGACGCTGTTCGACAGCACGGCGAAATTCGATTCCGGCAGCGGGTGGCCCAGCTACACCGCGCCGGTCACCGCCGAAGCCGTTTCCGAACACCGCGACGCCTCGCTGGGCATGGAGCGGACCGAGGTGCGCTGCGCCACCTGCGACTCGCACCTGGGGCATGTCTTTCCGGACGGTCCGCCGCCCACGGGACTGCGCTACTGCATCAATTCCGCGGTCCTGGCATTCCAGCCACGCGAAGGAAACGGCCCGGAGTAGAAACCACACGCTGAAGTGTCTAGAGTGGGAGCAGTAGACCTTTCATGGAGCAGTTCGCCATGTTTTTCAAGCCCTCTCGCCTTACTCTCGCCCTGTTCTCCGCCGGCCTGCTGGCACTCTCTGGTCAGGCTGCCGCCAGCACCGGAGACACCGCAGAGCCCGGTGACATGGAACTCGATCCCGAGGCCGAGGGGTATGAACCGCCGGGACGCTCCATCTATTTCTACGTGGACGCCCTGGATCTCGAGGAGCTGGCGGCGAAATACGCCCGCGACGAGGTCCACGTCATCGACGTGCGCACGCGCTACGAATACGACACCCTGCGCATCGACGGCGCACGGCACGTGAGCATCGACGACGAGGACTTCGTCGACAAGGTGCTCGAGATCCACGAAGAGGACCCGGACAAGCCGGTCGCCTTCTATTGCCGGGGCCATACCTGCTTCATGAGCTATCAGGCCGTGGAACGCATGAAGGCCGCCGGCTTCGACGACGCCATGGCCATGGATTACGGCATCTTCGACTGGGCCGAGCATTACCCCGAGGACACCGCCCTGTTCGGGGAAGCGCCGATCGAACGGGCCGATCTGATCGACTTCAACGAATTCCGCGAGCGCCTGTTGCCGCCGATGGAGTTCTCCGAGCGCGCGCAGCGCGACAATGCCCGGGTGCTGGACATCCGGCGCCCGTTCGAACAGGACCAGGTCGGTCTGTTCCTCAATTCCGAGACCAACATCCCGGCGGGGGACACCGAAGCCCTGGAGGATTACCTGGAACAGGCCCGCGACTCCGACGCCCCGCTGCTCGTTTATGACATCACCGGGCACGAAATCAAGGCGTTCCAGTACACCCTGGAAGAATACGGGATCGAGGATTACTACTTCATGGAAGGCGGCTTCAAGGGCTTCCAGGAGGAAGTGCTGCAATAGCCCCGCTTCCGGGTAGCGCACCGATCAGGCCATCCGGTGCCCCGACGACCGGGGCCGGTCCACCGCCGACATCGGCCGGAGGGCCGGCCTCCTACCCAACGGGCACCCATCGACACCCCCCTTGTAGGAGGCGAGCCCCCTCGCCGATCCGGCCCAACCGGTGCCCCGACGGCCGGGGGCCGGCCCACCGCCGACATCGGCCAGGGGGCTGGCCTCCTACCAACCGGGCACCCATCGACACCCCCTTGTAGGAGGCGAGCCCCCTCGCCGATCCGGCCCATCCGGTGCCCCGACGGCCGGGGCCGGCCCACCGCCGACATCGGCCGGAGGGCCGGCCTCCTACGGGCGGGTCTCCCCGTCTACATCCCTGACCTCTTCGTCCAGTGACTGCAGCCGCCGCGTGGTGGCCAGCGGGGAGGTGGTTCCGCGGGCGATCAGGTAGTAGGTGGCCGGGATCACGAACAGGGTGAACACGGTCGCGAACAGCACGCCGGAGAACACCGCCACCCCGATCACGAAGCGCGTCTCCTCGCCCGGGCCGGAGGCCAGGATCAGCGGGATGGAACCGGCCACGGTGGTCAGCGCGGTCATCAGCACCGGGCGCAGGCGCAGACGTCCGGCCTCGATCACGGCATCGCGGAACTCGCGGCCACGGTCGCGCAGCTGGTTGGCGAACTCCACGATCAGGATGCCGTTCTTCGCCGCCAGCCCGATCAGCATCACGATCCCGATCTGGCTGTAGATGTTCAGCGTCTGCCCGGTCAGGCTCAGGCCCAGCAACGCGCCCACCACCGCCAGGGGCACGGTGAGCATGATCACGAACGGGTGCACGAAGCTCTCGAACTGGGCCGCCAGCACCAGGAACACCACCAGCAGCGCCAGCGCGAACACGAACAGGATCGCCTCCGAGCCCTCGCGCAGGTCCAGCGACTCGCCCTTGTAGTCGATCTGCGCCTCGTCCGGCAGCACCCGTTCCGCCGCCGCGTCGAGGATGTCCAGCGCCTCGCCCAGGGTCAGGTCGCCGCCCACGCCGCCCTGCAGGGTCACCGCACGGCCCCGGTTGAAGCGCGACAGCGAGGCCGGCCCGGCACGTTCCTCGTAACGCACCACACTGGACAGCGGCACCAGCTCGCCGGATTCGGCGCGCAGGTGGATATTGTCGATGGCCTCGGTGGTGCGCCGCTGGTCGGTCAACCCCTCCAGGATCACGTCGTATTCCTCGCCACGGTCCTGCCAGCGGGTTACCGCGCGGCCACCCAGCAGGATGTCCAGGGTACGCCCGATGTCGCGCATGGAGATGCCCAGATCCCCGGCGCGGTCGCGGTCCACGCTCAGGCTCAGCTGCGGCTGGGTCGGCTCGTAGTCCAGCCGCAGGTTACGCAACCCGTCCACGTCGCGCACCTCGTCCAGCACCACGTTGCCCCATTCCTCCAGGGTGTCGAAATCGGGCCCGGCGATCACGAACTGCACGGGTGGTCCCGGCGCGCCGGTGCTGAGCCCCTGACGCATGAACGCGCGGACCTCCACGCCCGGCATCTCGCCGACGCTGCCCTCGATCCAGTTCATGACCTCGCGCCCGGAGGGTTCGCGGTCGTTCCAGTGCTCGAGGATCACGATCACGAAACCGTCGTTGACCGTTTCCACGCCGCCGAACCCGCGCGGCGTGCGCACCAGGGCGCGCCGGATCGGTCCGCCTTGCTCGCTCATCAGCGGCTGCAGACGCTCTTCCACCTCGGCCATCTGCCGGCTCATGTAGTCGAAACTGGCGCCCTCGGGGCCATCCACCATCACGAAGAACGCACCGCGATCCTCCTCCGGCGCGAATTCTTCGGGGAGGCTGTCGAACAGGTACCAGGCCCCGATCAGCACCCCGCCCAGCAGCGGGACCACCAGCCAGGACACGCGCAGTCCACCGGACAGCAGCTTCCCGTAACCGGTCTCGATGGCACCGAACGCGCGGCCCACCAGACGCGCCGCACCGGTCTCGTCATCGCCCTTGTGCATCAGGCGCCCGGAGAGCACCGGCGCCAGGGTCAGCGCCACGATGCTGGAGAACACCACGGCGATCGCCATCGCGATCGCGAACTCGGCGAACAGCCGCCCGACCATGCCGTCGAGGAAGGCCAGCGGCACGAACACCGCCACCAGCACCGAGGTGGTGGCGACGATCGCGAAACCGACCTGACGTGCCCCGCGCCAGGCGGCCAGCAGCCCGGGCTCGCCGCGCTCGATGCGCCGATGGATGTTCTCCAGCATGACGATGGCATCGTCCACCACCAGCCCGACCGCCAGCACCAGCGCGAGCAGGGTCAGCAGGTTTACCGAGAAGCCGAACAGGTTGATGCCGATGAAGGCCGCGGTCAGGGCCACCGGCACGGTCACCGCCGGGATCAGCGTGGCGCGCCAGCTGCCGAGGAACAGATAGATCACCGCGACCACCGCCAGGGTCGCGACGCCCAGGGTCACGTAGACCTCCTGCAACGCCCCCTCGATGAACACCGATTCGTCGTAGGTGGGGACCAGCGAGGTCCCCTCCGGCAGGCTGCCTTCCAGGTCGGCGGCCAGTGCCTTCACCGCACTGGCGACTTCCAGCACGTTGGCGTTGGACTGGCGGATGATCCCCAGCCCGATCATGTCCTCGCCGTTGCCGCGGAACTCGGTGCGCTCGGTGTCGGCGCCGATGTTGACCGCCGCCACGTCGCCCAGCCGTACCAGCTGACCGTCCGCGCCGCGGCGCAGGACCAGGTTCTCGAAGTCCTCCGGCGAGCGATAGCTGCGTTCCACGCGTATGCGGAATTCGCGCTCGTCGGAATCCAGCCGCCCGGCCGGCAGTTCCACGTTCTCGCGCTCCAGCGCGTCCTGGATCTCGAGCACGGTCAGGTCGCGCGCCGCCAGCGCCTCGCGGTCGATCCACACGCGCATGGCGTAGCTGCGTGCACCGCCCAGACGCACCAGTGCCACGCCGTCCACCACCGACAGGCGGTCGACCAGATTGCGCTCGGCATAGTCCGCCAGCTCCAGCGCGTTCATGCGATCGCTGGAGAGGTTGAGCCAGAGTATGGGGGAGGAATCCGAATCCGCCTTGGTGATGCGCGGCGGTTCGACCTCGTCGGGCAGGTTGCGCTGCGCCCGGCTGACCGCCTCGCGCACGTCGTTGGCGGCGGCGTCGATGTCGCGGTCCAGACCGAATTCGATGGTGATGCGCGAGCGCCCGTCGTCGCTGGAGGACTCCATGTAGCGGATACCCTCCACGCCGGCGATGCGGTCCTCCAGGCGCTGGGTCACCTCGCGCTCGATGATCTCCGCGCTGCCGCCGGGATAGTTGGTGTCCACCGTGACCACCGGCGGGTCGACGTCGGGGTATTCGCGCAGCGGCAGCTGATCCCAGGCAATCAGACCGAAGGTCACCAGCAGCAGGTTGAAGACGATCGCCAGGACCGGCCGGCGATTGGCGACATCGGAGATGATCATCCGTCGTCTCCGGAGTCCAGCACGCGCACGGTCATGCCGTCACGCACCCGCGAAACGCCCTCGGAAACCACCGTGTCGCCGGGTTCGACGCCGTCCAGCACCTCCACCCATCCGGGCGCGCGGCGACCGATGCGGATCCGGTCGCGACTGACCGTTTCATCCTCCTGCAGGCGGAAGACGAAGTGCTGGTCGGCGGTCTGCACCACCGCGCCCTCGGGCACCGCCGGCGCCTGCTGCGGGTCCAGCGCCAGGCGCACCGTGGCCAACATGCCCGGGCGCAGGCGTTGTTCCGGGTTGTCGGCCACCGCGCGCACGTTCAGGGTGCGCGTGGCCGCGTCGATACGGTTGCTCAGTGCGGTCACGTCGGCCGCGAAATCGCCGACCGCGCTGTGCCCGGTGACCGGCATGCCCAGTTCGATGGCCCCGGCAAAGCGCTCCGGCACCGGGAAGTCCAGGCGCACCGTGCGGATGTCATCCAGTTCCACCAGCGCGGTGTCCGGCGTGACCATGGCCCCGGGGCTCACCTCGCGCAGGCCCAGGGTGCCGGTGAAGGGCGCGCGAATGGTGCGGTCCTCGACCTGCGCCGTGGCCGCGGCCAGCGCGGCCCGGGCCTCGGCCAGCCGCGAGGCCTGCTGGTCGACCTCCTGGCGGGTCACGATGCCGTCCTCCACCCGGTCGCGCACCCGCGCCAGCTCGCGGCTGGCCTCCTCGACCCTCACGCGAGCCTCGTCGCGGCGCGCGCGCTCCTCCTCCGCGCGCAGCTCCACCAGAACATCGCCCGCCTCGACGCGATCACCGTCCTCGAACTCCAGTGATTCCACCCGTGCGGTCACCGGCGCACGCACCGTGACCGACTCGCGCGCGGCGACCGTGCCCAGCGCCTCGATCACGGTCTCGAACTCGCGCGGCGCCACCTCGCTGACGCGCACCGGCGTGCGTTCGTCACGCTCGCCGGAGTCCGGCAGGGTCGCGCGCGCGGCCCCGGCATCGTCCTGCTGCTGCAGCCACCACGCCCCGCCCGCCGCCAGGGCGAGGACCAGGATGCCGCCGATGATCCCGCTTGCCTTCACCAATGGACTCCTTTCATCACGCCACCCGCGGGGCAGGGCCGCCCGGCAGGCGGGTGCCTGTACATGACCAACCGACCCGGTTCATTCGCCCGGGTTCCGCAGGGTCCCGGGGAGGGCGCCCAACGGGCGCCCGTGCGCGGCGTCGAGATCGATGACCGGCCCCTTCGGCACGATCCCCGACGGGTTGAGCATCGGATGCGAACCGTAATAGTGCGCCTTGATGTGGTCCATGCGCACGGTCTCGGCCACGCCCGGGCGCTGGTAGAGCATGCGCAGATAGGCCGACAGCGCCGGGAAGTCGCTCAGCCGCTGGCGATTGCACTTGAAGTGGCTGTAGTACACCGGATCGAAACGCACCAGCGTGGTGAACAGTCGCCAGTCGGCCTCGGTCAGGCGGGCGCCGACCAGGAACGGCTGGCGCGCGAGGCGCTCCTCCAGCCAGTCGAGGGTCTCGAACAGGCGGTCGAAGGCGGCATCATAGGCGTGCTGGGTGGTCGCGAAGCCGCAGCGATAGACCCCGTTGTTCACGTTCTCGTACACCCGCTCGTTGACCGCGTGGATCTCCTCGCGCAGGTCTTCCGGGTAGAAATCCAGGGTGTTGCCGGTGATGTGATCGAAGGCGCTGTTGAACATGCGCACCAGATCCAGCGACTCGTTGTTCGCAATGCGGTCGCGCTCGGTGTCGAACAGCACCGGCACGGTCACGATGCCGGTGTAGTGCGGATCGGTACGGGTGTAGAGCTCGTGCATGTAACGCGAGCCGTGCACCCGGTCCCCGGTGCAGCCGTCGCAGTCATCGAACGACCAGCCGGCATCGCCCATGTAGTGGTGCACCACCGACAGCCCGATATGCGGCTCCAGCCCCTTGAGCCGGCGAAGGATCAGCGCGCGATGGGCCCAGGGGCAGGCATACGACACATACAGGTGATAGCGCCCGGATTCGACCGGGTAGCCGCCCTCGCCCAGCGGGCCGGGGCTGCCGTCGGCGGTCACGTAGTTGCGGTACTGCTGATCCTGGCGCACGAACTCGCCGTTCTCGTCGGATTCCTCCTCCAGCCAGCCTTCGCGCAGCTCGCCGTTGATCAGCAGACTCATGGCCATTCCTCCGGATGATTCGTCCGGATGATGATCCCATCGATGCAATCGAATGAAAATCGCGGATTTTCGCGAAAACCCGACGACAAAAACGAACGGTGTCGACCCTCCTCGCCGGAATCACTCGCCGCTCCGGCCGGCGGCCTCCAGCAGGGCGCCGGAGAAGTCCGGCATGCCGAGATCGGGCATCCATCCCAGCGCCTCCAGCAGGGTCCACAGACCGATCAGCAGGAACAGCGCCGCGGCGAACCAGCGCAGCGTGCGCACCGGCATGCGCTCGGCAAAACGCCGCCCCAGCAGCAGCCCGGGCACGGTAATCAGCAGGATCCCCAGGGTCGCACCCAGCACCACCGGCACCAGGCTGCCCGAGGCACCGGCCAGCGCGACTACCGCCAGCTGGGTCTTGTCCGCCATCTCGAACAGGAAGAAGGTGGTCGCAGCGGTGAAGAACAGACTGCGGGCGCAGGGGTTCTCCGGCACCCCGTCCTCGTCGTCCTCCGGGATCAGCACCCAGACCGCCATGGCGAGAAACGCGATCGCGACCAGCCACAGGTGCCAGTCGGTGTCGATCACCGAGAACAGCCACACCCCGGCCACGGCCGACACCAGCTGGTTGGCGAACAGCCCGGCAGCCATGCCCCAGAACACCGGCCACAGGCGGTTGCAGCGCAGGCCGAACAGCGCGGCGAGGAACATCGACCGGTCGCCGATCTCGGCCACGGCCACGGCGAAGACGGAAAGGAGAAAGAGTTCCATGACGGGCGATCCGGGCCGGGCGGGCGATGACCGGTGGCATCGACCCCCGCCGCCCGGCCACGAGCACGCCCGCCGCCGTTACGGCGGGCCGGAGGTCCATGCCACAGGTCTCGTCGGGCCGGATGCGGCTGCCTGCGCCACGGCCCGTGCGGGCCAATGATGTTGACGCAGGCCCCCGTCACGCGCGGACGGGGTGACTACTCCCCTGAGCAGGTGCAGAGTCTATTCACGGCCTTGCGCCCTGTCCAGAAACCGCGCTGCCCGGTTCAACGGTAGAGGCGGACCTCCTGACGCCGGCCTTCCACGCCACGGTTGGCGCAGAACGCCTGCTCCTCGCCGTCGGCGTAGCGCACCTCCATGTTGAAGCCGGCCGCCGGGGGATGGTTGAGCGCCACGTCGCGGCGCTCGCCCGGCCGGATACGACCTTCGCGCATCTCCGTCAGGCTCTGACCGTGGCTGAAACTGAAATGGATCGCCTCGATCATCTCGTCAGTGTCGTTGTGGACCGTGACCAGCAGCATGCCCTCCGGGACCTCCGGCTCGGTGAACAGGTGCATCGCCAGCCCCCCGACGACCAGGCCGACCAGGAACAGCAGGGTGGCCGGGGCGCGCAGGAAATCGATCACGCGGTCACTCAGCTCGCGCGGATCCTCCTCCTCCGGGTTCTTGCTCATGCCGGCCTCCCTCTCTAATATCAGCCAGCTCTAATATGCCGGCAGAGGCGAAAGAAGAGAACCGGCACCCCCGGCCCGGTGACCGGAGCGGCACATTCCGGTATTTTTCGCCCCTTCATCCAGCAAGTTCGATCCAGCAAGGCGGTCCGCACGTGGGAAGCGACGAACGCAATCTGCAGGCTCTGGTGGCGCGACTGGCGGAACGGCTCCCCGCCGGCAGCCTGCATGGCCGCATCGGCCTGGAGAAGGAAACCCTGCGTGTCGGCGCGGACGGCGCGCCGGCGCGCACGCCGCATCCTCCGGCACTGGGTTCGGCGCTGACCCATCCGTACATCACCACCGACTACTCCGAGGCCCTGCTGGAGTTCGTGACCCCGCCGTTCGACGACGTGCGCGAGACCCTCGGCTTCCTCCACGACCTGCAGGCGTTCGCCGCGGCCAGCGTGGGCGACGAGATCCTGTGGTCCACCTCCATGCCCTGCGTAACCGCCGATGACTCGGCGATCCCGGTGGCCGACTACGGGCCCTCCAACGCCGGCCGCATGAAGACCGTCTATCGCCTGGGCCTGGGCCACCGCTACGGGCGCAAGATGCAGGTGATCGCCGGGGTGCATTTCAACTACTCCCCGCGCGAGGAGTTCTGGCCGGCGCTGGCCGAGGTGCTGGGCGAGACCGACACCCGCGAGTTCCGCGACGCGCGCATGATGGGGATGATCCGCAACCTGCTGCGCTTTGGCTGGATGGTACCGTATCTGTTCGGCGCCTCGCCGGCGGTCTGCAACTCGTTTCTCGAGGGACACGGCACCACGCTGGAGGACTTCGACGACGACACCAGCTACCTGCCGCATGCCACCAGCCTGCGCATGGGCGACATCGGCTACACCAACCGCAAGGAGGCGGACACCGGCATCAAGGCGGACTACAACTCGCTGGCCGGGTACGTGGATTCGCTGCGCTGCGCGATCAACACCCCCAGCCCGGAATGGGAGGCACTGGGGGTCAAGGTCGACGGGGAATACCGCCAGCTCAACGCCAACATCCTGCAGATCGAGAACGAATACTACTCCACCGTGCGGCCCAAACAGCCGCTGGAGCGCTTCGAGAAGCCCACCGACGCGCTGGAGGCGCGCGGCATCGAGTACGTGGAGCTGCGTTCGGTCGACATCAACGCCCAGCACCCGCTCGGCGTGGACGAGACCCAGCTGCGCTTTCTCGAGACCTTCGCCCTCGCCTGCCTGCTGCAGCCCAGCCCCGCGTTCGGCCCGGGCGAGCTGGACGCGATCGACGCCAACCTGCTGCAGGTGGCGCATTACGGCCGGCGCCCCGGACTGGAACTCCAGCGTCCGCAGGGCGATACCGCGCTGACAGACTGGGCGCGCGAACTCCTGGCGCTGATGCGCCCGGTGGCCGCCGTGCTCGACCAGGACCGTCCGGGCGACCCCTATCGCCGCGCCCTCAGCGAGCAGTGGGGCAAGGTCGAGCAGGCCGACCTGACCCCGTCGGCGCGCATGCTGGAGGACATGATGGCGCGCGAGGAGGGGTTCCACGTGCACGCCCGGCGCCTGTCGGCCCAGCACCGCGAGGCGTTCCGCTCCAACGGGCCGCTGCCGCGCGCCGACATGCTGGAGGCCCTGGCGCGCCAGAGCCTGGCCGAACAGGCCGAGATCGAGGCCGCCGACACCCTGGACTTCGATACCTTCCTGCAGCGCTATTTCGACGGCACCCTGCGCCACGCCTGACCGACGGTTAGAATGCCCCGGCGCGGCCAGGCGTGCCTGAGCCGAACCACACCCCTCGCGACCGGGAGCCTGTCGATGGCCGAATCCGACGACCGCCGCCTGTCCACCCGCTGCGTCCACGCCGGCGAGATCGGCGATGCCCATGGCAGCGCGCTGACGCCGATCTACCCGACGACCACCTTCAAGTACCGCTCCACCGCGGCAATCCTCGACGTGGTCGAAGGACGCTCCAGCGGGAGCCTGTACACCCGCTACGGCATGAATCCGACCATCCGCAGCGTGGAATCCAAGCTCGCCAGCCTCGAAGGAGCCGAGGCCGCGCTGGTATTCAGTTCGGGCATGGCGGCGGAGACCGCGCTGTTCCTGGCCCTGGGCCGCGAGGGGGTCGTCTGCATCGGAGATGCCTACGGCGGGACCATGGAGCTGCTGGCCGAGCAGCTGCCGCAGCTCGGCATCCGCACGCAGTTCCTGCTGGGCGACGAGCTCGAGCGCCTGGACGCCTGCCTGGAACAGGGCGCCGGACTGGTGTTCCTGGAGACCCCGACCAACCCGGCGCTGGAGGTGTTTCCGATCGGCAAGATCGCCGAGCGGGCGCACGCCCATGGCGCGCTGCTCGCGGTCGACAACACCTTTGCCTCACCGGTGAACCAGAACCCGCTGGCACTGGGGGCGGACCTGGTCAGCCACAGCGCCACCAAGTACCTTGGCGGGCATTCCGACCTGACCGCCGGGGCCCTGATGGGCTCGACGGAGAACATCGGGACCGTGGCTGGCTGGCGCAAGAACCTGGGCTCCACGCCCTCCCCGGAGACCTGCGCGCAGCTGGCCCGCAGCCTGCACACGCTGGTGGTGCGGGTCCGCCACCAGAACGCCGCGGCCCGGGCCATCGCCGAGGCGATGCAGGGCCATCCGAAGGTCGCGCGCGTGCGCTACCCGGGCCTGCCGGAGGATCCCGGCCATGCGCTCGCGTGCGAGCAGATGCACGGCTTCGGCGGCATGCTGACCCTGGAGCTGGATGCCGACACTGACGGTACCAGCGCGGTGGTCGACCGCCTGCGCCTGTTCGCCATCGCCCCCAGTCTGGGCGGCACCGAAAGCCTGGTGACCCAGCCGGTCACCACCACCCATCACGGCGTGTCACCGGAGGAACGCGAACGCCGCGGGATCACCGGTTCGATGGTGCGCCTGTCGGTCGGCCTGGAAGACCCGCAGGACCTGATCGACGACCTCTGCCAGGCCCTGGGGTAACCGCAGGCCGAACCCCGCGCTTTCCCGTGCACTTCCCGGGGTGCGCTTTGCAGCGCGCCCGGGTTCTGGCAGTTTGGTCATTCATCCCTTCGGATCCGCATCCATCGTGAACCTGCCCCTGCCCCGACGCCTGGGAGACTGGCTGCGCAGCCTGGGCCGCCCGCCCCGGGCGGGCGACGGGCGGCGCGTGACCCTGGCGGACACCGAATGGACCGACCTGCGCCGGCGGGTCCCGTTTATCCGCACCCTGAACTCGGCGGAGGCCGAGCGCCTGCGTGAACGCATCGAGGGGCTGCTGGGCAGCAAGGAGTTCGTCGGGATCGACCACGAACCGGAACCCTGGCAATGCCACGTGATCGCCGCCTACGCCGCCCTGCCGGTCCTGGAACTGGGGCTGGAACCCTACCGCGACTGGCATACCGTGCTGATCTACCCCGACACCTTCGTGCCCGATCACGAATGGGTGGACGAGGACGGCATCGTGCACCGGGGGGCGATGCCCCAGGCCGGTGAGGCCTGGGAGCGCGGCCCGGTGATCCTGTCGTGGAATGACGTCCTCGAGCACGGCGCGGTGGTGGTGCACGAGGTGACGCATATCCTGGACGGCGGCAACGGCGACGTGAACGGCTTCCCGCCGCTGCCGCGCGACCGCGACCCGGCCGCCTGGACCGCCGCCTTCAGCGAGGCCTGGGAATGGTTCAATACCCGGGTCGACGCCCCGGGCGTATCCGAGGACGATCTGCCGCTGGATCCCTATGCCGCCACCGCGCCCGAGGAATTCCTCGCGGTGGCCGCCGAGGCCTTCTTCTTCGAGCCCGACCGCCTGCGGCGGGACCTGCCCGCGGTCTACGAGGAAATGGCGGGTTACTTCCGCCAGCAGCCCCATCGCCGCGCAGCGGCGGTCGCGACATCCATCCCCGAACCGAGACCGACATGATGCCCCGATCCGTGAAACAGGCCGCCTCCCGCACCGGGCTCCCGGCCCTGATCCTGCTTGTATTGCTGGCGCTGGCCGCCGTCCCGGCCTCAGCGGAAGACGGCGATTCGCGCTACGTAACCCTGGACAGCCTGGTGGTCAACCTCGAGGACCCCGGCGCGGCCCGTTACCTGCAGACGAACATCCAGCTGGAGACCGCCTCACAGGAAGACGCGGACCGGGTGCGCGACCACATGCCCGCGGTCCGCGACCGGCTGATCCACGTCATGGGCGGACGCGACCCGGCTGAAGTGCGCCGCAGCGACGGCCGCGAAGCGCTGCGCGACGAAGCCGTGGAGGAGCTGCGCGAGCTCATGGAAGAGCTTGCCGGCGCCCCGCTGATCGACGCCCTGTACTTCTCCAACTTCATCATCCAGTAGGAGGCCAGCCCCCTGGCCGATTTCGGCGCCAGCTCCCATCGGCCGGAGGGCCGGCCTCCTACGACTTAATCCGCCCCACCGCGTAGGAGGCCAACCCCCTGGCCGATCACGGCGCCAGCTCCCATCGGCCGGAGGGCCGGCCTCCTGCCGAACGGGCACCCATCCACACCCCGTAGGAGGCCAGCCCCCTGGCCGATCCGGCGCCGGACAACCCCGGCCTCGTTCAATGCGGGCGATGCAGAAACGGCATGTCGCCGCGATCGGTCATGTGCCGGATCAGCGACACGCGACCCGGCTCTTCCTTTTCCAGCTCGTCCGCGCATTCCGAGGGCTGGTGCGTGACCTCGGACAGCAGGACCTCGAGTTCGCGCAGATCCACCTTCGGCCGCTGCAGGTCCTCGGGCTTCGGGTTCTCGACCTGATTCGTCTCCCAGAACATCCGCGGATGCCACATGTGGTTCTGCGCGTCCGGGTGATGGAAGAGTTCGACACAACGGCGATTCAGCTCCTGTGCGTTCATCGCATGACTCCTCGTTTCGTTGCACTCACCCGTTTATATAGACCCGAAAATTTCCGAGTTCAAGGGTCGGCCTTTCACTTCTCCGCCGGGGAGCCTCCGGCATCGGGGCGTGCCGCTTCCAGGGCCTCCATGGCCTCCATCCATTCCCCTTCGTGGTCCTCCAGCCGGCGACGCAGCTCGCCCTGCTCGCGCGTCAGCGCCGCCAGGCGGTCCGCGGCCTCGGCATCACCGGTGTACAGCTCGCCGTCAGCCAGTTCGGCCTCGATCGCGTCCAGCCGCTCCTGCAGGCGCGCGCACTCCGCCTCGGCGCGATCGGCGCGCTGCTGCAGGGGCTTGAGGGCCTCGCGGGCCCGCGCCGCCTCGCGCCGGCGATCCTTCTGCGACAACGCCGGGCCACCCCCGGCTTCATCTCCGGAAGCCACCGCCGCACCACCCGGCCCGGCCGGTTCCGGTCCCGCTTCATCCCGGCTCCGACGCTCCTGGAGTTCACGAGCATAGTCATCGAGATCGCCGTCGAATTCGCTCAGATGACCGTCCTCCACCCGCCAGAAGCGGTCGCAGACCCGCGCCAGGAGCTCGCGGTCGTGGGCCACCACCACCAGTCCCCCGGCGTAGGCCTCCAGCGCCTCGCCCAGCGCCTCGCGCATGTCCAGGTCCAGGTGGTTGGTGGGTTCGTCGAGCAGCAGCAGCGATGGCGCCTGCCACATCAGCTGTGCCAGCACCAGGCGTACGCGCTCGCCCCCGGAGCACTCGCCCACCGGACGGTCGGCCCGCTCCCCGCCGAACCCCAGCCCACCGAGGAAATTGCGCAGGTCCTGTTCCGCAGCGCGCGGATCCTGCCGCTGCAGATGCGCCAGCGGCGAGGCCGCCAGGTCCAGCTGCTCGCGCTGATGCTGGGCGAAATAGCCGATGCGCAGGTCCGGGGCCGGCTGCCTTTCGCCGCTATCCGGCTCCAGCTCGCCGGCCAGCAGGGCCAGCAGCGTCGATTTTCCGGCACCGTTGGGACCGAGGATCCCGACCCGGTCCTCCGGGCGCAACCGCAGGCTGGCCGGATGCAGACGCCGCGACTCGCCATGGCCCACGGTCGCGTGGTCCAGGGCCAGCAGGGGGTCGGGCAGCCGCTGCGGTGACGGGATGTGCAGATGCACCGGGCGCGCCGCGCGGATCACCGCGACGTCCTCCAGTGCCTCCAGCCGCTTGAGTCGGCTCTGGGCCTGGCGCGCCTTGCTGGCCTTGGCACGGAAACGCCGCACGAACTGCTCCAGATGGGCGCGTTCCGCGGCCACCTTCGCCGCGGCCGCCTCGCTCTGCGCCATGGCCTCGGCGCGCCGGGCCTCGGCCTGGGTGTAGCCGCCGCTGTACAGGGTCAGGGCGCCGCGTTCGATATGGGCGATATGCGTGACCACGGCGTCGAGGAAACGCCGGTCGTGGGCGATCACGATCACGGTGCCGGGGTAACGTGCCAGCCAGCCTTCCAGCCAGACGATGGTTTCCACGTCCAGGTGGTTGGTGGGTTCGTCCAGCAGCAGCAGGTCGGAGCGCGTCATCAGGGTGCGCGCTAGCCCCAGGCGCATGCGCCAGCCGCCGGAGAAATCCGACATCGGCCGGTCGCCGTCCGCGTCGGAAAACCCGAGCCCGGCCAGCAGGCGCCGGGCGCGGGCCTCGGCGGTCCAGCCGTCGATCGCATCCAGGCGCGCGTACAGCCGCGCCTGTTCCGCCCCGTCCCCGTCGTGTTCTTCCTCGAGGCGCCGCTGCAGTTCGCGCAGTTCGGCGTCACCGTCCAGCACGTACTCCACCGCCGGGCGCGCGCTGCCCGGAACCTCCTGCGGCAGATGCGCGACCACCCAGTCGTCCGGCTGCTCGATGGATCCGGCATCCAGTGACAGTTCGCCCTGCAGCGCGGCCAGCAGACTGGACTTGCCGGAACCGTTCGCGCCGGTCAGGCCGACCCGCCAGCCGGGGTGCACGGTGAGTTCCGCCCCCTGCAGCAGGATCTGGCGTCCACGTCGCAGTTCAACGTTGTGCATGCGGATCATGGCGGCGCTTCTCCCACGGTGGCCTGTACGCTGCGGCAGCATAGGGAAACGCCGTTCGATGTGCACGTGGCGTGCTGCCACCCTGGATGGCGTCGAAATCCTGCCGCTTTTTGCCGGTCGACCCGGCGGATTTTTTCCGTCCCAACCGGAGAATGTGCCGACAACCCGACACTCCGCCCTCCTCGACTGGCAAAAATCCTTTCGGAAACAGCATTTTGCAAACATGGCACGGTTCTCGCTTCTGCTTCGGCCAGGAATCATCGATCACCGCGAGGCAGCCATGAACAGCGACAACAACGCCACCAATCTGCGTCTGGTCTCCAGTAACGGCGGGGGACCGCAGCGCAGCGCACCGCTGGACGCCCTGGGGTTCGTCCAGACGGTGACCGCCACCCTGGAGCTGGGCGCGGTGATCGACCGTATCAACGAGCATCTGGCCGGCCACCTGGAGCACAGCGGCTGGATCTATACCACGGACGACGGCGAGATCCGTGAAGGCGGCGAACCCGACCGTCATCGGATCGAATACGCCCTCAGCTACAACGGCACCGACCTCGGCTCCCTGGTGCTGATGCGCGGCCGGCGCTTCGACGACCAGGAGCAGGCCCTGGTGGAATCCATCCTCGGCCTGGCCGCTCCGGCCCTGCACAACGCCTGGCGCTTCCGGCGGCTGCGGGCCAACCTGGAACGCGACGAGCTGACCGGCCTGGGCAACCGGCGGGCCTTCGAGATCCAGGGCGAGCAGTGGCTGGCCGACTGTCTGCGCCAGGACCGCCCGCTGTCGCTGCTGGCGGTGGATCTGGACCACTTCAAGCAGCTCAACGACCGCTTCGGCCACACCGTGGGCGACGAGATCCTGCGCGAAGTGGCCCGCGCGCTGCGCGAATCCAGCCGTCAGTCGGACCTGTGCGTGCGCATGGGGGGCGAGGAGTTCCTCGTGATCCTGCCCGGAGCGGACCTGCGCGCCGGCATGGACTGCGCCGAACGGATCCGGCAGGCGATCGGCGGCGTGCGGGTTTGCGCGCGTGGCGAAGAGGACGCCGCCGTCGAAAGCGACGGGGTAGCCGCCGTCACCGCCTCCATCGGCGTGGCCGCACTGGGCCGCCACACGACCCTGCAGAGCCTGTATCAGACCGCCGACGAGGCCCTGTACGCGGCCAAGACCTCGGGACGCGACCGGGTACTGGCCCGACACTGACGGACCGGCAGCGGGTCAGCCGTCGCCGTCTCCCGGCCGGATGAAGTCCACGCAGGTCAGCGGGGTCTGCAGGATCGCCTGACGCAGGGCCTCCACCGCCTCCGGTCGCGGGAACCGGCTGCGCCAGGCCAGCGCCACGCGGCGCGACGGCACGGGCTCTTCGAAACGCCGGACCGCCAGCAGCCGCTGGGCGTAGCGGTCGGCCCCGGCGGCGGTGCACGGCAGGATGGTCACGCCCATCCCGGAGGCCACCATGTGGCGGATGGTCTCCAGCGAGGACCCCTCCAGGTTGCTCGGGGTGCTGCCGTCCGCGGTGACGGTTTTTTGACACTCCGGGCAGCGTTCCAGCACCTGATCGCGGAAGCAGTGTCCCGCACCCAGCAGCAGCAGGGTTTCCTGCGCCATCGCCTGCAGTTCGACCGTCTCCCGCTCCGCCAGCGGATGACTCCCCGGCAGAACGCCGACGAACGGCTCGTCGTACAGCGGCAGGGTCACGATCCCCGGCTCCTCGAACGGCAGCGACACGATGATGACGTCCAGGTCGCCCTGCTTGAGTCGTTCGCGCAGCCGGCTGGTGTAGTTCTCCTCGATCACCAGCGGCATCTGCGGGGCCTGCGCGTGCAGCACCGGGATCAGCTCCGGCAGCAGGTAGGGCGCGATGGTGTAGATCGCCCCGAGGCGCAGCGGGCCCACCAGCGGATCCTGGCTCTGCGCCGCCACGTTGCGCAGCTGCTCCACCTCGGAAAGCACCTGGCGCGCCTGAGCGATCACCCGCTCGCCGGCCGGCGTCACGCTGATCTCGCCGTGGCCGCGTTCGAACAGCATCACGCCCAGTTCGTCCTCCAGCTTGCGCACCGCCACTGACAGCGACGGCTGCGACACGTGACAGGCCTCCGCCGCCCGGCCGAAATGCCGCGCATCGGCCACGGCCACCGCGTAGCGCAACTCACTCAGGGTCATGACTGCCGCCTCCGACTTCATCCACCGTTCGCCCGCCTTCGGGCCAGTCCAGGGTGATACGCTCCAGCGCCGCTCCGCGCAGGATCAGCCAGCCCCGCCGCCGTTCCACGCCGTCGCCGGCAAACTCGAACACGTATTCGCGCCGCAGCACGGGATTGCCCCGATGACGCACGGGCCGCAGCCGTCGCCGCACCACGCTGCTGTCGAGAAACTGTACGCCGGCGCGGTCACAGGCCTGCCGCGCGATGTGCCGCGCGCGCTCGTGCGCCCGCCAGTTGGCGTTCAGGTAGGCCACCAGCGCGGCCAGGGCTAACAGGATCAACACACCGGTCATGGATCGGTATGATACGCATACTGACACCGCAAACGCCCGCCGATCCGCCGGATGTGCCGCCATCCCCGGGTCCCGGCGCCGCACAGACGAGGCCCGGCCCCGTCCAGGAAACCGCATGAACGGCAACAGCATCCCTTTCTCCGCCCTTCTGGAAGGCCTGCGGACCATCGGTCGGGAAGAGCTCCTGCCGCGTTTCGTCAGTGGCACACGGGTGGACTACAAGGCGGACGGATCGGTGATCACCCCGGCCGACCATGCCGCGGATGCCGCGGTGCGCCGTCTGTTGCGGGACTGCGGCATCGACGAACCGGTGCTCAGCGAGGAACAGGACGAACCGGAACAGCAGCGCGTGCTCGACGAAGCCCCGGCGTTCTGGCTTCTGGACCCTCTGGACGGCACCAGCAATTTCGCCACCGGGCTGCCGTTTTTCGCCATCTCTCTGGCACGCATCGAGGGCCAGCGGGTGACCCACGGGGCTACCCTCGACCCGGTGCGCGGCGAACTGTTTTCCGTCACGGAGGACGGCCCGCTGCTGCTGGACGGCAGCGAGCCGGAAACCGCGGCCACCGCTCCACCCGAAATCCGGCGCTGCATCGCCCTGGTCGACTACAAGCGCGTTCCCCGCACCCTGGGACGGGCGCTGCTGGACGCGGCCCCGTTTGCGTCGCAGCGCAACCTCGGCGCCTGCGCCCTGGAATGGGCATGGCTGGCGGCCGGGCGTGCGGATCTGTACCTGCACGGCGGCCAGGCGCTGTGGGACAGTACCGCCGGCACCCTGATGCTGGAACGGGCGGGCGGCGCGATGGCGGACCTGTCCGGCGCACCGGTATTCCGCCGCGATCTGGCCCGGCGCCCGGCGATCGCGGCCCGCGCCCCGCAGCTGCAGGCCGTCTGGCATGCCTGGATCACCGAACAACTGGACCCGCCCGGCTCCGGAGCGTCGGCATGATGCGGCTGTTCCGTCGCGGGGGGCCACCGGAACAGCGGCGCCCCGCGGATTTCACGCCCCGCTATCTGCCGATCGCCTGGAAGATCGTCGCGGTGATCGCCGGGCTCACCCTGACCGGGATCGGCGTGCTGGCGTGGGTGATCCTCAGCCAGGTCAGCACGGTGCTGAACAACCAAATCCAGGCCCAGGCCGAACTGACCGTCGCCCCGGTGGCCCGCACCTCGGGTGAACTGATCCTCGCCGAAGATCACCTCACGCTGGAGACCCTTCTCAACTCGCTGGTCGAGGACGGTCGGGTCGAGCACATCGCCGCCTACGCCATCGACCGCGGCCGGGTCGCCGAGGCCGGGTCTCCGCCGGCCGACGACGCCGACGGGGTCTGGCCGCTGACGGCCGGGGCCGAACCCTACCGGCAGGAAGTGCGATTCCAGGACGTCCAGGTCGGCTACATCGAGGCCCGGATCGACTCGGCACCGATGCAGGAACTGATGCGCAACACCATCAATGCGGGCGTCATCACCGCCGCGATCGTGTTCCTGCTGAGCCTGATCCTCGCCATCGACATCTCCAAGCGCCTGGTGCGCCCGCTGGAACGCCTGGCCGAATCCATGCGCGAACGCATGCAGCCCGGCCCGGACGACCAGGACGACCCGCGGGTGGTGCTGCGGCGCGACGAGATCACCCAGCTGACCGAGGCGTTCAACACCATGGCCCACGACCTGCTGCGCAAGGATCAGGTCGAGGCCGCGCTGCGACGCTATGTCTCCACCGGAGTGGCCGAGGACATCCTCGACAACCTGGACCGCGTGGAGCTGGGCGGCCGCGCGGTCGAGGGCTCGGTGCTGTTCGCCGACATCACCGGCTACACCGCGCTGTCCCAGCAGTGCACCCCGGAGGCACTCGGACGCATGCTCAACGAGTTCTTCGGCCCCATGACCGAGTGCATCGCGGAGCACGGCGGCACGGTGGACAAGTACATGGGAGACTGCACAATGGCGGTCTTCGGCGCGGCCCGGCCCGATCCCGACCATCGCATCACCGCCCTGCGTACCGGCCTGGCACTGCTGGACACCATCGCCGGCATCAATGCGGAGCGCGAGGCACGCGGCGAACGGCGGGTGGAATTCCGCATCGGCCTGTACGCCGGCGAGATGCTGGCGGGCAACATGGGGGCCCGGGAACGCATGCAGTTCACGGTGGTGGGCGAGACGGTCAATCTGGCCGCCCGCCTGGTGACCATCGCGCCCCCCGGGGGCCTCGTCACCACTCGCGATTTCATGGAGCATCCTCACATGAGCCAGCACAACACCGGGAAGCTGGTGCAGGAAGACCTCGGCCAGCATGCCCTCCACGGCCTGAGCGAGCCGGTCGACGTGGTGCGGGTGCACCCCTCGCGGACCACGGCATGATTCGACGCCGGATCCGTTACACCCTGCTCGCGGTGCTGCTGGCGCTCGCCACGCTGCACGGCTGCGCCCTGCTGGAACCGCTCCAGGACCCCGACACGCGCGTCGATCGGCTGGTGGCCGAAGGCGAATATCGCGCGGCACTGGAAACCCTCGACGCGCTGCCCGACGAGGAGCGGGCAGCGCGCAAAGACCGTCGCGAGACCATCGAGGCCCGCGCGGCCGAGGCCGCCGAGAACGCCCTGCGCGAGGCCGGGAACCAGGCGGCCGAAGGTGCCGTGGGGCGGGCCCTGGACATCCTTGAGGAGGCCGATGCCCGACTGCCGGCCAGCGAGGAACGCCAGCGCCGCATCGCCGAGCTGGAACGTGACCGCCGCACCGGTCTCAGCGCCCTGGAGCGCCGCCACCGAGTGATGGAGGCGCAGGCCCTGGCCGAACGCCTGCGACTGCTGGACATCATGCAGCCGCTGGCGCGTGACGACGACACCCTGCCCGAAAACATCGACGATCTGCGCCGCCGTGGCGCCCGCCTCGCCGCCGAGCTCGACCGCGATGCCCGCGACGCCGCCCCCGAGACCGCACTGGAGCGTCTGCGACTGGCGCGCGAACTCGAACCCGACCCGGAACGCGACCGGCGCATCGCCGAGCTGGAAGCCGAGCTCCGGCCGGACCCCGAACCAGTGAATCAGGAAGACAGCACGGCGTTGCTGGATGCACTGGAACGCGCGCTGGACGAGGAGGACCTGATCGCGGCCCGGCAGCATTGCCGCAACATCGCCACCGACCGCCTGGATGACAGCGCTCGCGACCGCCACGATGCCCTGTGCGAACGCTGGGAGGAGCAACGCGACGCACGCACCGCCGAATTGCTGGAACAGGGCAGCGCGCATTACGCCGCCGGCCGCATTCGCGAGGCTCTCGACACCTGGGAACGCGCCCTGGACCTCGACCCCGAACACGCCGGGCTGCGCAGCGCGCGTGAACGCGGCCGGCGCGTGCTGGAGCGTCTGGACTCCCTGCGCGGCCCGGCGGACGGGCCGGAGACCCCGGGTGAGCCGTTGCGGCCCGCCCCGTGAACCGGCAGGCGGCGAACGAGCCTGATAGGATTCGATCACCCGAAAACAGCCCACCGGCCCGAACATGACTCCGAACGTCGAGGACCTGATCGCCAGCGAACCCCATCGCGTACTGCAGCTGGGGGACACCGAGGTCGTGCTGCTGGGCACCGCCCATGTCTCGCGGGCCAGCGCGGACCGGGTACGCAGCCTGATCGACACCGAAAGCTTCGACGCGGTCGCCATCGAGCTGTGTGAAAGCCGCCAGCGCGCGATGCTGGACCCGGATGCACTGGGCCGCATGGATCTGTTCAGCGTGATCCGCCAGGGCCAGGCCCCGATGATCGCCGCGAGTCTCGCGCTGGGGGCCTATCAGCAGCGCCTGGCCGAGCAGTACGGGATCGAGCCGGGCGCGGAGATGCGCGCGGCCATGGACGGCGCCCTGGACCAGGGCGTACCGCTGGCACTGATCGACCGCGATCTGGGCCTGACCCTGCGGCGCACCTACCGGGCCGTGCCGTGGTGGCAGCGCATGGGTCTGGTCGGCGGCCTGCTGGGCAGCGTGCTCAGCCGCGAGAAGATCGACGAGAGCGAGATCGAGCGCCTGAAGGAAGGCGACATGCTGGAGAACACCTTCAGCGAGTTCGCCGAGCAGTCCGAGGCCCTGTACGGCACGCTGATCCACGAACGTGACCTGTACATGGCCGCGCATCTGCGGCGCATGGCCGCCAGCGGCGAGCACCGGCGCATCCTCGCGGTGGTCGGCGCCGGGCACCTGGCCGGCATCGCCGAACAGGTCGGCCAGCAGCAACAGCCGCCGGACGAGATCCTGGACGAACTCGATCAGGCCCCGCCGAAGGCCCGCTGGCCGAAGGTGGTCCCGTGGGTCGTGGTGGGGGTGATCCTCACCGGCTTCGTGATCGGATTCCTGCGCAACCCCGACATCGGGATACAGATGATCATCGACTGGGTGGTCATCAATGGCGGACTGGCCGCGGTGGGAGCGGCGATCGCCCTGGCCCATCCGCTGACCCTGCTGACCGCGGCGCTGGCCGCGCCGCTGACCTCCCTGAACCCCACCATCGGGGTCGGCTTCGTGGCTGCCGCCGCGGAGATCTTCCTGCGCAAGCCCCGAGTCTCGGATTTCGCCCGCCTGCGCCAGGACACCACCCACGCCCGGGGCTGGTGGCACAACCGGGTCTCGCGCGTGCTGCTGGTGTTCCTGCTGACGACCCTGGGCTCGGCGGCCGGAACGTACATCGGCGGCGCGCGGGTCTTCAGCCACCTGTTCGGCGGCTGAAGACCCGGCTCCCCGCTCAGGCCCGCCTCGGTCGGGCCCGCATCAGTCAGGGATGCGCAATACCAGCTTGCCGCGACGCCCGCCGGCCTCGATCCGCCGGTGCGCCTCCGCGGTCTGCGCCAGCGGCAAGACGTCCTCGACGTTGACCTCCAGGGTGCCGGCCTCCAGGCGTGTCAGCCCGTCGGCCACGATCTTCGCCTGACGCGCCAGCCCCGTCCGGCTGCGCTGCAGCATCGGCGTCAGCATCAGCTCCAGATGGATGGCCGCGTTCTGCAGCCGCGCCGGGTTCCAGTCCATGCCGTCGGGGGGTGCCAGCAGGGTCACCAGGCGCCCGGCAAAACGGATCTGCCCCAGTCCCTCGACGAAGGTGTCACCACCGACGGTATCCAGCACCAGGTCGAAATAACGTCCGTCGGTAAAGGCGGCGATATCCGTCGCGGCACGGTCACTTCGGATGTCGACGTGATCCGCCCCCAGGGCACGCATCACCTCCACACCGGCATCGCTGCGCACCAGCCCGAGCACCCGGGCACCGGCGGCCCGCGCCAGCTGCACCGCCATCTGCCCGACTCCTCCGCTGGCCGCATGCACCAGGACATAGTCGCCCTCCTGCAGGCCGCCGCGGTCGATCAGCGCCTCCCGGGCGGTGATCCACGCCAGCGGCAGCGCCGCCGCCTCGGCGTCGGAGACCGCATCGGGCACCGGCACCAGGGCGGCCTCGGGCACCACCGCCTGTTCGGCACAGGTCCCCGGGTCGGCGCCGGTGCCACCGAAACAGAACGCCACGCGCTGCCCCGGGCGAACGTTCTGTACCGCGTCGCCGCAGGCCTCGACGACCCCTACGCCGTCACAGCCGGGGGTGTTGTGCGGCGCGCCCTCGACCAGCATGCCGCCCGCACGGACCTTGGTGTCGACCGGGTTCACGCCGGCCGCCAGCAGGCGCACGCGCACCTCGTCGGGCTCGCGGATCACCGGGTCGGGGCATTCGCCCAGGTATAAAACGTCGGCAGAGCCGGGCTCGTTGAACTGGATGGCTTGCATGTCACTCCCTGATTGAAACGGTTGAACGGGTCACAGTCCGATCCCAATACCGATGCCGAAGTTCACCCGTCCGGGCGCGGCGGGAGTGCCCGCCGGCCACAGATGCAGCTGCCGGGCTTCCAGTACCGGGAAGCGGTATTCCGCCTCGCCGATCCGGCCAGTCTCGACCGCGGTGACCGGTCCGGTGGCCGTCACGCGGCGCCCGGGGCGATAATCCACCGGATCGAGGAAGCCGTCCACCACGACCCGGAAACGCCCCTGACTGGCCGCCCCGGTGCGTGGCTCCTGCCCCCGTAATGGATAGGCCAGAACCTCCAGCACGGTGGTTTCGGGGCCGTGGTCGACCTCGGCGATGACGCCGCCCCACATCTGGTCGGTCTGCGGCAGCCGCTCGGCGGTAACCGCGCGCGGCTCCACCGGTTCGGCGGGACGCGGCGCCTCCAGCGGCGTGGCCGCGCAACCCGCGAGGGCCAGCGCCAGCAGGGCCGCCAGCAGAGCCCGCGCAACGCCCGACACGCGACGGGACAAACAGCGGTTACCGGATCTGTCTTCGTGCATCGGATTCACCGGAAGTGCCCGTCGTGATACGGATCGTGATGCAGCAGACGGGGGTGACGCCAGCCGGGCCCGTAGTAACCGCGGGGCATGCCCGAGTGGTACCACGGGTCATACCACGGGTCGTACCGTCGATCCTGCGGCGGCGGGCGTCGTTCCCAGAGATGCACGGCCTCGGCCTCCAGCTGCACGAACTCGTAGACATGCTCGCCAATGCGGCCTTCTTCGCTGCCCGCAATCCGTCCGCGCACGGTCACCTCGCGCCCCGGGGCATGGTCCCGCGGTTCGAGGAAGTCATCCACCCACACGCGAAACCGCCCGGGAGAGACATCGGTTTCCCGCGGCCGCGCATCGCGTCCCAGAGGGCGCGCGACGATCTCCAGACGGGTCCCGTCGTCGGTATTCTCGACCCCCGCAACCACCCCGCCCCAGACCACGAGCGCACCTGCGGCGGCAGCCACATCGGCACGCACCGTAGCCAGATCCAGGCGCTGGTCGGGAAGTGGCCCCAGCCGCTCGGGCACCGAGGCGCAGCCAGCCACGCCGAGACCGACGATCAGCAGCAGTGCCAACCGGAGCACACGGCCGGAACACGGTATTCCGGGAACAGAGCGAGCGCGGGAGCAACGGGTCATGGCAAGTTCCTCACAGTCATTCCGGTAGACCGCGGCCGCCCCGCCCGGGTTCTCGCATGGCCATCAGCCGGCCGGCGTACCCACCTCCGGATCGGACAGGGCCTGCACCGCCAGGACCTCGTGCTGGGCGTCTTCCACCGCCTGCAGCAGCATTTCCGGCGAGACCCCGGCGATCGACCAGGCCTGCTCCTCCAGCGGCGGCGCGTCGGCCCAGTCGCGCGAATCGATCTCGGCGAGATGGGCGCCGGTGTTGGCCAGATGCACCAGGGCCACCGAGGGTCGATGGCGATCGCTGGCGGAAAGCGGATCGTGGTGCCAGGCAATGCCCTCCACCAGGGCCTCGGGCAGCCCCCAGCGCTCGGCCAGTGCCCCGCCCAGACGGGCGTGGTCGAAGCCCATCTGTTCGCGCTCGGCGGCCTGCGGCGACGGGCCCTGCGCGGTATCCAGGCTCGCCAGGAAGGCGCGGTGCGCCGCTTCGGGCGACTGCGAGAACAGCAGCAGCTTGCCCAGGTCGTGCAGCAAGCCCGCCAGAAAGACCACGCCGGCCGCACGCGGGGCCACCGCCTGCGCCAGCTGCCGGGCGATGACGGCGCAGTAGGCCGAATGACGCCAGAAGGTCTCCAGCGGCAGACGCTCCTGCTCGGGGAGGGTGTTCATGGAGCGCGTCACGGCACTCGCCACCACCAGACGCTGCAGGACGTCGCGCCCCAGCATCGCCACCGCCCGCTCGATCGAATCCACCGCGCGCGACGGCGCGTAGGCCGGGCTGTTGGCCAGACGCAGCACATGAGCCACCAGACCGGGATCACGCCCGAGGGCCGCAGCGATCTGCGGCTGGGTACTTTCGTCGTCGTCCAGCAGCCGCGAGACCTCGAACACCACCTGCGGCATGGCCAGCAGCCGGTCGGCCGCCTCCACCCGGGCCTCGAGGCTCGCAAAGCCCGTCTCGTCGCTCATCGGATCTCCTCCCGTGTGGCATTACCCTTCCGCGCCGCATTTCCAGCTTAGCCCCTGCGCGGCCCCGACGCATCCCGGAACGGGCGCTCTTGTTCGCATTCCGGAGCGGGACCATACTCGAATGGCCGATTCGGCGATTCGACAAGGAGACACCCATGCAACCACTGCGAACCCTGAGTGCCGCCGTGGCGCTGGCCGCACTGTTCCCTGGCCTGGCGCTGGCCGACCTGCACACCGAATCCGTGACCTACGAGCACGACGGGCAGACCTTCGAGGGCTTCATCGCCTGGGACCCGTCGGTCGACGGTCCGCGTCCGGGCGTGCTGGTGGTCCACGAATGGTGGGGGCACAACGACTACGCCCGCAGCCGCGCCGAGCAGCTGGCCGCGGAAGGCTATACCGCCTTCTCGCTGGACATGTACGGCGACGGCCGCACCGCGGACCATCCGTCCGAGGCCGGCGAGTTCGCCGGGCAGGTGCGCGAAAACCGGGACATGATGCTGGAGCGCTTCGGCGCCGCGCACGACTACCTGCGCGGCCACGATCAGACCGCGGACCAACCGGTGGCGGCCGTGGGCTACTGCTTTGGCGGCACGGTGGCGCTGGAAGCGGCACGCGCCGGAGCCGATCTGGCCCTGGTGGCAAGCTTCCACGGCGCACTGGCCACCGAGCACCCGGCGTCGGCCGACACCCTGAAGCCCGAGGTCCTGGTCTTCAATGGTGCGGCCGACCCGATGGTGCCGAAAGAACAGGTGGATGCCTTCCGCGAGGAGATGGACAACGCCGACGCGGACTGGACCCTGGTGGATTTCGGTGGCGTGCTGCACAGCTTCACCAACCCCGACGCCGACAGCATCGCCGAGCGCTTCGACATGCCGGTGGGCTATGACGAACGCGCCGACCGGGATTCCTGGCAGCACCTGCTGGGGGCCCTGGAGCGTCGTCTGAAATAGGCCCGACGCGGGCGCTGCACGAACCTCCGGGGGCTCAGAACCCCCGGAGGTAGATCAGTACGCCCAGGAAGATCACGGCCAGCACCGCAGCCACCAGCACCCCGCGGAACCATGGCCGCGACCACAGGCGATCGCTGGGGGGATCGAAGCTGGCTTTCCCGGAGCTGGTCGCGGCCGGGGTCTCCCCGCCCTGCTCCGAGGCAGGCCCCTCGGCCTCCGGCGCAGCCTTCGGCCCCCCGTTGAGCTCCAGCTCCAGATCACGGATGCGCGCGCGCAGGGACTTGTTCTTGTGCATCGCCTCCGACAGCTCGCGTTCACGCTGTTCAAGGCTGTCGCGCAGCTGGGCCAGCGTACTCTCCTGATCGGAGCACTGCGTCTCCAGCTCGTGCTGCGCGGCCTCGGCCGCCGACGCGCGCTCGCACTGCTGATTGCGCTCCCCGCGCAGGCGCTCGGCGGTCTGGTTCGCCGCGTCGCGTTCCTCACGGGCCTTGTCGCGCTCGCGCTCCAGCTCGACCAGCTCGTGCTCCAGCCGGATCACCTCACCTTCCAGCTCGGTCACCCGCTGCTGGCGGTCGTCGTCGGACGTAGCCCCGCCCTCCTCCGCCGATTGTTCCTGCGCCTGTTCCAGGGCCTCGCTGGCCTCGCTCAGGCGCTGGCGCGCCTCTTCCAGCTCCTGCTCGAGCGCACGGCTCTTTTCCTCGTATTCGTCGGCGCGCTGATAGGCGGCGGTGGCATCGTCGCGGGACTCCGCGAGGGCCTGGCGCAGCCGGTCCAGTTCGTTGTGCAGCTCGCGATCCCCGGAGGAACTCTGGCGCAGCATCAGTTCGCGCCGCAGCCGCTCGACCTCGTCACGCAGGTGGCGCAGCTCGGCCTCGGTCTCCTCGTCGGCCACGGGATGCTCGGGCAGGAGCTCGGCCACGACCTCGCGGACCCGTCCGGGGACAAACGGCTTCTTGAGCACGGCGTTCGCGCCCATGGAACGCCAGTCTTCCTCGGACTGTTCGTCGTTCTCCTGCCCCGTGACGATCCCCACGGGCAGGTCCGCGGGAACGCCATCGGCCCCGTCCCGGATGCGCATCAGGAGGTCCTGGCCGTCGAGCTTGGGCATGGAGAGATCGGTCAGCACCAGACCGATGTCGTTCTGTTCCTGCAGGCGGGCCCACGCCTCTTCACCGTCCGCGGCCTCGTAGACGGTATGGGTATCCCGGAGGATGCGCTGCAGGGCCACGCGGATCACCTTGGAATCGTCCACGACCAGAACGGCCGTACGCGGCCCGCCGGCAGACGCCCCGGGCGTTTCGCTCGTCACTGCTTCCGCCATGGTTACCCCCTGAAAACCTCGATGCCTTTCCGTGGCCTCCTGCGCCCACGGCAGCGGACGACACGTCCGTAGTTCAGATTACGGCCGATGACCGAACAATACCACCCCGCACCGGCGGGGATCCGCGGAAGATCTTCACGTTTTGGCTCCGGGTATCTCTACACGGGGCTGGATTTCCAGTCGATCGCGTAGAGATCCCGCCGGCGATCCCGCAGGTTGCGCACCGAACCGTGGTTGCGCAGCTCCTTCAGGTTGTCGAGGTCGAGATCCACGATCAGGGTCATCTCGGTGTTCGGGGTCGCCTCGGCAGCCACCGCGTCGTGCGGGAACGCAAAGTCGGAAGGGGTGAACACCGCGGCCTGCGAGTACTGCATGTCCATGTTCTCCACCCGCGGGAGGTTGCCCACCGAACCGGACATGACCACGTAGCACTCGTTCTCGATCGCCCGGGCCTGGGCGCAGCGGCGTACCCGCAGATAGGCGTTCTTGGTGTCCGTCCAGTACGGCACGAACAGGATCTGCAGGCCGTGATCGGCCATCACCCGCGGCAGCTCGGGGAACTCGACGTCGTAGCAGATCAGGATCCCGATCTTGCCGAAGTCGGTGTCGAAGACATGCACCTCGTCACCGCCCTGCAGCCCCCAGTAGCCGATCTCGTCGGGGGTCACGTGCAGCTTGTACTGGCGATCCCAGGTCCCGTCGCGCCGGCACAGGTAGGACACGTTGCGCAGCACGTCGTCGTGGTATTCGGGCATCGACCCGGCGACGATGTTGATGTTGTAGGACAGCGCCAGGCGCACCATCTCCTCGCGGATGTCCTCGGTGTATTCCGCCAGGCGGCGCACGGCCTCGGCCGGATAGTCCTGGTTGAACGCGCCCATCAGCGGACCGTTGAAGAACTCCGGGAACAGCACGCAGTCGGCGCGGTAACCCGACACCGCGTCCACGAAGTACTCCACCTGCTGGAACAGGGCATCGAGGTCGGCGGTGGGCCGCATCTGCCACTGGACCACGCCGATGCGCACGTCCGAACGGCTGCCGCCGATCAGCTTTTCCTTTTCCTCGTAATAGATGTTGAGCCATTCGATCAGCGTGGCATACGCCCCGGACTTCTCGTCGTCCGGAAGGTAGTCCGTGATGATCTTGCGCACGTGGAAATCGTTCGCCAGCTGGAAGGTCAGAATCGGATCGGTGACCTCGTGGTTCTTGACCTTCTCCACGTACTGCTGCGGCGTCATCTCGTCGCGATGGGCCTCGTATCCGGGGATGCGTCCGCCGGCCACGATCGCGCGCAGGTTCAGCTTCTCGCACAGCTCCTTGCGCGCGTCGTACAGCCGCCGCCCCAGGCGCAGGCCGCGGTAATCCGGGTGCACGAAGATGTCCACGCCGTACAGCGTGTCCCCGTCCGGATCGTGGGTGGTGAGAAAGCCGTTGCCGGTGATCTGCCAGTAGTTGTGGTGATCGCCGAAGCGCTTGTACTCGACGATCAGGCTGATCGCCGCCGCCACCACCTTCCCGTTGTCCTCGATGCAGATCTGCCCTTCGGGAAAGCGCGTGACCTGGGAGCGGAACTGCGCCTCGCTCCAGGCCCCGTCCAGGTCCTGGTATACCCGCTCCATGATTTCGCGGATGTCGTCATAGTCCTCCAGCCGGGTCTGACGCAGGGTGAGGACGTGCTGGGTGGAATCGGTTTCCTGACCTGAGGTCATGCGGGGCTCCGTTGGTATGGGGCGACGGGCGCGGGCGCCCGCCGGGACATGCCTGCAGGATACAAACATCCCGCGACGCGCGGAAACCGGGACAGGCCGTCCGCGGGATTCCGCCCACGAAAAAGGCCCCGCACGGGGCGGGGCCTGATTCGGGTCGCAGGGCGGACCCTGCGGTTACGCGCTGCGCGCCTCGCGCTCGGCCGCGGCTTCCGCCTTGGCCTCGTCGCTGTCGTCGTAGCCGATGTTCGGCGCGAGCCAGCGCTCGGCCTCCTCGAACGACATGCCCTTGCGCTTCGCGTAGTCCTCGACCTGGTCGCGGTTGACCTTGCCGAGGCCGAAGTAACGCGACTCCGGGTGCGCGAAGTACCAGCCGGAGACGGCCGACACCGGCAGCATGGCGTAGCTCTCGGTGAGCGTCATGTCGGCGTTTTCCTCCGCCTGCAGCAGCTCCCAGAGCGTGGCCTTCTCGGTGTGCTCGGGGCAGGCCGGGTAACCGGGTGCCGGACGGATGCCCTGATACTTCTCTTCGATCAGGTCCTCGTTGGCCAGCTGCTCGTCCGCGACGTAGCCCCAGTAGTACTTGCGCACGTATTCGTGCATGCACTCGGCAAAGGCCTCGGCCAGGCGGTCCGCCAGGCTCTTCACAAGGATGGCGTGGTAGTCGTCGTTGGCCTTCTCGTATTCCTCGGCCTTCGCATCCACGTCACCGCCGGCACTGACGGCGAACGCACCGATGTAGTCCGGGCCACCGGCCTCCTTCGGCATCACGAAGTCCGCCAGCGAGTGGCTGGGCTGACCGCGACGCTTCTCGGTCTGCTGGCGCAGGTGGTGCAGCTTCTTCAGCACCTGGCTGCGGTTCTCGTCGGCATAGACCTCGATGTCGTCGTCATCGACGCTGTTCGCCGGGAAGAAGCCGACCACGCCGCGGCAGGTCACCCACTTCTCGTCGATCATGCGCTGCAGCATCTCCTGGCCATCCTTGAACAGCTTGCGTGCCTCTTCCCCGACCTTCTCGTCTTCGAGAATGCGCGGGTAGGCCGCATGCAGCTGCCAGGAATGGAAGAACGGCGTCCAGTCGATGTACTCCTTGACCTTGTTCAGGTCGAAGTCGTCGAAACGCAGCAGCACCGAACCGTCGCCGTGCGGATGCAGCACGGTCGGCTCGCCCGGCAGGTCTTCGGTCTCCAGTGCCTTCGGCCTGGCCGGGGCATAGGCCGACCAGTCGATCTGCGGCTTGTTGGCGCGCGCCTTCTCCAGCGACAGCCACTGGACCTTCTTCTTGCGACCGGCATTCTGCTCGCGCAGCTTCGCGTATTCCTCGCGGATCTCGGCGGCGTAGTTCTCGCGCAGTTCGGGGCTGATCAGGCTCTGGGCCACGCCCACCGCACGCGAAGCATCCTTCACCCAGACCACCGGGCCGGAGTAGTTCGGCTCGATCTTGACCGCGGTGTGGGCGCGCGAGGTGGTCGCGCCACCGATCATCAGCGGCGTGGTCATGCCTTCGCGCTCGAGATCGGCGGCGAAGTTGGCCATCTCCTCCAGCGAGGGCGTGATCAGGCCGGACAGACCGATGACGTCGACATCATGCTCCTTGGCGGCCTTCAGGATCTCGGCACCCGGCTGCATCACGCCGATGTCGATGACCTCGAAGTTGTTGCACTGCAGGACCACGCCGACGATGTTCTTGCCGATGTCGTGCACGTCGCCCTTCACGGTGGCCATCAGGATCTTGCCGTTGTTCTCGGTGCCGGTCTTCTCGGCCTCGATGTACGGGATCAGGTGCGCCACGGCCTTCTTCATAACGCGCGCGGACTTGACCACCTGCGGCAGGAACATCTTGCCCTCGCCGAACAGGTCGCCGACCACGTTCATGCCGTCCATCAGCGGGCCTTCGATCACCTGGATCGGGCGGTCGTAGGCCTGACGGGCCTCTTCGGTGTCGTCCACCACGTAGGTGTCGATACCCTTGACCAGGGAGTGCTCGAGGCGCTTGCTGACTTCCCACTCGCGCCACTCGAGGTTCTCTTCCTTCTTGCCACCGCCCTGGCCCTTGTACTCCTCGGCCAGCTCGAGCAGGCGATCGGTCGCGTCATCGCGGCGGTTCAGGACCACGTCCTCGACCGCTTCCTTAAGCTTCGCGTCGATATCGTCGTAGACCGCCAGCTGGCCGGCGTTGACGATGCCCATGTCCATGCCCGCCTTGATGGCGTGGTACAGGAACACCGCGTGGATCGCCTCGCGCACCGGCTCGTTGCCGCGGAACGAGAACGACACGTTGGACACGCCGCCGGAGACCAGGGCGTGCGGCAGGTCCTTCTTGATGCGGCGCACCGCTTCGATGAAGTCGACGCCGTAGTTGTTGTGCTCTTCGATGCCGGTCGCGATCGCGAAGATGTTCGGGTCGAAGATGATGTCCTCGGCCGGGAAGCCGACCTTCTCGGTCAGCAGCTTGTAGGCGCGGGTACAGATCTCGACGCGGCGGTCCTCGTTGTCGGCCTGGCCATCCTCGTCGAAGGCCATGACCACGATCGCGGCGCCGTAGCGGCGGCACAGTTCGGCCTGCCGGATGAAGTTCTCCTCGCCCTCCTTCATGGAGATCGAGTTGACCACCGGCTTGCCCTGCACGCATTTCAGGCCGGCCTCGACGATCTCGAACTTGGAGGAGTCGATCATCACCGGCACGCGGGCGATGTCCGGCTCGCCGGCCAGCAGATTGAGGAAGCGGACCATCGCATCCTGCGACTCCAGCATGCCCTCGTCCATGTTGATGTCGATGATCTGGGCGCCGCCCTCGACCTGGTTCAGCGCGACTTCCAGCGCGACGTCGTATTCCTCGTTTTGGATCAGGCGCAGGAACTTGCGCGAGCCGGTCACGTTGGTTCGCTCGCCGACGTTCACGAACAGCGAGTTATCGTCGATGTTGCACGGCTCCAGACCGGACAGGCGGCAGGCCGGAGAGACCTCCGGCACCTTGCGCGGCGGGAACTTCTCGACCGCCTCGCGGATCGCGCGGATATGCTCCGGCAGGGTGCCGCAGCAGCCGCCGATGATATTCAGCAGGCCTTCTTCGGCCCACGGGCCGACGTCCGCGGCCATCTGCTCCGGGGTCTCGTCGTAGTCACCGAACTCGTTGGGCAGACCGGCGTTGGGGTGCGCGGACACGTGGGTGTCGGCAATGCGCGACAGTTCGGCCACGTACTGGCGCATCTCCTTGGCCCCCAGCGCGCAGTTCAGACCGATGGAGATCGGGTTCGCATGGCGCACGGAATTCCAGAAGGCCTCGGTGGTCTGGCCCGAAAGGGTACGACCGGAGGCGTCGGTGATGGTGCCGGAGATCATCACCGGGAGGTCCTTCCCGAGCTCGTCTTCCAGGGTCTTGACCGCGAAGATCGCGGCCTTGGCGTTCAGGGTGTCGAACACCGTCTCGATCAGCAGCAGGTCCACCCCGCCCTCGACCAGCGCCTCGGCGGCCTCCTTGTAGGCCTCGACCAGGGTGTCGAAATCGACGTTACGCGCGCCCGGATCGTTCACGTCCGGCGAGATGGAAGCGGTGCGGTTGGTCGGGCCGAGGATGCCGGCCACGTAGCGCGGACGATCCGGGGTCTTCTCGGTCCAGGCATCGGCGGCCTTGCGCGCGAGCTTCGCGGATTCGCGGTTCAGCTCGGGGACAAGATCCTCCATATGGTAGTCCGCCATCGCGATGCGGGTACCGTTGAAGGTGTTCGCCTCGATGATGTCGGCGCCGGCCTCGAGGTAATCGTTGTGGATCTGCTCGATGATGTCCGGGCGGGTCAGGGAGAGCAGGTCGTTGTTGCCCTTGAGGTCGCCTTCCCAGTCCTTGAAGCGCTCGCCGCGATAGTCCGCCTCCTGCAGATCGTACAGCTGGATGGTCGTGCCCATGCCGCCATCCAGAATCAGGATGCGTTCCTTCAGGGCGTTCTCGAGATCTTGTCGCGTTGCCGTCATGTGCCGTACACCATTGGTTTCAAATGTCATTACTTTAACATGCCGGGCATCGAACCCCGGTCATGTCCCGCCGGTGGCGGGGGGCACGGCCCGGTATGCGTTGGCGCCCCGGGCCGGAGCTGTCAGGATAGCGGAATGCAGGAATCCCCGATCCGCTGGTATCTGACTGCCCCGCAGCCCTGTCCGTACATCACGGACGGGCGCGAGATGCAGTCCCTGCTGGTCGACCCCGAGGCCCGGCTGGATGCCGCCGGCTTCGGGGCCCTGCTGGCCGAGGGCTTTCGCCGCAGCGGCCGTTTTGTCTATCGCCACCACTGCCCCGCCTGCGATGCCTGCGTGCCGGTGCGCATACCGGTGGCCGCCTTCCGCCCGAACCGCAGCCAGCGCCGCTGCCTGCGCGCCAACGCCGACCTCGATATCGATTATCGCGCCCCGCCGGGGGCGGGCGACGGTCGCACCGAGGCCGACCTGGACGAACACATGCCGCTGTTCCTGCGCTATCTGCGCAACCGCCACGCGGGTGGCGGCATGGAGCAGATGAATCGCGAGGAATACGCCGGCATGCTGACGGAACGCAGCGCCCCGGTGGAGCTACTGGAGTTCCGCCGCGCCGGACAACTGCTCGGCGTCGCCATCACCGATCGTACGCCGCAGGGGCTGTCGGCCATGTATACCTTCTACGAGCCGGACCTTCCGGCCCGTGCGCTGGGCACGTTCGGCATCCTGTGCCAGATCGAGCATGCGCGGAACCTGGGGTTGCCGCATGTCTATCTCGGGTACTGGATCCCGAACGCACCCCGCATGGACTACAAGATACGATTCCGCCCCGCCGAGGGTCGACGGGGCGGAGCCTGGCGGGCCCCGGACGACGCACGCCCGCAGGACCCGCGATAACGGGCCTTCTTATTCCGGCTTGCGGAAGCGGAAGATGCCCCAGGTCAGGTACCCGGAGTTGCCCCCGTCGACCCAGTGCTGCAGGCCCTGCTTCATGCGGTCGATGTAGTCCTGCGAGATGAAGCGCTTGAGCTCCTCCTCGCGCGACTCCAGTTCCTGCTTCACCCGACCGTAGTGCGTCGAGATCTGCCCGGAATGCTCCTCGAAACCGATCTCGCGCAGCCCGGCCTTCTGCGCCGCATCGCGGTACAGGGACGGGGAGGCCAGCGAATCGAGGTGGATGCGTGCAAGGATCGGATCCAGCACGCCCTCGGGGCAGTCATCGGTCTGCATCGGATCGGTGAAGATCAGCCAGCCACCCGGCTTGAGCAGCCGCGCTGCCTCCTGGATGACCTTGTACTTGTCCTCGTTCGGGCTGTGCAGGAACGAATCCTCGGACCACACCACGTCGTAGGACTCGTCCGGCTCGTCCACCTTCTCGAAGGAGCCGTCGACCACGGTGATCTTGTGGTCCAGCTGACGCGCCCGGTTGATCTCGCGATCGCGCTCGTTTTCCTTCTCGGAGAGGTTGAGCGCGGTCACGTCACAGCGGTAGTTCTCCACCAGGTAGCGGGCCACGCCACCGTAGCCCGCGCCCATGTCGAGCACGCGCCAGTGCGGCTCCGGCTCGCCCAGCATGTCGGCCATGTGAGCCACGGTGCGCCGGCTGGCGTCACCGATCGGCTCGTCCTGGTACTCGTACAGGCCGATGTGCAGGTCTTCGCCACCCCACACCATCTTGTAGAAGGTGTCGGCATCCTCGCTGTTGTAGTAGTCGCGCGCCGTTTCAACGACGTCGGAATAGTCCTGGCTCATCGATTCTCGTCCTCGAGATAGGTCTTGTCGGCGACGTGAATGAAGAAATCCGGATCGGCTTCGCGGTAGGTCTCCTGGAAGTCCCCGTAGGTCTCGATCTGCTGGAAACCGACCTCGCGCATCAGACGGCGGACATAGGCCTTGCGCAGCGGGAACATGTTCAGGAAGTACTCGGACCCGTCGGGGAAGCGGTACTGGAAGCGGGCCAGGCCTTCGTCGACGTGGGCCGGTTCCACCTGCACGTCGTCGCCACAGTAGTAGTACGTGTGCTTGGACGAGTAACCGTGATCCAGGATGGTGTCGTAGTTGCGCTGGTCCAGGATCAGCACGCCGTCATGGTTCAGGGCGGAGTAGAACTCGGCCAGGGCCTTGCGGCGGTCGTGCTCGTTGAACAGATGGGTGAAGGAGTTGCCCAGGCAGACCACGGCGTCGTAGCGGCCGTAGATGTCGCGGTTGAGCATGCGCCAGTCGGCCTGCACCGTGCGCAGGATGTGGCCGCGCGAACGGCCGTTCTCGAAGGCCTTCACGAGCATCTCGTGGGCGCCGTCGGCGGTCACCACGTCGAAGCCGGCCTCAAGCAGCTGCACGGAATGGAAACCGGTGCCGGCGGCGACGTCGAGCACGCGCTTGGCGCCACGCTTCTTCAGTTCCTCGATGAAGAACGTGCCCTCGCTCTTGGCGCGGCTGTCCCAGTCGATCAGGTCGTCCCACTTGTCGACAAAACCGGTGGTGTATTCCTGGTGGTAGTTGTCGGTATCGCGGCGTTCAATCGGCTCGTCGCCGAAATCCTGATCGTTCTTCACGTTCGCTGACATGCTGATTCCTCTTGGCTTTGCTGCAATGAAGTGCGTCCGGCCCTCGTGGCCACGGATGCACCGGGTTACAACGCCTGTACGACCGAAGACGATCCCGCACCCCGGGTCGCTGGCATGAAACTTCTCCTGCGAGGACCGGGTACGGGCGGCCCGTCATCGCGGGCTCCCGATACGGATGCGTTGTTTCCAGCATCCGGCGCCGGCCTGGCCGGCGGTTCCTGACACCCGGAAGGATTCGGTGGTTGCCCGGGTGCCGAGCCGTGGTCTGGCGGCTTTCGCGCGCCTGGCTCGGGGATCGCAAACGGTGCCATGCGTTGCGTCGGAACGCAGGCGTTGTGTCCGAAAGTGTTTTTATACGCTAAAGGTTTTGCGCCCAAATTACAAACCGGCCACCGGCCGCACCGTCCGGCACTGCACCCGCCCGCACGGCCGCGACATCCCCGGCACCTTCGCTATAATGGCCGTTTTGACGCGATTTCGAGGTCCCATGACTACCCAGGCTCCCGTGCGCCGCGCGCTGCTGTCCGTTTCCGAAAAAACCGGCGTGGTGGAACTCGCCCGCCACCTCCACGAACGCGGCACCGAACTTCTGTCCACCGGCGGCACCGCGCGTCTGCTGGGCGAGCACGGGGTCCCGGTGACCGAGGTCTCGGAACACACCGGTTTCCCCGAGATCATGGACGGTCGGGTGAAGACCCTGCACCCGCGGATCCACGGCGGGCTGCTGGGCCGGCGCGACACCGACGCCGGGGCGATGGAGACCCACGACATCCCGCCGATCGACCTGCTGGTGGTCAACCTGTACCCGTTCGAGAACACCGTGGCGCGCCCCGACGCCACACTGGAAGAGGCGATCGAGAACATCGACATCGGCGGTCCGGCGATGCTGCGCGCCGCCGCCAAGAACTACCGCGACGTGACCGTGGCCACCGATCCCGGCCAGTACCGCGCGATCGTCGAAGCCCTGGACGAACACGGCGGCATCCCGGCCGCGCTGCGTTTCCGCTTCGCGGTGGCCGCGTTCGACCACGTGGCCCGCTACGACGCAGCTATCAGCAACTACCTGTCGGCGCTGGATGACGACGGCCATCGGGAAGGCTTCCCCGGCCAGCTCAACGCGACCTTCCAGCGGGTGGAGGCCCTGCGCTACGGCGAGAACCCGCACCAGAACGCGGCGTTCTACCGCGACCCGCAGCCGGCCCCCGGCTCCCTCGCCAGTTTCCGCCAGCACCAGGGCAAGTCGCTGTCGTACAACAATCTGGCGGATGCCGACGCCGCCTGGGAGTGCGTGCGCCAGTTCGACGAGGCGGCCTGCGTGATCGTCAAGCATGCCAACCCCTGCGGGGTCGCGGTCGCCCCGTCGCAGCTGATGAGCTACGAGCGCGCGTTCCAGACCGACCCGACCTCGGCCTTCGGCGGCATCATCGCGTTCAACCGCCCGCTGGAGGGGGACACCGCACAGGCCATCGTCAGCCGGCAGTTCGTGGAGGTGGTGATGGCGCCGGAGATCACCTCCGGCGCCCTGCGCGCGCTGTCCGCGAAGAAGAACGTACGCGTGCTGGAGATCCCCGACGCCCCCGCGGCCCCGGGGCTGGACTACAAACGCATCGGTGGCGGGCTGCTGGTGCAGGATACCGATCGCGGCTCACTGGCCGACACGGACCTGAAGATCGTCACCGCGCGCACCCCCACCGAGCAGGAGAACCGCGACCTGGCCTTCGCCTGGCAGGTGGGCAAGTACGTGAAATCC
The DNA here is from genome assembly GCF_000378545.1 of Thioalkalivibrio sp. ALE23. NCBI lineage: Bacteria > Pseudomonadati > Pseudomonadota > Gammaproteobacteria > Chromatiales > Ectothiorhodospiraceae > Thioalkalivibrio > Thioalkalivibrio sp. ALE23. Next base: position 181,796 of record NZ_KB900032.1, on the reverse strand, counting down.
AACGCCATCGTGTATGCCCGCGACCAGCAGACCGTCGGCGTGGGCGCCGGCCAGATGAGCCGGGTGTACTCCGCGCGCATCGCCGGGATCAAGGCCGCCGACGAGGGCCTGCAGGTGGCCGGTTCGGTGATGGCCTCGGACGCCTTCTTCCCGTTCCGCGACGGCATCGATGCCGCCGCCGGCGCCGGCATCACCGCGGTAATCCAGCCGGGCGGCTCGATGCGCGACGAGGAGGTCATCGCCGCGGCAGACGAGCACGGCATCGCGATGGTCTTCTCCGGCATGCGCCACTTCCGCCACTGATCGCGGCCGCAGGAGAACGCTCATGAACGAAACGGCCATCAACGTCCTGGTCATCGGCGGCGGCGGGCGCGAACACGCGCTGGCCTGGAAGCTGGCACAGTCCGCGCGGGTCGCGCGGGTGCTGGTCGCGCCGGGCAATGCCGGCACCGCGGGCGAGCCCGGCTGCGAGAACGTCGACTGCGCCGCCACCGACATCGACGGCCTGCTCGCCGTGGCGCAGCGCGAAGAGGTCGCCTTCACCGTGGTCGGGCCCGAGGCGCCGCTGGTCGCCGGGGTGGTGGATGCCTTCCGCGCCGCCGGCCAGCCGATCTTCGGTCCCACCGCCGACGCCGCGCGCCTGGAGGGATCGAAATCCTTCGCCAAGGATTTCATGCAGCGCCACGGCATCCCCACGGCGGCGTACGGCAGCTTCGAGGACGAGAACGCCGCGCTGGCGTTCATTGACACCCACGGCGCGCCCATCGTGGTGAAGGCCGACGGCCTGGCTGCCGGCAAGGGCGTGATCCTCGCGCAGACCACGGACGAGGCGCGTGCCGCGGTACGCGACATGCTGGCCGGCAATGCCTTCGGCGAGGCCGGCCACCGGGTGGTGATCGAGGAATTCCTGCAGGGCGAGGAGGCCAGCTTCATCTGCATGGTGGACGGCGAGCACGTGCTGCCGCTGGCCTCCTCGCAGGACCACAAGGCGCGCGATGACGGCGACCGCGGCCCCAACACCGGGGGCATGGGCGCCTACTCCCCGGCCCCGGTGGTCACCGACGCCCTGCACGACCGCATCCTGCGCGAGGTCATCGAACCGGTGGTGCGCGGCATGGCCGCCGACGGCGAGGCCTATACCGGGTTCCTGTATGCCGGGATCATGGTCGATGCCGACGGCAATCCGAAGGTGCTGGAATTCAACTGCCGTTTCGGCGACCCGGAGACCCAGCCGATCCTGATGCGCCTGGAAAGCGACCTGGCGGAGCTGGTCGAGACCGCGCTGGACGGCCGCCTCGACCGGGTGGAGGCCCGCTGGGACCCGCGCGTGGCCCTGGGCGTGGTGGCTGCGGCGCAAGGCTATCCCGATGCATATCGCAAGGGCGACGTGATCGATGGCCTGGAAGCGGTGGATCCGCTACCGGATGCCCGCGTATTCCACGCCGGCACAACGAACGACGACCACGGCCGGACGCTCACCGCCGGCGGGCGCGTACTGTGCGTGGTCGGTCTGGGCCAGGATTACGCCGATGCGCAGAAAAAGGCCTATACGGCCCTCGGGGAAATCCGCTTCGAGGGTATATACTTCCGTACTGATATTGGACACCGTGCCATCGACCGTCCCGCCTGAGCGGCGCCGGGGTCGATGACGCGCGTGTCCGGCCGCAACCCCCGGAGAAATAAAGATGTCCACCAGCGCCACCGACCCCTCGGCCCCTTCGCTCAGCCCCCTGCCGCATGACACCGAGGGGCTGAAGCAGTCCATCCGTGATGCCATGGTCCGCTTCGTCGGCAAGGACCCGCAGCAGGCCACCCCCCGCGACTGGCTCGAGGCCACCTCGTTCGCGGTGCGCGAACGCATGATCGAACGCCGGGTGCTGACCCGCCGCCAGTTCGCCGAAGAGGACGTCAAGCGGGTCTATTACTTGTCGATGGAATACCTGATCGGGCGCATGCTGGAGGCCAACCTGCGCAATACCGGCATCCTCGACGAGGCGCGCGAGGCCCTTGCGCAGCTGGGACAGGACTACGACGAGATCGTCGAGTGGGAAGACGACGCCGCTCTGGGCAACGGCGGCCTCGGCCGCCTGGCCGCCTGCATCCTCGAGTCGCTGGCGACCCAGGGCTATCCGGGCTTCGGCTACGGTATCCGCTACGAGTACGGCATGTTCCGCCAGCAGTTCGAGCCCTACCGTCAGGTCGAGCACCCGGACAACTGGCTGCGCTACGGCAACCCCTGGGAGTTCCCGCGCGCCGAGCGCAAGTACCCGATCCGCTTCTACGGCGAGGTGGTTGAGCATCACCGCAGCGACGGCTCGGTGCACTACTCCTGGGAAGACGGCGAACAGGTCCTGGCCATGGCCTACGACTATCCCACCGCGGGCTACGGCCGGCGCAACGTGAACAACCTGCGCCTGTGGGGCGCCAAGGCGACCCGCGACTTCGACCTGCGCTATTTCAACGAGGGCGACTACATCCGCGCGGTGGCCGACAAGAGCCAGTCGGAGAGCATCTCCATGGTGCTCTACCCCAACGACGCTACCGCCATCGGCAAGGAACTGCGGCTGAAGCAGGAATACTTCTTTGTCGCCGCCTCGCTGCACGACATCCTCGATCGCCACCTGGAGCTGGGCTATACCCTGGACGACCTGCCCCACCAGGTCGCGATCCAGCTGAACGACACCCACCCGGCGATCGCGGTGGCGGAGATGATGCGCCTGCTGATGGACCGCCACGAGCTGCACTGGGCCCGTGCCTGGGAGCTGTGCCGCAAGGTATTCGCCTACACCAACCACACCCTGATGCCCGAGGCCCTGGAAACCTGGTCGGTGGACCTCGTGACCCGCGTGCTGCCGCGGCACATGCAGATCATCTACCGCATCAACCACGAATTCCTCGAGATGGTGCGCCGGCGCTTCCCCGGCGACGAGGAACGCCTCAAGCGGCTGTCGCTGATCGACGAGGAAGGCGGGCGCAACGTCCGCATGGCCCATCTGGCGGTGGTCGGTTCACACCAGATCAACGGCGTCGCCGCCCTGCATACCGAGCTGCTGAAACAGACCCTGTTCGCCGATTTCTACCAGCTGTGGCCGGAACGCTTCGTCAATGTCACCAACGGCGTCACCCCCCGGCTGTGGATGATCCAGGCCAATCCGGAGCTGACCGAGTTCCTCGGCGAAAAGATCGGCCACGACTGGCAGTACGACCTTGAACGCCTGCGCGCGCTGGAGCCCTGGGTCGCGGATCCGGAGCTTCAACAGAAGTTTCAGCAGGTCAAGCGCAAGAACAAGGAGCGCCTGGCCGCGCTGGTGCGCGAACGCACCGGCATCCGCATCCGCACCGACGTCCTGTTCGACGTACAGATCAAGCGCATCCACGAATACAAGCGCCAGCTGCTCAAGCTGCTGCACGTGATCGAGCTGTACAACCGCATCCGCGACGGCGAGGACGTGCCCCCGAGGGTGGTGATCTTCGGCGGCAAGGCGGCCCCCGGCTACCAGCGCGCCAAGGACATCATCCAGGTCATCAACGAGGTCGCCGACATCATCAACCACGACCCGCAGGTGGGGGACCGCCTGAAGTGCGTGTTCATCCCCAACTACGAGGTCAGCGCCGCGACCGTGATCATCCCCGCGGCGGACCTCTCGGAGCAGATCTCCACCGCGGGCTTCGAGGCCTCGGGCACCGGCAATATGAAACTGGCCCTGAACGGCGCGCTGACCATCGGCACGCTGGACGGTGCCAACATCGAGATCCGCGACGCGGTGGGTGAAGAAAACATCTTCATCTTCGGCATGACCGAGTCCGAGGTGGTCGCCCACCGCGCCCGCGGCGAGGTCCCCGAGGCGATGCTCGCCGGGCGTCCGGCCCTGACGCGTACGGTGGAGATGATCGAGCAGGGCTATTTCACCTGCGACGACAACGCCACCCATGCGGAACTGGGACGCTACCTGCGCCAGGACGACCCGTTCTTCGTGCTCGCCGACTACCCCGCCTACCGCGAGGCCTGCGAACGGGCCGACACGCTGTATGCGCAGCCGGAATGCTGGAATGCCGCGGCGCTCACCAACATCGCGCGCATGGGCTATTTCTCCATCGACCGCACGGTGCGTGACTACGCGGAGAAGATCTGGGACGCCACGCCGGAACCGGTGGCCCCGAAGCGCAACGGCGGCTGAGCACGGCCGCCGAGCGAGGCCGCCCCGGTCACTCGTCCGGGTCGGCGACCTCGGCGATCAGGTCGTGCTCGCGAGTGTCCGTGATCCGCACCTCGATGAAGTCCCCGGCCTCCACCGAGTCGGGATCGGCATCCGGCACGCGGATCACCCCGTCGATCTCCGGCGCCTCTGCGGCCGAACGCGCGACTACGACGCCGTGTTCGTCGGTGCCGTCGACCAGCACAACCGGCTGCGTGCCCACCCGACGGCGCAGGCGCTCGGCACTGATCTGTGCCTGCACCTCCATGAAACGCGCCAGGCGTTCCTGGCGCACGGGCTCGGGCACCGGGTCCGGCAGGGCATTGGCCTCGGCCCCGTCCACCGGCGAATAGGCAAAGGCCCCGACGCGGTCGAGCTGCGCCTCGCGCAGGAAGTCCAGCAGGGTCTCGAACTCGGCCTCGGCCTCGCCGGGGAAGCCCACGATGAACGTCGAGCGCAGGGTCAGGTCCGGCACCTGCGCGCGCCAGTCGGCGATCCGCTCCAGCACCTTCTCCGCCGCAGCCGGACGGCGCATCGCCTTGAGCACCCGCGGGTGGCCGTGCTGCAGCGGCATGTCGAGATAGGGCAGCAGCCCGCCCTCCTCGCCGGACCCCATCAGCGGGATCAGGCGATCCACATGCGGATAGGGATAGACGTAGTGCAGCCGCACCCAGATCCCCAGCCGCCCCAGGGCCTCGGCGAGATGCGCGATGTCGGAACGGATCGGGCGCCCGCCGTGGAAGCCGGTACGGTATTTCACGTCCACGCCGTAGGCGGAAGTGTCCTGCGAGATCACCAGGATCTCGCGCACCCCGGCCTCGGCCAGGCGCTCGGCCTCCGCCAGCACCTCGCCAATCGAGCGGCTGACCAGGTCGCCGCGCAGGCCGGGGATGATGCAGAAGCTGCAGCGGTGATTGCAGCCCTCGGAGATCTTCAGATAGGCGTAGTGGCGCGGGGTCAGACGAATGCCCTCCGGCGGCACCAGGGTCTCGAAGGTGCCCGCCGGCGGCGGCAGGTGCTCGTGCACCGCCGTCACCACGTCCTCGTAGGCGTGCGGCCCGGTCACCGCCAGCACGTCCGGGTGGCGCTCGTGGATGGTCTCGGCATCCTTGCCCAGGCAGCCGGTCACGATCACCTGCCCGTTCTCCGCCAGGGCCTCGCCGATCGCCCCCAGCGATTCTTCCACCGCTTCGTCGATGAACCCGCAGGTGTTGACCACCACTAGGTCCGCCCCGGTGTAGTCCCCGACGATCCCGTAGCCCTCGGCACGCAGCCGGGTCAGGATGCGCTCGGAATCCACCAGCGCCTTGGGACAGCCCAGGCTGACAAAGCCGACCTGCGGCACTGCGCTTGACAATGCGGACATGTTATTCACAACGCGACTCCCGTCCTTTCACGCCGGTCCCGACCCCGGGCAGCACCGGGCCCGGGCCCATTGACATACAAGGAACACTTTATTTTCAGTAATATAAAAACTCTGGGCAAAAACTGACCAATCCAGAGTCCTGCGCCGCAGCAAGCCGCTGGCGCCATCCAGTGACAGTTCGTCCACAAAGTTTTCCACAGGTTTCGGGGAAAACTCGCGCGCCCCGGCACAACGCCCCGCAAGACAACGACTTGCCCGTACCGCCCGGAGAGCAGCCCGCCGGCCCTGTTCGCCTGCGGGCAGGCTCCCGCCATCGCGAGTCGCAGCCCCCTCGCCCCGTCATTGCGAGGAGCCGAAGGCGACGTGGCAATCGGCCGAAGCGGGCTGCATGCAGGAACAGGTGGCTTCGGATGGAGATCGCCACATCGCTTCGCGACTCGCGATGACGGGAACGTGCTCGGACGCGAACCGACCGGTTTCGGGCAAAACGCACGCCCCGCCGGAACGCCCCGCAAGACAACGAGTTGTTCGCACCGCCCGACAGCACGTCCGGATCCCGGCCGCCCCCCGCGAAGACCGCCGTCGACTTGCGCCCGGCCACAGGAGGCGGCTATGCTAGCGCACTTTTCGCCCGAACACGCGTGAGTCGACCATGAAAGCCGAGATCCATCCCCAATACCGCGAAGTCAACGTGATCTGCACCTGTGGCACGAAGTTCACGACCCGTTCCACCCTGGGTCAGGACGAGATGCACCTGGACGTCTGCTCGCAGTGCCATCCGTTCTACACCGGCAAGCAGAAGATCGTCGACACCGCCGGCCAGGTGGACAAGTTCAAGCGCCGCTTCGCGTTCTGAAGTCCCGCGCGAGGTCGCATCACGCGGCCCCGCAGGCAGGCGGCGGCCCATCGGCCCCGCCGGCGTGGCCGATCCGGCGAGGGCATCCTTCGGGGTGCCCTCGTTTGCGTGCGGGCTCCGCAGGGCGGTCCGCAGGGTGTATGCTGAAGAGGTGTCATCATCCCGCATCCCCGCGGGACCTGCAGGCAGAAACCGCATGAACTGGTCACGCATGAACTCGCTGTTCCGTCCGCTGCGCCGGCGCCTGCCGGTGCTGGCCCTGATCGCCGTACTGGGCATGGCCCTGGGCCTGCCCGCCTGCACCACCAATCCGGTAACGGGACGTTCCCAGCTGATGCTGGTCTCGGAGAACCAGGCGATCGACGCCTCGCGCGAGGCGTACGTGGAGATGCTCTCCGGCGCACGCGACGAAGGCCGGATCAACGCCGACCCCGAGATGACCGAACGGGTCCACGGGATCACCGAACGCCTGGTCGCGCAGGCCATCGAGTACCGCCCGGAGACCGCCGACTGGGACTGGGAGATCGCGGTCATCGAGGCGCCGGACACCCTCAACGCGTTCGCGATGGCCGGCGGCAAGATGGCGATCTACTCGGGCATCATCGAACAGCTGGAACTGACCGACGACGAACTGGCGCAGATCATCGGCCACGAGATCGGCCATGCCCTGTCCGCCCACAGCGCCGAGAAGATGTCGGTGGCGATGGCCTCCAATCTCGCGGTCACGACCTTCGCCATCACCGGCGACCGCTCCGAGCTGGCGCTGACCGGCGCCGCGCTGGGCGCGGTGCTGGCGGTGCAGCTGCCCCACAGCCGGCGCATGGAAACCGAAGCCGACGAGATCGGCATCGAACTGGCGGCCCGCGCCGGCTACGACCCCGACGCCGCCCCGGCGCTGTGGCGCAAGATGGCCGAGCAGTCCAATGGCAGCCGCCATCCGGTGTTCCTCAGCACCCATCCGGCGCCGGAAGGGCGCCAGCGCGAGCTCGCCCGGCTGGCCGACGAGGTACGACCGCTGTACGAGGCGGCCCGCGACCGCAATGATCTGCCGACCCACCCGGTCAACTGAACCCACCGCCCGCACAAGGCCCGTTCGCAATCATGTCCGACGATTTCAATCAGCGCGCCCTCGACTACCACGCCCGCGAACCGGCCGGGAAACTGGCCATCCACGTCACCAAGCCCACCGCCACGCAGGACGACCTGTCGCTGGCGTATTCGCCCGGCGTGGCGGCCCCGGTGCGCGCCATCGCCGACAACCCCGACGAGGTCTACCGCTACACCGGCAAGGGCAACCTGGTCGCGGTGATCACCGACGGCACCGCGGTGCTGGGACTGGGCAACACCGGTGCGCTGGCCTCCAAGCCCGTGATGGAGGGCAAGGGCGTGCTGTTCAAGACCTTTGCCGGGATCGACGTGTTCGACATCGAGGTCGACGCCGCCCAGCCCGAGGACTTCATCAATACCGTGGCGCGGATCGCCGGCGGCTTCGGCGGCATCAACCTCGAGGACATCGCGGCGCCCCACTGCTTCGAGATCGAACGCCGCCTGAGTGATCGCCTGGACATCCCGGTGTTCCACGACGACCAGCACGGCACGGCCATCATCACCGCGGCCGGGCTGCTCAACGCCCTGGCCATCCAGGGCAAGGACCTGGCCGACGCCCGGATCGTCTGCGTGGGCGCGGGCGCAGCCGGCATCGCCTCCATGCAGCTGCTGGTGCGTCTGGGCGCGAGCAAGCATCTCATCCACATGGTCGACCGCAATGGCGTGATCCACAGCCACCGTGAAGACCTCAATGAATACAAGCAGATCTTCGCGGTGGACACCGAGGACCGCACGCTGGAGGATGCCTGCCGCGACGCCGACGTGTTCATCGGGCTGTCCGGGCCGGACATCCTGACCCCCGAGATGCTGCAAAGCATGGCACCGAATCCGGTGATCTTCGCGCTGTCCAATCCGGACCCGGAGATCCGGCCGGACCTGGCCCGCGAGACCCGGGACGACCTGATCATGGCGACCGGCCGTTCCGACTACCCCAACCAGGTCAACAACGTGCTCGGGTTCCCGTTCATCTTCCGCGGAGCGCTGGACGTGCGCGCCCGCCGCATCAACGACGCCATGCTGGTCGCGGCCACCCACGCGATCGCCGACCTGGCGCGCGAACCGGTGCCGCAGAGCGTGCTGGACGCCTACGGCCGCGACCACCTGGAGTTCGGACCGGACTACATCCTGCCCACGCCGTTCGATCCGCGCCTGATCGAGACCATCCCGGATGCGGTGGCCCGGGCGGCCCGCGACAGCGGCGTGGCGCGTACCTGAACACACCGTCCGAGGAGCGCAGGCCATGCAGAAGATCGCCATTGTCGGAGCCGGGCGAGTGGGGGAATCCACCGCGCAGTTCCTCGCCCGCCGTGACCTCGCCCGCGAGATCGCGCTGCTGGATGTCCATGAAGGGATCGCCGCCGGGGCCGCGCTGGACATCCAGGAGACCGCGCCGCTGCTGGGCTTCGACACCCGCCTGACCGGTTCCCACGAGGCGGACGTCATCGCCGGTGCGGAACTGGTGATCATCACCGCCGGACTGCCGCGCAAGCCGGGCATGTCGCGCTCCGATGTCCTCGACAAGAACGTCGCGATCCTCGACGCGATCCTCGATCAGGTGCAGCAACACGCCCCGGACAGCCGCCTGCTGGTGGTCTCCAACCCGGTGGACGTGCTGACCTGGCGTGCGGCGCAGAAGACCGGCTGGAGCCGCGACCGGATCATGGGGCAGGCGGGCGTGCTCGACACCTCGCGCATGGCGGCCTTCATCGCGCTGGAGACCGGCCTGTCGGTGCACGACATCCAGGCCCTGGTGCTGGGTGGGCACGGCGACGCCATGGTCCCGCTGCTGCGCTACTCGCACGTCAACGGGATCCCGCTGGACCGATTCCTCGATCGCGAGACCCTCGACTCCATCGTCGAGCGCACCCGCCACGGCGGCGCCGAGATCCTCGCCCTCAAGCAGACCTCCAGTGCCTACGCGGCCCCGGCCGCGGCGATCGCCGAGATGGTCGAGGCGATCGCGCTCGACCGGCGTCGGGTGCTGCCCACGGTCGCGCTGCTGGACGGCGAATACGGCCAGCGCGATGTCGCCACCGGCGTCCCCTGCATCCTCGGCCAGGGGGGCATGGAACGGATCGTCGAACTGGACCTGAAACCCGAAGAACAGGCGGATCTCGAACGCTCCATCGGCGGCATCCGGAAGGATCTTGAACGCCTGCAGTGAACCCGCCCCGTGTCCGACCTGCACGGTCGTGGACACCAGCATCTTCGTGTTCCGCGCCTGGTTCGCGCGCGGCCTCGACCCCGACCCGCAGGGGCGTCCGGGTGGTGCGCTGCACGGCTTCGTCCACTCCCTGTGCCAGTGGCTGCCGCAGCGTGCCCCGGGGCCGCTGGGCTTCTGTTTCGACACCTCGCTGCGGCGCGGTTTCCGCCACCGCCTCGACCCCGGGTACAAGGCCCATCGCCCGCCGGCGCCACCCGAGCTGCGGGCACAGTTCGAGCGGATCGGCGAGCTGCTGGACGCCCTCGGGCTGGCCCGCTTCTCACACCCCGAATACGAGGCCGACGATCTGATCGCCACCCTGGCCCGCAACGCGCGCACGGCAGGGCTGCCGGTCGCGGTGATGAGCGCCGACAAGGATCTGGCACAGACCATCCTCGGCGACCGGGACCACCTGCACGACCCGGAACGCGGCCGACCCATGGATCGCCGGGCCCTGGAGAAGCGCCTGCGCGTGCGCCCCGACCAGGTGGCCGACCTGCTGGCGCTGGCCGGTGACCGCAGCGACAACATCCCGGGGATCCACGGCCTGGGCCCACGCGGAGCGGCCCGCATCCTGCGCCGCCTGGGCGACCTGGAAAGCGTGCTTGCCGATCCCGACGCGGTTCGCCGCTGCAACCTGCGCCGCGCCACCGCCCTCGCGCAGGCGATCGCCGCCGACCCCGAACGCCTGCGTCTGTCGCGCCGGCTGACCGGTCTGGTGGATCACGTCCCGGGACTCCCCCGGGGTTCCGATCTGCTCGCCGAACTGCAGCCGCGCGGACCGGTCAGGGACATATACGTCCGGCTGCATGACCTTGGCGTGCACCCCGACTACCACGAGCGGCTGCTGCATGCCGCCGCCCCGACCCCGGAGGCCATCCCGGCATGAACCCGGTCCGCATTCAAACGCGCCTGGCGACGCGCCTTGCCGCATTCCTGCTGCTGGCCGCGACGGCCGGCCTGCCCGGCACCGCAGCCGCCCATCCGCACGCCTGGATCGATCTCGAGGTCGACTTCGAGCGCGACGCCACCGGCCAGCTGGTACGCATGCATCACCTGTGGCAATTCGACCCGATGTACTCCGAATACCTCCACGAAGACGCCCTGGCCCACCAGGAGGGCGACAGCGACGCCGAGCGCCTGAACGCGCTGGCGCGCGAGATCCTCGACAACCTGGAGGAATACGACTGGTACACGCACTTCGAGGCCGAAGGCCACGCGATCGAAGTGCGGCCGGAGGGCGAGGCGCGGATGGAAAAGGACGGAGACACCCTGGAATACCGGTTCACCCTGGCGCTCGAGGGTGCGCCCGACCCGGCGCGGACGCCGGTGGATTACCGCGTCTTTGATCCCACCTATTTCATCGAGATCCTGCACCCCGATGAACGCCCTCCGCGGGTGCGCGGGGCACCGGAATGCGAGGCCGAGGTCGACCGGCCACGGCCCGATCCGGCGATGGTCGCGCGCGCCATGGCGCTCGACTACGGTGCCGAACCCGAAGACAACCTCGGCCGCCACTTTGCCGACCGTGTGACCCTGCGCTGCGACTGAGGGCATGAGCCGGATTCTTCTGTTCCACAAGCCCTGGGGTGTGCTCAGCCAGTTCACCGACCGCGAGGGCCGTCCCACCCTGGCCGATTACATCGACCTGCCCGGCGTGCACCCGGCCGGACGTCTGGACCGCGATTCCGAGGGCCTTCTGGTGCTCACTGACGATGGCGCCCTGAACGCCCGCATCACCCGCCCCGGTCCCGACTCCGCGGGCAAGACCTACTGGGTGCAGGTGGAAGGCGAACCCGACGAGGCCGCACTGGACGCCCTGCGCACCGGGGTCGAACTGCGCGACGGACTCACCCTGCCGGCGAAGGTCGACCGTATGGACCCGCCGGACCTGCCGGAACGCGACCCGCCGGTGCGCTTTCGCCGCCACACCCCCACCCGCTGGCTTGCGATCACCCTGCACGAAGGGCGCAACCGCCAGGTCCGGCGGATGACCGCCGCGGTCGGCCATCCGACCCTGCGCCTGGTGCGCTACCGGGTCGCCTCCTGGACCCTCGACGGGCTGGCCCGCGGCGAGAGCCTGCTGCTTTCCGGCTGATCGGGCGGCATTGCGCGTCATGCCGCGCAAAACACGGGCACGGGGATTGCCAGCCCGCCGGACCTGACGGATGATGGTGGAATACGCGGAGTCTCAGGAGACACAGGCATGCGCATTCGTCAGCGGCTGATCGCCGGCACCCTGGGCATGGTCCTCGCCATGACCCTGACCCTGCTGGTCGGCGGCCCTTCTGCCGCGGACTCCGGTTCCGGCGCGGAAGAAACTCGCTACGCCTTCGAGCGCGGCCTGTTCGTCACCGCCGAACGGGCGCTCAACCGGGGCCACACCGAGGCGTTCGAGCGCGCGCGCGAGACCCTGGCCGATTACCCCCTCGCACCGTATCTCGACTACCGCCGCCTTGCCCGTGACCTCGGGCGTGCGGAGCCCGAAGCGGTGCGCGAATTCCTCGAGCATCACGGCGACACCCCGCTGGCCGACCGCCTGTACGCCAACTACCTGCGCCATCTCGGCGAGGAATCCGAATGGGATACCCTGCTCGCGATGGTCGACGACCAGCGTTCCCCGGGGGTGACCCAAGACTGCTATCGCCGCCAGGCCCTGCTGGAGCGGGACGAGAACGACGCCGCCCTGGAAGACATCGAATCGATCTGGCTGCACGGCCATTCGCGGCCCTCGGCCTGCGACCCGGCCCTGGATGCCTGGCGCGCGGCCGACGGCCTGACCAGTGAACTGGCGATGCAGCGCTTCGCCCTCGCCATGGACGCCGGCCAGACCGGGCTGGCCCGCTACCTGCGCCGCTACCTCGACCGTGACGACGAAGCCTGGGCCGAACGCTGGCTGGAGCTCCGGGAACGGCCACGGCGGGTGGCGCAGGCGGACTTCGACGCCGACGACCACCCGCAGGCCGGCCCCATGGCCGAAGACGCCTGGAAGCGCTGGATCCGCTCCGATCTGGACGCCGCCCTGGACACCTGGCAGGAGCGGCCCACGAACGGCCCGGCGACCCTGGATAGCGAGGGCCGCAACGCGGTGGCCCACGCCCTGGGCCTGCGCCTGGCGGTGCGCTACCGCGACGAGGCCCCCGAGTTCCTCGCCGGACTGGACGAAGAGGTCTTCGACGCCCAGCTGCGCCAGTGGCAGGTACGCGTGGCCCTGCGGGCGGGGGACTGGGAAACCGTGCGCGACGCAGTCCGCGCGATGCCGCGCGAGACCCGCGAAGAGGCCCAGTGGCGCTACTGGTTCGCGCGCGCCGAAGAGGCCCTGGGCAATACGGACAGAGCCCGCGATCACTACGAGCGGGCCGCCACCGAACGCAATTTCCACGGGTTTCTCGCCGCCGACCGGATCGGGCAGCCTTACCGTATCGGACATCGGCGCGCGGATCTGGACAACGGCCTGCGGGTGCGCGTGCGCAACCAGCCCGCGATGCTGCGGATGCGCGAACTGCTGCGGCTGGATCGCCACGCCGAGGCGCGGCGCGAATGGCAGCATGCGGTCGCGCGCATGGACAACGACGAGCGGGTGGCCGCGGCACACGAGTTCGCCGAATGGGGCTGGCACGACCGGGCGATCTTCACCGTGGCCCGCGCGCGCCAGTGGGACGATGTCGAACTGCGCTTTCCGCTGGCCTTCGACGATCTGATCGTTGCCGGCGCCCGCGATCAGGGCATTGATCCGGCCTGGGCCATGGCGGTCGCGCGCCAGGAGAGCGCTTTCCTGCATGACGTGCGTTCACACGCGGGCGCGCTGGGCATCATGCAGATCATGCCGGCCACCGGGCGCAACATCGCCTCGGCCGCCGGCGTGCAGGTGAATTCCGACTGGGACATCCTCGAGCCCGCGAACAATGCCCGCCTGGGCACCTACTATCTCGGGCGCAATCAGGAGCGCTTCGGCGGCCACGGGCTGCTGTCCACCGCCGCCTACAACGCCGGGGCCCACCGGGTCCGGCAATGGCTGCCGGAAGACGGCGAGACCCTGGATGCGGACATCTGGGCGGAACTGATCCCTTTCTCCGAGACCCGCAAGTACATCCGCCGGGTGTACGCCTACCGCATCCTGTACGCCGTGCGTCTCGGTCAGGAACCGCCGTCGATGGCCAGACTGCTGTACCCGGTCACGGCGGAACCGCACCTGGCCGAGGCCCGTCAGGCCCATCTGCGCGATGTGCACGGCGGGGACGACATCGCCCTGAATCGCGGCTACTGCGGCTTTCCCGGCGGCGGCGCGGACCCCTGCTGACGCCGCCTCAGCCGGTCAGGATGTCCTGACGCATGCGGCTGGCGATACCCTCGGCCAGCTGCTGCCATTCCTTCGCGTGCGCCGGATCCAGCATCTCGTCGGTGGTCGCACGGAAGTGCTCCATCCACGCCTGAAGATCGTCTTCGGTCAGCTTCAGCGGCGCGTGCTTGCCCACCATGTCGATGGTCGGTGGCTGTTCCAGGCGCCCGCCCAGGTTCTGGTACCAGAAATCGCTGATCCGCCGTACGTGATCCTCGAAATCCTCGATGCGCTCGAAGTGGTGCCCGATCCGCGGATCGGCCGACACGCGGCGATAAAACTCGTCGATCACGGCGCGGATCTGCTCCGCCCCGATCTTGTCGCATAGGGGTTCCAGTTTGCGGAAGGCCATCTCGGGACTCCTGACGTTCGGGGTGTGTAGTGGTTAACCTGTCAGCCACATCCGCCACGGGAGACAGACACATGACGCGAAGCAGCGCACGGGACGACGACCTGACCGGCGCCCTGGCCCGGTGCATCACGGACCATACCGGAGTACCGTTCGAGGCGACAGGCCGCAGCGCACGTTCCGGCGGCTCCATCAACCAGGCCCTGCGTCTGGAGGGCACCGACGGCCGCCGCTTCTTCGTCAAGCTCAACCGCGGCGACCACGCCGGCATGTTCGCTGCCGAGGCCCGTGGCCTGACCGAACTGCAGCGCTGCGAGGTACTGAAGATCCCCGCGGTGATCGGCACCGGCGAGGCTGCCGGCGCCCGTTTCCTGATCATCGAGGACCTGGACCTGGGCGGCCCGCGCGACGCGGTGGCGCTGGCGCACGGCATCGCCGACATGCATGCGCACACCGCCAGCCGCTTCGGCCTCGACGAGGACAATTTCATCGGATCCACGCCACAGTCCAATCGGCCGCATGCGGACTGGGTGGATTTCTATCGCGAGGAGCGCCTGGGGTTCCAGCGCCGCCTGGCCCGCGACCGCGGGGCCCCGCGCGGGCGTCTGGACACCCTGGCCGAGCTGGAGGAGCGCCTGGACGGCTTCTTTACGGACTACCACCCGCAGCCGTCACTGCTGCACGGCGACCTGTGGAGCGGCAACTGGGACTTCCTCGGCGACGGCCGGCCGACGCTGTTCGACCCGGCCACCTATTACGGCGACCCGGAGGCCGACCTGGCGATGATGGAACTGTTCGGGCACCCCGGGCGGGACTTCTTCGCGGCCTACGCCGAACAGCGGCCGCTGGATCCGGGCTACGCCACCCGCCGCACGCTGTACAACCTGTACCACATCCTCAACCACGACCACCTGTTCGGCGGCGGCTACGGCTCGCAGGCCGAACGCATGGCCCGGCAGCTGCTCGCCGAAGTGCGCTGACGCGGGTCAGCCGCGGTTGCCGGCCTCCGGCACGATGGACGAATAGATGGCCGAGTAGTCGGCATCGCCCAGTCCCCGGTCGGCGGCCTGCTCGAGCAGATCCGCCAGCAATGGCAACCAGGGGTCGGACAGTCCCGCGTCGGCGGCTGCCTGATGGGTCAGGCGCACGTCCTTGAGCAGATGCTTGACCGGGAAGTTGGCGGTCCCGAATTCCCCGGAGCACATCTTGTCCAGCTTCTTGTCGAAGGTGGGTGCGTAGAGGGCGCTCTCGCGCAGGATCTCCATGAAGGTGTCGACCTCCACACCCTCGCGGCGCACCAGTCCCAGGCTCAGCGAGAATGCCGCCGTAAGGCTGGCGATCAGCTGGTTGAAGGCCAGCTTGAGCGCGGCACCCTGCCCCGGGCCGCCCACATGCCGGACCGTGCTGCCCAGGGCCTCCAGCACCGGGGCGACCCGCTCCACGTCCACCTCATGCTCGGCACCGGCCATGATCAGCAGCCGCCCGTCGCGCGCCTCGGGAATGGACCCCAGCACCGGGGCCTCGACATAACACCCCCCGGCCGCCCGCACGCGCTCGCCCAGGGCCCGGCTCTCGGCCGGCAGGATCGTGCCCATCTGGATGAAACAGCGCCCGTCGAGCGTTCCCGGGGAAAGATCGGCGAGCACGGACTCGATGGCACGGGCATCGCTGAGCATCAGAATCACCCAGTCCGCGCCCTGTACCGCGGCGTCCGGGGTGGAATACACGGTTGCCCCGGCGCGGGCCAGATCCTCGGCCCGCGCCGGGGTGCGGTTGTATGCCTGCAGCGGGAACCCCGCGTCCAGCAGCCGCAGGCCCATGGGGGTCCCCATCAGCCCGCAGCCCAGCAGTGCCACCTGTGACATCGATGCCTCCTAGCGGATCTTCTCGTCGAGGTCTTCGGTGTAGCCGAACAGCGTATGCGGCGGCGGTGCCTCGCGCTGATAACGGCTGGGCGTGACGGCCTCGGTCTGCTGCAGCGAGCGGTACAGCCCCACCATCATGATCAGCATCACGATGGAGAACGGCAGGCCGACACTGATGGCCGCCGCCTGCAGCGCGCCCAGCCCCCCGGCCACCAGCAGCACCGAGGCCACGATCCCTTCGGCCACGGCCCAGTACACGCGCTGGGTCACGGTGGGATTGCGCACGTCACCCGAGGCCAGGGTGTCGATCACCAGCGAACCGGAGTCCGAGGAGGTGACGAAGAAGGTGACGATCAGCAGGGTTGCCGCGCTCATCACCGCGATCGCCATCCAGTCCAGCATCGGCAGGGCCTCGATGGTCAGGAACAGCGCGGTCTCCATCTGTTCGGACACCTGCCCGGCCACGTCGGCCACGCCGTCCAGCTGGAAGCCCATAGCCGTGCCGCCGAACACCGACAGCCAGACGAACCCGGCCGCGGTGGGCGCCAGCAGCACGCCAGTCACGAATTCGCGGATGGTGCGCCCGCGCGAGACCCGCGCGATGAACATGCCGACGTACGGCGCCCAGGAGATCCACCAGCCCCAGTAGAAGATGGTCCAGGTCGTGGCCCAGCCGGAATCCTCGATGGTATCGGCCCACAGGCTCATCGCGGGCAGGTTCTGGACATAGACCCCGGTGGATTCGACCAGGGTCCGCAGGATGAACAGTGTGGGCCCGAGCACCAGCAGCAGCGCGATCAGCACCACGCTCAGGCCGATGTTGAAGTTGGACAGCCGCTTGATCCCGCGGTCCACGCCCAGGGCCACGGAGCCCACCGCGATCAGGGTGATGATCGCGACCAGCACGACCTGGTTCAGGGTGGTTTCCTCGATGCCGAAGACGAAGTTGAGGCCCGAGTTGATCTGCATGACCCCCAGACCCAGCGAGGTCGCGACCCCGAACATGGTCCCGAACAGTGCAAGGATGTCGACCAGGTGCCCCCACGGGCCGTAGATGCGGTCGCCGATGAACGGGTACAGCGAGGAGCGGATCAGCAGCGGCAGGTTGTGTCGGTAGGCGTAGTAGGCCAGCGACAGACCCACGATGATGTAGATCGCCCAGGCGTGCAGTCCCCAGTGGAAGAAGGTGTAGCGCATCGCCTCCATCGCCGCCGCGCTGGATTCACCCTCGGCATGCGGCGGCGACATGTAGTGGTACATCGGCTCGGCGATGGAGAAGAACAGCAGCCCGATGCCCATGCCGGCGGAGAACAGCATCGCGAACCAGGACGCATAGCTGAAACGCGGGGGTTCGAACTGATCGCCCAGACGCACCCCGCCGTAACGGCTGAACATCAGGTACAGGGCAAAGATCAGGAAGATCGTCACCACCAGCATGTAGTACCAGCCGAGGTAACGGGAGATGCCGTCGCGCGTCTGCACGAACAGGCCTTCGGCCGTCTCGGAAAACGCCGCCCCGAAAAGCACGAAGGCCACGATGATGATGCTGGCGATGATGAAGACCGGACTGCAGATGACCCCGAAGCCGCGCACGCGCGTCTGGGACAGACCGGGGGTGGATGATTCATCCATGGATGACTCCCCTTGTGCATGGGTAGCGTGGCGGCCGGGTCGTGGGACGCTGACGCCGGCCCCGCACGCGGATGGAAATGCCTTGAACGGATGATCCTACGGTAGCGAATGCCCCAGGGTACTGCAAAAAAGCGGCTCCGCCGGCTCCAGCAGCAGCCCCCGGGCCTGCCCTGCGGTGCGCTCGCGCAGGATGTGCCACTGCGCCCCCGTCACCTCCGCCGGGTCGCGATGGGCTTCCAGCTCGACATACACGCGCCCCCCGGGCGCCAGCCAGCCCTCACCCGCCAGGGTGCGCAGAGCCGGGGCGAGCAGGTCGCGCTCGAACGGCGGGTCGAGGAACACCACGTGGAACGGGGCGACGACGTCCGGGCCCGCCTCCAGCAGGCGCGCCGCATCGGCGCAGCGCACCTCCACGCCGCTGGCGCCCAGCTCTTCGACGGCCTGCTGCAGCCGCGCGACGGCACGCCGGTCGCGCTCCACCATCAGCACCGACTGCGCCCCGCGCGACGCGGCCTCGAACCCCAGGGCCCCGGTACCGGCGTACAGGTCCAGCACCCGCGCACCGGGCAGATGCGGCTGCAGCCAGTTGAACAGGGTCTCGCGCAGGGCGTCGGCGGTAGGACGCAGGCCCTGTACGTCGGCCACCGGCAGCCAGCGCCGGCGCCACGCGCCGCCGATGATGCGGACCCGGGACTCGTGGCCGCGGCGCCGCGCGGAACCCGCCCCGCGCCTACGGTTCTTCGCCACCAACGATCACCGTGACCAGGGCCTGCGGATCGACCCGTTCCCGTATGGCCCGCTGCACGTCGTCCGGCGTCACCGCTTCCATCCGTGCGGGGTAGTGCGTCAGATAATCCGCGCCGAGATCGTAGAAACCGATCAGGGCCAGATGCGACACGATCCCCGAGCTGGACGCCAGGCGCAGCGGGAAGCCGTTGACCACGTTGGCGCGCGAGGCCTCCAGCTCGGCCGGCTCCACGCCCTCGGCATGCCAGCGCCGGATCTGCTCGTGCAGGGCTTCCACCGCCTCGCCGGTCTGCTCGGTGCCGGTCTGCATGGAGACGCTGAACGGCCCCTCCGCGGCGCGCGACCCGAACCCGCTGCTGACGGAATAGGCCAGTCCGCGCTCGCTGCGCAGTTCGCGGAACAGACGCGAGGTGAAGCCACCTCCGCCCAGGACGTGGTTGCCCAGGGTCAGCGGGTAATAGGCATCGTCACCACGCCGCAGGGCCGGTGCGCCGATGCGGATGTGCGCCTGCTCCGAGGGGAACGGGACATGCTCCGTCACCGCACCCTCCAGCGGCGGCACCGGCGGCAGCGGTTCGGCCGGTTCACCGGGGCGCAGGGCCTGCGAGACACGCGCCGCCAGAGCTTCGGCCTGCCGGCGATCCACGCCGCCGGTGATCGCCAGCACGCCGTTGCGCGCCGTGTAATACCGCTCGAAGAAGCCGCGCGCGTCCTCGGGGCTCAGCGCCTCCAGACTCTCGCGATCCCCCGCCGGCCAGTTGGCGTACGGATGATCGGCGTAAACCAGCTCGTGGAAACGCCGCGCGGCCACGCTGCCCGGCTCCTGACGCTCCCGTTGCAGTCCCAGCAGGGCCTGGCGCCGCGCCCGGTCGAAGTCGTCCTCGGGGAAGGCGGGTTCCGCGAGGACCGTGGTCAGGGTTTCCATCGCGGTGTCGAGCCAGTCCGTCTCGGTGAGACTGCGCAGCGAGACCACGGCCATGTCCCGCTGGGAGCTGGTACTGAAGCGGGCACCGACGGACTCGAAACGCTCGGCCAGCGCATCGGCATCCATCTCCGTCGTGCCGTGACGCAGGCTCCGGCTGGTCATGCGCGCCAGCCCCGGCAATTCGCCGTCCCTCGCCGCACCGGCATCAAAGGTCAGGCGCAGGTCCACCATGGGCAGTTCGGGCGCCTCGACGTACAGCGCCTGCAGGCCCTCGTCGGTCTCCCAGCGGTCGATCTCCATCGCCGCCGCGGGCGCCGCGCACAGCGCCGCCAGCACCACTCCCGTCCAGCGAATCACAGGTCACCTCCATATTCGGCGGCCGGTTCCTCCGACTCGCGTTCATCCAGCGGCAGCGGATCCAGGATCCCCACCGTCAGGGTCTCCGGCACCAGATATTCCTGCGCGACGCGACGCACATCCTCCGCGGTGACCGCGCGCACCCGCTCGACGAAGGCGCCCAGCTCACGCCAGCCGATGCCGACCGTCTCCAGCATCGCCAGCTGCGACGCCTGCGCATGCACCGAGTCGCGGCCGTAGACCTCGGACGCCACGACCCGCGCCTGCACGCGTTCCAGTTCATCTTCGCCCACCGGCTCCTCGCGCAGGCGCTCGATCTGCTCGCGCAGGGCGGCCTCCAGTTCCCCGGGATCGGTGTCCGCCGCCGGCACCCCGCCCAGCATGAACAGCCCGTCACGGCGGGTGAACGGGCTGTAGCTGGCCGACGCGGAGCCGGCGATCTCGCGGCCGCGCTCCAGCTCGCGGGCGAGCCGCGAGGCCTCGCCGGAGGACAGCACCCCCTCCAGCACCAGCAGGGCATAGGCATCGTCCGGCTCTTCCAGCGAATTCAGCGACGGCGCCTTCCAGCCCATCATCACGTAGGGCAGTTCGGCCGGCACCTGTACGGTGATGCGCCGCTCTCCGGTCTGCTGGGGTTCGCTGCGCGCCGGGCGTTCCCCGCCCGCGCCGGCGGGGATGTCGCCGAAATGGCGTTCGGCGGCAGCCGCCACCGCGTCCGCGTCGACGTCCCCGACCACCGCGACCACCGCGTTATCCGGGGTGTACCAGGTGTCGTACCAGTCCTGCAGGGCCTCCACGCTGTACTCGTCGATGTCGCTCATCCAGCCGATCACCGGCTGGCCGTAGGGATCGGCATGGAAGGCCGTGGCCATGAACGCCTCGCGCAGGCGCGCGTTGGGCCGGTCCTCGACGCGCTGGCGCCGTTCTTCGCGCACCACCTCGCGCTCGGGCAGGAATTCCTCCTCGGTCAGGCGCAGGTGCTGCATGCGCTCGGCCTCCATCTCCAGCAGGGTCTCCCAGTGGTCGCTGCCCAGCAGCTGGTGATAGCCGGTGTAGTCGCGCCCGACAAACGCGTTCTCGCGACCACCCAGGCGCGACACGACGCGCGAGAATTCACCGGGCTCGAAGGCCTCGGAGCCGCGGAACATCATGTGTTCCAGCATGTGCGAGATGCCGGTGACCCCGCCGTATTCGTCGGCCGAGCCCACGCGATACCAGATCTGGGTGGAAACCACCGGCGCCCGCCGGTCCTCCAGCACCAGGACGGTCAGGCCGTTGTCCAGACGGGTCTCGACAACATTGTCGGTGATGGACCCGGATGCCGCGGCGGGAGCCGCGAACAGGGCCGTCAGGCAAAACAGCAACGGGGCCAACCCCGGGACGTGAACACGCATTTTGCGCTCCTGCCTCGTGCTAGGATTGTGCATCTCTCAACAGACCTCTCCGGGCATGTTCGGTTTCCGCAAAAAGAAAAAGTCCGAAGACTCCGCGAACGACGCGACACCGGCCGCCGAGGAAAAACCGGCGCGCAGCGGGTGGTTCCAGCGCCTGCGCCAGGGCCTGTCCAAAACCGGCCAGGTGCTCAACGCCGATCTCGGCAGCCTGTTCCGCCGGCGCATCGACGACGAGCTCTTCGAGGAACTGGAAGAGCGCCTGCTGATGGCGGATGTCGGCCTGGAAGCCACGCAGAAGATCATGGACCGAATCACCGGCGAGGTGAAGCGGCGCGAGCTCGACAACGCCGAAGCGCTGATGGACGCGCTGGAAAACGCGATGATCGAGGTGCTGGAACCGGTCTCCGAACCGCTGACCCTGCCCGATGATCCGGGGCGGCCGTTCTCCATCCTGGTGGTGGGCATCAACGGCGCGGGCAAGACCACCACCATCGGCAAGCTGGCCCATCACTTCCGCGCCGACGACTTCTCCGTGATGCTGGCCGCCGGCGACACCTTCCGCGCCGCGGCGGTGGAACAGCTGCAGAATTGGGGCGAACGCAACGAGGTGTCGGTGATCGCCCAGGGCACCGGCGCCGACTCCGCCTCGGTCGTCTACGACGGCCTTCAGGCCGCCACCTCGCGCGGCATCGACGTGATGATCGCCGACACCGCCGGGCGCCTGCACACCCAGACCAACCTCATGGACGAAGTACGCAAGGTCAAGCGGGTGATGGGCCGGCTGGATGCGCAGGCCCCGGACGAGGTCCTGCTGGTGGTGGACGGCGGCACCGGGCAGAACGCCCTGAGCCAGGCGCAGCAGTTCCACGAGGCGCTGGGCCTGACCGGCATCGTCGTCACCAAGCTGGACGGTACCGCCAAGGGCGGGATGATCTTCGCCCTGGCGGAACAGCTGGGCGTCCCGGTGCGTTTCATTGGCGTGGGCGAGAAGCCCGAGGACCTGCAGCCCTTCGACGCCCGCAGCTTCGTACGGGCCCTGCTCGGCCGGGACGACGACTGACCCGTCGATGATCTTCCTGCAGCGCGTCACCAAGCGGTTCGGCTCCCGCTCCGAGGCCCTCAGTCAGGTCAGCCTGAAGATCGACCCCGGGGTGATGGCGTTCATCACCGGCCCGTCCGGGGCGGGCAAGAGTACCCTGCTGCGCCTGATTGCCGGGCTGGAACGTCCGACCCGTGGCCGCCTGCGGGTCAACGGCTTTGATCTCGATCAGCTCTCCGCGCGCGACATCCCGCAATTTCGCCGCAGCATCGGACTGGTATTCCAGGATCACCGCCTGCTGTATGACCGCCCGGTGTACGACAACATCGCCCTGCCGCTGGAGATCATGGGGTACCGGCGACCCGAGATCCGCCGCCGGGTGCGCGCGGCGCTGGACAAGGTGGGCCTGCTGCAGCGCGAAGGGGCACGGCCACAGACCCTGTCGGCCGGGGAACAGCAGCGGGTCGGGATCGCCCGCGCGATCGTCCACCGCCCGGCCCTGCTGCTGGCGGACGAGCCCACCGGGAACCTCGACCCGGCGCTGTCGCGCGAGATCCTCGCCCTGTTCGCCGACTTCAACCGCATCGGCATGACCGCGCTGGTCGCCTCGCACGATCAGGATCTGGTCGAACGCATGCCGCACCCGGTGCTGCATCTGGAAGACGGGCGCATCGAGGCCCGCGCGCGCCAGGAGGCCGGCGCATGAACCGCGCCCGGGCCCTGCGCGACCGCCTGGGCGCGTGGCGCGAGGCCCACGCGGACGCCGCGCGGCGCAGCCTCGCACGGCGGCTGCAGGCCCCGGTCATGTCGCTGATCAGCATCGCGGTGCTGGGTTTCATCCTCGCGCTTCCTGCATTCCTGTGGGTCCTGCTGGACAATGCGCGGGCACTCTCCGCTCACGTCGACCATGAACCGCGCATCGCGGTCTATCTGGAAGCCGGCGAGTCCGACGCACTGCAGGAGCAGGCCCGGGAGCTGGAGCGGCTCGCGGATGTCGGCCGCGTGACGGCCATCCCGGCCGAACGCGCCCTCGAGGACTATCGCGCCGACCTGGCCGACCCGGCCCTGCTCGACTGGATGGACGGCAACCCCCTGCCGGACACCCTGGACGTGGTGCCGCAGCGCAGTGATCCGGAAACGGTCACGCGCCTCGAGACGACCCTGGCGGAGCGTTTCCCCGACGCTACGCTGGTCAGCGATGACGAGTGGGTGCGCCAGCTCAACGCGCTGTACCAGCTCGGTGCGCGGGTCCTCACGATCGTCGCCGGCCTGCTGGGCCTGGGTGCCCTGCTGGTGCTGGCGCTGGCCAGCGCGTCGGAACTGCGCGAGCGGCGCGAGGAGATCACCATCGCGCGGATCAGCGGCGCAACCCACCGTTTCCTCCGCCGACCATCGCTCTACGGCGGCATCTATGGCGGGCTGGGCGGCGGGCTGTTCGCCGTGCTCCTGCTCTACCTCGGCACCTGGCAGGCGCGCGAACCGCTGGAGTCGGCCGCCGGGGCATTCGACATCGACTACGCGCTGCGACTGCCGGGACCGGAAGTCGCGCTTGGCATCATCACGGCGGCGGTGCTGCTCGGCTGGGCCGGCGCGCGCCTGGGCAGCGGCCATGCCCTGCGCGATGCCCCCTGAATCTCCGCAGGTGAATCCCCGCGCAGCCGGCTGGCTTGAAATACGGGCCGGACACCCCATATTCCGGAACTCTTGCGGGGTTTAGCACTCCAAGGAATCGAGTGCTAAGGTTGAAACGGTTACGAACGGAGGGATGCGAATCCATGAGTCAGGCACTGATGCCCCATCGCGCGGACATGCCCGTCCCGGTGGGCGATCTCAATCATTACATGCAGGCGGTATCGCAGATCGAGGTGCTGGACGTCGAGCAGGAGCGCGAACTGGCGCTGGAACTGCACGAGCGCAACAACCTCGAGGCCGCCCGCAGCCTGATTCTGCACAACCTGCGGTTCGTGGTGCACGTGGCCCGCGGCTACAAGGGCTACGGCCTGCCGCTGGGCGATCTGATCCAGGAAGGCAACGTGGGCCTGATGAAGGCCGTGCGGCGTTTCGACCCGCACCAGGGCGTGCGCCTGGTCTCCTTCGCCGTACACTGGATCCGGGCCGAGATCCACGAGTACATCCTGCGCAACTGGCGCATCGTGAAGGTCGCGACAACCAAGGCGCAGCGCAAGCTGTTCTTCAACCTGCGCAGTGCCAAGCAGCGCCTGGGCTGGATGAACCGCGAGGAGGTGTCGGCCGTGGCCGAGGACCTCGGCGTCAGCGAGGCGGAAGTCTGGGAGATGGAGAACCGCCTGGCCAGCCAGGACACCAGCTTCGACCCGCTGCCCGAAAGCGATGACGAGGAGCGCGCGGCCCTGGCGCCGGCACAGCGCCTGAGCCTGGAGGACATGAGCGACGATCCCGCCCGGATGGCCGAGGAGGCCGACTGGGAGGCGCATTATCGCTCGCGCCTGGGCGAGACCCTGGAAGGCCTGGACGAGCGTTCGCGCGACATCCTGATGCGCCGCTACATGGGCGAGCAGAAGGCCACGCTCCACGAGCTGGCGGCGGAATACGGGGTCTCGGCAGAACGCATCCGGCAGATCGAGAATGCCGCGATCCGCAAGATCCGTACGGCCTTCGCCCACTGATTCGCGGATTTGCGCCCTTTCGCAGGGGCCGTGATCGAAAAAGCCCCCGGCGATTCGCGTCGCCGGGGGCTTTTGCGTTAGCGGTCTTCCGGTGCTCCCTCAGCCGAAGAGGATCACCGAGAAGAAGCTGAACCAGGAGAAAATGATCAGCGCCGCCGTGAAGGTCAGCGGGAAATTCTCGAAGGTAAACCAGTTACGCATGACGGCACCTCAACATCCATTACGTTTTCGGGGGCAAGATTAAGCCGGTTCGGCGGCGGGCGCAAGGGGGTCAGCCGTTGCGCGCTCCCGAACCGGCCTCCTCCGGACTCCGGGAGGTCCGGGACTGTCCGTCGTCCTCATGCCGCTCTTTCTCCGCCCCGTCCCCGCCGGACCCGCTGGCCGGGGGCTGCGTGGGAATCCTGGGGTCATCGTCGTCCATCAGGATACGGTGGGCCGGCCCCTCGAGGTCATCGTACTGTCCGGAGCGGATCGCCCACAGCAACAGCAGTCCGACCACCAGGGCGAACAGCATGGCCAGCGGAATGAGCAGGTACAGGATGTTCATGCCTCCAGTGTACGGAGGCATCCGCGGGCGTCAAAACCCCGCGCGGGTACCGCTCAGGTCGAGTCACGCGGGCGCGGCGGCCGCAGGCGCAGGGCGTTGCCCACCACCAGCAGCGAACTGAGCGACATCCCCAGCGCGGCCAGCCACGGGGTCAGGATGCCGGAAGCGGCCACGGGCAGGGCCACGACGTTGTAGCCGATGGCCCAGATGATGTTCTGCCGAATCACGTGCCGCGTCGCCCCGGCCCGCTCGAACACGCCGGGCAGGCGGTCGAGGCGATCCGACAGCAGCACCAGGTCCGCGCGGGTGCGCGCGAGGCTGCTGCCGCCGCCCATCGCCAGGGATACGTCGGCCCCGGCCAGCACGGGAGCATCGTTGACCCCCTCGCCCGCCATCAGCACGCACTCGCCACGTGCCTGACGTTCGCGCACATGGGCCAGCTTGTCGTCCGGCGACAACCCCCCGTGGGCTTCCGCGATCCCGAGCCGCTCGGCGAAACTCGCTGCCGCCTCGGGCCGGTCGCCGGTCAGCAGGACCACCCGCAGGCCGCGGTCCTGCAGGGCCCGGACCGTGTCCGCGGCCTCGGCGCGCGGGGTATCCGCCAGCCAGAAGGTCGCCACCACCCGGCCATCCACCGCCAGCCACACCGGCGAGGCCAGCGGGTCGGGCGAGGTGTTCGGGCCGGTTGGCGGGACGGCGGGCATCAGCGACGCGCCGCCGACAGCGACCGGATGCCCGTCGATCGTGCCGGTCAGACCCTCGCCGGGGTGATTCTCGACCCCGGCCGCGACCGGCTGCCCGCCCGCCTCGGCGACCAGCGCGCGTGCCAGCGGGTGTTCGGAATGCCGCTCCAGAGCCGCGGCCCAGGCCAGCGCGCGCCCGGGATCGAAAGCGGGGTCATGTACCTCGGTCGCCACCCGGCGGGGCCGCCCTTCGGTAAGCGTTCCCGTCTTGTCCAGGCACACGGTGGTGACACCGGGCAGGGCCTCCAGCGCGGAGCCCCGGGTCAGCAGAACGCCGTCGCGCGTCAGGGTCCCCGTGGTCGCGGTGAGCGCCACCGGCGTCGCCAGGGCGAGGGCGCACGGGCAGGTCGCGACCAGCATGGCGACCATCACCCACAGGGCGCGGGCCGGGTCGATCAGGAAATACCAGACAAGCCCGGCCAGCAGCGTGAGGATCAGCACCGCGGCGACGAACCACCCGGTACCGGCCTCGGCCATGCGCGCGACCCGCGGCTTTTCGGTCTGCGCCCGATCCAGCAGTCGCTGGATCGCCGCCAGGGTGGTCTCCGCTCCGACCCGGCGCACCTCCACCACCAGCGGGCTCTCGACGTTCACCGTGCCTCCGACGACGTCGGTACCGGCACTGGCCGGGCGCGGCTCGGGTTCCCCGGTCAGCAGGGCCCGGTTCACCGTCGATCGCCCATCCACCACCACGCCGTCCGCAGGCACGGATTCACCCGGCCGCACCTGCACCCGATCGCCGGGCTCGAGCTCGGCCACCGGCACCGACTCGGTTTCACCATGGGCGGTGACCCGGCGTGCGATCGCCGGGACCAGACGATCCATGCGATCCACCGCTTCGCTCGCATGCTGGCGCGCCATCAACTCGAGGTAACGCGAGGTCAGCAGGAAGAAGACGAACATCACCACCGACTCGAAATAGACATGCTCGCCGGTGCCGGAGAACACCGCCCACACGCTCGCCAGGTAGGTCGCGATGATCGCGATGCTGACCGGCACGTCCATTCCCAGTTGTCGGTGGCGCAGGTCCCGCCACGCGCTCTGATAGAACGGAATCGCGGAGTACAGCACCACCGGTGTGGCGAAGATCGCGGCCACCAGGCGCATGAAATCGTTGATCGACTCGTGCTGCGGATCTCCCTCGCCCAGCCACAGGGCCACGGCGAGCATCATCACCTGCATCATGCCGAGCGCGGCAACCCCCAGGCGACGCAGGGCGAGCCCGCGTTCGCGCGCCAGAGCCTGTTCGCGCGTGCCGGGGTCGTAGGGATGGGCGCGATAACCGATGTCCCGGATCGCACGCAGGATATCGGACAGCGCCAGACGCTCGGGGTCCCAGGTCACCCGGGCCCGATGCGTGGAGTAGTTGACGCGAAATTCCTCGACGCCGTCCAGTGCCTGGACGTGGCGCTCGTTCAGCCAGACGCAGGCCGCACAGGTGATGCCCTCGAGGATCAGCGACGCCTCGCGACGTTCACCGGAGGCGGCCTCGCGCGCCGTCACGAACTGGCGCTGAACCGCCGGGGCGTCAAACAGTTCGAGTTCGCGCAGCTCGTCGGGGACGATGCTGTCGCCCGATGCGGCCGGCGGCGCGGTGCGATGATGATAATACGACCCCAGGCCGCGCTCGATGATCGCGCCCGCAACGGCCTGGCAGCCGGGGCAGCAGGTGGGGCGCCAGGTGCCCTCGAACTCCACCGGGTAGTCGGCACCGGGGGGCACCTCGAGACCGCAGTGAAAACAGTGCTCCTCCGGCGCCGCCTCCGACGGGGCCGGTTCGTTCACCGCATGCTGGCTCACGACAGGGTCAGACGCATGGCCTCATCGGGACCCGCGCCGTCAGCCCGAGTGACCGTGAACGCGCGTGTTCGCCTGCTGTTCGACCTGCGCCCCGTCGCGTTCGACGAAGAAGCGCAGGTCCCAGCGCCCGGCCTCGGGAAGGGCCACGTCGACCTCGTAGAATCCGTCACCGCGTTCGCGCATGGCGAAGGGCTGATCCTTGCGATGGTCGGCGAGCCAGAGGAAAGTACCCGTGACCTCTGCCCCTTCCAGAGGCCGGCCCTCGGCGTCGCGGACCTCGACCCGCAGGGTCTCGGTCTCCCCCTTGCGGGGCTCTCCCAGCCACCCCTGCCGGATCTCCCAGCCACGCGAGGCCTGTTCCTCCAGTTCGCTCATGCGATGTACCGCCAGCGCCTGGTCGCGGTCCTCGAAGCCGTCGACCAGCCCCGGGAACGCCGAGGTCACACGCTCCACGGGGGCGTCCGGCTCGGGCAGCAGGGTACCGATGAAACGGTCCGGCATGCCGTTGTGGGCGAGGGTAATCAGCACGGCCTGAACCGTCGCGATGATGGTAAAGAACCCGACGATCACCATCGGGGCCCAGTGCAAACGACCCACGTGGGCCTTGCCGGCGGCTGCCTCGGCCTCCTTCTGGCTGAACACGATCCCGAGCCCGTAAGGCACAATCACGTACAGCGCCAGATGGATGGCGAAGACATCGGCCCCCTGCCAGGTAAGGATGGAAGCCGGGATGAACACGAACAGCATGACCGCCACCACGACGGCAGCCGCATGATAGGCGCGCAGGCGCGTGAAGCGGTAGATCAGGAAGAACAGCAGCGCCAGGGCGGCACTGCCCAGGCCAAGGGTAATAACCAGGTTGCTCATGATGCCTTCAACGTCCACGGGGACGGGGTTGCGTCCGGTGTTTGCGAACCCCGGCGTATCCGTTTGCCGGGGTAGAGGTCCGCCCTCCGGTCAGCGTGCGTAGCTGAACTGGGAGCCGATCGTGTAGGGGTCGATCCGACCCTGACGATCCGTAATCACGAAGTCGAACGGGATCCGGGATCCGGAGGCATCCGCCGGGACATCGTAGCGCACTCGCGCCAGCACCGTCAGGCGTTCGCCCGGCTCCAGGCGGATGTCCGACACCTGCCCCAGATCCAGCGTGGCATCGTCCAGACCAGCGATTCCCAGTTCAAAGTCGAGCACTTCCTGACTCGTATTGTTCAGGCGGATCTCGTAGGAGTTCTGGATCTGGCCGTCCGACATCTGGACGTAGAGGGGCTGGCGGACCTGATTCACGTTGGCATCCATCGGCGGACGATCCAGGATGCTCGCCACCAGGGCCCCCAGGATGACCAGCATCACCGCCCCGTAACCCACGGTCTTCAGGCGGATCGGGTGCGTCTTGCCACCTTCCAGCTCGCGTTCCGAGGTGTAGCGGATCAGGCCGCGGGGCCAGCCCTGCTTGTCCATGATCGTGTCGCAGGCGTCCACGCACAGCGCGCAGTGGATGCACTGATACTGGAGACCGTCCCGGATGTCGATCCCGGTGGGACACACCTGCACGCAATAGCCGCAATCAATGCAGTCGCCGACGCCCGCCGCCTGGCGCTCCTCGCGCGTCTGAAGCCCCTTGACCGGTTTCGCCCGCCCTGCCGAACCTTCGCCGCGGTCCTCGTCGTAGGACACGATCATGGTGTCCTTGTCGAACATCACGCTCTGGAACCGCGCGTACGGGCAGATAAAGGTGCAGACCTGCTCGCGTGCCAGCCCCGCGGCCGTGTAGGTGGTGGCCGTGAGGATACCCGCTGTCACATAGGCCGCGAAGACGGCCTCGCCGACGAAGAACTGCTGCACGATGGTGGGCGCATCCCCCCAGTAGAGGACAAACCCCAGCCCGGTCGCGAACGCAACCAGCAGCCAGGAGGCATGCGTCGCGGCATATTTCAGGATCTTTTCGCCGTTCCATGGCTGCTTCGACAGCCGGATCCGCGCCGGCCGCTCGCCCTGGATCTTCCGCTCCAGGTACATGTACACGTCGGTCCACAGGGTCTGGAAACAGAAATAGCCGCAGAACACGCGACCGGCCAGGCCGGTCACAAAGAACAGAGTGACGGCCGCCAGCATCAGGAAACCGGCCAGCCAGAAAATATCCTGGGGATATACCACGAGATCGAACAGGAAGAACTGGCGACCCGGGATATCGAAGAGGATGGCCTGGTTGGGGCCGTACTCGCGCTCCCAGCGGATCCACGGAAGCAGGAAATAGACGCTGTAGGCGACGAGCAGGATACCGGTCTTGAGGTTGCGGAACCGCCCTTTAACCGAACGCGGATGGATCGGAATACGGGCTTCGTACATCGGCTGCTGTTCCGCCATCAATGCCTCCCGGGGAACGGCCCCGGATCAGGGACGCCGCAGGTCCGGTGTCCCATGGGATTTGAATCATTAACAGCTAATGCGGGTGCGAGGTCAAGAACCTCGCACCCATGCGGTCGGATATCGACGCGGCAGAGGCAGCGGGCTTACTGCCCGCCACCGAGGGAGTGCACGTAGGCCGTCAGGATCTTGATCTCTTCATCCGACAGCCGATCCGCGAAGGCCGGCATCTCGCGCTGGGCCCCGTTGCGGATGAAACGCGCGACCTGACGCTGACGCTCGCCATCGTCGGCGGCACCGTGGACGTCCACCAGACCCCAGATGTCATTGGTCAGGTTGGGCGCGCCCTGGGATTCGATCCCCTCGCCCCCGGTACCGTGGCACTGGAAGCAGCCGCCGTCATAGCCGGTGAAGACCCGCTCGCCCGCCTCGACCGCGGCCGGATCCATATCGTAGCCGTTCATCGACAGGACGAAAGCGGAGACGTCATCCAGCTGCTCGTCCGAAAGCCTGCCCCGGTAACCGGGCATGTAACCCAGGCGCCCCTGAACCAGGGTTTCTTCGATCTGCTCGACCGTGCCGCCCCACTTCCAGTGGTCGTTCCGCAGGTTGGGATACTGGCCGATCACGCCGGCACCGCCCACCTGATGGCAGGCCGCGCACCAGGTCCCGAAGGAACCCTGCGCGTAGGCGTTCACGAAGCTCATGGCATCCGCGTCCTGCAGGATTTCGGCGTACTCCATACCCGCAACCTGCTCCAGCATGTCGCGCTGGCGCACGGCGTACTCACCGGTCTGCATGTCCCGGTAGAACAGCGCACGGGTGTTCCAGTGCGTGGTGACCTCCTCGCCGTCCTGCTCGTAGGTCACCGAGGCCAGTCCCTTGGTAAAAGTGTCGCCGATCGGCCAGGCCGGGTAGAGGACCCAGTAGACCAGGGCGAACACGACCGTGGCGTAAAAGCCCCACAGCCACCAGCGCGGCAGCGGATTGTTGTATTCGGCGAGGTCCTGGTCCCAGACGTGACCGGTGGTTTCCACCTCACCCTGACCCGGTTTGCGATTGTCCTGTGTGCTCATTGCTCGTCACTCTCGGTTTTGTCACGCCGGGACGTCGTCGGCTCCCGATGTGAATCATCATCATCCAGAGGAATGTAGCGATACGTCTCGAATTTCCGTGCACGCCGGGGGTTGGCGAACAGATAGATCACCACCCCGACGAACGTGCTCATGAACAGGATCAGGGCCAGGGTCTTGCTGTTGCCCATGTCCTGGATCCATTCCCACAAACTCAGCATGACGGAATCGAGCTCCCTGACGGCTTACCGGAATTCGGCAAAGTGGCCGTCATCGTATTCACTGAAATCGACCATGGTTCCCAGAACCTGCATGTAGGCAACAATGGCGTCCATTTCGGTAATGGTGGCGCTGTTGCCGTCAAAGTTCTCGGCCTGGGCCTGTTCGATCAGGTTTTCCTCTGCCCGGTTGATGTCGAACATGCGGGCGTGTTCTTCGCCGTACTTCTCGACGTTACGCTCGTACTCCTCTTCCGTAAGGGAGTAAGGAACGCCCACCCGCCGCAGGGCAATCATCCGGTCCTCGAGGTCGGACATGTCCAGAGGCGTCTCCGCCAGCCACGGGTAACCCGGCATGATGGATTCCGGCACCAGCGACTGCGGGTCGATCAGGTGCTGGACCTGCCACTCGTTGGAGTACTTACCGCCCACCCGGGCCAGGTCCGGGCCGGTCCGCTTGGACCCCCACTGGAACGGGTAGTCGTACTGCGACTCGGCCGCCAGCGAGTAATTGCCGTAACGCAGCATCTCGTCACGGAAGGGCCGCACCATCTGCGAATGGCAGGCGTAGCAGCCTTCCCGGATGTAGATGTCGCGCCCCCGCTGCTCCAGCGGGGTATAGGGCCGGACGCCGTCCACCTCTTCGACGGTGTCGTCGATGTAGAACAGCGGGACGATCTCGACCAGGCCGCCGACACTGATGACGGCCAGAGTCAGGACGATCAGGAGTCCGGCGTTAGTCTCTACGCTTTCGTGCTTCATGATTCCTCTTCTCCCCTGATCAGGCCGTGCGGGCTTCGGCTTCGATGGCTTCCTGACGGGCACGGGCTTCCGCCTTGATGCCCGAGCGGACCGTCATGAAAATGTTGAACGCCATGATCACCATGCCCAGGAGGAACAGACCGCCGCCGATGGCACGCACCACGTACGGCTGATGCAGGAACACCACGGACTCGGTGAAGGTGTAGGCCAGGTTCCCGTACTGGTCGAAGGCGCGCAGCATCAGGCCCTGACCGATACCGGCCACCCACATCGCAGTGATGTAAAGCACGATGCCGACGGTGGCGAGGAAGAAGTGCACGTACACCAGCTTCAGGCTGAAGAGGTTCACGTTCCACAGCCGCGGGATCAGGTGATAGAGCGAGCCGAAGCTGATCATCGCCACCCAGCCCAGGGCACCGGAGTGCACGTGGCCCACCGTCCAGTCGGTGTAGTGGGACAGCGCGTTCACGCTCTTCAGCGACATCATCGGACCCTCGAAGGTCGACATGCCGTAGAACGCCAGCGCGGTGATCAGGAACAGCATGATCGGGTCGGTGCGCAGTTTGTCCCAGGCGCCCGACAGGGTCATGATCCCGTTGATCATGCCGCCCCAGGACGGCAGCAGCAGCAGGATGGAGAAGGTCGCCGCCAGGGTGGAGACCCAGTCCGGCAGGGCCGTCCAGTGCAGGTGGTGCGCACCCACCCACATGTACAGGAAGATCAGCGCCCAGAAGTGGATGATCGACAGCTTGTACGAGTAGATCGGACGGCCGGCCTGCTTCGGCACGAAGTAGTACATCATCCCGAGGAACGCGGCCGTCAGGAAAAAGCCCACCGCGTTATGGCCGTACCACCACTGACGCATCGCGTCCTGCACACCGGAGAACATCGGGTAGGACTGCGGATTGAACAGGCCCACCGGCACTTCGATGTTGTTGAAGATGTGCAGCAGCGCGGTCGCAAGGATGAACGACATGAAGAACCAGTTCGCCACGTAGATGTGCGGCTGGTTGCGGCGCAGCAGCGTCATGGTGAAGACCAGGAAGTACACCACCCAGGTCACCAGGATGATCAGGTCGATCTGCCAGTTGAACTCGGCGTATTCGCGACCCTGCGTGATCCCGGCCATGTAGCTGATCACGCCCAGGATGAGCGCGAGGTTCCAGCCATAGAACGTGAAACTGGCCAGGGAGTCGTTCCACAGTCGCGCGTGACAGGTGCGCTGAACGACGTAATAGGACGTGGCGAACAGGGCGTTACCCCCGAAGCCGAAGATCACCGACGTGGTGTGCACCGGGCGGAAGCGCCCGAAGGTGATCTGCGCGATGTCGAAGTTCAGGAACGGCCACGCGAGCTGCGAGGCAATCCAGACCCCGGCGGCCATGCCGAACACGCCCCAGAGGACGGCGGCAACCGCGAACTTCTTGACGATCGCGTAGTTGTACTGCTCGGTTGAAGCGACTGACGCTGCGGGTGCGGCACCCGCGGTAGTGGCTGCTTGTGACATGACTTTTCCACCTTGCTGCGGGGAACACGAAGGTCCCGATGGATCGGGGGCTCAGAACTCTACCCCATTACCGGTCGACAAAAAAAACCAAGACCACCCCCTGCAGTCGGACATTCGTTCGAGAGCAGGGGAACTTTCTGGCCGCTGAAGGATACACCGGCGGATACCCCTGACGCGAGAGTGCACCGAGTGATTCCGCTCGGTGTTGAGGCAAATCACGCACCCGCGATTTTGACGCGGGATTTTCGAGGGAGTGCGAGCGGCGGGCTTCAGGAGACCGGCCGAATCGGGATGGTGCGCCCTTCCGGCGCGCGCGGCGGGGGCGCATCCGGCACCCAGGCGTGCCCGTACACGACCTCCCAGGTCGCCGGCAGGCGGCCTTCCACGCCGAATCGCTCGGCGTAGGCCTCGGCCACGGCCACCAGGCGCCGGGGGCCGGTAAGCCCGCGGCCACGCCCGGCCAGGGCGTTGCGCACCCCCACACCCCGCAGATCGCGCATCAGTCGGGTGAGATCGGGATAGGTCAGGGTCAGGGTTTCCTGATCCATCACCGGGTCGGCGAAGCCTGCGCGCACCAGGGCATCGCCGATGTCGTGCATGTCGATGAAGGCATTCACGTGGGCGGCCGCACCGCCGTCCACCGCGGCGAACGCCTCGCGCAGCTCGCTCAGGGTGGCCGGGCCGAAGGTGGTGAACATCCACAGGCCACCGGGCGCCAGGATCCGGCGGACCTCGGCAAACGCGCGATCCAGACTGCTGCACCACTGCAGCGCGGCGCTGGAGATCGCCAGATCCTGCGAGGCGTCGGCCAGCGGCAGGGCCTCCATGTCGGCACACAGCACCCGCGGGCGCCGCAGCCAGCGCCCGCGCCGGCGGGCCCGCTGCAGCATGGGCGGCGCGAAGTCGACCCCGGTCAGACGGGCGCTGCGATAACGGCGGGCCAGGTCGTCGAACGATTCGCCGATCCCGCATCCCAGATCGATCACGCGTTCCGGCTGCATGCGGATCAGGTCCAGGCGTTCGAGCAGGCGCCCCTGAACCTCGCACTGCACTGCCGCGTGCGTTTCGTAGTCGGCAGCGGCGCGGGCAAAGCCTTCACGCACCCGTGCCTTGTCGAGTTCGAAGCCGGAAGGGTCGATGTCGCTCATGCGGGGATCTCCGCCAGCGTTGCATGGATGAATTCGGCGACCGTATCGGGCGCCGCCAGCGGCAGGGCGTGCGGACCGGGCACCCGCCGAATGCGCGCCCCGGGCACCCGGGTCGCCAGATGCCGTTCCAGACCCGGCGGGATCAGGGCGTCGTCCTGGGCCAGCAGCGCGGCCAGCGGCAACCCGGCGCCCAGATCGCCACGCCGGTCCGCATCACGCAGCGCGGCGAGCCCCGCCACCAGGGCCTCGGGTCGCGCCGCCGCCGCTTCCAGCCCGCCGCGCAGGGAACGCGCGAGCGCGGCGGGCTCCCGCGCGCCCCGCGCGCACAGCGCAGCAAACTGGCGGCGCAGGCGTCCGGTGTCGCTGCCGAGCAGACGGGCAAAACCGTCCAGCTCGCGGGGATCCATTGCCTCCGGCCAGTCCGCCGCGCGCACGAAGCGCGGACTTCCCGCCACCAGGATGCGTCCCCGCGCATGCGCGCCCCGGACGGCCAGCGCGGGCAGTGCGCCCAGCGACCAGCCGGCCCACACGGGACTCTCGAGGTCGTCGGGCAACCCCGCCACCAGCTGCGCGGCGACGGCATCCGGATCGGCCAGCTCGTCACCGCCGCCGGCGGCGCCATGGCCGGGCAGGTCCGGGGCATGGATCCTCCCCGCGTACCCCCGCGCCCGCAGCGCACGGATCACGGGCTCCCAGACCGCGCCGGAGAAACCCCAGCCATGCAGCAGAACCAGCGCGGGGGCGCTCCCGTCGCTCACGAGCGCCCCCTGCCCCGGCCACGTCCCGTTGCGTATGATGGGCCCGCATTCGCCAACCGGAACCGCTCCACCATGCTCAGCGCCATTGCCATCGTCCTCGCCTATCTGCTCGGGTCCGTATCCAGCGCGATCCTGGTCAGCCATGCGCTGCGGCTGCCCGACCCGCGCACCACCGGCTCGCGCAACCCCGGCGCCACCAACGTGCTGCGCACCGGCGGACGCACGGCGGCCCTGATCACCCTGCTGGGCGACGTGGCCAAGGGCTGGCTGCCGGTCTTCATCGTCCTGCAGTGGACGGACCTGCCGGGCTGGGCCGCGGGCGCCGTGGGCCTGGCGGCCTTTCTCGGCCACGTCCTGCCAGTGTACTACCGCTTTCAGGGCGGCAAGGGTG
Organism: Thioalkalivibrio sp. ALE23; assembly: GCF_000378545.1. Lineage (NCBI taxonomy): Bacteria > Pseudomonadati > Pseudomonadota > Gammaproteobacteria > Chromatiales > Ectothiorhodospiraceae > Thioalkalivibrio > Thioalkalivibrio sp. ALE23. Next base: position 145,465 of record NZ_KB900032.1, on the reverse strand, counting down.
TCGCCACCGCGCTGGGCGTCCTGCTGGCGCTGAACCCGCTGGTCGCCCTGCTGAGCGCGCTGACCTGGCTGGCGGTCGCGGCGATCTGGCGCTATTCCTCGCTGGCGGCGCTGGTGGCCGCCGGCGCGGCGCCGCTGTACCTGGCCTTCGCCCCGGGCGAGCCGGATTTCTGGATCGTCACGCTGGTCGCGGTGATGGCCCTGATCCTGTTCATCCGCCATGACGAAAACATCCGGCGGCTGATGCGCGGCGAGGAATCCCGCATCGGCGAGAAGAAAAAGCCCGCCTCCGGGGAAGACGACGCCGAAGAAGACGGCTCCGCGTAGGGCGGCTGCGGCCCGGCTTCAGCCGGTCAGCTCCGCCAGCGGCCAGCGCGCCCGGGCATGGATGACCGGGCTGCCGGCGTCGTCCACCGCCTCGGCGGCGCGCCCGGTCTGCAACCGGCGCAGGCCGGCCAGCGCGATCATCGCTCCGTTGTCGGTGCAGAATTCCGCCCGCGGAAAATGCACCGGCACACCGCTCTCGCGCGCCATGCGCTCCAGACCCGCGCGCAGGGTCGCGTTCGCGGCCACCCCGCCGGCCACCACCAGCGCCGGCGCACGGCTCTGCTTCAGCGCACGCCGGGTCTTCTCCACCAGGGTCTCGCTGACCGCCTCCTCGAACGCCCGCGCGACATCCGCCGGGGCGTGTCCGCCCTTGCGCACGGCCGTCAGCACCGCGGTCTTCAGCCCGGAGAAGCTCATGTCCAGACCGGGCCGGTCGAGCATCGGCCGCGGCAGGCGCAACGCATCCGCCTCTCCGTCGGCCGCCAGCCGCGCCAGCGCCGGCCCGCCCGGATAGCCCAGCCCCAGGAGCTTCGCGGTCTTGTCGAAGGCCTCGCCGGCGGCATCGTCGATGCTCTCGCCCAGCAGCTCGTAATCGCCCAGTGCACGCGCGTGGATCAGCTGGGTGTGTCCGCCGGACACCAGCAGCACCAGAAACGGGAAATCGAACTCGCCCTCCAGCATCGGCGCCAGCAGATGTCCCTCGAGGTGATGCACCGGCAGGGCCGGCACACCCCAGCCCCAGGCGAGCGAACGCGCCACGGCGGCGCCGGTGAGCAGCGCCCCCAGCAGCCCCGGCCCGCCGGTGTAGGCGATGGCATCCAGCTCTTCCCCGCGCATGCCGGCCTCGTCCAGCACTGCGCGCACCAGCGGCAGCAGGCGCCGCACGTGGTCACGCGAGGCCAGCTCGGGCACCACGCCGCCGTAGACCGCGTGCAGATCGGTCTGGCTGTAGAGCCGGTGCGCGAGCAGACCCTCGCGGTCGCTGATCAGCGCCACGCCGGTCTCGTCGCAGGAGGTTTCGATGCCGAGTACGTTCATCCGGGAATCATGCCCCGCGGCGCCCCGGCGGGAAAGTGCCCGCACCGGCCCCGTGTCTCCGTCACAGCCGCCCCCGGCGGTCGGGAAGGCCGGCCCGCGACAGCGAGGGGCAGTCGCGGGTCAGGGCCATGACCTGAAAGCGCTCGCCCATCTCCCCCGGCAGTGTCAGCATGCGCACCGCCTGCGCCGCGCGCAGAGTGGTCTCGGCGTCACTGGCGTCGCCCACCCGCGCATCGAAGCGCGCGGGAAGGCCGGCCGCCAGCAGGAACTCGCCCTGCGCGGCGTACACCGCGACCTCCAGCCCGGCGGCATCCGCGGCCTCCGCGACCGCGGTAAAATCCACGCTGGCGGTCAGATCCATCAGCCCCGGCTGCGCCAGTGGATCCAGCACCATCTGCTGACGGTGGTACCCCACCAGCGTCCCCTGATGCCGCTCCGGGGCGTAGAAGGCGTCGCGCGGGAAGCCGTAGTCGACGATCACCACCGCGCCGCGCTCCAGATGCTCCGCCGCGGCCGCGACCCAGGCGTTCTGGGCCGGACGCCACTCCGAGGTGTAACCCTCGGGCCACGGCCCGCAGCGCGCGTGCAGCTCATACACCGCGCTGCGCAGCGGCTCCGGCGCCGGGCGTTCGGCCAGCACCAGACCGCCCTCGTCCGCGGACACGCCCATCTGCCCCACCGCCCCGTCGCGCCAGCGGAACAGCTCCACCGGCAGGGCATCCAGCACCTCATTGGCCAGCACTACGCCGCGCCAGGGCTCCCGCGGCAGGGCATCCAGCCAGGTCACCCGCGCGAAGTCTTCCGCCGGCAGCACCGCCTGCAGATGCTCGCGCTGGCGCTGGCGCAGATCGGGGCTGACCTCCAGGATCCAGTACCCCGCCCACGGCACGCCCGCCTCGCGCAGGGTGGCCAGCACGTCGCCCGCCAGCCTCCCGGTGCCTCCGCCGAATTCCAGGATCACGCCCTCGCCGCCGAGGTCCTGCTGCAGCACCGGCGCCAGCCATGCCGCCAGGGTCTCGCCGAACAACGGCGAGATCTCCGGCGCGGTGACGAAATCCCCGCCCGCGCCCAGCTTGTGCGCCCCGTTGACGTAATATCCCAGACCCGGTGCATAAAGCGCCCGGTCCATGTATTCGACGAAGGGCAGGAACCCTCCGGCCTCGCGGATGCTCTGTTGCAGGGAGTCCACCAGCCGCGCGGAAAGGTCCGCGGCCGGGTCCCCGGGGCCTGTGCTAGATTCTGCCGGCGGCATTGGTCATTCGTTCCATGCAGGGAGTTGGCAGTGGCAGAGAGTGCCCCAGGCAAGGATTCACCGAAACCCCCGGAGGACGGCGGCGAACGCCGCGTGGTCCTGATCACCGGCGGCGCGCGGCGCATCGGCGCGGCCATCGCGCGCGAACTGCACGCCGCCGGACTGGACGTCATCGTGCACTGTCGGCGCTCGCGCGCCGATGCCGAAGCGCTGACCGACGAACTGAACGCCCGGCGTCCCGACAGTGCCCGGCCGCTGCAGGCCGACCTGCTCGACCCGCAGGCCCCGGAGGCCCTGGCCCGGGAAGCGCATGCCTGGCGCGGCCGGCTGGACTTTCTGGTCAACAACGCCTCCACCTTCTACCCCACGCCGGTGGGCGAGATCACCATGGCGCAATGGGACGACCTGATGGGCTCCAACGTGCGCGCCCCGCTGTTCCTGACCCAGGCCTGCATCCCCGCCCTGCGGGCGACCGGCGGCGCGGTGGTGAACATCGTCGACATCCACGCCCTGCGGCCGCTGAGCGGCTATCCGGTGTACTCGGCCGCCAAGGCCGGGCTGCATGCCCTGACCCAGTCGCTGGCACGCGAGCTGGGTCCGGAGGTGCGCGTCAACGGCGTGGCACCGGGGGCCATCCTCACTCCCGAAGACCCGGCCAACGTCGCCCCCCACGAGGCAATGGTGGAGCGCACGGCCCTCAAGCGGCCCGGCGACCCGGCGGATATCGCCCGCACCGTGCGCTTCCTGCTGCTGGAGTCCCCCTACATCACCGGCCAGGTGATCCCGGTGGATGGCGGCCGGTCGGCCTCGCAATGACACCGGAACGCGTTAGACTGGAAGAACCGAAACCCGGAGACCGCAGGCATGCTTGACCCGAAACATTTCGATGACCTCGCCCGACGCATCACCGAAAGCCTGCCGGAATCGGTGCGCAGCGTGCAGGAAGACGTCCACCGCCAGGTGCGCAGCTCGCTGCAGGCCGGTCTGGAGCGCATGGACGTGGTGACCCGCGAGGACTTCGACGTCCAGGTCGCCCTGCTGGAGCGCACCCGCGAGCGCCTCGCCGAACTGGAGGCCCGGGTGGAAGCCCTCGAGCAGGCCGCCCGGCCGCAGGACACCGATTCCGACAACTGACCGCCGCATGTGGCGCCGCCCGCGGCCGCGCCATCACCAACCAGTTGCCGCCGGGCCCGGAACGCCCGGCCCGAACAGGGAGAGGCAGGGATGCCCATCGCCATTGTCACCGCGCGCGCGACCGACGGGATCCGCGCACCGGCCGTCACCATCGAGACCCACCTGGCCAACGGCCTGCCGGCCTTCCAGATCGTCGGCCTGCCCGAGGCCGCGGTGCGCGAAAGCCGCGACCGCGTGCGCGCGGCCATTCAGACCGCAGGCTTCGAATTTCCGCGTCGGCGCATCACCGTCAACCTGGCGCCCGCCGACCTGCCCAAGGAGGGCGGGCGCTTCGATCTGGGGATTGCACTGGGGATCCTGGCGGCCAGTGAACAGGTCCCGCAGAGCGCCCTGGATACCCGCGAATTCCTCGGCGAACTGAGCCTCGACGGGCACATCCGTCCGGTGGGCGGCGCCCTGCCGGCCGGACTGGCCGCCGGCGAGGCGGGGCACCAGCTGGTCCTGAGCCCCGATGACGGTCGCGAGGCCGCCCTGACCGGACGTGCCGACATCGTAACCGCGCGCCACCTGGGCGAGGTCTGCACGGCCCTCAACGGTGGCCCCGCCCTGCCCGCCGCCGAACCTCCGGCAGCGTGTCCACCGGCCTACCCCGACCTGGCCGACGTACGCGGCCAGCATCGCGCACGCCGCGCGCTGGAGATCGCCGCCGCCGGCGGGCATCACCTGCTGATGGTCGGACCGCCGGGCAGCGGCAAGTCCATGCTGGCCGCCCGCATGCCCGGGCTCCTGCCGCCCATGGATGACGCCGAAGCCCTGGAAACCGCCGCGATCCACAGCCTGCGCGGTACCCGGCACCTGCACGAGGACTGGCGCAGCCGCCCGTTCCGGCAGCCGCACCACACGGCCTCGGGCGTGGCCCTGGTGGGGGGCGGCGGGACGCCCCGCCCGGGAGAGATCTCGCTGGCCCACAACGGGGTACTGTTCCTGGACGAGCTGACCGAGTTCGACCGGCGGGTGCTGGACGTGCTGCGCGAGCCCCTGGAGACCGGCGTCATCCACATCTCCCGCGCCGCCCACCAGGCCGAATTCCCGGCGCATTTCCAGCTGGTCGGCGCCATGAATCCCTGCCCGCAGGGCTTCGACTGTGACCTGGGGAACGCGTGCCAGTGCACCCCGGAGCAGCGCGGGCGCCATCGCAAGCGGCTGTCGGCGCCCCTGCTGGACCGGATCGACCTCGCAATCGACGTACCGCGCATCCCGCCGGCGGAACTCGGCCGCGACACCCCCGATCCGGACGCCGAGGACAGCACCACGGTCGCCCGCCGCGTGGCCGCGGCGCGCCGGCTCCAGCTGGAACGCCAGGGCTGTCTGAACCGGATGCTGGAAGGCCGCGCCCTGCAGCAGCACGCCCGCCTGCCCGAGGAAGAACGGGCGCTGCTGGATGCCGCCGCGGAACGTTTTCGCCTGTCGGCCCGGGCCTACCACCGGATCCTGCGCGTGGCCCGCAGCCTCGCCGACCTGGCCGGGGCACCGACGATCGGCCGCGCCCAGCTGACCGAGGCCCTCAGCTTCCGCGCCCTGGACCACTGGCGCGTGGAGTAGACACGAAAAAGCCCCGCCACGACGCGTTCGTGGCGGGGCTTTTCGCAGCCCGGCCTCAGGACTCGTCGAACGTCGCGATATAGGCAGACAGATCGGCGATATCCTGATCCGACAGATTGCGCGCGTTCGGCGCCATCAGGTGGGTGTCATCCCCCACGGTCTCGCCGGCGCGGTACGCCACCAGACGACCGGCAATGAACTCCGCCGTATTCCCGGCGATGGCCGGGAAGATGCCCACGCCCTGCCCCCGGGCGCCGTGGCAGGCGACGCACGTGCCGTACAGCTGGTTTTCCGCGCGCGTGGCGTCACCCGCAGCCAGATCGATGCCGTTGACGGTTTCACCATTGCCATTCGTGGCGGCTTCCTCCGCGGCGGCCTCCTCCTCGGCGGCGGCCTCTTCTTCCTCGCTCGCGGCTTCCTCACCGTTGCCGTTCTCCGCGGCACCGTTGTCCGGCGACCAGCCGTGATCCACGTCCGCCTGATCCAGCATGTAGGCGACCGCCTGGCGAACCTCGTCGTCGCTCAGGCTCGGGTCCCCGCCCTTCGCCGGCATCGCATTGAAGCCGTTGATGGAGTGATCAAAGAGGGTATCCATGCCCTTGTCACTGAAGCGCGAGGACCATTCGTCGGTGTCGTCCACGATGGGCGCACCCGAAGCACCCGTGTCGTGACACGCCGCGCAGACATTCTGGTAAATATCCCCCGGACTCAGATCGGCCGCTTCCTCGTCCGCCACGTCCACCGGACCGGCCTCGACCCGTCCCGCCGGAGTCAGGCGTTCCGTCAGCTGTTCCTCGGTAATGGTGGTGCGTTCCGCCGTGCCCATCTGGCCGAGCCAGTTCACCAGCTGGGCCACCAGGAAAATGACCGCGCCCGCCAGCGCGATTGCCGAGATGAACAACAGCACCTTGTTCCCGGCATCCATCTTGATCGGTTGATTCGCCACTTCTCTCCCTCCGAGATCCGGCCGAATGCGGCCTTGATTTTGGTTTCCCCTGGAATCCGGGCGCGGCCCTGAAAGCTGCGGCGCACGGGCGCGCACGAGGGGCGAGAGTATAGGGCATCCGGCGCAACCAGACCACAAACCAAGTACAGCACTCAAAAATCACTGGACGAAAAAAGCCGCGCCGCGTACCATTTCGCTTCGTAGCGCCCGTAGCTCAGCTGGATAGAGCGCCACCCTCCGGAGGTGGAAGTCAGAGGTTCGAATCCTCTCGGGCGCGCCATTTCCCGCAAGACCCAGGCCCTGCCATCCGATTCGGGGGTCATTGGTGAACCTCCCACGACGGCCGATGACTACATTGAAGACGGGGCAGGCAGGATGCACGGCTCCGAGCTTTTGTGCCGGAACCGATCCTCGGCGAGCGTACGGAGCACGCAGACGGAAGGCCATCCGGCTGGCCTGACGGCCGGCCGTCAGGCGAAGAGATCTTCCGGACGTTTTGCCGTCAGAATCCGCTCGGACCAGCGCAGCAACGTCTCCGAATCCGCCTGTTCGATTCGGGCACGATATGTTTCGGCCGCCTCGGCGCCAAAACGCATCTCCACCAGGCGCAGCAGCACGGCTTCCCCGCCTTCCTTGCGACCCTCTTCACGACCCTCTTCACGACCCTCTTCACGGCCCTCTTCACGACCCTCTTCACGGCCCAGTTCGCGTCCTTCCCTTCGCCCCTCCTCGATCCCCTGCTGCTTCCAGTCCCGGGTCCATTCCTCCACACGTTCCGCAAGCATGCTGCGTACCTCCTGCAAGTCCGCTACCTGTTCCAAGTCTACACCCGGCACGCGCGCCGGCAGCAACACGCGCTTGATCCACACCGTAAAACTCCGCCGCAGTCCCGTCTGTTCCGGGCGCCGCAACCACGCCACCAGCCTCTCCAGGACCCGTTCCATGTCCTCCGGACGACGGCTGTTCTCCAGCGCAAACAGCGCCGCCGCAAGATTGCGCACCTCCGGCAGCCCGTCGTCCCGAAAACGGCTTTCGTCCAGCAGCAGATAACGCAACTGCGGGCGATAGCGTTCCAGACCGCCCGGAACCGTCTCGATCAGCTCTGCAACCTCCTCCGGCGCCTGCCAGCGGCGCGAACCGCTGTAGAGCACCACCGGCAACACCGGCGGCAATCGACCGGAAGCCGTCAATTGAGCGCCCTTGCGCAGATCCTCGTACAGCAGCCCCAGATAGGTCATCAGCCGCAGCGCCATGAACCGCTCCGGCGAGGACTGGAACTCCAGCAGCAGATACACATACAGCCACTGCCCGTCCCCCGCCCAACGCACGCGCCAGACCATGTCGTCCTCGCGCTCGCGCAGGTCCTCGCTGACGTAGCCGTCACTCACCCGGCTCAGCGTGGAAAAATCCAGCCGCTCCACCCATGGCTCGCGGACATACCCGCGAATGAGATCCGCCACCATCTCCGGGTGACTGAACAGCAGCTTGTACCCGTAATCGTGCCCACGGGCCCGGCCCGCAGCGTCCTTGTCCTGCCCCATCCCTGGGTCCTCACTGATTGTGCGTGGCTCACAACTCTATCCCCGCTCGCGACACCGAACCAGAATCGCCGCCGAGATCACCGGCGGCGCCCGGGGCCCGCGCACCCCCCGCGCCAAACTGGCGCCCCGCATTCGAGCACTGGCAGCGGACGTTCCTGTGCATGCGCTGCGGGGACGTTCCGAAACGGGCAGGCATTGACGGAACGACTCCACTGGCTCAAGCACGCGGAATCGTGGCAGGCTCCCATGGCGCTGCCGTCCCCCGGTTTCTCAACGGGTCTTCCCGTTGCGGTCTCGGCGCACGAGGCCTTGAAAATAAGGCCGGTCGTGCAGTACATTGGAACCTTTCCGCCACGAGCGGTAGCGCATGACGTCCGGCAACCGGCACCACCCGCGATGCAGTCCCGCGACCCGCTGCCCGGGCGCACACGGGTGTACCGCGTTCGGGGGCGCATGAGGCGTTCGGGCGCGATCCGGTGGCTGCGGGCCGCCTGGCTGCTGGTGCTGCTGAGCCTGGCGGCCCCCGGGAGCCCGGCGCTCGCCGGGGCGCCCGAGTTCGAGGAGGTCTTCGATCAGCACGGGGCGGTGATGCTGTGGATCGAGCCGGAGTCCGGCGAGATCGTCGATGCCAACCCCGCCGCCGCGTCCTTCTACGGCTACTCGCGGGAAGAACTGCGTGGCATGCCGATCCAGCAGATCAACACCTTCACCCCGGAGCAGGTCGCCGAGGAACGCGAGCTGGCTGCACTCGAGGGGCGCAACTATTTCATCTTCCGCCACCGCCTGGCCGATGGCGAGATCCGCACCGTTGAAGTGCATTCCCATCCGTTCCCCTTCGGCGACCGTACCCTGCTGCTGTCGGTGATTCAGGACATCACCCCCGGCCGCAACCTCCAGCAGGGCCTCTGGCATTATCAGGAACGCCTGGAGGAAATGGTCGAGCTGCAGTCCACCGAGATCGTCGCCCGGGAGCGCCAGCTGCGGTACTGGCTGATCGGCGGCCTGGTGGTACTGTCCGTGCTGGTCGTCGCCCTGGCGCTGAACATCCGCCGGCGCCGCCGTATCGAAGAGCGCCTGCGGACCTTCAGCGAGGACTTTCACACCTTCCTCGACCAGACCACCGATTTCATCTATTTCAAGGACGCACAAAGCCGCATCCGCTTCTGCAGCCAGCCGATGGCACGCGTCACCGGGCACGATGACTGGCGCGAGATGGTGGGCAAGCATGATCGCGAGATCTTCCCCGCGGATACCGCGCGGATCTACGAGGAGGAAGAGAAAGCCATCTTTGCCGAGGGCCGGCCGATACTCAATCGGGTCGACCCGTTCTACGATGCCGATGGCCGCCCGGGTTACGTGCAGACCCACAATTGGCCGCTGTTCGACCCCCAGGGGCGAGTGCGCGGCGTGTTCGGCATCAGCCGCGACATCACCGAACACAAGCTCATCGAACAGATCCTCTCCACGCTCAACGGTGAACTGGCCCGGCTGGGCGGCGAGGAGTTCTTCCAGCGTGCCTGCCGCCTGCTGTGCGAATCGTTGGGGACCGAGATTGCCTTCGTTGGCCGCCTGGAGGAGGGGCAGCATCGGGTTGAGGCGTTTGCCGGCTGGGCAGACGGTCAGCCTCTGACACCCTTCCGCTACGATCTGGCGGGCCCCCCCTGTGCCAACGTGACGAAAGACGGTACCGCCTGTTACCCGGAGAACATCCGGAGCCTGTTCCCGCAGGACCACCTGCTCGAGGAGATGGACATCGAGGCCTATGTCGGCCACAACCTGATGGATCGGCAGGGCCGGGCGCTGGGGATCCTGGTGACCCTGAGTCGCCACCCGCTGAAAGAGCGCCTGCACGAACTGGCCCCCGCGATGCTCGGGCTGTTCGTCGACCGCGTCGCCTCCGAGATGCAGCGCAGCGAGGCCGAAGACCGGCTGATGCAGGCCGCCAGCGTCTTCCATCATGCCAACGAGGGGATCCTGATCACGGATCCGCAGGGCCGCATCCTCGACGTGAATGCCGCCTTCTCGCGCATCACCGGCTACCGGCGCGAGGAGGTGCTGGGCCGTAATCCGAGCATGCTGCAGTCCGGCAAGCACGACGAGGCCTTCTACGCGGACCTGTGGCAGACCCTCGAGGCCGAGGGAAGCTGGTCGGGCGAGGTATGGAACCGCCGCAAGGACGGCGAACTGTACGCCGAGATGCTGACCATCAGCGCGGTCCGCGATGGCGAGGGTGCGGTGCAGCGCTATGTGGGGCTGTTCTCGGACATCACCCCGCTGAAGGAGCAGCAGCGACAGCTTGAATACATGGCCCATTTCGACGCGCTCACCGAGCTGCCCAACCGGGTGCTGCTGGCGGATCGTCTGCATCAGGCCATGGCCCAGGAGGCGCGGCGTGGACAACAACTGGCGCTGGTCTACCTCGACCTGGACCGCTTCAAGGAGATCAACGACGGTCACGGCCACGAGGTGGGCGATCACATGCTGGTGGCACTGGCGGAGCGTCTGAAGGGATGCCTGCGCGAAGGCGATACGCTGGCGCGGCTGGGCGGCGACGAGTTCGTCGCGGTGCTGCTGGACCTGCCGGACATTGAATCCACCCAGCCGCTGCTGCAGCGCCTGCGCGAGACCGCATCCCGCCCGGTGCACGACGGCAGGCACCACCTGCAGGTCACCGGCAGCCTCGGGGTCAGCCTGTATCCCCAGGCCGAACCCGTGGACGCCGACCAGCTGCTGCGCCAGGCGGACCAGGCGATGTACCAGGCCAAGCTGGCCGGCGGGGACCGCTACCACCTGTTCGATGTGGCATCCGACCGCAACCTGCGCGATCAGCACGAGGCCCTGGAGGCCATCCGTCAGGGCCTGGCGAACGACGAGTTCGTGCTCTTCTACCAGCCCAAGGTGTCGATGCGCAGCGGCGAACTGGTGGGGGCCGAAGCCCTGATCCGGTGGCAGCATCCGCAGCACGGCCTGCGGCCCCCGGGCGCATTCCTGCCGCAGCTGGAAGGCCATCCGCTGATGGTGGAGCTGGGCAACCGGGTGATCGAGATGGGGCTCGCGCAGATCGAACAGTGGCGCGAACAGGGCCGCCCGCTGACGGTCAGCGTCAACGTGGATGCGCTGCAGCTGAGCGACCCCGACTTCATCGCCGGGCTGCGCGCCGCCCTCGCCCGCCATCCCGGGGTACTGCCCGGGGACCTGGAACTGGAAGTGGTCGAGACCAGCGCCCTGCACGACATCACCCACGTGTCGTCCCTGATCAAGGAGTGCCGGGAGCTGGGCGTACGTTTCTCGCTGGACGATTTCGGTACCGGCTATTCCTCGCTGTCCTATCTCAAGCGCCTGCCGGTCGAGACCCTCAAGATCGACCAGTCCTTCGTGCGCGACATGCTGTACGACCCGGACGATCTGTCCATCCTGCACGGGATCATCGGCCTGGCCGGGAGCTTCCAGCGCGAGGTGCTCGCCGAGGGAGTGGAGACCGAACTGCACGGCGAGATGCTGCTGCAGCTGGGCTGCGAGATGGCCCAGGGCTATGCCATCGCCCGCCCCATGCCCGCCGACCAGCTGCTGTCGTGGCAGGCGCAGTGGCAGCCGCACGCCAGCTGGACGCAGGCCACGCCGGTCGCGAACGAGCTGCGCCCGATGCTGTTCGGCATCGTCGCCCACCGCGCCTGGGTCAACTCGCTGCAGGAGTTCCTGCAGGACCGGACGGAATGGCCGCCCGAGCCGGATCCGCGACGGTGTCCGTTCGGTCGCTGGCTGCATGCCCATGACCCCGACGGCGACCGAATGCCGTCGATCCATGCCCTGCACGATCAGGTCCATCAGCTGGGCGACGAGCTGGTCCGGCTCAAACGCGAGGGTCACGCCGCACGGGCCCTCGCCCGGTTTGGCGAGATGGAGGCGCTGAGCCACCAGATGACCGGTACGATCCGTGGCCTGATCGGCGCGCATGCGCCCCGGCCGGCAGAATAAAGCGGACATGTACATGGATCGACGCAGCTTTCTGGTCACCGCCGGCGCCACCCTCCCCGCCCTGCTGGGGGCCTGTGGCCGTCCGGACTCGCCGCTGGAGATCGCCGGCCACGTATGGCCGGGCTACGAGCCGATGTTCCTGGCTCGGGCCATGGGCTGGCTGGACCCCGAGCGGGTCCGGCTGCGCGAGACCGCTTCCGCCAGCGAATCCATGCGCCGGCTGGCCACCGGAGAGGTCCATGGTGCGGCGCTGACCCTGGACGAGGTGCTGCGGGTGCGCGCCGGGGGTACGGATCTTCGCATCGTGCTGGTCTTCAACATCTCCGCGGGGGCCGACATGGTGCTGGCGCGCCCCGCGATCGAGACCCTGGAAGAGCTGGCCGGGCGCCGGATCGGCGTGGAAGACTCGGCCCTGGGGGCCCTGATGCTCCACCACACACTGGACACGGCGGGCCTCAGTCGCGACGAGGTCGAAACGATGTCGCTGACCATCAACGCGCAGGAAGCCGCCTGGGAGCAGGATGAGGTGGATGCCGTAGTGACCTATCAGCCCGTCGCCGACCGCCTGCTGGACGACGGCGCGCACGTCCTGTTCGACAGCCGGGCGATGCCGGACACGATCTTCGATGTCCTCGCGATCGAGGCCGGTCACCTGGAACGGCTCGAACGCTCGACCCGCCACCTGATCGCGGCGCATTTCCGTGCCCTGCATCACCTGCGCGCCAACCCGGTGGACGCGGGCTACCGCATGGCGGAACGCCTGGGGGTCCCCGGCCACCGCGCCATGGAAACCTTCCGCGGACTGGCGCTGCCGGATCCGTCCAGCAACCGGCGCCTGCTGGATGGTTCCGACTCCCGGGTCCTGCAGGCGGCACGGGAGATCGCCGGCCTGATGGGAGATGCGGACGCGCCGCTGGACCGCGACTTCGGGGATGAACTGGTACGCCCGGATCTGCTGCCGCGCGAGGAGCCCCGATGAGATACGCGATCGGGATCGCAGCCCCCCTGCTGGTCGCCGTGCTGATGCTTGCAGCGACGCCGGCGGTGGCCGAACGCCACGTGACCGTGGGGATCCTGGCCTTCGAACCGGAGGATGTGGCCCGAGAGCGCTGGGGCCCGCTGATCGAACACCTCGACGCGCAACTGGAAGACGTGACGGTGGAGGGCGTGATCGCCGATTACTCGACGATGGAGGAAAATCTGCGCCACAACCGGCTGGATTTCCTGCTTACCAACCCCAGCCACTACATTCGTATCCGCAGCGACAGCCAACTTTCGGGTGCCCAGGCGACCCTGGTCCCGCTCGAGGAGGGGACACCGGTACGCGGCTTTGGCGGGGTCGCCTTCACCCGCGCCGACGACGATCACATCCGCGACTGGGAAGACATCCCCGGGCAGCGGATCGCAGCCATATTCCGGGACTCGCTGGGCGGCTATCAGTCTCAGGCCCGGGAGATACGCGAACGGGGCGCGACACCGCGTGATGCAGACATCGAGTTCACCGGCATGCCGCATGACCGTGTGGTGGACCGGGTCCTCGAAGGCGAGGCGGACGTGGGGTTCGTACGCACCGGGATCCTGGAACGCCTGCTGGAAACCGGCCAGATCGAGCCTGAAGAACTCCGTGTCATCGGACGGCAGGACATGGTGGATTTTCCGCTGGCCCTGTCCACGCGCGTCTATCCGGAGTGGCCGTTCATTGCACTCGAGCAGGTCCCGCGCGAGCTCAGCCACCGCATGCTGATCGCCCTGCTGGAGCTGGACCCCCGCTCGGAACCCGCGCGGGCTGCGGGCATCGACGGCTTCACTGTCCCCATGGACTACGAGCCGGTGGAAGAACTGGCGCGCGAACTCCGGCTGCCGCCGTACGACGCGACCCCGGAGCTCACGGTGCAGGAATTCCTGGAAACCTACGGCCGCCAGGTGACCCTCGTACTGGTGGTCGCCAGTCTGATGCTCGTGTTGATCCTCGGCCTGGTGCTGGTCAACCGTCGCCTGACCACGGTGCGCCGGGAACTGGAAGACAAGGCGGCGGCCCTGGGAGACAGCGAAGCCCACGCCCGCGCACTGATGCGGGCCCTGCCGGACAGCCTGTTCCGGATGGACCGGGACGGCACCTTCGTCGAATGCGAGGCGGTCTCGGAGGAGATGCTGCTGATGTATCCCGAGGACTTCCTCGGGCGGCGCCTGGACGAACTGTTCCCGCCCGCCTATGCCGAACCGGGTACCCGGGCGATCCGCGAGGCGCTGGACAGCGGCGAGGTCCGCGACTTTGAATACGATGCGACGACGCTGGGCAAGCCCGGCCAATTCGAGACGCGGGTGGTCCCGCTGAACGACCGCGAAGTGCTGATGATTGTGCGCGACGTCAGCCAGCGATACGCCATCGAGGCGACACGGAACCGGGAACGCCGCTTCCGCGAGAACCTGCTTGCCAGTCTGGGCGAGGGCGTGTTCGGCATTGACCGGGATGGCCGTTTCACCTTCGTCAATCCCACCGGCTGCCGCCTGCTGGGGTTCGCCGACCAGAACGAGGCCCTGGGACGGGATTCCCACCAGACGGCGCATCACAGCCACCCGGACGGCTCCCATTATCCTGCGGAAGAATGCCCGATCCACGGAGTCCTGGTCAGCGGCGAGATGGTGGAAGGCTGGGAGGACCATTTCTGGCGTCAGGACGGCGAAGCCTTCCCGGTACTGGTCTACGCCTCGCCCATGCGGGACGACGCCGGTGAGTTGAGCGGCGTGGTGGTGTCGTTCCAGGACATTTCGATACGCAAGGCGATGGAGCGGGCCCTGGCCGACAGCGAGGCCCGCTTCCGTCTGGCCCAGGAGGCCGCACGCTTCGGTATCTGGGAATGGGATCTGGCGGAAGACCGGATCCACTGGGATGCACAGTGCTGGCGGATGCTGGGCGAGGACCCGGCGGAGGGCCGGTTGCTGGCCTACGAGGACTGGCGCAACCGGATCCACCGGGAGGATCTTGTCCAGGCGGAAGCGGAAGTACAGCGCCAGCTGGCCGAGGGCGGGAAGTTCTCCATCGAGTTCCGCTATCGCCTGGCGGACGGCGGCTGGCTGTGGACCCTCGGCCGGGGGCAGGTCATCGGGTGGAGTGCGCAAGGCGAACCGCGGCGGATGACGGGCATCCACGTCGACATCCAGCGGCTCAAGGAAACCGAGGCCGAGTTGCGCCAGCGCGAGAACGAGCTGGCCGAGGCCCAGCGCATCGCGCACATGGGCAACTGGATATCCGATTTCCGCTCCGGCGAGATCCGCTGGTCGGAGGAGGTCTACCGCATCTTCGGACTGGACCACGACCAATGGGGCGCAACCGAGGCGGCCTTCATGGAACGGGTCCACCCCGACGACCGCGACACGGTTCGCGCGGCCATCGATGCCTCGGTGAGCGGCCCGGGTGTGCCCTATCAAGTGGAACACCGGATCCTGCGCCCGGACGGCGAGGTCCGCACGGTCTACCAGCAGGGCGAGGTCGAATTCGACGACGAGGGCACGCCTCTGTGGATGCTCGGGACGGTGTTCGACATCACCGAACGCAAGGCCACGGAAGAAGCCCTGGCCCGGCGCCAGGCCGCCGACCGCGCGACCTCCGACATCGCCACTCGTCTGGTGACCCGACGCGACGTGGACCGGGCGACCGAGGAATCGCTGGCGGTGCTGGGGGAACTGCTGGGGGCCAGCCGGTCCGCGGTCCTGCTGCTGCGGCGCGACGGGTCGCTGATGGACAACACCCACGAATGGGCGGCCCCGGGCATCCCGCGGAAAAAGGATGAACTGCAGGCGCTGAACCTGGACGAACTGCCGGCGTGGCGGCAACGGATGGAGCAGGGAGAGCTGATACAAATGCCGGACGACACTCACGGCGGTGAAAGCTCCTCCACCGAACACAAGCTTGTGCGGGCTCTGGGCGTCCAGGCGATGATGGCCGCTCCGCTGCAGTTGGCCGGCGAACCCCAGGGGCTGCTGGGTGTGGTGGACGTACACGGAACGGCATCCTGGGGGCCGGAGGACGCCGAGACCCTGCGGCACGTGGCCGACCTGCTGGGCAACGTACTGGAACGTCACCGGGTGCAGCAGGCCCTGGAAGGGCTGAACCTGGAGCTGCGCCGCTCCAACGAGGAGCTGGAGCAGTTCGCCTACGGGGTGTCCCACGACCTGCGACAGCCGCTGCGCATGGTCAGCAGCTACCTGCAGCTGCTGGAGCGCAGCCTGGGCGAACGGCTGGATGCGGATCAGCAACGTTTCCTCGGTTACGCCACCGAGGGCGCCCGACGCATGGACCGCATGATCGTGGGCCTGCTGGAATATTCCCGGGTGGGACGCAAGACCGACCCCATGGCGCCAGTGGACACCCGCGAGGCCCTGGACACCGCTCTGGCGTTCCTGCAGCCGGCGGTGTCAGAAACATCGGCGCGCATCGACGTCGAGGGCGGCTGGCCGCGCCTGGTTGCCAGCCAGGACGAGCTGGTACGCCTGCTGCAGAACCTGATCGACAATGCACTGAAGTATGTGCCGGGCGACACACGCCCCGAGGTCCGCGTCGACGGACGCATCGACGACGACCACTGGGAGGTCCGCGTGCGGGACAACGGGGTCGGGATCCCGCAGGACCAGAAGGATCGCCTGTTCCGGGTCTTCTCGCGGCTGCACGGTCACGGGGAATATGAAGGCAGCGGCATCGGTCTGGCGCTGTGCCGCCGAATCGTGGAACATCACGGCGGCCGCATCGGCGCCGAATCGGACGGACCGGGACACGGCAGCACCTTCTGGTTCCGGATACCCCGCCGGACTCCGGAAGACGAGCGGACTGAAGACAACGCAGGCGCATGAAGGGGCCCGTGGAGAACACCCGATGAACGAGACCGCCGAACCGGTCACCGACGTCCTGCTGGTGGAAGACGAACCGGCGGACGTCCACCTGACGCGCATGGCCTTCGAGGAAGCCGGGGTCACCGCGCGCCTGCATCACGTGAACGACGGGCGCGAGGCCCTGCGGTTCCTGGCCGGCGAGCCACCGTACGACGAAGCCCCGCAGCCGGGGCTGATCCTGCTGGACCTGAACATGCCGCACATGGGCGGCCTGGAGTTCCTGCAGCGCCTGCGCGAGACCGACCAGGCCGACGCGATCCCGGTGGTCGTCCTGTCCACCTCGGATCTGGAACGCGACATCCGCGCGAGCCGGCAAAACGGGGCGGCCGACTACATGGTCAAGCCGCTGGACATGGAACAGTTCTGCGACCGTGTTCAGCGCCTGGCGAAGGACTGGAACCTGCCGCTGGTGGAGCACGCCCCGTCTCCGACGCCCGCCCCTTCCCCGACCGGGCATCGCGACGCCTCGCCGGAAGTGCCCCGAAAAGGCGGCGACCATGCAACGGCCCCGGCGGACACCCGCGGGGAGGGCGTGCCAGTGCTGCTGGTGGAAGACGACCCCGGGGACGCGGATCTGGTGCGCTTCGGCCTGCGCGGCTCGGCCCGCGAACACTTCGAGGTGACCTGGGTCGACCGGTTGTCGGCGGTGCCGCAGGCCCTGGACAAGGTTTCGCCCGCCATCGTTCTGCTCGACCTGTCACTGCCTGACAGCACCGGGGTGGACACCGTGCGCGCCGCACGCGAGTGGTTCCGGGACACGCCAATCATCGTGCTGACCGGTTACGACGACGAGGATTTCGCTCTCAGGACACTGGAAGCCGGGGCGGCGGACTACTTGGTCAAGGGTCGTATCGAGACCTCCGCCCTGGTGCGCGCGATCCGCTATGCCCGCAGCCGCGCGAGTCTGGAGGGACGTGTCCGCGAATCCGAGGCGCGCATGGCCGCCGCACTCGAAGGGGCCCATCTGGGCCTGTGGGACTGGCGGATCGACGAGGATTTGATGTTTTTCGACCGTCGCTGGGGCGAGCTCACCGGTCTGGCGGAGACGGAAGGTACGGGGTCCGTAGCGCTGTGGGACGGGGCGGTGCATCCGGATGACCGCGAGCGGCGGGACACCGCCCTGCAACGACACCTGAAAGGCGAAACCCCACGCTATTCGACGGAGTTCCGTGTACGTCGCCCGTCCGGCTCCGAGGCCTGGCTACAGGATGCCGGGCAAGTGATCGAACGCGACCGTGACCAGCGCGCCCGGCGAATTGTGGGCGTGGTCCAGGACATCACCGAACACAAACGAATGGAGCAGCGACTGGAAACGCTGGCGAGCACCGACCCCCTGACCGGGCTGGCCAACCGTCGGCTGTTCATGGACGAATTGGAGCGCGAATACGCGCGGATGCGCCGGGAACCGGGCTATGCCGCCGGCCTGCTGATGCTGGACATCGACCACTTCAAGCGTTTCAACGACCGTTACGGTCACGAGATCGGAGATCAGGTGCTGGTCCAATTCGCCGACTGCATCGCCTCGTCGCTGCGGGCCGGCGACCGCGCCGCACGCCTGGGCGGCGAGGAAGTCGCAATCCTGCTCCACGGGACCTCGCCGGAAGACACCGAGCACACCGCGGAGCGCGTACGGGCGCGGGTGGAGGCGATGGAGCCGCAGCCCGACCGCCCGAACACCACCGGGGTGACGACCAGCATCGGGGTGACCATCCTTCGCGCGGACGACAGGGGCGCCGACGATGCGCTACGGCGGGCCGATGACGCCCTCTACGCGGCCAAATCCCGGGGACGCAACTGCGTGGTCATGAACGGCAGCACCCGAGAGGAAGAGCCTCCGAAAGATTGAGACAGGTCATGGCAGCCCTGTGGGGAACCGGTCTATTTTTGTAGCAGGTGCGGCATTTACCACAGGGAGAGCGCCATGATTACCGAAATCCTGTTTCAGTCCCCGATCGGCATCCTGACCATTGCGACCCTGCTCGGCATCGTTGTCTTCCTCGGCTGGGTGGGCTATGTGGTCGTGCACAACGTGCGCGAGGCCGGCAAGAACAAGTAACCCGGCATCCCCGAACGCCCCGACGGGCATCGGCGTCGGATTCCCCTGAACGAAAAGGCCCCGCATCCGGGAACCCGGATGCGGGGCCTTTTGCTGCGGCACCACGGCCGCTCGGCGGGTCAGACGGGTCAGGTGTGCTGATCGCCGTGGTACAGACGCACCACGTGCTTCGCCTCGGCGAAGAACAGCCAGCGCTCCATTCCGACGCCGATCAGGGACGAGACCACCGCCAGCCAGGCGGTCGCTGCCGGGGCCCCCGTCAGGACCGCGGCGAACACCAGGGCCGGCACGATGAAGCCCAGCAGGAACACGGCCATCTTCAGCGTGTCGGTGGTGTTCTTGCCCGGGTCGTAGCCGAACTCGTCGGTCAGAAAGGTGCCGGCGGTGTGGCCGGTATCCAGCAGCCGGACGGTGGCGCGGTTAAAGGTGGTGGCGGTGTTGATGGTCGGGCCGCTCACGCGCGAGATCCAGAAGTAGTAGATCCCCTTGAGGACCGCGGCGATCAGCAGCATCACGATGGCCACGCCGGCGTGCATCGCGGTGGCGTTGTCAAAGGCGCTGGCAATGGCTGCATAGGCGACCGCGCCGGTGGCCACGCCCAGCATGATGTAATTGGCCGGGGTCAGCGCGGTGTTCCACTGGCGGATGGTCTTCAGGCAGCCGTAGATCATGCCGGTCGAGAACAGCGTGATCACGGCGAGGATCGCGGCCACCAGGCCGGCCACCATGCCCAGCGGGCCGATCTCCGGACCGAACAGCAACACGCAGAGGCCATAGACCAGCGCAAACGGATAGAACAGCACGGCAAACACCGCCTCGCGCGAGAGCCAGGAGGTCCTGAAGCGCATGAACGAACGCCAGGCGTTCTTCTTGTTCGCCAGGTGGCCGGTGGAAAGGAGCAGGCCGAAGGTAATCAGGCCCAGCGCGGCAACGCCGTGGGCGATCAGTTCACCGTGGCTCATCGCCGGACCGATGCCGGCCAGATGAAAGATTACCAGCAGGACGAACAGACCATAGCCGGCGCCCGAAGTGACCGTGAACAGGATGACGGAAAGTGCAGGATGCATGGTGTTTTCTCCCCGGATGCGGCGCCTTAGCGCGCCACCATCTTGTTGACCCAGTCCTTCACCGAGCTGATCAGCGTATTGGCACGCACGTCGTCGGTGGGGATGGGGCGGGTGACTCGCGGCGGCAGATACGTATTGACCGGCTTGTAGCCCAGCTCGGGCATCTGCTTCACCCCGCCGCGTTCGCGCACCAGACGGCTCACCTCGGATTCTTCGTCGTCGAAGTCACCGAAGAAGCGCGCATGCGCAGGGCAGGTGATCACGCAGGCCGGCTGGCGCTCTTCCGGCGGCAGGGCCTCGTCGTAGATGCGGTCCACGCACAGGGTGCACTTCTTCATCACGCCGTCTTCGCGGTCCAGCTCGCGGGCACCGTAGGGGCAGGCCCAGGCGCAGTAGTTGCAGCCCATGCACTTGTCCTGGTCGACCAGCACGATGCCGTCTTCCGGGCGCTTGTAGGAGGCGCCGGTCGGACAGACGTTCACGCAGTCGGCATGCTCGCAGTGCATGCAGGACATGGGGATGTTGACGGTCTTGTTGTTGGGGTAGTCCCCGACCTCGTAGTGGCGGATGCGGTTGAACCACACGCCGCTGGGGTCTTCGCCGTAGGGCTGATAGTCGGTCAGCGGCCCGGTGGTGCCGCTGGTATTCCACTGCTTGCAGGCTACCGCGCAGGCATGGCAGCCCACGCAGGTATCCATGTCGATCACGAGTCCAAGACGCATGGTTGGTACTCCCTCAAATCGTTCGTGCGGGCGAACCCCGTGACGGCGCCGGGCCGCCACGGGGCGGGCCGGCTCAGTTCTTGTCGTCGTCCAGCGAACCGCGGGTCAGCACGTCGCGGATGTCGCGGTTCAGGTGCACGGGCTTGTGCGCGTGGTAGCGCAGCTGGTCCGGCGATTCGGACATGCCCGGCGTGGCCTTGACCTTGTCGAACTGCGGCCAGGAGCCCTGCTCCTCCGGCTCGGCCGGCGTGATCCTGACCTTCAGGTCGTACCACGCGGCCTGGCCTGTGACAGGGTCGGAGTTGGTGATGTCGTCCACCGGGTCGCCCTTCTCCGGCAGCAGCTCGCTGATGAGGTGATTCATCAGGAAGCCCTTCTGCGACTCGTTGGCGTCGTCCTTCAGACCCCAGGCGCCCTTCTGCTTGCCGATCGCGTTCCAGGTCCAGACAGTGTTGGGTTCGCAACCCTCGATCAGCTTCACCTGCACGCGGATCTTGCCGTTGTGCGACTCCAGCCACACCCAGGACATGTCGGCGATGCCCATGGACTCGGCCTTCTGGCGGTTCATGTACAGGTAGTTCTGGGCGCAGATCTGACGCAGCCAGGCGTTCTGCGAATCCCAGGAGTGGTACATGAACATCGGGCGCTGGTTGACCGCGTAGAACGGGTACTCGTCCTCGTCGATCCGGGTCTGCTCCAGCGGCTTGTGCCAGATCGGCAGCGGATCGAAGAACTCGGCCAGACGATCCTTGTGCTCCTGCTTGGTCGGCTGCGGGCCGTCATACAGGCCCTGGCCGGCCAGCTTGAAGCGCTGCTGGGTCTCGGAGTAGAGCTCGATGGTGATCGGGTCGGTCTTGCCCACCCAGCCGGCGTGCTTCGCCAGCTCCAGGTACTCCTGGTTGGCGTAGCGGTAGAACTGCTGGCTCTCCGGCAGGTGATACATGAAGAACCCCTGGTTCTCGATGTACGCCTCCCACTGCTTCGGATTCGGCTCACCGCGCAGGTGGCTCTGACCGTCCTTGCCGCGAAAGCCCGACAGGAAGCCGATGCCCGGCTCCTTCTCGAAGTTGACGATGAAGTCCTTGTAGTCCTCGAACTTGCGGCTGCCGTCGTCCTTCGTGAATGCCGGGAACTTCAGGCGGCTGGCCAGCTCGACCATCACCTCCTGCCACGGACGCACGTCGCGATCCGGTTCCAGGATCGGGTGGCGGATGGAGTCCGCCGCCGCGGCCGGCTCGGAGATCGGGCGGTCGAGCATGGAGATGGTGTCGTAGCGCTCCAGATAGGTGGTATCCGGCAGCACCAGATCGGCAAAGCTGACCATCTCGGAGTTGAACGCGTCCGAGACCACGAGATACGGGATCTTGTACTCGCCGTTCTCGTCCTTGGCCCGCAGCATGTCCATCACTTCATCGGTGTTCATCGTGGAGTTCCACGACATGTTCGCCATGAAGAAGATGAGCGTGTCGATCGGGTACGGGTCGCCCTTGACCGCGTTGGTCACGACCATGTGCATCATGCCGTGGTTGGAGATCGGCGCATCCCAGGAGAAGGCCTTGTCGATGCGCAGCGGGTTGCCGTCGTCATCGATCACCAGGTCTTCCGGCGCGGTCGGGAACCCCAGCGGCGGGCTCTTCAGCGGGGTGTTCGGCGCGCATTCCTTCGCCGGCTTGATGCCCGGCGGGACGTGCTTGGGATACGGCGGCTTGGCCAGGTGACCGCCGGGGCAGTCCACCGAACCCAGCATGATCTGCAGGAAGTGGATCGCGCGGCAGGTCTGGAAGCCGTTGGAGTGCGCCGAGATGCCGCGCATCGCGTGCATGGACACCGGACGCCCGACGACCTTGTCGTGCTTGCGGCCCCAGGAGTCGGTCCACTCGACGTCCAGCTCGATGGTCTCCTTGAACGCGACGTGGGCCATCTCCAGCGCCAGGCGCTCGGTCTGCTCGGCCGGCACGCCGGTGATCTCGGCGGTGTTCTCCGGAGAGTACTCGTCATCCAGATAACGCTCGGCCAGCAGGGTCATCACGGTCTTGACCGGGCGGCCGTCCGGGGCGGTGTACTCGCCGAACAGCGCCGGCTTGATGTCCACCTGGCTGCCGTCGACGAAGTCTTCCTTCTCCAGCTCCCAGACCAGCGGGTTGTCGTTGTCGTCGCGCAGGATCAGGCCGTCGCCCTGCTGCCCCGGGGTATGCACCACCAGCTGGGTGGCATTGGTGTAGCGCACCAGGAAGTCCCAGTCGAACTGGCTGTTCTTCAGCAGCACGTGCAGCATCGACAGCGCGAACAGGCCGTCGGTGCCGGGCTTGATGCCCACCCATTCGTCGGCGATCGCCTGATAGCCGGTGCGCACCGGGTTGATGGCCACGAACTTGCCGCCGTTGCGCTTGAGCTTCTCCAGCCCGATCTTGATCGGGTTGGAGGCATGGTCCTCGGCCACGCCCCACAGCATGTGGTACTTGGTGCGGTCCCAGTCGGGGTCGCCGAATTCCCAGAAGGCAAAGCCCGTGGTGTACAGGCCGCCGGCGGCCATGTTCACCGAACAGAAGCCGCCGTGGGCCGCCCAGTTGTAGGTGCCGAACTGGGTCGCCCACAGGCCGGTCAGGGCCTGCATCTGGTCACGGCCGGTAAAGAACGCCAGCTTGCGCGGATCGGTCTCGCGGATCTTCTTCAGGCGCTCGGACAGGGTGTCGATGGCCTCGTCCCAGGAGATCGGCTCGAACTCGCCGGCGCCGCGCTCGGTGCCCGGCTTGCGGCGCATCGGCTGATGCAGGCGGGCCGGGGACTGCTGCTTCATGATCCCGGCGTTGCCCTTGGCACAGAGCACGCCCTTGTTGATCGGATGATGCCGGTTCCCCTGGATGTAGCGGACCTTGTTGTCCTCCACGGTGACCTTGATGCCACAGCGACAGGCACACATGTAACAGGTGGTGTACTTGATCTCCTGCTTGCCGTGATCTTCGAATTCGGGCAGGGCACTCATGGGCGCGACCTCGTTGACTGTCGGTTCAGTTGTCCACGGCGTATTGTGGACCCCGCCGGAAGGCTTGGCCAACGAGAAGTACTTATGCTCGGATAACCCATATTAATCCCAGAAAGAATTTATTTATTCTCGTGCCGGAACTGGGCATTTTCCGCGCGACCCGCCGCATGGGCTACGATGTTCCCTCGCAAACATAACGCCTCGCCCGAGGCCGGGGGCCTGGATGAACGACCGCGGACTGGTGGATCCCTTTGGCCGGAAGATCGAATACGTGCGCGTATCGGTCACCGACCGCTGCGACCTGCGCTGCTTTTACTGCATGCCGGAGGGCTTTCGCGATTTCGAAGTGCCCGAGCACTGGCTGACCTTCGACGAGATCGAGCGGGTGATGGCGGCCTTCGGGCGCCTCGGCACCCGGCGGGTGCGCCTGACCGGCGGCGAGCCGCTGGTGCGTCACGAACTCCCGGACCTGGCCGCACGCCTGAACGCCCTGCCGGGGATCGACGACATCTCGCTGTCGACCAATGCGGTGCGCCTGGCGAAGCACGCCGACGCGCTGGCCGCGGGCGGGGTCGGGCGCATCAACGTCAGCCTGGATACCCTGCGCCCGGAGGTCTTCAAGGACGTGACCGGCGGCAAGCTGGAGAAGGTGCTGGACGGGCTGATGGCGGCGAAGCGCGCCGGGCTCGATCCGATCAAGATCAACATGGTGGTGATGGGCGGCATCAACGATACGGAGGTCGGCGACATGGTCGACTTCTGCATCGAGCACGGCTTCACCCTGCGCTTCATCGAGACCATGCCGGTGGGCGACACCGGGCGCGCGGCGAACGAAGGCCACTACGTGAACCTGCAGGACGTGCGCCGCGACCTGGAGCAGCGTTTCGAGCTGATCCCCGGGGTGATGCCCGGCGGCGGCCCGGCGCGCTATGTACAGGTGGCGGGCACGGACATCCGGATCGGCTTCATCACCCCGATCTCCCAGCATTTCTGCGACACCTGCAACCGCGTGCGGCTGTCGGTGGACGGCACCATCCACACCTGCCTGGGCAACGAGCACAGCCTGGCGCTGCGTCCGCGGCTGCGCGACGGCTGCAGCGATGCCGAGCTGGAAGAGGCGATCCTCGAGGCGATTGCGCTAAAACCCGAGCGCCACGAATTCAACGAGCGCCCGGAGAAGGTCATGCGCTTCATGTCCATGACCGGCGGCTGACTCAGGCCACCCAGACCGTCTTCGCATTCACGAACTCGCGGATCCCCAGATCCGCGAGTTCGCGCCCGTAGCCGGAATCCTTTACCCCGCCGAAAGGCAGACGCGGGTCGCTTTTCACCACCGCGTTCACGAACGCACAGCCGCATTCCAGCTGCCGCGCCAGCGCCTCGCCGCGAGCGCCGTCGGCGGTCCACACCGACCCGCCAAGACCAAAGCGCGAGCGGTTGGCCAGCTCCACCGCCGCCGCGGCATCCGCGGCCCGCGTGATCGCGGCGACCGGCCCGAAGGTCTCCTCGTCGAACGCCGCCATCCCCGGCTCGACGTGGTCCAGCACGGTCGGCGCATAGTAGAAGCCTTCGCCCTCCAGCGGCTGACCGCCGGTGCGGCACACCGCGCCGGCCGCGACACTGCGCTGCACCTGGTCGTGCAGTTCGTCGCGCAGATCGCCGCGCGCCAGCGGGCCCAGATCCGTCCCGTCTTCCATCGGATCACCCGTGCGCAGGTCCGCCACCGCCCGGCTCAGACGCTCCGCAAAGGCCTCGGCGATCGATTCCTCGACGATGAACCGCTTGGCCGCGATGCAGGTCTCGCCGTTGTTCTGGAACCGCCCGCGCAGGGCCTCGCGCACCACGGTGTCCAGGTCCGCATCATGCAGGACGATGAAGGCGTCCGAACCGCCCAGCTCCAGCACCGAGGTCTTCAGGGCCTTGCCCGCGGCCGCACCCACTGCACGCCCGGCGCGCTCCGAACCCGTCAGGCTCACGCCCTGCACCCGCGGATCGGCGATCAGATCCTCGACCGCATCGGAGCCCACCGCCAGGTTGCGGAAGACCCCGTCGGGGAACCCGGCCGCGCGGAACACCTCCTCCAGCGCCTGCGCGCAGCCGGGCACATTGGAGGCATGCTTGAGCAGCACGGTGTTGCCGGCCAGGGTCGCCGGAATGGCCTGGCGGAAGGCCTGCCAGTAGGGAAAATTCCACGGCATGACCAGCAGCACGGTGCCGAGCGGCTGCCAGGCCACGTACGAGCGGGCCGCCTCGGTGGCCACCGGGACGTCCAGCAGGAAGCCCGGCCCGTGCTCGGCGTAGTATTCGCAGGCCACCGCGCATTTCTCCACCTCGGCCAGCGCCTCGACCCGCCGCTTGCCCATCTCGCGGGTCGCGGTCACCGCCAGCTCCTCCCGGCGCCCGCGCAGGACCGCGGCCAGCTCGCGCAGCAGGGCGGCCCGTTCGTGCACCGGCTGCAGGGCCCAGGCCGCGCGGGCGTCCACCGCGCCCTGCAGCGCGGCCTCCACGCCGGCGGCATCCAACCGCGGGTAACTCGCCAGCACCGTGCCGGTGGCCGGATTGACGGCAGTCAGTTCAGTCATCTTCGGGCCTCTCTCTCGGGACTCGCCGGGCCAGCGCCCGCCCGGGTGGATTGATCACGCGCCCACAGCCGAGTATAAGACGCACACATCCGTATTCGGTAAGGGCCTTCGCAATCATGTCGACTCTCTCGATTCGCAACGTCTGCCTGCTGGGCGGAACGGGCTTCGTCGGGCACCACATCGTGGCGCGGCTGATCGACCGTGGACTGAATGTACGCGTGGTGACGCGCCACCCGCACCGTCACCGCGAGCTCATGGTGAACCCCGAGGTCGACCTGATCGCCGGCAACGTCCACGACCCGGAGGATCTCGACCGGGTCCTGCGCGACCAGGATGCCGTGATCAACCTGGTCGGGATCCTCAACGAGCGCGGCCACGACGGCTCCGGCTTCCGCCGCGCTCACACCGAGCTGACGGAAAAGGCCCTGGCCGCCGCCGAGCGCCAGGGCGTGCGCCGCTTTCTGCAGATGAGCGCGCTGAAGGCCGACATGCCGGACCCGCCCAGCCACTACCTGCGGACCAAGAGCGAGGCCGAACAGGCCGTGTTCGCGGCCACGGCCTTCCCGGTCACGGTGTTCCGCCCGTCGGTAATCTTCGGCCCGGAGGACAGCTTCCTCAACCGCTTCGCCACCCTGCTGCGCTTCTCCCCGATGATGCCGCTGGCCCGCGCCGAAGCACGCTTCGCCCCGGTGTTCGTGGGCGACGTGGCCGACCACTTCGCCGCGGCCCTGAACGATCCGGGGACTTTCGGTCAGGGGTTCGAACTGTGCGGCCCGCGGGAATACGGCCTGGGCGAACTGGTGCGCTACGTCGGCCGGGTCTCCGGCCACCGGCGCCCGGTCCTCGGCCTGCCGGACTGGGCGGGCCGCCTGCAGGCGAACGTCCTGGAGTACGTGCCGGGCAAGCCGCTGTCGCGCGACAACCTCGCCTCGCTGTCGATCGACAGCGTATGCGCCGGACAGACCCTGCACTGCCCCACACGGCTGGAGAGCATTGCGCCCACCTATCTGGGCAAGGGCGGCCGCGAGGCGCGCATGCAGCAGCTGCGCACCAGCTACGAGCGCGACTGAGGCGCCCGCGTCCGGGATGCACATCTATCTGGTCGGTGGCGCGGTCCGCGACCGGCTCCTGGGCCGCCCGGTCAGTGAACGCGATTACGTAGTGGTGGGCGCCACGCCCGAGGCCATGGAAGCGGCCGGCTATCGTGCCGTGGGGCGCGACTTTCCGGTGTTCCTCCATCCGCGGACGCAGGAGGAATACGCCCTCGCCCGCACCGAGCGCAAGACCGCGCGCGGCTACCACGGCTTCCAGTTCAACGCCGCCCCCGATGTCCCGCTGGAACAGGACCTGGAACGGCGCGACCTCACCATCAACGCCATGGCCGAGGACGACGGCGGCGAGCTGATCGACCCGTTCGGCGGCCGCGATGACCTGGAAAACCGCATCCTGCGGCATGTCTCCCCGGCCTTCGCCGAAGACCCGGTACGCCTGCTGCGTCTGGCACGCTTCGCCGCCCAGCTGGCCCCCTGGGGGTTCGAGATCGCCGACGAGACCCGCGCCCTGCTGCGCGAGCTGGTCGCCTCGGGGGAAGTTGACGCCCTGGTACCGGAACGCGTCTGGGCCGAGTTCGAAAAGGCCCTGGCCAGCCCCGCTCCGCGCCGGTTCATCGAGGTGCTGCGCGAATGCGGGGCGCTGGAGGTACTGCTGCCGGAACTGGAACGGCTGTTCGGCGTACCCCAGCCAGCGAAATACCATCCCGAGATCGACACCGGCGTACACACCCTGATGGTGCTGGACCAGGCCACGCGCCTGAGCGACGCGCCCGAGGTCCGCTTCGCCGCGCTGACTCATGATCTGGGCAAGGCGGATACCCAGGAGGACATCCTGCCCGCGCACCACGGGCACGAGGAACGCAGCGTCACCCACATCAAGGCGCTCGCCGAACGCCTGCGCATTCCCCGGCGCTACCGCGACCTCGCGATCCGGGTGGCGCGCCATCACGGCCTCGCGCATCGCCTGTTCGAACTGCGCCCGAAGACCGTGATGAAACTGATCGAGGGCCTGGATGCCCTGCGCCGCCCGGAAAACGTCGAGCCCTTCCTGCTGGCGGTCGAGGCCGACTTCCGCGGGCGCACCGGCTGGGAGGAGCGCCCCTACCCCCAGGCCGACGCTCTGCGCCGCGCCGTGGAGGCCGCCGCGGCCGTCAGCCCGCAACCCCTGATCGAGGCCGGCCACCAGGGCCCGCAGCTGGGCGAGGCTCTGCGCCACGAGCGCATCCGCGCAATCGCCGACGCGCTGGCCAAAGACTGAAACCGGCACCACTTGCCTGCAACGCGCAGCGGCCGTACTCTTCACGGTTCGTTGCCGCACAGAGGATCCCGCAATGGATTTCGCCAAGGCCCGGATGAACATGGTGGAACAGCAGGTACGTCCCTGGGACGTGCTGGACATGCGCGTGCTGGGGGTGATGGAGACGCTGCCGCGCGAGCGCTTCATGCCCGAGCCCTACCAGGCCCTGGCCTACGCCGACACGGAGATCCCCCTGGGCCACGGCGAGGAGACCCTGCCGCCGCGCGTCATCGGACGCATGCTGCAGGCGGTCGCCCCGCAGCCCACCGACACCGTGCTGGAGATCGGCACCGGTTCCGGCTATGCCACCGCCTGCCTCGCGAGCCTGGCTGCGCATGTAGACAGCGTGGATCGCCATGACGACCTGCGTCTGGCCGCGCGCAACCGCCTGCACGACCTGGGGCTCACCAATGCCGCCCCGCGCACCGGAACGGTGACCCCGGGCTGGCGCCCCCCGCGCGAACGCTACGACGTCATCGCGCTTAACGGGGCGATGACCGAATACGACGATTTCCTCGAACAATTCCTCGCCCTGGGCGGCCGCCTGTTCGTGATCACCGGGGAACCGCCGATCATGGAAGCGCGCCTGATCACCCGCACCACCGAGGACAACACCCGGCACGAGGACCTTTTCGAAACCCGCGTGCCGCCGCTGGCCGGGTTCGAGCCGCGTCCGGCCTTCGAGTTCTAGATCCCGCGAAACCCGCGGATCCACCGGGCCCGCCCGCCTTCGGCGGCGGGCTTTGCTAGTATCGAGAACTTCGCCAGCCCGGAATCGAATCGCCATGAAACGACTGCATCCCCTGATCGCCGCCGCCGGTCTCGCCCTGTTCACGGCCGCCCCCGCCCAGGGCGCGAGCCTGATGGAAGTCTACGAACAGGCCGCGCAAGAAGACGCCGAACTGCAGATCGCCGAGGCGGAATACCGCAGTGCCCTGCAGAATCGCCCGGCCGCCCGCTCCGGTCTCCTGCCCCAGCTGCGCGGCGAGATCGAAGGCGGTGCGTTCTACAACGACCCGGACGGACGCGACAGCACCGATGGGCGGCAGAGCCGTTTTGCGCTGTTGCTGGACCAGAGCATCTACGACCGGCGTAACTACGTGGAACTGAGCCAGGCCGACCTGGAGATCGCCCGGGCCGAGGCGGAACGCGATGCCGCGCGCCAGGACCTGATGCTGCGGGTGTCCGAAGCCTATTTTGACGTGCTCGTGGCCCAGGAAGGCCTGGAATTCAGCGTCGCCGAACTGGAGGCCATCGAGCGCCAGCTGGAGCAGACCGAACGCCGCTTCGACGTCGGCCTGATCGCCAGCACCGACGTAAAGGAAGCCCGCGCCCAGCGCGACCTGGCCGAGGCCCAGCGCATCGGCGCCGAAAACGAACTGGACGTGGCCCGCGAACAGCTGGCATTGATCACCAACCGCTACTGGGACGAACTCGATACCCTGGCCCCCGATGCCGAACTCCAGCTGCCGCAGCCGCGGGATGCCGAGGCGTGGGTGCAGCGTGCCCTGGAGAACAACCTGGAGCTGGCCGCGCAGCGCCTCGCCACCGAGACCGCGCGCGAGCAGATCGACCGCCAGCGGGCCGAAGGTCTTCCTCGTCTCGGCCTCAACGCCTCAGTCAGCGAAAACCGCTTTCATTCGGTGGACGAACCAGCCATGCCTCCCGGCCAGAGCTCCCAGTTCAACGACTCCACCGAAGCTCAGATCGGCATCCGTCTGGAGATCCCGCTGTACACCGGCGGCCGGGTCACGGCGATGACCCGTCAGGCGCGCGAGGACTTCCAGGCCGCGCAGCAGGGGCAGACGCAGGTCGAGCGCATGACCCGGCGCGACACCCGCAACGCCTATCTCGCCTCGGTGGCCGCCGAATCCCGCGTGCGCGCACTGAACCGGGCACTGGAATCGACCCAGGCCGCGTTCGAGGCGGCCGAGGCCGGCTTCGAGGTCGGCACCCGCACCCAGGTGGACGTCCTGCTGGCCCTGCGCGAAGTATTCGGCGCCGAGCGCGACTTCGCCGAGGCGCGTTACGAGTTCCTCGCCAACACCCTGCGCCTGGAACGCGCGGCGGGTCAGCTGGCCGAGGAAGACCTCGAATCCATCGACGCCATGCTGGAGTGATGAACGGGGCTGCGCGAGCTCGCTGCGAGCGCTCCGAACGCTCGCCGCTGCTGCTGGTCGACCTGCAGGAGCGGCTGATGGCGGCGATGCCGGAAACCGATCGTGAACGCACCGTGCGCAACGCCGGGCGGCTGGTGGAAGCCGCGCGCCAGCTGGGTATTCCGGTGGAGGTGTCGCGCCAGTATCCGCAGGGGCTGGGCGACACCGTTGAACCACTGCGCTCCGCGCTCGAGGATCTCGGCGATCTGGCCACCGTGACCGACAAGACCGCCTTCTCCTGCTGCGGCGAGGCGGCCCTGGAGCAGCGCCTGGCGGGTTGCCACAGCGTGGTCATCGGCGGTGCCGAGACCCACGTGTGCGTGACCCAGACCGCGCTGGACCTGCTGGATGCCGGGGTCACGGTGTTCGTGGCGGCCGATGCGGTGTGCTCGCGCAACCCCGAGCTGCGCGGCAACGGCCTCGAGCGCCTGCGCGCGGCGGGGGCGATCATCACCAATCACGAATCGGTGCTGTTCGAATGGCTGGGCGATGCCCGCGCCGCGGAGTTCAAGTCGGTCAGCCAGCTGCTGCGCGAGGTCTGAGATGCGCGTTGTCGGCAACATCCTGCTGGGGATCTGGCTCGTGCTGTACGGCCTGCGCGGCCTGCTCGGGCTGCAGTTCCAGTACGATCACTACGTCATGAGCGCCCTGGCGCTGGCTGCCGGTGTGCTCTTCATCCTGCGTCGCTAGAGGGACCCCGATCGCATGCGCCTGACCCCGGACGAGTACCGCGAACTGGACGGCCGCCGCATCACCCTGCTGGGGATGTCCGGTGTCGGCAAGACGCGGCTGGCCAACATACTGCGCCACGAGGAATGGTTCCATTACTCCGGCGACTACCGCATCGGTACGCGCTACCTGAACGAGCCGATCCTGGACAACATCAAGTCCCAGGCGATGCAGGTGCCGTTCCTGCGCGAGCTTCTGCGTTCGGATTCCATCCAGATCATCAATAACATCACATTCAACAACCTGCACCCGGTCTCCAGCTTCCTGGGCAAGCTGGGGAATCCGGAACAGGGCGGGCTGCCACTGACCGAGTTCAAGCGCCGTCAGGCCCTCCACCACGAGGCCGAGGTGCAGGCGATGCTGGATGTCCCGGACTTCATCCAGAAGGCGCGCACCCTGTTCGGCTACCCGCATTTCGTCAACGACGCGGGGGGGTCGGTGTGCGAGCTGGACACCCCGGGCGTACTGGAGACTCTGGCCGAACACACGATCATCCTGTATATCCAGGCCACCGACGAGGACGAGCGCGAACTGATCGAACGCGCCGAGTCCAACCCCAAGCCGCTGTACTACCGCGAGGCCTTCCTCGACCAGCAGCTGGCCGAATACATGCGCATCGAGGAGCTGGACTACGTCGCCCAGATCGACCCCGATGCCTTCGTGCGCTGGGTGTTCTCGCGCCTGTTCCGCGCGCGCCTGCCGCGTTACGAACAGATCGCCGAGACCTGGGGCTACACCGTCAGCACCACCGAGGTGGCCCGGGTGCGTAATGCCGCCGACTTCGACGAGCTGGTCTGCATGGCCCTGGAACGCGAGAGGCGACTGTAATGCCCCTGGTTGCACACTCCGAACTCCCTACCTTCGAACGCCTGCGCAGCGAGGGCGAATCGGTCCTGCCGAACGATTTCGCCCGCCAGCAGGAGATTCGCGCGCTGCACATCGGGCTGCTGAACATGATGCCGGATGCCGCGCTGGCGGCCACCGAGCGCCAGTTCTTTCGCCTGATCGGCGAGAGCAACCAGATCGCGCAGTTCTACATCCATCCGTTCACGCTGCCGCAGCTCAAGCGCGGCCGGAAGGGGCGCGAGCACGTCGAGAACTACTACGAGGACTTCGACAAGCTCAAGGAAGAAGGCCTGGATGCGCTGATCATCACCGGGGCGAACGTGACCCAGCCGGATCTGGCCCTGGAGCCGTTCTGGGAGCCGCTGGCCGAGGTGGTGGACTGGGCCTGGGAGAACGTGACCTCCACGCTGTGCTCCTGTCTCGCGACCCATGCGGTGCTGCAGTCGCATTACGACGAACACCGCCAGCACATGGGCGAGAAACTGTGGGGCGTATTCCCGCACCGGGTGGTGGACCGCGGGCACCCGCTGGTCACCGGGGTTAACACCCGTTTCGACGTGCCGCACTCGCGTTACAACAAGGTCACCCGCGAGCAGTTCGAACGTCACGGCCTGCGCGTGCTGGTGGAAAGCGAGGAAGCCGGCATCCATCTGGGCGCCTCGCCGGACGGTTTCCGCATGGTCTTCTTCCAGGGCCATCCGGAGTACGACTCGATCAGCCTGCTCAAGGAATACAAGCGCGAAGTGGTGCGCTACATCGAGGGCGACCGCAAGGCCTACCCGCCGCTGCCGGAGAACTACCTGATGCCGCAGGCGGCCGCCATCCTCGATGAACACCGCGAGCACGTGGAGGCGGCGCTGGAGCACTGCACCGAGATCCCGGCCCTGCCCGAGGCGCTGCTGCTGGACCGCCTGGACAACACCTGGCACGACACCGCGCTGGCGGTCATCAACAACTGGCTGGGCAACGTGTACCAGCTGACCAACCTCGACCGCCGCAAGCCCTTCCGCGACAGCGTCGACCCCGACGACCCGCTGGCCGGGCGGCGGTAGAACGTTACGCCGGAACCCGACCCCGGTCATTGCGAGGCGCCGCAGGCGCCGTGGCAATCTTTTCTGCGGAGGCACCCGAGCCGAACGCCCTGTCGGTGTCCGGAGATTGTCACGGCGCCCTCGGCGCCCCGCAATGACGGGCGACACAACGGAAGGACTGCATGACCGAGACCGATCGCGACAAACGCCGACGCCCCCTCGTCAGCCTGTACGAGACCATCGCCGGCGACGAGGATGCCCGTGCCTGCAAGGACATCCCCGAGGGGGCGTGCAACGCGCAGCCACGCAATTTTTTCGTCCACCTGGTCGCCAATACCCTGTCCAAGATCGGCGACGAACTGGCCTCCGCGCGCCTGGTCCTCGCCTGGCTGCTGAGCGCGCTGGGGGCCCCGGCCGCGTTCGCCGGTTTCCTGGTCCCCATCCGTGAATCGGGCTCGCTGCTGCCGCAGCTGTTCGTGGCCGCCTCGATCCGCCGCCGCGCCATCCGCAAGGGGTTCTGGGTGCTGGGCAGCGCGCTGTCCGGGTTTGCGGTCGCGGGCATGGCCATCACCGCCCTGACCCTGGAGGGGGCCGCCGCGGGCTGGGCCATCATCGCCCTGCTGATCGTGTTTGCGCTGTCCCGCGGCATCAACTCGGTGGCGTCCAAGGACGTGCTGGGCAAGACCATCGCCAAGCAGCGCCGCGGCACGGTAATGGGCTACGCCGCCTCGGCCGCCGGCTTCTTCACCCTGGCCCTGGGCGGGTACCTGACGCTGGCCAGCCTGGACGATGCCGGTGTCGGCCTGTTCGTGGCCCTGCTGGCGGCCTCGGCCGGCGCGTGGTGGATCGCGGCGGCGGTGTTCGCCCGCCTGCACGAGGATCCGGGCGCTACCGAAGGGGGCGTCAACGGATTCGGCGAGGCCCTGCGCTCGCTGCGCCTGCTGTGGAGCGACCGCGCCTTCGGCCACTTCGTGCTGACCCGCGCACTGCTGATGAGCACCGCGCTGGCGCTGCCGTTCTACGTGCTGCTGGCCGAGGATGCGACCGAGGGGGCACTGGCAACCCTGGGCCTGCTGATCCTCGCCAGCGGGCTCGCGTCCGCGCTCAGCGCGCCGGTGTGGGGCCGGATGTCCGACCGTTCCTCGCGCGGGGTGCTGGTGCTGTCCGGCGGACTGGCCACGCTGCTGGGCTTCGTCGTCGCCCTGGGCAGCTGGTTCGCCCCGGCCGAAGCCGCCCTGCTGGACATGGGCTGGGTGCACGCGGTGCTGTTCTTCCTGCTGGGCATCAGCCACGCCGGCGTGCGGCTGGGGCGCAAGACCTATCTGGTCGACATGGCCACGCAGGAGACCCGCGCGGCCTTCACCGCGGTCAGCAACACGGTCATCGGCGTGCTGCTGCTGGTCGGGGGCCTGTTCGGCCTGGTGGCCCAGCTGGCCGGCACCGAATTCGCCATCTTCGTACTGGCGCTGATGAGTCTGGCCGGGGCCCTGAGCGCCTGGCGCATGAAGGAGGTCTGAACATGGCCCTGATCACCCTGCGCGACATCCACCTGGCCTATGGCATGGCCTCGCTGCTGGACGGCGCCGGGCTGAGCCTGGAGCCCGGCGAGCGGGTGGCGATCGCCGGGCGCAATGGCGAGGGCAAGTCGACCCTGCTGCGCATCCTCGCCGGCGAGGTGGAGCCGGATGCCGGCGACATCACCCGCCGCGACGGGCTGACCGTCGCGTGGCTGACCCAGGAGCTGCCGCCGGGCATCGAGGGGAGCGTGTTCGACGTGGTCGCCGAAGGCCTGGGCGAGTCCGGGCGGCTGCTGGAACGCTTTCATCACCTGAGCCAGGCGGCGGCCGGTGGCGACCCCGAGGCGCTGGAAAAGATGGGGCCGGTGCAGGCGCAGCTGGACGCGATCGACGGCTGGAGCCTGCAGAACCGGGTGGAGACCACCCTGTCGCGGCTGGAGCTGGACCCGGAGGCGGAGTTCGCCACCCTGTCCGGCGGGCTCCGGCGCCGGGTGTGGCTGGCCCGCGAACTGGTGCGCGATCCCGACATCCTGCTGCTGGACGAGCCCACCAACCACCTGGACGTGGCCGCGATCCGCTGGCTGGAGGGCTTTCTGACCGGAAGCCGCATGACCGTGGTGTTCATCAGCCACGACCGCCAGTTCATGGAGAACGTGGCCACCCGCATCCTCGAGCTGGACCGGGGCCAGCTGTACGAACACCCGCCGTCCATCGCCGCGTTCCGCGAGCGTCAGGCCGAGCGGCTGGAGGTCGAAGCCCGCCAGCAGGCGGAATTCGACCGCAAGCTGGCACAGGAGGAGGCCTGGATCCGCCAGGGGATCAAGGCCCGGCGTACGCGCAACGAGGGCCGCGTGCGCGCATTGCAGCAGCTGCGTCAGAAACGCGCGGAACGCCGCGAACGCGCGGGGCAGGTGCGCATGCAGCTGAGCCCCGAACAGCGCTCCGGCAAGCGGGTGATCGAGGCCGAACACGCCAGTTTCGGGCACTCCGGCAAGCCGGTGCTGCGCGACGTGAACCTGCTGCTCCAGCGCGGCGACACCCTGGGCGTGATCGGCCCCAACGGCGCCGGCAAGACCACCCTGCTGCGCAGCCTGCTGGGCGATCTGCCGCCGCTGGCCGGCACCGTCAAGCTGGGCACCCAGCTGACCATCGCCTATTTCGACCAGACCCGCGCCCACCTGGACGAACAGACCACGGTGCAGGATGCCGTGGGCGAGGGCCGCGAGCAGGTAACGGTCAACGGCGAGACGCGGCACGTGCTGAGCTATCTGGGCGATTTCCTGTTCCCGCCGGCGCGCGCCCGCCAGCCCGTCTCCGCGCTGTCCGGCGGCGAACGCAACCGCCTGCTGCTGGCAAAGCTGTTCCTGCGTCCGGCCAACCTGCTGGTGCTCGACGAACCCACCAACGACCTCGACGTGGAGACCCTGGAGCTGCTGGAGTCGCTGCTGATCGAATACAAGGGCAGCGCCATCGTGGTCACCCACGACCGCGCATTTCTCGACAACGTGGCCACCAGCACCCTGGTGGTCCCCGGCGATGGCAGCATCGAGGAGTTCGTCGGCGGCTGGTCGGATCTGCCCGAGCGCGTGACCCGGCGCCTGATCGAGGGGGACCCGGCGCCGGACTCCGGGGCCGCCGCGGACGCGGCATCCCGGGCCACAACCCGGACCGCCCCGGCGCCGGAGCCCGCCGTCGCGGCCTCGGCCTCGGGCTCGGGCTCGGGCAAGCTCTCCTACAAGGATGCCCGCGAACTGGAGGCCCTGCCGGGCCGCATCGAGGCGCTGGAGACGGAGCAGGACTCGATCAACCAGGCCCTCTGCGACCCCGAAACTCAGCGGGACGGCGAGCGCGTGCGCGAACTGCAGGCGCGCCTGGCCGAAGTGGAACAGGAGCTGGAAGAAGCCTACCAGCGCTGGGAAGAACTGGAATCCTGAAGCTCTCGCCCGCGTCTCTCCTCTCCGAGCGCCGGGCCGAGTCATCCGCTGCCCGGCCCCGGCAACCGATGCCCGCCAACAAAACACTCAACTCCGGGGCATCTTTGCCGTAACAGCAGGAGAAACGACACGACCCGCGGGTCACCCTTTCCGTGTACGCCCGTACGCGGTGGTAGCAAGCGCCCGCAGAGGCGCCGGCGGAGGAGCAACTCATGCTGGACAAGTTTTCGATCCGCGGACTGCTGACGGCCGGTTTCGGTCTGGTGGTCCTGATCCTCGTCATCAATTCGGTCATGGCCCTGCATGCGCTGCAGACCGGCGCCCGGGACGTACAGAACCTGACCGGAGAAGATTACCCGGCCGTCGCCCGGGTCAACGAAGTCCAGCAGCGACTGCAGGAAAGCGCGGCCTTCCTGGGCTTCTACCTGATGAGCGACGAGCAGGGCCACCATGACGCCTGGCTGGAATCCATGGACGCCCTGCAGGCCGCGGCACGGGAGCTCAACAACGACCCGGTGGTGGCGGCCGACCGCGACATGGCCCGCTCGGCCGAAGCGGTCCGTGAACACGTCGACCGCTTCCACGGCCACGTCGACCGTCTGACCGAACTGGCCACCGACGACGCCGCCAACATGCCCGCGCTGGACATCGCCAACCAGCGGGCCAATCCCGCCACCCGCGCCATGGCGCAGCAGGCGTCCACGATGATCGACGCCGAGACCAACCTGCCGGAGTTCCAGCGTTCCCTGGAACGTCTGCAGCAGTTCCATAACCTGCGCATGAGCGCACTGCAGGTCACCTCGAACCTGCGCGGCTTTCTCGCCTTCCGCGACGACGCCTTCGTCCAGAACGTGAATCTCTATCTCGGCCAGCTGGAAAGCATCGTGGAGGATCTCGAAGGGCAATCCGCCACCCTGGACTTCGAACAGGAAATCGCGCTGGAAGATTTCGCCGGATCACTGGAAACCCTGCGGGGTGCGCTGGACGACATCTTCGAGGTCCACGGCTCGCCCGAGGCATTCCAGGATGCCGACATGATCCGCACCGAAATCGGCCCGCTGCTGATGGAAGCCCGCGGGGAACTGGATGGGCTCAGCGAGGCCATCACCCGGCGTGCGGAGACCCGGGCCGGTGAACTGACCACCACCATGCGCAACACCCAGGTGGCGCAGATGGTGCTGGCCATCGCGGGCATCATCCTCGGACTGGCCGGCGCGGCCACCATCATCATCACCATCCGCCGGGCCATGAACCGCTCGTCCACCGCGCTGGAGGAGATCGCCGACGGCGACGGCGACCTGACCCGCCGGCTGGAAGAGCACGGACTGAAGGAGACTGCCGCGCTGGGGCGCGCCTTCAACCGCTTCACCGACAAGATCGCCAGTGCCGTGGGCAAGGCCCGTGGCAGCACCGAGACCCTGCGTCAGGCCACCGACAACCTGAACCAGGAGGCCTACGGGGCGCGCGAGGCGGTTTCGCGCCAGCGCGACGAGACCGAACGCGTGGCCACCGCCATCAACGAGCTGCAGAGCAGCGCCGAGGAGATCGCCCGCAACACCGACGCCACCTCGCAGTCGGGCCAGGAGGCCGGTAACGCCGTACACCAGGGCATGGAGGTGATGGAACGCAACGTGGCCTCGATGTCCTCCCTGCTGGGCACGGTGGAACAGGCCGCCGACACGGTCTCGAACCTGGGCGAGGATTCCCGCCAGATCGGCACCATCCTCGAGGTGATCCGAGGAGTGGCCGAGCAAACCAACCTGCTGGCGCTGAACGCCGCGATCGAGGCGGCCCGCGCCGGCGAACATGGCCGCGGCTTCGCGGTGGTCGCCGACGAGGTGCGCAAGCTCGCCACCCGCACCCAGGAGTCCACCGACGAGATCGAGGGCATGATCTCGCGGCTGCAGAGCGCCACCAACAACGCGGTCTCGGTGATGAAGAAGGGCCAGGAAGAGGCGGAGACCACCATGGAACACACCGCCGAAGTGAACGGCGCGCTGCAGCAGATCCGCCAGTCGGTGGACACCATCTCCGAGATGACGGATCAGATCGCCGTCGCGGCGCGCGAGCAGACCACGGTGGTCGAGGACATCAACCGCACCATCGTGCAGATCTCCGACGGCGCCGACCAGTCCGCCGAGACCGCCGACCGCGTCAGCGCGGCCTCCGACGAGCTCAAGCAGGTGGAAAGCGAGATCCAGCGCGCCCTGGCGCAGTTCCGCCTCTGAACGCCGGCCCCGGGGGTAGCCGGGTCCGCCGCCGGGGCTGCCCGCGCGGACCCGAAACCGCTGCCCCGGGCGGTGCATTGTTCCCCGTCACGCCCCCGTGGCAGTCTTGTTCGATGCTGAACCTGCGACGCCCGGCACCCCCGACGGACCCCGCGGCCGATCGCGAACGCTTCCGGCGCGCGCTGCTGTGGCCCTTTGTCGGGGTGATGGCCCTGGTCCTGATCCACGCCCTGCAGGAGGTGCTGGGCGCGGATTTCTCGCGTCTGGGCATCCTGCCGCGCGACGGCGTCGGCGCGCTGGGGATCTTCACCTCGCCCCTGATCCACGGATCCTGGGGGCACCTGATGGCCAACGCCCCCACCCTCTGGGTGCTGGGCATCCTCACGCTCTACGGCTTCCCGCAGGCCACGCGCACCGCGGTCCCGCTGATCTGGATCATGGGCGGGCTGGGGGTCTGGCTGTTCGCCCGCGAGGGCCTGCACATCGGCGCCAGCGGCCTGACCCATGGCCTGATGTTCTTTGCTGTGGTCATCGGCATCCGCCGCCGCGATGCGCTGTCCATCGCCCTGACGATCATCGTGCTGTTCCTCTACGGCAGCATGATGTGGGGTGTGTTTCCGACCGCACCGAGGGTCTCGTTCGAGGCACATCTGTTCGGCGCGACCGTGGGCGCGGTCTGCGGCTGGTTCCTGTACCGCCGCGATCCCTTCCCGGTGGCGCACCGCTACGACTGGGAAGAAGACCCCGACGACCCCACCGATGCCGAGACCCTGCGCAAGATCGAGCAGGGTCGCCTCGACGAGATCGAACCGCCCCGACACCGCGACGAGCATGGCCCCGGCGGACCCGATGGCCCCGACGATCCGCCCGACCGCCGGGGTTAATCCCCGAAGGTCACCCGCAGACCCGCGCGCAGGGTCAGGCCCGGAGCGGGTTCGTAGTAGCGCCGGTTGCCGTCATTGATGCGGATATTGTCGATGTTGTCGGCATCCAGCAGATTGTTCGCGCCAACGAAGGTCTCGATGTTCGCGGCGTTGCGCGTCCACTCACGCCCGGCGCGCAGGTTGACCGTGGTCTGCGAGCCGACGCGCTCGTCGTTGGCGTCATCGGCGTAGCGCGCCCCGGCGTGCAGGGCATCCACGGTGACGAACCAGGGACCGTCGCGCCAGTCGGCCTCCAGGAACAGCTGTTCGCGTGGCAGCCCGGGCAGACGGTTGCCATCCTGGCGCTCGCCCTCGCTGTCGACAAAATCACGATAGCGAAAGTCGTTCAGGGTCAGCGCCCCGCTGAAACTCCATTGCGGCGTCGCCTGCCAGTCCAGCGCCAGTTCCAGCCCGTCGCGCGCGGTGCGCCCGGCGTTGGTGTAGAAGGTACGCCCGGCCTGGTTCGGCTCCTCGAACGGGGCGATCTCGTCGCGCACCCGGGTGCTCCAGAGCACCGCCTCCCAGCCGAGGGCATCGCCTTCCCCACGCCAGCCCAGCTCCAGGCTGCGCGCCTTCTGCGGCTCGAGGTCCGGGTTGAAGCCGCCTCCGCCCCCGGGATTGGCGAATTCGGTGAAGGTCGGGGTCTCGAAATTGGTGGCCACGTTCACCCACGCCCGCTGCCCCGGGCGGAAATGCCACACCAGCCCCGCCATCAGGCTCTCCTCGCGATAGGTCCGGCTGTCGGAACGGTCCGGCTCGTCGATCTCCTCGGACTCGGCGAAGTCATCGTCGATGCGGAAACGGATTCGATCGTGACGCGCCCCCAGCACCAGGTTCCAGTCCTCGCCCAGCAGGGTGTCGGTATGCAGGAAGGCGCCGCGGGTGCGGGCGCGTTCGGTCTGTTCCAGGGCAAGATTGGTGACGGGATCATTCGGGTCCGCGGAACAGCCGGGAGCCTGGTCATCTTCCTCGGGATCACGGTCGAACAGCTGTCCGGCGGAACAGCGTCGCGTCCGCTCGTCGCGTTGTTCCTCCAGATCCACGCCCGCCAGCCAGCGCGTCGGCCCGAGATCGCCTT
Source organism: Thioalkalivibrio sp. ALE23 (assembly GCF_000378545.1). Classification (NCBI taxonomy): domain Bacteria; kingdom Pseudomonadati; phylum Pseudomonadota; class Gammaproteobacteria; order Chromatiales; family Ectothiorhodospiraceae; genus Thioalkalivibrio; species Thioalkalivibrio sp. ALE23. The sequence continues at coordinate 104,560 of NZ_KB900032.1, read as the reverse complement.
CCAGCTGGGCATTCAGCCCGTAGAAGTCGCGCTCGTATGCCACCCGGCTCGACCCCGGGAACGGCAGCTGCTGGGCGTAGTCGCGCTGCGTCCAGAATCCGCCGACGCGCAGATCCAGCTCACCCACCGGCTGTTCCCAGCGCAGCCCGGCGGTCAGCTGTTCGGCCTCCTGGGTCGCATCCAGCGACTCGGCGAACGGCGCCGCCTGGCGCCGGTCCGAACGCATCTCGTCACGGGTCAGCCCGCCCGGGTCGTCGGTGCGCGGGGCGTCCAGGTAGCGCAGGTGGGCACGCAGCGTGCCCGCGCCCAGTTCGCTTGCCGTATGCAGGCGCAGATAGCGCTTTTCCGCCCGCGACTGGTCGCGGTAGCCATCCATGCGGAAATCATGCGCGGTCAGCGAGTAGCGGTGCCCGCCGAGATCCGCCTCGCTGGTCGCCTCCAGCCGACGAAACCCGTGCGAGCCTGCCAGCGCCCCGCCCCCATGCCCGCGCGGCTCGCTGCCGTCCCGGGTGCGAACCGAGATCACCCCGCCGGAGGCATTGCCGTACAGCGCCGCGCTGGGCCCGCGCAGCACCTCGATGTCGCGGATGTTCAGCAGGTCGATCGCATCCACCTGCGACTGCCCGTCCGGCGTGGTCTCGGGGATCCCGTCCTGCAGGATGCGCAGCCCGCGCACGCCGAACGGCGCCCGCGAGCCGAAGCCGCGGATGGAGATCCGCACGTCCTGAGCGAAGTTGTGGCGGTTCTGCGCATACAGCCCGGGCACCCGGTTGAGGGCCTCGTCCAGCTGCAGCCCCTGACGCGCCTCGGTGGCCTGACGCCCGTCCACCCGGCTGACCGATGCCGGCAGCTCCGCCAGCGGTGTCGTCAACCGCGGCGCCGACACCTCCACCGGATCCAGCACCACGGGCTCGTCCGCCAGCCCTGCCAGGGGCAGGAGCACGGACAACGTCCCCGCGACACGCAAAAGACAGCTCGACATGACCCCCTCCCGTTCTTGAACGTCCGTGTTACCGAGTCGTCATCGCCCGGCAACACATGCGTCATTTCCGTTCTCCAGGGAAACACTGATCAATGTACACGCTCAGACCATCAATGCCGACGATCATCGGCTGGAGGCCAGCCGCGGCGAATGGCTGAAGGTCGCTGACGAAGCGCTGCTGCTGGCCCAGCCTCAGGCGCTCACCCTGGCCAGCGGCGACGGGGCTGCGCCCTGAGTGGCTCACCGTTCTGGCGCGCACAAAAAAGGCCACCGGACGGGATGTCCGGTGGCCGAAGGTCCCCGAAGACGTTACGAGGGGATCAGAAGCTGTACTGCATGCGGGCGAGGAAGATGTCCGGACTGTCGTCGCGGAAGGCGCCTTCCGAAAGGGCGTCCACGGCATCGCTGTCATCCACATCCACCATCACGTAGTTCGCCATGAAGCGCAGATTGGGATTGACGTAATAGTTCACCCCCAGAGTGAAATTCTTCTGCTCCCCTCCCAGGATCCCGGAATCTCCCAGATCCACCGAGCTGTAACGCGCGGCGATCTCCCACGCACCGGACGAGCGCTCGGGCTCGACGGTGCGGAAACCGGTCGGACGATAGCCACGCGTCTCGCCGGTCAGGACCCAGCCGGCCTGGACATGCCAGCCATCAAAGCTGACGTCCGAACCGGAGTCACGATCCACCTCGGCCCGCATGTATTCCGCGCTGGCGTGGAACGGTCCGGTGAGAAAACCGAGCTCCAGGCCCGCCTTGGTGGTGGAGCGGGCATCGATGCTGCCCGTATCGATCAGGCGATTCCCCTCGGTCGGGCGAGATTCCGGACGATCACGAAAGCGCACGCTGCCCTCGCGCGCATTGCTGGCAATGCGTTCGTGGGACAGGGAACCACCAAGGTGGACGACCTGATCGCCGCGAACCGGATTGAAAGTCACGCGGCCGGCGGCGCCCAGCGGTGCGTCGCCATCCGGATCCCCTTCGATGGAGTGCGAGTACCCCATCACGGAATAGTGATAGTTATCACCGGACTGATCGAATCCGACACCGATGCGACGGGAATCGGTGAAAACCTGAGATGAAGCCCGCTCGATGAAAGTCATGCGATTGGAACTGGTCAGTGTTTCCATGCCCTGCGGCACCTTGAACTGACCCATCTGGAGTGTACCGGCATCCGTGTCATACGAGATCTTGAGATCGTTGTAACTGATGCTGCCACCGGCGAAATCAAACTCGATCTGATAGCCCCAGCGGCCACCCAGATCACCACTGCCACCAAGACGCGCACGCCGCACCAGGAACCCGTCCTGAAAGGCTTCCTCTCCGAGGTTGTCAGTGTTGTGCATAGCAGCGTCCAGATGCAGACGACCGCGTGGATCGAACGTCAGATCAGCCGAGGCCGGGGCGCTAACTGCAACCCCCAGGCCGAGGATGAATGCGGTATTTACGGTGTACTTAATGCCTTTCACGTTCTGTCCCTCCCGTCATTGAAATTGGCAGGAACAGAAGCTACCGGGGCCGAATGGCAGCCCCGTTACGTCCGGAAGACGCTCCGTTTACATGACACGCAGAGCGCGAGAACGGTCATGCCGACGTCATCACGGCGCCAGGCGTGACGGTCGGTGTCATCCTGAGCGTGCCGATGGCCCTGCTGTGTGCCTCGAACACCGCCCCGAACCGTCTGGTTCGGACCCTCAGCCGGACCATCGTGGCCACCATGCGCACCATCCCGGAACTGGTCTGGGCGCTGATCTTCGTCGTCGCGGTCGGGCTCGGCCCGCTGGCCGGGATCCTGGCCATCATCATGGACACCATCGGCTTTTGCGCGCGCTTCTTCTCCGAGCGCGTGGAGGAGGTCTCGAAGGGGCCGTCCGAGGCGCTGACCTCCACCGGCGGGGGCCGGCTCTCGGTGATCTTCGGCGCCATCCTCCCCGAGTCGATGGCCTCGATGACCGCGACCAGTCTGTACGGCGTGGAAAAGGCGATCCGCTCGGCCGTGGTGCTGGGTCTGGTCGGCGCCGGCGGGATCGGGGTGGAGCTTTCCACCGCGATGCGCATGTTCCAGTTCGACCAGGCACTGACCATCATCCTGGTGATCCTGGTCGTTGTTATCGGTTTCGAGCAGATCTCCTCGGCCATCCGCCGCCGCGTAATCTGACCACCGGAACACGCCCTTTATGTGTACCTCAGTCGCGCAGGTGCTCGTTGACGAAGCGGGTCACGCGGACCATGGCATCGCGCGCGGCCAGGTCATCGGCAAAGGTGCGGTTGTCGCCGTTGCGGAAGTCGAAGCCACGACCCACGCCCGGGTATTCGATCCACGTGACGTCGCCACCACGATCCTCGAGCCCGTCGGCGGCCATCTTTGCGGTCCGGTGGCGCTGGTACTGCTCCTCGTCCCCGATCAGGATCATCACCGGGATCTCCAGCTGATTGAATTCGCTGGCATAGCGATACACCTGGTGGGGTTCGCCCAGGTTGGGGTCCTGCACATGCGGGTAATAGCCCGCCCAGCAGGCCACGTCATCCACCTGGCGTTCATGGGTCACCGCGACCTTGAGGGTCTTGTACCCGCCCCGGGTGATCGACACCAGGCAGGCGCGGTCGCCGAGGATGTCTTCCCGCGCGAGCAGCTCGTCCAGACCGCGGTCCAGATCCCCTTCCAGTTCGTAGTCGTGGTCCAGCGGGTGGGTCTCGATGAAACGACCGGTATAGAGGTCCGGCGCCAGCACCACGAATCCGCGCGCGGCCAGGCGTTTCACGTGCAGCTCGGCCAGATGGTCCAGCCCGCGCCGCCCGTGCGACCACAGGATGGCCGGATAGTCCTCGCCGTCGGCCGGGCGCGCGACCATCGCCGGAACGATCACGCCGTCACGCTCGTATTCCAGGCGTTCAACCTCGACCTCGTGGTTCTCGATGTCGGGATTCAGCTGGCCTTCCTGCCACCAGCCATCGTCCCACCACCACTGGCCGTCGCCGGTCTGCGCCTCGTTGGCTGCCAGCGGCCCTGCCATCATGCCGGCCAGAAACGCGCCCGCGATACCCCGTACCATTGCTCCCTTCATGCTCTTCCCCCGCTGGTTGCAGCTCATGGTTCACTTCGCATCGAAAGATAGACGCAACGGACCGCCTTCGCCGTCCATGACGCCCGACCCTTGCGCGCGGCCCCGGTATCCGCTAGTATCCGCGATCTTTCGTCCCGACCCGAACATCTGGAGTAGCCCCGATGTCCCGAGTATGTCAGGTGACGGGCAAGCGCCCGGCTACCGGTAACAATGTCTCGCATTCCCAGCGGAAGACGCGGCGTCGCTTCCTGCCGAACCTGCACACCCATCGTTTCTGGGTGGAAAGCGAAAAGCGGTTCGTGAAGCTGCGCCTGAGCAGCAAGGGCATGCGCATCATCGACAAGCGCGGCATCGAGGCAGTCCTGGCCGACTGCCGGGCCCGCGGCGAAAAGGTCTAAGGAGGCAGCACGATGGCAGCCAAGAATCAGGGGCGCGAAAAGATCCGGCTGGTCTCCAGCGCCGGCACGGGTCACTTCTACACCACGTCCAAGAACAAGCGGAACATGCCCGAAAAGATGGAGATCAAGAAGTTCGATCCCGTCATCCGCCAGCACGTGATGTACAAGGAAGCCAAGATCAAGTAAGCGCGGCCCGTCGGGCGCATGAAAGAGCCCGGCCATGCCGGGCTTTTTTGTGGCCGGACTTCGAGCGGGGCGGGGTCAGCTGTCGCCGCCCTGCGCCTCCACCACGTCCTCGGCCCAGCGGGTCATCAGCCTGCCCCAGCGATGGGCCGTGGCCGGATCCAGCTCGATCTTGGTGTAACGTTCACCATCGCGGATAATGACCCGCAGCAGGGGCATCCCGGAGTCGTGCAGGATCTGGCGCAGCTCCACGATCTCCCCGAACGGCGCGTTGATGGAATCCATGTCGCGTTTCCTCTTGTTGCGGCCCGTGTCCCGCAGGAAGGACCGATCCACATCGTTTGCAGACAATAAGCATGCAGCCAATTTTTGTCGGACGGCAACCCATTTTCGATGGCGAGGAACGCACCATCGGGTTCGAACTGTTGTTCCGGGCCGGGGCCAATGCCAGCGAGGCCAACGTGGTGGACGGCGATCTCGCGACCTCCGACCTGCTGCACAGCGCCTTCATCGACATCGGCATGGAGAACCTCGTCGGGGAACACCTCGCGTTCGTGAACCTGCCGCGCGGCTTCCTCGAGCACGAGGTCCTGCAAAGCCTGCCGCCCGAACAGGTGGTGCTCGAGATCCTCGAGGACATCGTGGTGGACGACGAGGTCATCACCGCCGTGCGCCGGCTGAAGGAGCACGGCTTCCGCATCGCTCTCGACGATTATCAGTTCCGCGAGCAGGACTCGCCCCTGATCGAGCTGGCGGACATCGTGAAACTGGACCTGCTGGCGTTCGATGGTGACAGCCTGCGCGCCGAGATCGAGCGCCTGCGACCCTTCAACGTGGAGCTGCTGGCGGAAAAGGTCGAGGACGCCGCTACCTACGCGACCTGCCGCGAGCTGGGCTTCCTGTACTACCAGGGCTTTTTCCTGTCCTACCCCAACGTGGTGGAAGGCCAGCGCCTGGAGCAGCTGGAAGTCGGCCTGCTGCACCTGATCGAGAAACTGCAGGACCCGGAGATGTCGGCCGAGCAGCTGGCCGCACAGATCAATGCCCACCCCGATCTGGCCATCCATGTGCTGCGCCAGGCCAACAGCCCGTTGCTGCGGCACCGCCGCCCGATCGAGACCCTGCGCGAGGCGATTGTGCTGCTGGGGACCGACCGCGTGCGCTCGCTGGCGATGGTTGCCGCCCTGCGCACCAGCACCCCGCAGCGCCAGGGCCTGGAACAGGTGATGATCCGGGCACGCATGGCCGCGCTGCTCGCCGCGCCTTCGGGCGTGCCGAACGAGTCCGAGCGCTACTTCACCCTCGGCCTGCTGTCGGGGCTGGACCGCGTGCTGGGCATTCCTCTGCACCGGGTACTGGGCGAGCTCAACCTGAGCCCGGCAATGGAGGATGCCCTGCTGGAGCACAGCGGGGAGCTGGGCGCCGTACCCCGGATCATCGAGACCTTCGAGGACCCGGATCGCCGGTTCCCGTTCGAGGTTTCGCCGGTGTCACCCCAGGTCGCCGGGCGACTGTACATGGAAGCGGTACGCTGGACGGAGAGCATGCTGGTGGAGATGCAGGGAGCGAGCAGCGCATGACCATTGATCTGGACACACGCCTGACGCCCGCGGATACCGCATCCGCGGAGCCCGCGGGCCTGAGCCTGCGGCCCGCGAACGATCCGGGTATCCGCTGCGCGGGAGCGAACGGCACGACCCTGGCGATCGATCCGGGGCTGGCCTCGCTGGACCCCGACCCGCCGGAGGAACGCTGGTTCGCCGGGCCGGCGAGCAGCGCCCCGTCCGGAGAAGGGGGCCTCTATCGGATGGTCTGCGGCGACGTCCTGTTCCTTGCGCGGGAAGGCCCCGACGACGACCTGCGCGAACGCACCCGGGACGTATACCGGGACCTGGTCGCGGCCTGCCGCGAGGCAGGTTATCCGTACCTGCTGCGCATGTGGAACTTCTTCGGCCGCATCCACGAGCCGGAGCAGGGGCTGGAACGCTATCAGGCCTTCTGCACCGGGCGCGCCGAGGCCCTGGAGGCCCTGGAAATCCCGCTGGGCGGCATGCCCGCCGCCACCGCGATCGGATCCGACCACGCCGGCCTGTTCGTGCACGCCATCGCCGCGCGCGAACCCGGAACTCCGGTGGAGAACCCGCGCCAGGTCAGCGCGTACCACTACCCCGAACGCTACAGCCCCAAAAGCCCCAGCTTCGCCCGCGCCACCCGCATCGAGACGCCGCGCGGCCCGATGCTGCTGATCTCCGGCACCGCCAGCATCACCGGGCACGAGAGCCGGCATCCGGGTGATATCGCCGCGCAGACCCGCGAGACCCTGGCCAACCTGGACACCCTGCATGCCGAGGGCGGCACCGATCTGCCCGGACTGCGCTGGCTGCGGGTCTACCTGCGCCACCCGGAGCATCGCGACACCGTGGAGGCGATCCTGGGCGAGCACTACGGTGAACGGACCCCGCCGGTGCAATGGGTACGCGGCGATGTCTGCCGCCAGGAGCTGCTGATCGAGATCGAGGGCGTGCATGCCTGAGCTGCCGGAGGTGGAGACCACCCGGCGCGGCCTCGAACCCCTGCTTCGCGAACGGCGGATCCTGCACCTCGAGGTGCGTGACGCGCGGCTGCGCTGGCCGGTCCCGGCGGATCTCCCGGCACGGATCGCCGGCGCCACCGTGCGCAGCCTGCGGCGGCGGGCGAAGTACCTGCTGCTGGATACCGATGCTACCGGGCTGCTGCTGCATCTGGGGATGTCGGGCAGCCTGCGCCACTGCGCCCCGGATACGCCGCTGCGGCGCCACGACCACCTGCACCTGATGCTCGACAGCGGCAGCGAGATCCGCCTGCACGATCCGCGACGCTTCGGCTGCTGCCTGCCACTGGATCCCGCGCCGGACGGCGGTCCCGCCAGCCATCCGCTGCTGGAGGGCCTGGGGCCGGAACCGCTGGACGCGGACATGGACGGCGACTACCTGTTCCGGCGCAGTCGCGGCCGGCGCGGGCCGGTCAAGGCCTTCCTGATGGATCAGGCCACGGTGGTCGGCGTTGGCAACATCTACGCCACCGAGGCACTGTTCCTCGCGGGCATCCGTCCGGGGCGCGCGGCGGGCCGCGTGACCCGCGCCGAATACCGCCGTCTGGCCGGCCACGTGAAGGCCGTGCTGGCCGCCGCCATCGAACGCGGCGGCACGACCCTGCGCGATTTCCTGCGCGAGGACGGCAGCCATGGCTACTTCCGTCAGGAACTGCAGGTCTACGGGCGCGCCGGGGAGCCCTGCCGGGTGTGTGGCACGCCGATCCGCACCCGCAGCGTGGGTCAGCGGGCCAGCGCCTACTGCCCGAGCTGCCAGCGCTGACCCGGGGCTCAGCGTTCGAAGACGCGCGCCTCGCCCTCGCCGCGCGGATCCGAGGCCGCCTCCAGCCGTCCGGCCTCGCGCTCCCACAGCACCGCCTGCATGTCGCCGAACGGGCGCACCTGCGGGGTCAGACGATGGCCACGCTGCACCAGCTTGCCGCGCAGCTCGGTGTCGAAGGCCCCGGTCTCGAATTCGACCCGGTCGGGCAGGTACTGGTGGTGCCAGCGCGGGGCCTCCACCACCTCGTCGATCGACTGACCGTCGACCACACCGAGGATGCCGTGCAGCACCATGGTGATGATGCGGCTGCCCCCGGGCGTGCCAAGGATGGCCACGCGATCGCCGGTGTCCACGAAGGTGGGGCTCATGGACGACAGCGGCCGCCGCTGCGGGGCGATGGCATTGGCCTCGAAGCCGATCAGGCCGTAGGCGTTGGGCTCGCCCGGTTTGGCGGAGAAGTCGTCCATCTCGTTGTTCAGCAGGACACCGGTGCCCGGGACCACGTAGCCGGAGCCGAACGGGTAGTTCAGCGTCAGGGTCGCGGCCACGCGGTTGCCGTCGGCGTCCATCACCGAGAAATGCGTGGTCTGCGGGCTCTCCGCCGCGCCATCGATCCCCGGACGATTCCCTGGCTCCACCACCGGCGGCCGGCCGTCGCTGGGGGTCGCCTGGTCGGGGTGGATGCCGGCGCGCAGGCCGGCCGCGTAATCGCGTGACAGCAGCCGCTGCAGCGGCATGTCGACATGATCGGGGTCGCCCAGGTACTCGGCGCGATCACGGTAGGCCCGGCGCATCGCCTCCAGGATCAGATGAATGCGGGCGTCCTCCTCCATCGCGTCCAGATCGTGGAAGGACAGGATGTTGAGGATCTGGCCGATGGCCACGCCCCCGGAAGACGGCGGCGCGGCGGTCACGATCTCGGCGCCGTTCCACTCCAGGCGCACCGGATCGCGCTCCACCACCTCGTAACCCGCGAGGTCCTCGGTGCTCCAGATCCCTCCGGCCTCGCGCACGCCCTCCACCAGGGTCTGCGCCAGCTCGCCGGTGTAGAAGCCGTCGCGCCCCTCGGCGGCGAGGCGCCGCAGGGTATCGGCCAGATCCGGCTGCACCAGCTCCGTGCCGGCCTCCGGCGGCCCGCCGTCGCGCAGGAAGATCCCTGCGGCATCGGCGCCGTCGCGCAGCGCCTGATGCCGGAACTCGGCCATCTGCTGATAACGCGGCCCGACGGTCACGCCTTCGTCCGCCAGGCGAATCGCCGGGGCCAGGCTGCGTTCCAGCGACAGCGCACCGTACTCCGTCGCCAGATGATCCATGCCCGCCGGCATCCCCGGGATACCCGCGGCCAGCACCCCGTCCAGCGACAGCCCGTCGACAACCTCGCCGTCCTCGTCCAGGTACATGTCGCGATCGGCCGCGGCGGGCGCGGTCTCGCGCGCATCGAGCATCAGCGTGCGGTCGCTGTCCGCCTCGTGCAGCAGAAAGAAGCCCCCGCCGCCCAGCCCGGAGCCATAGGGCTCCGCGACACCCAGCGCCGCGGTGATCGCCACCGCCGCATCGAACGCATTGCCGCCGCCGGCGAGGATCGCCTCGCCGGCCGCGGTGGCCTCGGGATGGGCGGTGGCGACGGCATGTTCGCCGGGCGTATCGGCAGACGTGTCGGCGGGCCCGGCAACAACCGGGGAGGCCAGCGGGGCCGCAAGCAGCCCGAACAGCGTGACGGTCAGGAGGTGGCACCGCATGACAGGCCGCCCCGGCTATTTCGCCGCCATCAGGGCTTCGTATTTCGCCATCAGCTGCTCGCGGGTCTCCTTGTGGTCCGGATCCAGGGGGATGCAGTCCACCGGGCAGACCTGCTGGCACTGCGGCTCGTCGTAGTGCCCCACGCACTCGGTGCACAGGTTGGGATCGATCTCGTAGATCTCGTCGCCCGGGTAGATGGCCTCGTTCGGGCACTCGGGTTCGCAGACGTCACAATTGATGCATTCGTCGGTGATCATCAGGGCCATGGCTTTTCCTCCTCGGGCCAGGAACGGGTGCGAGCGGTCAGTCGGCCACCCCGGGATCCCGGGCCAGCATGCGCGCCACCCCGGGGCTCACGAATTTTGAGACATCGCCGCCCAGGCGCGCGATTTCCCGTACCAGACTGGACGAGACAAAGCTGTATTCCTCGGCGGGTGTCAGGAACAGGGTTTCGACCTCGGGCGCGAGCTGACGGTTCATGGCCGCCAGCTGGAATTCGTGCTCGAAGTCGGAAACCGCACGCAGGCCGCGCAGGATCACCGTGGCCTGCTGTTCGCGCACGAAATGGGCCAGCAGGGAGTCGAACCCGATCACCTCCACCCGCGGAACGTCCTTCAGCGCCTCGCGGGTCTGTTCCACGCGGGTCTCCAGCGGGAACGCCGGGCTCTTGCCGGGGTTCGCGGCCACCGCCACCACCACCCGGTCGAACAGGCAGGCGCCGCGACGCACGATGTCGGTGTGCCCGTGAGTAACGGGATCGAAGGTCCCGGGATAGATGGCGGTAATCGGCATGCGGCTCGCAGACAGTACGGTTCGGGGGCGCCATTACACCGCAACCCGCCGCCGGAGGGAAACTCGCGGGTCGCCGGCAGGCCGACAGGCGCGCCTCTAGCCGCTACACTGCGGCGCACACACACGCCGGGCCCACCGGGAGACACGCATGACCGACGACTACCGCCCGCCGCTGGCCGACTACTGGGACGAACTGGAATCCCGTTACGGCGGCGGCTTCAACTTCCAGCAGATCAGCCGCGAGGAACTGGATCAGCTGATCGGGCACCTGCGCCAGGCCGTGAACCAGGACCCGCAGGTGACCGAGGTGGAAAAACAGAACCTCGCCCTGGTGCTCAAGCACGCCGAGGAAAGCCGCAAGCGGCGCAAGGGCTGAGTACCCCGGGGCCCTGCCGGTTCGCGTGCGAGCACGCTCCCACAGATGGATTGATGGGGCGACGGGGCGATGCAACCGGAAAGGTGGGAGCCTGCTTGCAGGCGAACCAGGCGTGCGAGCGCGCTCCCGCAGACGGGGCGATGCAACCAGATAATGTAGGAGCCTGCTTGCAGGCGAAAGAGCCAGCCTCAGCGGTCGATCAGACTGCGGATCACCTCGCCGGCGGCGGTCAGGCCGAACAGCGCCGGCAGATAGGAGATGGTGCCGTTGACCGAGCGCGGCCGCCCGCCCAGCGGCCCGTCCACCGGCCGGTGCTCGGTGCCCTTGCTCGGGTTCTCGATGGAGAACACCACCGGATAGTCCAGGCGCGCATCCAGCCGCCGCAGGCGCTTGCGCATCTGCCGCGCCAGCGGGCATACCCGGGTGCCGTCCAGCGGCCCCACGCGCACCGCGCGCGGGTCGATGCGGCCGCCGGCCCCCATGGCCGAGATGACCCGCACCCCGCGAGCCTGCGCGCCGGCCACCAGGGCGGCCTTGCAGGCGATGGAATCGATTGCGTCCAGCACGTAATCGGCATCCTCCGGGATCAGCTCCGCGACCGTGTCCGGGTTGAGGAACTCGCGCCGGACGGTCACCGCGATCGCCGGATCGATGTCGCGGATGCGTTCGGCCATCACGTCGGTCTTGGGATGCTGCACCGTGGAGCGCAGGGCCACCAGCTGGCGATTGAGATTGGACGGCGCGACCACATCGTGGTCGACCAGGGTCATGCGGCCGACCCCGGCACGGGCGACGGCCTCCGCGGCATAGCTGCCAACCCCGCCCAGCCCGGCAATGAAGACATGCCGGTCGCGCAGGCCGGCAGTGACATCCGCCCCCAGCAGGAGATCGGTGCGTTCGGTATAGGCGTCGTGTGGCAGTTCGTCAGTGCCGCTCATTGGTCCGGACCGTATCCAGCCGGAAGACCCGGCGTGCATTCCGGGTTGTGAGTATAGCGGTACTGACGGGGTCCGTGTTGCGCAAACGCGCCACGGCCGCGTTGACCCCGGCGATCATCGCCGGTTCGTTGCGCTCGCCGCGATGCCCGGCCAGCGGCTGGTCCGGCGCGTCGGTCTCCAGCACCAGGGCCTCCTCCGGCAGGTCGCGCACGATCCGCTGCAGGCGCCGCGCACGATCGAAGGTCACCGGCCCGCCGAACCCCAGCACGCAGCCCAGATCCACCGCCTGTCGCGCCTGCTGTTCGCTGCCGGAGAAGCTGTGCAGGATGGCGGTCACGCCCGGGTGCTGGCGCAGCCCCTTGAGGATCGCATCCACCGCGCGCCGGCAGTGCAGGATCACCGGCAGGTCGTGGTTATGCGCGATCGCCAGCTGCGCGATGTAGAACCGCCACTGGGTATCGAAGTCGAGCCCCGCCACGAAGCCGTCGAGCCCGGTCTCGCCCACCGCCACCGCCTGCGGATCGGCATCCAGGGCGGCGTCCAGGGCGTCCAGATCCGCGTCGGCGTGCTGTTCAATAAACACCGGATGCAGGCCGCGGGCCACGTACAGCCCCGGCTCGCGCCGGGCCAGGGCATCCATGTCCGCCCAGCGCTCGCGGGTCACGCCGGGCAGGACCATCTGCGTGACCCCGGCCGCGCGGGCACGATCCAGCACCGCCGGGCGGTCCGGATCGAACGGATCCAGATCGAGGTGGACGTGGGTATCGAACAGCTCCACGTCGCCGCCCCCGGCTACGGACTGGGATAGGTGTAACGGGCGTGGATGTCCTCGATGGCCTGCAGGATCTCGTCCGACAGCGCCACGTTCACCGAGTCGATGTTCTCGCGCAGCTGTTCCATCGTGGTCGCCCCGATCAGGTTGCTGGTCACGAACGGCTGGCGGTTGACGAAGGCCAGCGCCAGCTGCGTCGGCGTCAGCCCGTGGTCCTCGGCCAGCCGCGCGTATTCCTCGGTGGCCGCCAGCGCCTGCGGATTGCTGTAGCGCTGGAAGCGCTCGTACAGCGTGAGGCGCGCCCCCTCGGGCTTGCGTCCGTCGCGATACTTGCCGGAGAGCATGCCGAAGGCCAGCGGCGAATAGGCCAGCAGACCGGCATCCTCGCGGATGGCCATCTCGGCGAGACCGGCCTCGAAGCTGCGGTTCAGCAGGCTGTAGGGGTTCTGGATGGAGACGATGCGCTCGGCCAGCCCGCGCTCGTGCTGGCGCAGCCATTCCATGAAGCCCCAGGGCGTCTCGTTGGAGATGCCGATGTAGCGCACGCGCCCGCTGGCGACTATGTCCTTCAGCGCGGCGGCGGTCTCCTCGATCGGCGTGGCCCGGTCATCCGGATCGTGGACGTAACCCAGCTTGCCGAAGAAGTTGGTCGAGCGCGCCGGCCAGTGCACCTGATAGAGGTCGATGCAGTCGGTCTGCAGGCGTTCCAGGCTGGCATCGACGGCCTGTTCGACGTGCTCGCGGGTCAGCTGCGTGCCGCCGCGCAGATAGTCCATGCCCGGCCCGGCGACCTTGGAGGCCAGCACCACGCGGTCGCGGCAGCCGCGCGAGCGCAGCCAGTTGCCGATGTAGCGCTCGGTCAGCCCCTGGGTCTCGGCCCGCGGCGGCACCGGGTACATCTCCGCGGCATCGATCAGGTTGATGCCGCGCTCCAGCGCATAGTCCAGCTGCTCGAAGGCCTCGTCCTCGGTGTTCTGTTCGCCCCAGGTCATGGTGCCCAGGCCGATCAGGCTCACGTCGATGCCGGTGCGTCCCAGCTTGCGATACTCCATGCCTCTCCCCTGCCCCGGCGGGGCGTTGTCAGGTGAACAGCGTCAGCACGCCGGTGTAGGCGTACAGGCGATTGGAAAAGATCTCGCCGTTGGCGAAGAAGCCGACCAGCGGCACGTCCCCCAGGGCCCGCTGCACGGTGCCCAGCTCCACGTCCGCGTGCACGAACTGATGCCGTCCGCGCCCCAGACAGGACACGTAGATCGCCCCGCGGATCCCTTCCGGGCACTGCTCACGGATCTGCTGCAGCATGCGCTCCAGGTCCTCGTGCGCCGACTGGCCGTCGCGGCGCACGAACAGCACCCGTGACCCCTGCTCCAGGGTCTCGCCCACGGCCAGTAGCTCCTGGTCCATATCGACGCCGGTGATATTGCGCACGCGATAGTCCCCGGTATCCGATGCGGGGATGGGGAACCCGATCTGGATGTACCCCAGGGCCCGCTTCAGATCGCGCGAAAGCACGTCGCCGATGATCCGCCGGAACGCCGGCAGTGCCGGTTCGCCATTAAGACGGACGATGATGTTGCGCCAGGTCTCGGTCAGTTCGTGCTGCCCGGGCAGCGGCGTGCAGCCCTGGGTGTGGCGGGCCACCAGCGGCACGTCGTCGCGCAGCACGAGGCCGGTGATGCCCGAGCTCATCACGCCATCGGCGATCTGGACCGCGTCGTCCGCGCCGGAGTTGATCCCGCCGGTCGCGAACCATGCGGTCTCTTCGCCGATACGGGTCAGGATCCCCTCGACGTCTTCCAGGCGCGGATCGGCGTTGAGAATCAGTCGCGCCGGCGTGGCCGGATCGACAAAGCCCTCAAGGGCCCGGGTCAGTTCATCGAAGGAGCGCACCGGATGCCGGATCAGGCGCACGGAGTCCGCCGGCAACTCCCCGACCATCAGGGTGACGGCGGGATCGTCGTAATACTCGTGCTCGCGGCCCATGACCGCGATCCCCATGCCGCCGACGAAGTGATCGATGGGGGCCTTCTTGCGCAGCTCGCGCAGCAGCAGCCGGGCGTTGCGGGCGATGTCATCGGAGACGTAGATGAAGCCCACGCGCACGCGGCCGTCCGGGGCCGGCGACAGCTCGCCAAGCTGACCGGCGAGTTCGGCGGCCAGTGTCCGGGGCTCGTCGCCTGTGGCACTGGCACAGAGGAAAGGTTCGGTCGCGCTCATAGTCCGAGATGCTCCAGCATGCTGAGGGCCTCGTTGTCCTCGACCGGAATACCGACCTCCGCCCGCATGTGTTCGTTCCCGACAAACTCCAGACGGGCGTGATGCCGCGTGTCCAGCTCTTCCTGGAACCAGGCGATCTCCGAGGGGTGCACCACGTGCTCGCCGCGCACCAGATGCCGCGCCAGCACCGCGTCCTCGCGGATGTCGAGGAACAGCGGCTGCGGCAGCTCCAGCGGCAGAACATGGGTTTGCACCAGCCATTCCACCGGGGTCGCGCCCCGACCGGCCGGCAGACGACGGCTGTCGATGCGGAAATGTCCGCCTCCTCCGGGCTGCTTGAGCAGCTCCTCCAGCCAGTCGCCGGAAAATCCCCGGTGCACGATCAGCGAGCGCCCGGTGTAGCGGGCGCGGAAACGCTCCATCTGGCGCGCCGGACGCGGGCCGAACAATCCGAACACGGCAACTCCGTAATCTCGGGAACAGGCAGGCAATCCTATCCGAAAGCGGCGGCGCGTTGAAAAAGAGCGCCCCGGCGCCGTGCGATCCGCAGCAACAAAAAGGGCCGCGACCCGAAGGTCGCGGCCCCTGCAACGGGCCCGCAGCCCGCGCCATGCACTCGCGATCAGCCGCGACGCGCCAGCATGTCGTGGATGATCGGGGCAAGGATGACTTCCATGGCCAGAGCCATCTTGCCGCCGGGCACCACGATGGTGTTGCGCCGGGACATGAACGAGTCCGGGATCATGTTCAGCAGGTAGGGGAAGTCCACGCCGAACTTCTTGGGATCGCTGAAGCGGATCACCACCATGCTCTCGTCCGGGGTGGGGATGTCGCGGGCGATGAACGGGTTGGAGGTGTCCACCGTCGGCACGCGCTGGAAGTTGATGTCGGTACGCGAGAACTGCGGGGTAATGTAGTTCACGTAATCCGGCATGCGCCGCAGGATCGTGTCCACGGTCGCCTCGGCAGAGTAACCGCGCTCGAGGTTGTCGCGGAAGATCTTCTGGATCCACTCGAGGTTCACGATCGGCACCACGCCGATACCCAGATCGACATGCTGCGAGGCATCGATGTTGCCGTCCGCCACCAGCCCGTGCAGGCCTTCGTAGAACATCAGGTCGGAACCCGGCTCGATCTCTTCCCACGGGGTGAACTCGCCCGGACCGAGGCTGGTGCCGAGACGCTGGTTGTGTTGCTCGGCTTCCTCGTCGGAATGCAGGTAGTAGCGCTTCTCGCCCTGGCCGGTCTCGCCGTAGGTCTTGAACAGATCCTCGATGCGGTCGAACAGGTTGGCCTCGGGGCCGAAGTGGGAGAAATGCGGGTTCCCCTCGTCGGCCGCCTTCTGCATGGCTTCCTTCATCGCCTTGCGGTCATAGCGATGGAAGCTGTCGCCCTCGATCACCACGGGGTTGATCTGCTCACGGCGGAAGATCGACTCGAACGAGCGCTTCACGGTGGAGGTGCCGGCACCCGAAGAACCGGTGACGGCGATCACGGGATGTTTCTGGGACATGAGAGTCTCTCCTTACGCAATCAAGCGTTACAAACGTCAGCAAATCGGGGTCAGAAGACCAGATTGATCATGAACATGGCCACCACGCCGAACAGGATCGTCATGATGCTGCCGGCCTTCATGTAGTCCTTCACCCGGTAGCCGCCGGGGCCCATGATCAGGGCGTTCACCTGGTGGGTCGGGATCAGGAACGAGTTGGAGGTGGCGATGGCCACGGTGATGGCGAACACGCGCGGGTCGGCGTCCATGCCCGCGGCCTGGGCCGCGGTCGCAAAACTGATGGCCAGAGGCACCAGCAACACGGTCGCGCCCACGTTGGACATGACCAGGGTAAAGAACGTGGCCAGCGCGAAGATCGTGGCCTGCAGCACCCAGGGTGGCACGGTGCCCAGCATCTCCAGCGTGTTCTGCGCGATCCAGGCCGCGGTGCCGGTATTCTCCACCGCCATGCCCAGAGGGATCAGCGAGGCCAGCAGGAACACGGTCTTCCAGCTGATGGAATTGTAGGCGTCGTCCAGGCTCAGCACGCCGGTCAGGATCATGCCCATGGCCCCGGTCAGCAACGCGATCGACAGCTGCAGGTCGGTGAACAGGATCAGCGACACTGCCACCGCGAGGAAGCCCAGCGCGTGCGGGACCTTGCTCGGGCGCAGCTCCTCGCGCGGGTAGTCCGAGGTGATCACGACGAAGTCGCGGTCCTTCTCCAGACGCGCCAGCGAGGTCCAGGTGGTGTGCACCACCAGGATGTCACCCGGCTCCAGCGGGATGTCACGCAGGCCCTCGCGGTAAACCTCGCCGCCGCGCTGCATGCGCATCACCGACAGCCCGTAGGTCTGACGCATGGCGACCTCGGTCACCGTCTTGCCGGCCAGGTTGGACCCCGGCGAGATCGCGACCTCGGCGATCCCGGACTGGGAAGAGTCCAGGGCGCTGGCGAACACGTCCAGGTCGCTGGACGGCGGGTGCTTCAGGTGCCGGCTCAGCTCCTCCATGCGCCGCGGGCTGGCCAGCACCGCCAGGCGCGAATTGGGCTGGATCTCGTAGCCGGTCCAGGGGGCCATGCGCAGCTCGTCGCGCGCATGCGAGCCGACGATCGCCACGCCGGTCTCGCGTTCGACATCGGCGACCGTCCGGCCCACCAGCGGATCGCTCTCGGCGATGCGCACTTCGTGGATCCCGTAGGACAGGCCGTAGACCCGCTGGAAATAGTCCCGTGTGCCTTCGGTCGCGACCGGCTGCGCGCCCACCGACGGCAGGACGTAGCGCCCCAGCAGCACGAAATAGACGATCACCGTGGCCAGCAGCGCCAGGCCGATGGGCGTGACATCGAACAGCTCGAAACGCTCCATGTCATCCGGCAGCAGATCGTTCAGCAGGATCAACGGGCTGGAACCGACCAGGGTGATGGTTCCACCCACGATCGCGGCGAAGCCCATTGGCATCAGCAGGCGCGACAGCGGGATACCCAGACGGCTGGAGATGCGGCTCATCACCGGCATGAACAGCGCCGCCGCACCAATGTTCTGCATGAAACTGGAGATGACGCCGACCGTGCCCGACACCGTGGGGATGATGCGTTTCTCCCCGGTGCCACCCACGCGCATGATGAAACTGGCGACCTTGTGCATCACGCCGGTCTTGTCGAGCCCGGCGCCGATGATCATCACCGCGATGATCGAGATCACCGCATTGGAGGCAAACCCGCTGAACAGCTCGTCCTGCGCCACCAGCTCGCCGAGCTCGGGCAGCAGCGGCACCACGCCGAACACCAGCGGGATCAGCCCGATCAGGACCATCACCAGGATCGCGGCCAGATCGACCCGCACGATCTCGGAGACGAACAGGAAGATGGTGAAGGCGAGCAGGCCCAGCACCACGATCATTTCGGTGGTCAGCGTCAGATTTTCCATGAACCGCCAGTCCTGAAGGAGCGAGGCCGGCGGACCAGTCCGCCGGCACAGGAAGCACGGGCGCGTCGTCCGGTCACGACACCGCGCGGAGCACCGGGCCACGCAGGCCGGGCGGAGCTCCGCAGACAACACCCATTGAGAGCGCGCGATTATTCCATCCCGGCGGGCCGGACGCAAAAACGGGCCCGTGCCGAAGGCGTGCGCAGGCCGTGTCCCCTCCGGTATGCTGGGGAAATCGATCGAGAAGGAGAAACCGCCATGGCCGAAGCGTCGTCCACCGGCAACCAGCCCCAGTTTCGCACCATCGTCGTCGCCACCGACGGCTCGGAATACAGCACCGCCGCCGAGAACGTGGCCCTGGAGCTTGCCGGCCGCTGCGGGGCGCGGTTGCGGATCGCGCGCATCATCCCGACCGACACCCAGCACGACGCCCTCTCGCCGCGGCGCAGCCACGACGCCAGCGTCGCGGCCCAGAGTGATCTGGACGCGCTGGAAAAACGCGCCCGCGAGGCGGGGCTGGAAGTCTCCGCCATCCTGCGTCACGGGGTCGACCGGCATCAGGAGATCGTCAGCGTGGCGGAAGAGCACGAAGCCGACCTGATCGTGATCGGCCGGCGCACCCGCGGCGAGATGGCCCGCCTGATGGTGGGCGACGCCACCGCCAAGGTGATCGGACTCGCGCCGTGCAACGTGATGGTCGTCCCGCGCGACACCGAAGCCCCGCGCCAGGGCCTGCTGGTAGGGACCGACGGTTCCGACCTGGGCGACAAGGCCGCGCGTGCGGCCGTGGAGCTCGCGCAGCACTGCAGCCTGCCGCTGACCGTGGCCTCGGTCGCCGTGCCCGGACAGAGCGAGGCCCGGCGCCAGGAGGGCGTGGACGCGATCCAGCGGCTGCAGGGCGAGGCCCGCGAAGCGGGCGTGGAAACCGATGCGCTGTTCGAGGAAGGCCGCCCGGAGGTCACCCTGATCGAGATCGCGGAGCGCCAGCATCGCGACCTGATCGTGCTGGGCAGCCACGGCCGCACCGGGCTCAAGCGGCTGCTGATGGGCTCGGTCTCCGAACGCGTCGTCGGTCAGGCGCGCTGCCCGGTCCTGGTGGTCAAGAAGAAGGGCTGAGCCGCGGCTTCACTCCGCCGGGGCGGGGGCCTCGGTGCGCCGGTAGACCAGATCCGCCACCGCATGCCCGCGCTGCAGCCCGCGGCGCTCGAATTTGGTCTCGGGGCGCCAGGCCGGGCGTTCCGGGCGCGGCACCGGGCCGTCCGGCGCGAACCACTCGGTCGCCCCGGCCATCACCTCCTGCATGTGTTCGGCGTAGTCCGCCCAGTCGGTGGCCAGATGCAGCCAGCCGCCCGGCCGGATCCAGCCCGCCAGCGCGCGCACGAACCCGGGCTGGATCAGGCGGCGCTTGTGATGGCGCTTCTTGTGCCAGGGGTCGGGGAAATACACCTGCACGGTGTCCAGACTGGCTGGCGCGAAATGCGCCTCCAGCAGCTCCACCGCGTCGCGGTCGGAGACCCGCAGGTTGGTCAGCCCCCGACGCTCGATTTCGGCCAGCAGGTGCCCCACTCCGGGGCGATGCACCTCGGTGCCGATGAAGTCGCGCTCCGGCGCCGCCGCGGCCTGTTCGGCCAGGCTGTCGCCGTCGCCGAAACCGATTTCCAGGGTCACCGGCGCCTCGCGGCCGAAGACCGCCGCCAGATCCAGCACCCCGGCGTCGGGCGCCGGATCCAGGCCGAAGCGCGGCCAGAGCTCATCCAGCGCGCGCTGCTGGCCGGTGGTCAGACGCCCCTCGCGGCGCACGAACGAGCGAACCCGGCGATGGTGCGCCGGGCGCCCCCCGTCCCCGTCAGCGGGCCGGTTGTCGTGCGATTCGTGCGGGACCGTCATGAGCCGGCGAAGAACAGCCCGGTCTCGGGCGAGGAGGCCGAGGCATAGCGCCGTGCCGGCATGCGTCCGGCGCGCCAGGCCTCGCGGCCCGCCACGATCGCGTGACGCATCGCCCGGGCCATGCGCACCGGATCGTCGGCTGCGGCGATGGCGGTGTTCATCAGCACGCCGTCGCAGCCCAGCTCCATCGCGATGGCCGCATCCGACGCGGTGCCCACCCCGGCATCCACCAGCACCGGCACCGACGCGTTCTCCACGATCTCGCGGATGTTATAGCGGTTCTGGATCCCCAGACCCGAGCCGATGGGCGCGGCCAGCGGCATGATCGCCCGGCAACCGATGTCCTCCAGACGCTTCGCCAGCAGCGGATCGTCGGTGGTGTACACCATCACCTCGAAGCCGTCGTTCACCAGGATCTCGGCGGCCTTCACCGTCTCGAACACGTCCGGGTACAGGGTCTTCTCGTCGCCCAGCACCTCCAGCTTGACCAGGTTGTGCCCGTCGAGCAGCTCGCGCGCCAGCCGGCAGGTACGCACCGCGTCCTCGGCGGAATAGCAGCCGGCGGTGTTCGGCAGCAGGGTGTAGCGATCCGGCGGGACCACGTCCAGCAGGTTCGGCTCGTCGGGATTCTGGCCGATGTTGGTGCGGCGAATGGCCACGGTCACGATCTCGGCACCGCTGGCCTCGATCGCCTCGCGAGTCTGCTCCAGATCGCGGTACTTGCCCGTACCCACCAGCAGGCGGGACTCGAAACGGCGCTCGCCGACGTGAAACGGATCGTCGGCGGATCCGGCGGCCATCTGGCTCATGCATGCTCCTCGGTTAACGGTTGCGGGTGCGGATGCGGATACGACTGCGGGCAAGAATATCAGCCACCGCCGATGGCCTGAACGACCTCGACACGATCACCCTCCTGCAACCGCCGCTCGGCGTGCTCGCTGCGGGGCACCAGGGTCTCGTTCACCTCCACGGCCAGTCGCCGACCGCCAAAGCCGCGCTGCCGGATCAGGTCCGCCACCGTCGGCGGCTCCTGATCCGAAGAGATTTCGCAGGTTTCTCCGTTCAACTTGATCTGCATGGGTCATACCGTCGGTGATTCGGGCATTGAGCCGGGGCGCGTACGCGCATACAATTCGTGGCCAGGCGGGTGTAGTTCAATGGTAGAACATCAGCTTCCCAAGCTGAGAACGTGGGTTCGATTCCCATCACCCGCTCCATCCCTTGCTCGTTCCCGGCTTCGTTCTGTCGGCGGCATTCTACCAGCTTGCCGCGCCGCGTCGGCGTATGCCTTCTTCCCAAAACAGAACTGGACTCTGTCCAATTCGCTGTTATATGTTGGAGATATGAGCACCCGAACCCCCCAACCCGATCTGCTGGGAATCGACGACGCGCGCGCCCTGCTGCGCGATTACCGCATCTCGCCGACCGAACAGCGAATCGAGATCGTCCGAGTGCTGTTCGCCCGCAACCAGCACCTCAGCGCCGACCACATCCTCGCGCAGCTCACGCGCCAGGAGTCGCGCGTGTCCAAGGCCACGGTGTACAACACCCTCAAGCTGTTTGCCGAGAAGGGCCTCGTGCGCGAAGTGATCGTCGACCCGTCGCGGGTCTTCTACGACTCCAACCGCGCCCCGCACCACCACCTGTTCCACGTGGACAGCGGCCAGCTCGAGGACGTGGAACCGGCCCAGGTACAGGTGAACGACCTGCCGCCGCTGCCCGAAGGTACCGACGTGCTCAGCGTGGACGTCATCGTCCGCGTCGGCCCGGGGCAGAGCTCCGACGAAAACTGATCTCCGAAAGCGCCCGCTATGCCGGGAGACGCCCCGTCGCCGGCCCGGGGCATTGTTGGTAACGCCCCGCTTCGCTATGATGTCGCGCTCAGCCGACGTAGCTCAGCAGGTAGAGCAATCGATTCGTAATCGATAGGTCGGGGGTTCAATTCCCTCCGTCGGCACCAGACCAGAGAAAAGGGCCGGCACTGCGTGTGCCGGCCCTTTTTCCGTTCCAGCTTCGTTCAGCGGATTCCCTCCGGCAGGGACTACTCCCCCGCGGCACGCTCGGCGAACCGCGCCAGCAGGGCATCCATGGTGGTGAAATGGCGCTGGTACCAGGGAATGATCTCGTCATCCAGCGCCGAGAGCAGATCCGCGCCCCGCATCGACCCGTCCTCCAGCCCCGCCAGCAGGGCTTCCCAGCGCGCCAGATGGGCCGCATGTTCCTGCCGGTGGTAGTCCTTCTGCGGAAAACTGACCCGCTCCATCAGCTCATCCTCGCGCGCGAAATGCTCGCGATTGAACTCGACGAAGGCCGCGAACGCCTCCCGTACGGCGTGGTCGTCGCCCTCCTCGCGGGCCCGGCCCACGGCTTCCAGCAACCGGGCGGCTTCGTGGTGATCATCGTTCATGAAGGCCTCCTCCAGCTCCGGGACCTTCAGGCTGCGCTGCACTTCAGTCATGGCTCACTCCAGCATCGTCTACTCCTGCACCTGGCCCATCTCGCCTTCCACCACCAGACGCCGCCAGTGGAAGAAGCCCTCGAGGTCGACCCGGTACGGACCCGGGCCCATGTCTTCGGCCACATACACGTGAATGCCCTCGATCTGCGTCCTTGCGTACCCCTCCGTCGAGCGCGGCGCGCCCGGCTCGGCCACCGGCACACCCGCCTGGCCACCGCAGCAGCCGTGGCGGGCGGACAGCCGCAGCGTCATCTCGCCGCCCCGGCCGGCGAGCCAGTCGCGTGCCGCGTCGCTGAGGGACACCGTGGTCACGTGCCCGGCGCCTCGTTGTTGGTCGGGAACCAGTGGCGCGTGCGATTCGCAATGCGCACCAGCGCCAGCATCAGCGGCACCTCCACCAGCACGCCCACGACCGTCACCAGCGCCGCACCGGACTGCAGGCCGAACATCGCGATCGCGGCCGCCACGGCCAGCTCGAAGAAGTTACTGGCGCCGATCATCGCACCGGGGGCCGCCACCGCGTGACGCACGCGCCACGCCTTCGCCCAGTAATACGCAATGTAGAACACCAGAAAGGTCTGGATGATCAGCGGAACGGCGATCAGAGCGATATGCCCCGGATTCGCCAGGATGCGCTCGCCCTGGAACGCGAACAGCAGGACCAGCGTCACCAGCAACCCGATGGGCGTGACCGGGCCGATGCGTTTCATGAAGACGTTGTCGAACCACTCGATGCCCTTTCTGCGGATCAGCCAGATGCGCGACAGGTAGCCGGCAGCGAACGGGATCACGATATACAGCAGCACCGACAGCGCGACCGTGTCCCACGGCACGTAGATATCGGAGATCCCCAGCAGCAGGACCACGATGGGCGCGAAGGCGAACAGCAGGATGATGTCGTTCACCGCCACCTGCACCAGGGTGTAGGCCGCATCGCCGCGCGTGAGATAGCTCCAGACGAACACCATTGCGGTACACGGCGCGGCACCCAGCAGGATCGCCCCGGCCAGGTACTCGCGGCCCAGATCCTCCGGGATCCAGGCGGCGTAGACCACCATGAAGAAGAACCAGGCGATCGCGAACATGGTGAACGGCTTGATCAGCCAGTTCACCGAGGTGGTGACGGTCAGGCCCTTCGGCTCGCGGCGCACGCCGAGGATGGCGGAGAAATCGATCTGCACCATCATCGGGTAGATCATCGCCCAGATCAGGATGGCCACCGGGATCGAGACCTGCGCGTACTCCCATTGCGACAGCGTCTCCCGCACCGCGGGGAAGAACTGCCCCAGCGCGACGCCCGCCACGATGCACAGCGCTACCCACACGCTCAGGTAGCGCTCGAAGAGGCCCATGCCTTCTTTCGCCGAGATCTCCTCGGCGGACTGGTTGCGATCGTTCATGTCAGCAGGAGGTCTCCACCCCGGAAAGCTCGCACTCGCCCTCCTCGGCCGCGCAGCAGTGCGCGGTCAGGTAGGCCACCAGATCCTGCATCGCGGCCAGATCCGCCCGGTAGCGCTGGTAACGCCCCTCCTGGGTCACGGTGACGAGGCCGGCCCGGGTCAGAGTCTTGAGGTGGAACGAAAGGTTGCTACGTGGCAGCTCCAGTTTCCGGGCGATCTCGCCGGCGACCAGCCCCTCGCGTCCGTGACCAACCAGCAGACGCACGATGTCCAGACGGACACCGGAGGCCAGCGACTCGAACATGGAGGTGGCGGTCAGCTTGTCCATTTTTCAATGGTTCAACGATTATTGAATCATTGTCAACAAGCGGGCGGACATCGGACCGGAATCCCTGATGGAACCGCCGCGCCGAAGAGGAAACGACAGGCGGGGGAAGGGTCGCTCAGCGGGCGTCGCCGCGGATCACGGTGACGGGCGTGGCGGACTCGACCAGGACCCGGCCGGGGTGGCTCTCGTCGAAGCGCACGCGGATGTGGCGGTCGATCAGCAGTTCGTTGTCGACCCACTGCACGCGGTGACCCGGGGGCATTCGCAACCAGGCGTATCTGCCCGTCGCACCCGGCCTGCACCACGACGACCTCGATATCCGCACCCAGGCGAAAGGAATCGCCAACCTGCAGGTCCAGGGTCTCCATCGCGGGCGGCGCGCCGGACTCAGCGGCCGCGGCCGTTCCCGCGGGAACGCCCCGAGGAGCCACCGCGCCGCGGCCCGCCACGGCCGCCGCCGGGCCCGCCGCGCGGCTTGCGCTCGCGCGGTTGCGGCCGGGTCAGGTCCTGCGGCAGGGCGGCGCGTTCGATGTTCTCGGTGGGGATGCGCTCGCCCAGGTAGGACTCGATATCGGGCAGGTAGAACGCCGAGTCCTCGCAGCCGAAGCTGATCGCGTCGCCCTCGGCACCGGCGCGCGCAGTACGCCCGATGCGGTGCACGTAGTCCTCCCCGGACTGCGGCAGGTCGAAGTTGAACACATGCGTGACCTCGGGGATGTGCAGCCCGCGGGCCGCCACGTCGGTCGCCACCAGGAAGGTGTATTCACCCGCGGCGAAGCCCTCCAGCAGCTTCGAGCGCTTCTTCTGCGGCACGTCGCCCGAGAGCAGCGCGGCGGCGTGGCCGTTGGCATTCAGCCAGTCGGCCACCTTCTCCGCCCCGTGCTTGGTGTTGGAGAACACGATCGCCCGTTCCGGCGCCAGATCCCGCGCCAGCGCCAGCAGCAGCGGGATCTTCTCGTCGTTGGCCGGATAGTAGACGGTCTGGCGCACCCGGTCGGCGGTCATGGTCTCCGCCTCGATCTGCACCTTCTCCGGGTTGTTCATGTGCTCGTAGGCCAGCTCCATCACCCGCCACGACAGCGTCGCCGAGAACAGCATGGACAGCCGTTCCTGCGGCGGGGCGCAGCGGCGCATCAGGAAGCGCACGTCCTTGATGAAGCCCAGATCGAACATCCGGTCGGCCTCGTCCAGCACCACCACCTCGGTGTGCTTCAGGCCGAAGACCTTCTGCTTGAAGTAGTCGATGATGCGCCCCGGGGTGCCGATCAGCACGTCGGCGCCGGCGGCCAGCGCTTCCCGCTGGCGATCGTAGTCGGTGCCGCCGTAGGCCAGTGCCAGCTTCAGGCCGGTATCGGCGCCCAGCAGTTCGGCGTCGCGGTGGATCTGCACCGCCAGCTCGCGCGTCGGCGCGAGGATCAGGGCGCGCACGTCGGTGGCGCGACGGTGTTCCGCCGGGGCCTGGCGCAGCAGCCGGTTGAACGTCGCGATGAGGAACGCGGCGGTCTTGCCGGTTCCGGTCTGCGCCTGCCCGGCCACATCGCGCCCCGCCAGGGCCACCGGCAGCGCCTGCGCCTGGATGGGAGTACAGGTATCGAATCCGGCACGGCGCACCCCCGCGCGCACCGCCTCGGGCAGATCGAAACGGTCGAATGCGGGCTGGGCGGGTTCGTGCGCGGCGTCTGTCATGGGGCTCCCGGGCGGGCTTCGCTGTTTTACTTGAACTTTCCCGTCATCTTCGTCGATAGTACGGCGTACGCGGCCCTGAAGAAGGCCGGTGCCAACCCAACGTCATGAGGACGCGGAGTGAGCGACAAGATCATTTATACATCGGACGCGAGTTTCGACGAGGACGTCCTGAAGTCCGACCAGCCGGTCCTGGTGGACTACTGGGCGGAATGGTGCGGTCCCTGCAAGATGATCGCGCCGATTCTGGACGAAATCGCCGAAGAATACGCCGGCAAGGTCAAGGTTGCCAAACTGAACATCGACGAGAACCCGTCGACGCCGCCCAAGTTCGGTATCCGCGGCATCCCGACGCTCATGCTGTTCAAGAACGGGGACGTGGAGGCCACCAAGGTCGGCGCCCTGTCCAAGTCGCAGCTGACCGCCTTCCTCGATCAGCACACCTGAGCGGAATCACGGTCACCTTCCGTTGCGGGGCGGGCTTGCAACAGCCGCCCGCCCCGCTTAATATTCGAGCGTTTCGTCGGCGCCGGGCCTCTCCCGGGGTCGTCCCCTGCCCCGTCATCATTGCAATCCTGCGGCCATCCCCGGCCGCCGTTCATCCACGTTGAGCACAGCGCCCCACGCATGAATCTGACCGAACTGAAGCGGATGACCGCCGCCGACCTCGTTGGCCTCGCCGAAAACCAGGGCATCGAGAACATGTCCCGTGCCCGCAAGCAGGACATCATCTTTGCCCTGCTGAAGGCCCACGCGAAAAGCGGCGAGGCGATTTACGGCGACGGCGTCCTGGAGATCCTCTCCGACGGCTTCGGCTTTTTGCGCAGCCCGGACGCCTCCTATCAGGCCGGCCCCGACGACGTCTACGTCTCCCCCAGCCAGATCCGCCGCTTCGGCCTGCGCACCGGCGACACGGTGGCCGGCAAGATCCGCCCGCCGAAGGACAACGAACGCTACTTCGCGCTGCTGAAGGTCTCGGAGATCAACTTCGAGCCGCCGGAAAATGCCAGACACAAGGTCCTGTTCGAGAACCTCACGCCGCTGCATGCCAGTCACCGCATGCGCATGGAGCGGGGCAACGGCTCCACCGAGGACATCACCGCGCGGGTCATCGACATCGTCGCGCCGTTCGGCAAGGGCCAGCGCGGCCTGATCGTCTCGCCGCCCAAGGCCGGCAAGACCCTGATCCTGCAGAACATCGCCCAGAGCATCGCGACCAATTACCCGGAGTGCTATCTCATCGTCCTGCTGGTCGACGAACGGCCCGAGGAAGTGACCGAGATGGACCGCATGGTGCAGGGCGAGGTCGTCTCCTCCACCTTTGACGAACCGGCCCAGCGCCACGTGCAGGTGGCCGAGATGGTCATCGAGAAGGCCAAGCGCCTGGTGGAGCACCGCCGCGACGTGGTCATCCTGCTGGATTCCATCACCCGCCTGGCACGCGCCTACAACACCGTGGCCCCCAGCTCCGGCAAGGTGCTCACCGGCGGCGTCGACGCCAACGCCCTGCACCGGCCCAAGCGCTTCTTCGGCGCCGCGCGCAATGTCGAGGAAGGCGGCAGCCTCACCATCCTCGCCACGGCCCTGGTGGACACCGGCTCCAAGATGGACGAGGTGATCTACGAGGAATTCAAGGGTACCGGCAACATGGAGGTGCACCTGGAGCGGCGCATCGCCGAGAAGCGCATCTACCCGGCGATCAACGTCAACCGTTCCGGCACCCGCCGCGAGGAACTGCTGACCGACCCGGAAGAGCTGCAGAAACTGTGGATCCTGCGGAAGTTCCTGCACGGCATGGACGACATCGAGGCGATGGAATTCCTGCTCGGCCGCATGCAGTCGTCGAAGACCAACAGCGAGTTCTTCGACCAGATGAAGCGCTCCTGAGGCGACGCCCTGACGCCCCGGCCCGGGCTCAGGCGCCGGCCGCCAGCGGCGCGAACTCCAGCAGACGGTCCAGCCGGCGCCACTGGCGCCGGCCCTCGGCATCGCGCAGGATCAGATACTCCACGCCCCGGCGGGTGCGCAGATCCAGCGGCCACACCCGCGCCACCTCGTCGAGGCCCCGGTGGCGCCAGCGGATCCGCAGCGCCTCCCCGTGCATGATGCAAAGCTCCAGCTCGGAGTAGCGCGCGCAGGGTATGGGGACGTAATCCGCGGCCATCAGCCACCTTCCCTCTGAGCATCGACCACGGGGATATCATCCTCGGTGGTCGTCAGGTGACGGAACACGATGGGCGAGCAGCACACGCCACAGTCCTCCACCCATTCATCCTCGTCACTCATCACATCCACCGTCGTCTCGCCCGGTTCTCCGCACCAGGGACAAGCAAACGCCACGAATTCGATCGGTCGGGTCATCGCGACACCTCCTCGACATCGTTGGCAGCCTCCGGCAGAAACCCTTCCAGGACATCATTGAGAAACTGCAGGCCCTCCGTGGTGGTTCGCAGGACGCCGCTTCCGGCGGGATCCATCAGGCCGCGCTGACGCGCACGCTCCAGCCCGGGCTCCAGTGCCTCCAGGGGCAGCCCGGTCCGCTCGCGGAACCGCGCCTCGGGCACGCCATCGACCAGCCGCAGGACGTTCAGCATGAACTCGAACGGCCGCTCGCCGGCTGCGACCGGCGTATCCCGCCCGCCGGTCGGATCGGCGAGGTAGGCCTGCGGCTGGCGCGGTCGCACGCGGCGGATGATGGAGCCGTCGTGGACCTGCGTCAGCTTGCCGTGGGCACCGGCACCGATGCCGAGGTAGTCCCCGAAGGTCCAGTAGTTCAGGTTGTGCCGGCACGCTTCACCCGCCCTCGCGTAAGCGGACACTTCGTAGCGAGTATAGTCCGCCTCCGCGAGACGCAAGCTTCCGGCGGCAAAAAGTTCGGCCACGGTGTCATCCTCCGGCAGCTCCGGCGGGCGCGCGGCGAACAGCGTATTGGGCTCCAGGGTGAGCTGATACCAGGAAATGTGCTCCGGCTGCTGCGCGATCGCCGCCTCCAGATCCGCCATGCCCTGCGCCACCGTCTGCCCCGGCAGACCGAACATGAGATCCAGGTTGATCCGCTCGAAGCCGGCGGCCCGCGCATGTTCCACCGCCGCGGCCGCCTCCTCCGGCCCGTGGATGCGACCGAGACGCTGCAGCATCGCGCCGTCGAAGCTCTGCACCCCCAGCGACAGCCGGTTGATCCCGGCCTCGCGGTAGCCACGGAAGAAATCGCGGTCGGCGGTGCCGGGATTCGCCTCCAGCGTGATCTCCACGTCCGGGCGCAGCGGCAGCAGCGCCCGCAACCCGGACATCAGCTCCGCCATCGCCTCGGGCGGGAACATGCTGGGGGTCCCGCCACCGATGAACACGCTCTCGATACGCCGCCCCCAGACCTCGGGCAGCTGCGCCTCCAGATCGCGCAGCAGCGCGGCCACGTAGTCGGCGAACGGGGGCTCGCCGCTACGGGGTTCGTGGGAGTTGAAATCGCAGTACGGGCACTTGCGCACGCACCACGGCAGGTGGACGTACAGCGCCAGCGGGATCGGGGTATCGAAGCTCGGGGTCATGCCGGGAGCATAGCCCCCGGCTCAGCTCCCGGCACGTTCCCGCAGGGCCCGGGCCAGTTTCGCCAGCGCCCGGCCGCGATGACTCAGACGATTCTTCTCGCTCGGCTCCAGCTCGGCCGAGGTGCAGCCGTGCTCCGGCAGCTCGAACAGCGGATCGTAGCCGAACCCGCCATCGCCGGACGGTGCCGTGGCGATGCGCCCGCGCCACACGCCCTCGGCGATCAGCGGGGCGGGATCGTCGGCATGGCGCAGGAACACCACCACCGCGCGGAAGCCGGCGCCGCGGCGTTCCTGCGGCACATCCGCCAGCGCGTCCAGCAGCTTCGCGTTGTTGGCGGCATCGGCGCCGTCACCGCTCTCCCCGGCATAGCGCGAGGAATAGATACCCGGCTCGCCGCCCAGGGCATCCACCTCCAGCCCCGAGTCGTCGGCCACCGCCGCCAGCCCGGTGTGCCGGGCCGCGTTGCGTGCCTTCAGCAGCGCGTTCTCGACGAAGGTCAGGCCGGTCTCCTCGGCCTCCGGCACGCCCAGCCCGGTCTGCGTCACGACCTCCATGCCCAGCGGCTCCAGCAGCGCCGCCAGCTCGCTCCGCTTGCCCGGGTTGCCGGTGGCCAGGACCACGCGCTGCGCCGCCATTCCGCTCAGCCCTCGCCCAGGACCGCGCGTTGCGCGTCGATGATGTTACTCACACCCTTCTCGCCCAGATCCAGCATGCTGTCCAGTTCGTCGCGGCGGAAGGCATGGCCCTCGGCCGTGCCCTGGATCTCGATCACCCCGCCGGCCTCGTTCATCACCAGGTTCAGATCGGTCTCGGCCGCGGAGTCCTCGTCGTAGTCGAGGTCCAGCACCGGCGTTCCCTGGAAGATCCCCACGGACACCGCCGCGAGATGTCCGTGCAGCGGATCCTTCTTCAGCAGGCCGATCTCGCGCCCGTGCGCCACCGCGTCGCGCAGGGCCACGAAGGCACCACTGATCGAGGCCGTGCGCGTGCCGCCGTCGGCCTGGATCACGTCGCAGTCGACAATGATCTGGCGCTCGCCCAGCGCTTCCATGTCGACCACCGCGCGCAGGGCGCGACCGATCAGGCGCTGGATCTCCATGGTCCGTCCGCCCAGCTTGCCGCGGGCCGCCTCGCGCGCCATGCGGTCATGGGTGGAACGCGGCAGCATGCTGTACTCGGCGGTGACCCAGCCCTTGCCCTTGCCCTTGAGCCAGGGCGGCACGCGGGGCTCGATGGTGGCATTGCACAGCACCCGGGTGTCACCGAACTCCACCAGCACCGAACCTTCGGCGTGGCGGGTGAAGTGCCGGGTGAAACGGACCGGGCGCATCTCGTCGGGCTGTCGACCGCTGGGGCGCATGGCGATTCCTTGCTAAATTTGTCAGGCGCGCAGTATACGGGAGACCGGGGGTCGCGGGGCCAGCCCCACCCGGCCGATCCCGCCCCGCGCGCTCCGCCCCATCGGACTGACCCGCCATGCAGCGTTTCCGCATCCGCCTGGACATCTCCCCGGACATGATGGAGCAGTACTATTCCGGGCGCTCCACCACCGTATTCGCGATCTCCGAGGCGGGGGTCAGCGTGCAGTTCCCGGCGCGGCTGCTGCGCCCGTACATGACCCACGACGGAATCCACGGCCTTTTCGAACTGGTTACCGAAAATGACTACCGCCTGCGCGATTTTCGCCGCCTGGCTTGAAATCTCCCCGGAACGCCCCTACTTCGATTACTGAGTCAACAAGACACCCGATGAAGGAGGGGATTGCCATGAACATGATGCGTTACGAACCCTGGAGCCTGCTTAAGGAAACACTGATCAATGTACACGTTCGCGTTGGCACCCCAGGTTTTCCGAGACAAGGCGCGATGCGCAGCCGGTAGTGGTTCTACCGGCAAGGGCCGCAACGCAGGATCGGGGAACCTGGGGTGCCAACGCGAACGTGTACATTGATCAGTGTTTCCTTGACCAGCTCTCGCGTGAACTCGGCCGCCTGCCCGACGTACCCGGCGACGAGGACTCGGTGAGCGCGGCCGACTGGAGCCCTGCGGTGGACATCCGCGAGGAGACCGATGCCTACGTGCTGCATGCCGACGTCCCGGGCGTGGATCCCAAGGACATCGAGCTGCACATGGAGAACGGCGTGCTGACCCTGCGTGGCGAACGCAAGTACGAAAACGCAGAAGAGAAGGAAGGCTACAAGCGCGCGGAGCGCATGCGTGGCACCTTCTTCCGCCGCTTCTCGCTGCCGGACACCGCCGATGCGGAGAACATCTCCGCGCGCAGCCAGAACGGCGTGCTGGAGGTTCGCATTCCCAAGCAGGCCAGGGTGCAGCCGCGCCGGATCGAGATCGAGAGCTGATCCGCATCCGGCGACGTTCCCGGCCCCGGCCGGGACGGGCCTCCCAACGGGCGCTGCCGGCGCGAGCGGGCAGCGCCTTTTGATTGGTGCCGGTAGCACCCGAATCCCGGGTATGATGGCCCGGGATTCGGGTGGTACCCGAACGCGAACGCATACACACCGGCTTCGCCGGTCGCCGAAAGGGTTCCGACTCGAGGCAGGAGATGGAATACAAGGATTACTACAAGATCCTGGGCGTGGACCGCAACGCCAGCCAGGACGACATCAAGAAGGCCTATCGCAAGCTGGCGCGCAAGTACCACCCCGACGTCAGTGACGACCCGCAGGCCGAGACGCGCATCAAGGAGGTCAACGAGGCCTACGAGGCCCTCGGGGACCCGGAAAAGCGCAAGGCCTACGACCAGCTGGGCGCCAACTGGCGCCAGGGGCAGGACTTCCGTCCGCCGCCGGGCTGGGACGGCTGGACCGGTGCGGGTGCCGGCGGCCGCGCACGGGGCGCCGGACCGGGCGCCGGCGGGGCCGATTTCGGCGGCTTCTCCGACTTCTTCGAGTCGATCTTTGGCGGCGGCGGCATGGGCGGCGGCGGTCGCCGGCGCGGCTTCGACGTGCGTGGTGCCGACCGCGAAGGCGCGGTGGAAGTGACCCTCGAACAGGCCATGCACGGCGCCGAGCTGTCGGTGACCGACCCGCGCGGGCGCCCGCAGCGCGTGCGCATCCCCGCCGGCGCCAAGGACGGCTCGCGGGTCCGGGTACGCGGCCAGGGCGACCCCGGCGTGGGCAACGGCGCCCCGGGCGACCTGCTGCTGGAGATCCGCATCAAGCCGGATCCCAACTACCGGGTGGAAGGGCGCGACCTGTACCGCGACATCCCGATCACCCCGTGGGAGGCCGCGCTGGGCGCCACGATCGAGGCGCCCACCCCGCACGGACCGGTCAACCTGAAGGTGCCGAAGGGCTCGCAGTCGGGCAAGCAGGTGCGCCTGAAGGGCAAGGGTCTGCCCGGCAAGACCCCGGGCGATCTGTATCTGCGGCTGATGATCCACGTGCCGCCGGAAGACGAAGCCGGCGACTGGTATGAAAAGATGGCGGAGTCATCCAGCTTCAACCCGCGCGAGCTGCTGGACGGCTGATCCCCCTCGCGCGCGACGCGCGGGATTCAGCCGGGCGTGTTGCGCTCCACCCAGCGGCTGCTGCCGTCGGCCAGGCGCTCGCGCTTCCAGAACGGGGCCTCGTGCTTGAGCCGCTCCAGGATGTCGCTGCAGGCATCGCGGGCGGCCGCACGATGGGCCGACCAGGTCGCCACCAGCACCAGCGCATCGCCCGGCCGCACCTCGCCCACGCGGTGCGCAACATGCACGCCCAGCAGGGGCCAGCGCTGCTGGGCGGCCTCCACGATGCGCTCCAGCTCCTGCTCGGTCATGCCCGGATAATGCTCCAGAAACAGCCCGGTGACCGTGTCGTCCTCGTTGAAGTCGCGCATGCGGCCGACGAACACGCTGGCCGCCCCGCGGGCCTCGGCGGGGATGTCCTGCTCCGCCGCGCGCAGCACGCCCCAGGGGTCGAAATCCTCGGAGTGGATGGTCACGGTCATGCTCAGCCCCCGGTCACCGGCGGGAAGAAGGCCACCTCGTCGCCATCACGCACCGGGGTTTCGAGATCGGCGCGGGTCTGATTGACCGCGCTCATCAGCCGCTGCGGCGGGGGTTCGCCATGCAGGTGCTCCCACAGGCCGGCCACGGTAAAACCCTCGGCCGGGAGTTCGGCCCGGTCGCCCTCACGGCCCAGTTCTTCGCGCAAACGCGCGAAATACAGCACTTTTACCGCCATGCAGCCCCTACACGTGTGGCTTTCAAACAAGCATTATAGCCGGATGACCGACTTCACTCATTTTGACGCCCACGGCCATGCCCACATGGTCGATGTCGGCGACAAGGCCGTCTCCCACCGCGTGGCCATCGCCGAGGGCCGCATTCGCATGCAGCCGGAGACCCTGCAGAAGGTCCGCGAAGGCAATCATTCCAAAGGGGATGTTCTGGGCATTGCCCGCATCGCCGGTATCATGGGGGCCAAGCGTACCGGGGACCTGATCCCGCTGTGCCATCCCATCGGACTCAGCCGCGTGGCGGTCGAATTCGATCTGGAAGATGACGCGGTCGTGGCCCGGGCAACCTGCGAAGTACATGCAGTCACCGGCGTGGAGATGGAGGCCCTGACTGCGGTCTCCGCCACCCTTCTGACCATCTACGATATGTGCAAGGCCGTGGACCGGGGCATGGTGCTGGAAACGGTCCGGCTTCTGGAAAAACACGGCGGTCGCAGCGGCAGCTGGAAGGCCCCCGACCCGCAAGGAGATTCCCGAACATGAAATGGATCAAGCGCCTGTTTGGCCTGATCGGCATCCTGATCCTCGTGGTGATCGTCGTCGCCGCGTATCTGCTGGTGACGTTCGACGCCAACGATTACAAGGAGCGCATCGAGGCCCAGGTGCACGAACAGACCGGGCGCGATCTGGAACTGGCCGGCGATGTCAGCCTGACGCTGTTCCCCATTCTCGGCCTGCGCCTGGAAGACGTGCGCTTCGGCAACGCCGAGGGCTTCGGCGACGAACCCTTCGCCGAGCTCGACGTGGTGGACGTGGCTGTCGCGGTCATGCCGCTGCTGCGCCGCGAGCTGGAAGTGCAACGGGTTGAAGGCGACGGCGTGCGCCTGAACCTGGCGCGCGACGAGGACGGCCGCAACAACTGGGACGACCTCGCTGCCCGCGCCGACGAGGCCCGTGACGAGGCCGTGACCGGCAACGAAGAAGAAGAACGCACCGCCACCGAATCGCGCCTGGCCATGGAACGGATCGATATCGCCGGCGTCAGCCTGACCAACGCCCGCGTGGTGTGGGACGACCGCGAGACCGGGATGCGCGCGGTGCTGGACCCGTTCAGCCTGCAGGTGGGCCGCTTCCAGCCCGGCGTGGAGACCCGGCTGGAAATGTCCGCCGCGCTGGAGGCCGAGGGCGGCGCGCTGGAGCAGCCGCTCAGCACCACCATGGACCTGACCGGACTGGTCAACCTCGACCTGCTGAACAATCGCTATGCAGTGCGTCGTCTGGACCTGAACCTCGACGTGGAAGGCGGCCCGGTGCCGCAGCCGATGACCGTCATCTTCCGCAGCGACGTGGCGCTGGAGGTGGACGAAGACGACACCCGCCTGCGCATGGAGCGCCTGACCCTGGAGGCCTCCGAAGTCACCCTCACCGGGTTTGCCGAACTGGGCAACCTGCAGGGCGACCAGCCACAGATGCGTGGCGAACTGCGCTCCAACACCTTCAACCTGCGCTCGGTCATGGACGATCTGGGGCTGGAAGCCCCGGCCACCGCGGATCCGGATGCCCTGCAGCGGGTCGCGTTCGACCTTTCCGCGGCCGGTACGCCGGGCAACCTGGAACTGTCGCCGTTCCTGTTCACCCTCGACGACACGACCCTCAGCGGTGACGCCACGCTGGACACCACCGGCGAGCGGCCGCATTTCGGTTTCGACCTGCGCGGCAACGAGCTCAACGTCGACCGCTACCTCCCGCCGGAGGTCGAAGAGGCGCGCACCGGCGAAGCCAACGGCACCCCCGACGAGGAAGAAGCCGAGGAGCTGCGGGTCGAACTGCCGATGGAAGCCCTGCGTTCCGTCGACGTGGACGGCAGCCTGGCCCTCGATGGGCGCCTGATCCTGATGGGCCTGGAACTGCGCGACATCGCGCTGGACATCCGGGCGCGCGGCGGCGACTGGGTGATCGACCCGCTGTCCGCCACCGGCTACGACGGCGAACTGACCAGCCGCATCCAGCTGGACGCCTCGGGCAGCCAGCCGCGCTACGGCCTCACCACCGACCTGACCGGTCTGGACATCGGCGCCCTGCTGGACGACCTGCAGGGTGACGACGCCATGCTGCTGGGCACCGGCAACCTCGCACTCGATATCACCACGCACGGCGAGGCGCTGTCCGACCTGCGAGCCAACCTCAACGGCGATGGCGACATGCGCTTCGAGGACGGCGCGGTGCGCGGCATCAACGTCGCCGACATCATCCGCCGCGCGGAGGCCCGCATCCGCGGCCGTGAATACGAGTCGGACGAGCCGCGGCAGACGGACTTCAGCGAGATCTCCGGCAGTTTCGACATCGAGAACGGCGTGGTCTCCAACAACGACCTGGAAGGCAACTCCCCGCTGCTGCGCGTCCGCGGGGAGGGCTCGGCCGACCTCAACGACGAGTCGCTGGACTACCGCGTGGACACGACCCTCGTCGGCACCCTGGAAGGCCAGGGCGGACGTTCGCTGGAAGACCTGCGCGGCGTCCGCCTGCCGATCCGGATCAGCGGCACGTTCGACGACCCCAGCTTCCGCCTCGACCTCGAATCCATCCTGCGTGAACGCGCCGCCCAGGAGCTGGGCGTGGACGAGGACGAACTGCGCGACGAGGCCACCCGCCGCCTGATGGAGCGCCTCGGCGTCTCGCGCGACGAAGCGGACGAGGAAGAAGCAAACGACGAACAAGCCGAAGAAGCTGACGAAGACGAGGAAGACGAAGAGGCCGAACGCAGCCTCGAGCAGGAAGCGGAAGACCGCATGCGGGAACTCCTCGAGTAAACCGGGGAACCCGGGTCACCCGCACTCGTTCAACCCGACCACGAACACCGACGCCCGGGCACATCGCCCCGGGCGTCGGCGCCTCCTCCCCGCCATCATGCAACCCTTCGCCCAACGCCTGCTGGACTGGTTCGACCACCACGGCCGTCACGACCTCCCCTGGCAGCAGCACCCGCGCACGCCCTACCGCGTATGGGTCTCCGAGATCATGCTGCAGCAGACCCGGGTCGAGACCGTCATCCCGTATTTCGAGCGCTTCACCGCGCGCTTCCCGGACGTGCAGAGCCTGGCGGCCGCCCCCGTGGACGACGTCCTCGCCCTGTGGGCGGGCCTGGGCTATTACGCCCGTGCCCGCAACCTGCACCGCTGCGCCCGGACCATCGTGGAAGACCACGACGGCCATTTCCCGCGCGAACGCGTGGCGCTGGAGGCCCTGCCCGGCATCGGCCGCTCCACCGCCGCCGCCATCCTCGCCCAGGCACACGACGCCCCCGAGGCCATCCTCGACGGCAACGCCAAGCGCGTACTCGCCCGCCACGCCGCGGTGGACGGCTGGCCCGGCAGCACCGCCAGCCAGAAAACCCTGTGGCGCGAGGCCGAGGCCCGCACCCCCGCCAGCCGCTGCGCCGACTACACCCAGGCGATCATGGATCTGGGCGCGCTGGTATGTACCCGCAGCCGCCCCGACTGCCCCGCCTGCCCGGTGGCCGAAGACTGCGGCGCCCGCCTGCAGGAACGCACCACCGAGCTGCCGCACCCGCGGCCGAAGCGCGAACGCCCGACACGCACGCGCTGGGCCGCCCTGCTGCACGCTCCCGAGGGCATCTACCTGGAACAGCGCCCGCCCAGCGGCATCTGGGGCGGGCTGTACACCCTGCCCGAGGCCGAAGACCCGGAGCATCTGGAAGCCTGGGTGCGCACCCACTGGCCGCACGCCGAGGCGCTGGAAGGCGACGCACTGAGCCACGGCTTCAGCCACTACCAGCTCGACCTGCGCGTGCAGCGCTACCGGCTCCCGGCGGGTGAGTGCGGGATCATGGATGCCCCCGGGGTGATCTGGTATAAACCGGGCCAGTCGCGGCCGGCAGGCATCCCGGCCCCCATACAAGGCTTACTCCAAAGCGAAAAGGATTCCGGCCATGGCACGAACCGTTAACTGCGTAAAACTCGGCAAAGAGGCCGAAGGCCTGGACTTCCCGCCCTACCCGGGCGAGATGGGCAAGAAGATCTACCTCAACGTCTCCAAGGAAGCCTGGAACGCCTGGCTGAGCCACCAGACCATGCTCATCAACGAGTATCGCCTGACCCCGGTGGACCCCAAGGCGCGCAAGTTCCTGGAAGAGGAAATGGAGAAGTTCCTGTTCGGCGACGGTTCCGAAAAGCCCGAAGGCTTCGTCGACCCCAACCAGTCCTGAAGCCGGCCCCGGGGCGCGCCCTTGACGTGAGCGCCCCGGACCGCTTTAATACTGCCCTTCGCCTCGCGGCGAACCCCGCAACAAGTCAGCACTGGCCGGGTAGCTCAGTCGGTAGAGCAGGGGATTGAAAATCCCCGTGTCGGCGGTTCGATTCCGTCCCCGGCCACCATTTCCTTTCCGCAATCGTCTTCTCGCGTCCGCATGCCCCGTTCGGCGAGGGCCAGCGGTCGCATCTATCGCGCTCAATAGTGGTATCTGCAGGAGATGACGGTGATGGACGAACCGTCCACGGCATAGACCAGGCGATGGGTGTCATCAATACGGCGCGACCAGAAACCAGCCAGGTTCTCCTTGAGAGGTTCCGGCTTGCCAATGCCTTCCAGCGGTGACCGCTTCACCTCCGCGATCAACTTGTTGATCCGCCTGAGGGTCTTCCGGTCCTGGGCTTGCCAGTAGATGTAGTCGTTCCATGCTTCGTCCGTCCAGCAAAGGAGCCGACTACTCATCCCCGTCTACCAGCTCACGCTCGGTGGCCTTTCCTGCCTTGTATTGCGCAATGGACTTGTTGAGATGCTCGGCATTCGCCGGGGAACGCAGAAGATGCACGGTCTCCATCAGGCTGTTGTAGTAATCCAGCGACATTACCACGGCGTCTTCCGAATCGCGGCGCGTAATCACCGTGGTGTCGGCATCATCAACCACGCCATCGAGTACGGCTTTGAGGCCGTTGCGAGCCTCAGTGAATGACACAATCTTCATGGAGCCCTCCTGTACAGTCACCCGTACAAGTATAGAGCGTGCAGCCTACATGTACAATTTACGGGACAGGCCACGGCATCGGCTCGCCGGGAAGCTCCGTTTGCACTTGTGTAGACGATGGGCCCGGGCCGCCAGCGTGGTTGACCGTCCCACGCCACCCTTCAGGCTCAAGGCCACCGCCGTTGGCAGCGGGGGCAAACCGTCCGAGGCGCGCATTCAGATCGCCGGCGCCTTGACCAGCCCACCTCCGTCCACAATGCGCTGAGTCACAAACTCAACAGGCGAAATCGTACGGGTGTTGCGGCGGCTCGGCCGGGTGAATCCATGCGGAGCGGCCCCGGCTCCACTGCCAGGCGGCCCATGCCGCGGCGCAGGCGGCCACCGAATGGTCGCTGGCATCGGCGAGATCGAGCACCCCGTCCAGACCCTGCCGATCCAGCCAGGCCAGCAGGTCCCGTCGCGCGTCCGCCGCGTGCTTCATCGCCTTCAGGCTCTCGACCGAAGCGCCGCCCAGCGCCATGGCCACCGTGGGGTGCACCTCCGCCACGCGTGCATCCGGGCGCTCGGAGGCGAGCATGCGGCTGACCGCGACACCGCGCAGCGTCAGGTAGCTCATCCTCGGCGCGGAAGGCGCCATCACGGTGCCGGCCGGCAGGCCGCACTCCACCGCCAGGCGGCGCAGGGACTGATCGGACGTGCGACTGCCCCCGGCGGGCGAATACGACAGGGGGGCATCCAGACCCACCACCGCCTCAGCCGGCACACGGTCCAGGATCGCCTGATCGTCCGCCCCCGCAAGCAGCTCCCGCAGCCGGAGCGCCCCGTCCCGTTCAGCGAACACGGCCACGGACGTCTGCCCGGCACTCCCGGGCCCGGACAGATCCACTCCGACGATCCACTGCCCCATGCGGTCTCCTTTGGCCGGCTACGAACCCGGCGGGCTGCGAACGTTCTTCTTCGCTGTGGCACCATCGATGCCATGAGCGTTCGTCGAATCCTGCGTATGGGGCACCCCGACCTGCGTCGCGTCTGCGACCCGGTGGCCGATAGCGACTTCGGCAGCCCCGGGCTGCAGGCACTGGTGGACGACCTGGTGGATACCATGCACGCCAGCGAAGGGCTCGGCCTCGCCGCCGCCCAGATCGGTGATACCCGACGCGTGGCCGTGATCGAGATCCAGCCCGGCAACGCGCGCTACCCCGATGCCGTACCCACCGGCCGCCTGGTGCTGGTGAACCCGGTGGTCACCGTGCTGGACCCGATGCCGCAACGCTACTGGGAAGGCTGCCTGTCCGTGCCCGGCCTGCGCGGCGAAGTCGCCCGGCCGCGCCACATCGCCGTCGACTACCACGAGCCCGACGGCACGCCCCGCCGCCTGGACCCCGAAGGCTTCCTCGCCACCGTGTTCCAGCACGAGATCGACCACCTCGAGGGCACCCTGTTCATCGACCGGGTGACCGACACCACCCGCCTCGCCTTCCTCGAGGAATACCGCGAGTTCCACGCAGAAGCATAGGGCTCACGCCCGGCACAGGGCCGGTCAGTCGTGCACGATGATGCGGGAGCCAGCGGCGTCGATGTCCACGCGGGAACTGGAGTAGTCGCAGGCCTTCGCGATGTCCTCCAGCGCCGGCATGTCATTGAGCTCCGCCAGACGATGCAGCAGGCTGCCGCCCTCGCAGTCACGCGGCATCCCGCCGTCGTCCAGCGTGCAGCCGAACTCGTCCCCGTTCACCGACCAGTCCATGTCGGCGGGCATCTTCAGCACCACCGGTTCTTCGTGCATCACCTGGAACTTCGCCCGCATGGCGTTCCTGCCGTTTTCCCAGTCCAGGGCCGGCATGTTGTCTACGCTGCGCATGGTATGCCTCCTTCGCGATTCCGCGAGGTTGCAACGGGTTTGCCGGAGCCGTTCCCTGCCCCTCTCCTTTGACGCTAGACGCCGTCCACGAGGCGGTCAAAGGTGACCCCGGCGGCGATGGGGAAGGATTCGTGTGGTCCATTACCGTTTGGTGGACTCCTTCAACAGGTGGCACACCGCAGGGCAAGCGGCAATTGCCCCCGAAGTTCTCGCTCCCGATCAAGCTATTTGGCGGTCCAGGACGTCGGTTCAAGGGCCCGCCCACGCGCATGGAGAGCCGTAGGTCCCTGACTACGGTGAAAAACTGGAGCCCGGACCGAGCATCAGCTACACAACAGCTTGACGACTCGTACACAAATGTACGAGTCTATGGGCAAGGGATTAGTGGGCCGCAACATGAATGGAAACGAGTACCTGAAGCGGCTGCAGAAGCTGGGAAAGAAAACCGGCACGCCGGTTCAACTGGTCGAGCACCAAGGGAAAGGGAGCCATGGCCGAATCTACTACGGTGACCGCTTCACGACACTGAAGGACCGTAAGAAGGAGATCGGCCCCGGGCTGCTGAAAGCCATGTGCAAGCAGCTCGGTATCGACCCGAACGACATTTGAGGACAGAGCCATGCGCTACGCATACCCCGTACAACTCGAACGCGACGAAGGCGGCCACTACCTGGCCACGTGCCGGGACGTGCCCGAGGCCCTGACGGACGGGGAATCTCAAGAGGAGGCGCTGCGCGAAATGGGCGATGCCCTGGGCGCGGCGCTCGCTGGCTATGTCATGGAGGGGCGCCCCATCCCCTCCCCCACCGACCCAGAACCGGGCGAGGCCATCGCGCCGGTGTCGCCCCTGATCGCCGCCAAACTCGCGCTCCGGGTCGCCATGCGGGCGGAAGGGGTCAGCAACTCGGAACTGGCACGCCGAATGGGCAGCCATGAGGGTGCGATCCGGCGGCTAATCGACGTGGATCACCGCTCCAGGATCGAGGCGGTCCACGCCGCGATCGCCAGTCTGGGTCATGGTCTCGTCGTGGAGGATGCTCGCCCCTTTAAACCCGTCGCAGCATAGAGGGTAACCGCCAGCGCCCGCCCGGGCCCGCGGGTTCAGGCCTGCGCGGCCTCGCCGATGCGGCGGAGGAAGGGGGCCTGCGGCGGGCCGGTGACGATCAGTTCGTCCATGGCCCGGGTCATGGCCACGTAGAGCAGGCGGGCCTCTTCGGCCTCGCGCTCCTCGGCGGTGTCCATCTCGCCCAGGCCGGTCAGGGCCACCACGGGAAACTCCAGGCCCTTGCTGGAGTGCATGGTCACCATCTTCACCGTATCGGCCGGGGTGGCCGACTTCTGGCGATTGCGGTCCCCGAGGTTTTCCAGCGGGATGCCCGCACGCTCGAACACCGCGCGGATCTTGCCGGCGGCGGGCACGCGGCGGTGCAGCACGGCCATCTCGCTCCAGGGGCGGCCCTGTTCGTGCAGCCGCTTGAAGTGCCCGGCGATGTATTCGATCTCCTGCGGCTGGCCGGGCAGGGGGATGATCGCGGGCTCCGGGCCTTCGCGGCCCGCGCTTTCCGGCGGCACCAGCGGGATGCCGTCCTCCTCGGCCTCCTGCGGGTCCAGCAGTTCGCGGGCGAAACGGGTGGCCAGGTCCAGCACCTGGCGGGTGTTGCGGTAACTCACCCGCAGGATGGTGGTGCGCCCGCGGGCCTCCACGCCCACGCTCGAGAAGCTGAACCGGCTCTGGCTGCGGCCGTAGATCGACTGGGCGTCGTCGTACAGCACCAGCACCGAGTTGGTGTCCGGATCGACCATCTGCGTGGCCAGCCGGAACCAGTGCGGCTCGAAGTCGTGGCCCTCGTCGATCATCACCGCGCCGTACTGCCCGCCGGGGATCTGCCCCTGGTCGACGCCGTCGATCACCTGCTGCACCAGCTGGTCGAAGAAGGCCCGCTTGTCCGTGTTATTCGGCGGTGGCGGCACGTTGTAGGTGCGCAGCTGCGCGTGGCACCAGCGATGGAAGTTGTACACCACCACCTGATCGCCCGCGCCCTTCTCCGCCAGGATGGCCTGCAGGCGGTCGGCCAGGGTGCGGTTGTAGCACAGCACCAGGATCGGCTTGCGCAGGGCCCGCGCCAGATGCAGGCAGCGGTAGACCAGGATCAGCGTCTTGCCCGCCCCGGCCGCGCCATGGATCACCCGGTGCCCGGTTCCCAGGCTGCGCGCCAGCTGCTCCTGCTGCAGGTCCATCACCCGCATCAGGTCCGGGAGCACTTCGGCCGGGGATTCGGTCTCGTCCGCGTCGGGCGCATCGTCGAACAGGCTGCCCTGGCGGATGCGGATCTCGGGGAACAGATGCCCGCGGATCCGGTCGATCTGCGGCAGCGACAACCGATGCGGAACTGCACGGTGAACATGTCCCACAGCCGCTTCTGGAATTCCTCCGGATCCTGGGACTCGGTCATCTCGTCGCGACAGATGACCCGATTACCCGGAATCACCTCGCCCAGCTCCTGCTGCTCGAACTGCGCGCGGGTGATATTGGCCAGCACCACCCCGTGCCCGAACGGCAGCATCAACCGGCCCTGCAGCGAAGACCCCGGCGGATGCACCAGCTGCGGATCGCGCTCCAGTGGCTTGATGACCTGGTAGGCATACTGGCGCGCCTGCTCCAGCGGGTTGGGCACCACCTTCAGGCCCCGGTCCGTCAGGATGGTCGCCTCCTGGCGATCGATCTGCCGGATGGTCTCCAGCCGCCAGTCCTTCACCTCCAGGATCAGCAGCCCACGCTGCGGATGCAGCACGATGAAATCCGGATGCTCCGACCGCCCGCCCAACGGCACGTCGTACCAGCACAGGTAGTCATCCTCCAGGAATTGCTCCAGGCGCCGCGCGAAGCGCTTCTCGCCCGACGTCATGCGCGGCAGGCAGCTGTTCAGCGAAGGTATGAGTGTTGTCACTTCCGGGGCTCTCCCAAAGTTGCGCGGAATGGCCCCCGCTCGTCGCGACAGCCCCGCCACCGCAATCGATCTCTATCCCTCGCTACGGCCCGAAAGATCCCACTGACCGGCCCGCCGGCAAAGCGCAACTACCGAGATCGACGCTGAACCACACATAGGCTATGGTTTCCACAAGCTGACACGCAAGGATGCCGCGAAACCGATTCGCCCGGAGCCAGGAGGAGCCAACCATGACCGAGCTACCCGAATTCATCGAGTCAAGCGAACCCGCCCGGCTGATCCCCGTTACCGCCGACTCCAACAAAGAACAACGAGCGGCCTCCATCGTCCTGGCGGCCATGCGAAGCATCTACGAGCTCCGCCAAGCCATGCTGGGCTCCCTCAACGTCCGCGTCGGCAACCGTGCAAGGCTCGGCGCCTGGACCGAAGTCACCTTCAAGGAAGAGAAAAGCGCGAAATCGAGCTCCAAAAAGAACGACCGCCCCGACGGCCTTCTCGTCCTCGACACAGGGAAGAAGCGTTGGACCGCCCTGATCGAAGCCAAGATCGGCAATGCCGAAGTGGACGAGGAACAGCTCCAGTCCTACGTCCAGCAGGCCCGCGCTCACAAGATCGACGCGGTGATCACCATCACCAACCAGTTCGTGGCCCAGCCTACCCACCATCCGATCAAGCTGCCGAAGAACCAGACGCGCAACGTCGAGCTCTATCACTGGTCCTGGATGTACATCCTCACGCAGGCCACCCTCCTGCTGGAGGCGGACGGGATCAGCTCACCCGACCAGCGCTTCATCCTCGAGGAAGTGACCCGTTATCTGAATCATGACTCGAGCGGCGTCAGCCGCTTCGACAGCATGAACCGGGAGTGGAAGGACGTCGTCGCCAAGGTAAAGAACGGCGCGAAGCTGAACAAGAACTCCGAAGAGGTCGAGAACACCGTATCCAGCTGGCACCAGGAACAACGCGACCTGAGCCTGGTGCTTTCGCGGAAGCTCGGACAGGCCGTCAAACTGCGCCTGAGCCGTACGCACCGGACCGACCCTCAGGCCCGGCTGAAAAGTGATTGCGAGCTCCTCGCCTGCGAACACGTACTGCGCTGCGAACTGGACATCCCG
The DNA here is from genome assembly GCF_000378545.1 of Thioalkalivibrio sp. ALE23. NCBI lineage: Bacteria > Pseudomonadati > Pseudomonadota > Gammaproteobacteria > Chromatiales > Ectothiorhodospiraceae > Thioalkalivibrio > Thioalkalivibrio sp. ALE23. Next base: position 59,927 of record NZ_KB900032.1, on the reverse strand, counting down.
CACGCCGCGGCAGAGCTCCACGTAGAAGCCAACCTCGAGAAGCGCGTGATCGTTACGAGCATGCGACTCGACGCACCGAAGGACAAAAAGAAGACCAGCGCCCGCGTCAACTGGCTACGCCGCCAGCTCGACAACGTGGAATCCGAGGGCTTCTTCGTGAAGGCGATCCGTCCGGGCAAAGCCGAAGCCACGCAGGCCCCTCTCGGCCTCGTACTGGAAGACCCTGAACACCTCGAGTCCGAGAATACCGACGCCGTTCCAACTGCCTTCGAAGTGCGCTATGTGACCGATCAAGCCTCCCGTTTCTCCGGCAACAAGGTCTTCATCGAGGAACTTGAGCGGGCCGTGCCCCACTTCTACGAGCAGGTTGGCCAGCGACTCAGGGCGTGGGTGCCACCGCCGCCGAAGATGAAATCCGACCCCGTCAACTCGGCATCCGAAACCGAACAAGAAGAAGAGCCCACCCCACAAGACGACAGGCCGAACTAAGGAGACGCGGCTCAATGGACCTGTGCATGGGACCGTCACTGCACACCCGGGCCGCTTTAACGCGCGGGTTGAGCCGCCGGGGAAGGCCGCCGTGCGGCTTTCCCCGGTCTGCTCCAACCCGATGTTATAGCTTTCTCACATCGGCAGCTTCCAATCCGATGCGATCTGACGAAACCTAGGATCTTCGGTCTTCGGAGGAAGATAGTGCTCTTCGTCAATCTCAAACCCTGCGGCAAGAAGGTCCCTCAATCCACCGAGACGATCTACCGACGTCAACTCTTGTGCGATGTCCTTGTAGATGTTTGTGAAACCGCTGTCGCGTCTCCAACGCAAGAAGTCTGGCCACGGAAGCTGGGTATCCACCTCTGGCACATTAGGAAGCTCGGCAACGGTTGCCACAGCGTTGTAGACCCGCGCGATCTTGCTGACCGAAATTCCTTGCGCTGTTTCGACGCCATATGCCTGGCGCAGGTGACCGGACGCCTTTTCAAGCTCACGCTTCCACTTCTGGATAGCGCGGTTTGCTTCCTTCAAACCATCCTCATCGAACGCATTTCGGATTTCCCTGAGCATGCCTCGGATCTCCTCGAAATCTGAAGTCCGCTTAAGCTCAAGCGCTGCATCGACCACTCCACGAACATCTCCGGCCTGCTGCACCAAGTAGGCGGAGAACACAGGCACATCAAACGCCACCGCTGCAGTTCGACCTTCGTCTACAATCGCCGAAACGGAGCCCTTTATATCTTCTTGGAGGGTCCCAACTAGTTTCTCCGTAAAATCATGACCATACGCCCCGGACTTTTTCATCCAATGTAACTGGTACGCGTGGCGGATCGGATGGAGAAACGTATCTGCATGAAGTGTGCGCGCGAGGAGGCTGTAGTAGATAGTCTTGTAGGACAACCAATTAAGTGAGGCGATGAACATCTCCAGCGCCCGAGTGGTACCTCCCAAGCCCCGGTTAGCCTCCTTGGCAGCGTTGACCATTTCCGCAAGCGTATGCCTCTTACCCGCCGAGGAATACAGCTCGACTCCAGTAGACCAGCGCCCGCGGGTGTCACCGGCATCGGCGAGCTCATTGAATATCGCGGCGCTCAGCTCGCTATACTTCGCGTACTCCTCCGTATTCGGCTGTCCGAGCATTTTCATCGTCAGGTAATAGACACTAGATCTCAGATCCCATGTGCAGACCATGTTCATCTTTAATTGATGTAGAAGCTCGCGGAAGTCTTCATTCACGAACTCCCCTCCACGAATCTCAGGTCGGATATTGGCTGCTTCCCGAGCCGCCTTATCTTCGACCCCTTCGAGCTTGAAATTTTTGGGGTCTATGAACCTGACGAAGTGAAATCGCGCCTCTCTTTCTTCTCGGTGTTCTTCCTTGTAGTTGTCAAGGCACACAAGGTCATCATAGAAAAGAATAGCTTGAACAAAGCTCTCCAAAGCCGCGATGTCACCGTTCACCGTGTCAGGTGTTCGCACGACGACATCGCCCATGGCCCGCTGCACCGCAGTGAGCGACGCGTTATCGATCAGAGCGTAGGACATCGTCTTCCTCTATAACGCCTGCCATCAGCCGCGCGAGGTACGAGCGTCGGTTGCATGGCTTTGTTGGATTTATCCTTCACCAGTACCCAAACGGGTTTGAGCTGGGGCCGGTGTTGTATACTCACAGCTATGTGCGATAAACTTCTGCACTCTTTCGATATCAATCTTGTACTGTTTAACATCCTTCGGATGAATTACGATGCGCATCCGGTCGCAGAAATTACTTTCGGTCAGCGCTGCAAGAAACGAGAGCACAATTTCGCGAATAAGCTCCTCTCTTGACGCCGTAATGCGTGAGTAACCCGAACCAAGCACGGGGACATTGACAGTACCCTTATCCGCACTCTCGGCCAAGTACGACCATAGTCCACCCAACGCCTCTCGGAGGTTCTCGATGGTGCCTTGGGCCACGCCCGCATTGTTCATTTCCGCGATTGCGCAAAAATAGGCTGTCCGCTCCGTTCCATGAACCGTGACGGTAGCACCAAAGTCTGTGGGAAACGCCCGTACTTGCGCGTTGATTTGCTGGTTCACGGACTTCATATCTTTGCAGTACTTAGCGGTAAATAGTCCCTGAACACTGTTTGGTGCGATAACCGCAGGATTGATTTCAAATCGAGTATTTGAGCCTATGACAACTGCACCGGACTCTTTAAAGATATCGCCAATGACCAACTCAATGGCGATGTCCCTGCCGCTTACCAAGAATTCGATACGCTTCCGCGGCCAAAGCTGATAGGCAATTAACCCTATGGCTACGAGAAGGAATACCCACCAAAAGGAACGGATAGTATCCGCATGATCAGGACCCCCGAAAAACCGAACTAGCTCGATCAGAAGCCATAGGGCCCCAAGGACGCTCAGCGTGGTCGATATGACAGTTTTTAAGAGGTTCATCACTGCAGACCAAGCCTCTGATAGACGCTGTTCTTGTAATAGTAGGGGCCCGACTCGTTATTCCTTCTATGCTCACGATGGCTATCTGGCCAATTATCTAGTGCGTATTGAACGATTGACTGTTTGAATGGCACGTGCATCGCAAGTGCGTCGCGAAGTAACGGTGGGCAACGACTTTCATCCATGGCCTTTTTATTGTTTAGGTTTACCACAATGATTGGCAAATCCAGACGAATGGCTTGTTCAATCTCCCACTTCACGAACTTACGCAGGTAGCGCGTCCCCTCCCCGACAAGAAGCACAAAAGCCTTGGAGTTCTGAAATCTCTTCCGCAGATTGGCCTTTATGGATTGTTCCTGGCTCGTATCCCTTGATGTATTAAGGTCATGCGCATCATGAAAATTGAAGGTATCATTATCTCGGTCACGCCACGCCTTCATGAGGTAGTAATACCGAATATCTCTGTCGGCATCGAATGCAACGTAGGTCTTGTTCCGATACGCCATACTCTATTCCTTTCGATCAATCCAACGTAGAACTAAGCTGCTGGGTGGAGCGAAGCGTAACCCAGTCAGCTTGAGTGACGTGTTAGAGCTATCCGTACGCAATTTGTTTAAGTGCCGGGCTGGTTCCGGTCTTCGTTACGCCACACTCCGTGCTTGCATATGCGCATTTTATGGGACGTTCGGCACTTCCATCTGGCTTGTGGCCGTATACCGTCACTGACGCGCGCGACTCCAGGCGGCGGGGCCACCCTCCATTGTCAATTAGAACCGGCTGCGTATATGCACCTCGACTGTTTGTCCCATGGTAGAAGACCCCAACATCACAGACGGTTACCGGAAACGCGCTCAGGTTCGTCACCTCGATGCAAAAGTTCAAATTCTCGTTGACATTGCCTACCGGTATCGCATGAGCAGGACGCACTCGCAGCTTTACACGAGATCGATCGAGCATATGCCAAGTATTTATTATGCCTAGAACGGCACCGAGTGCCGCAATAGCCATTGTTACTGCCTGTACGAGTGTTACGTTTTCCATAAATAGCTCTAACAGTAGATTAGACAGAATCTGTCATATTGGTGATATACAGATTCTGCATAACATCTCGGCGTTCTCCTCTCGGTGGCACACCGCCACAGCTAAACCATGCTTTTATCATGGTAGTGTGCGTCGCGTCGAGTGGCATGGCGCCTCACGCGCTGGGACGAGAACTTTGCGGCGCTTGTTCAAAGACTTACAGCGGCTCACTAGCCCAAGATAGGGGAGACGGAGGGGCCGACCTTAAAGGCTTGCGGGTGAGCTGATTCGGGGCAAGACGTGGAAGGGGCTGCTCGGGCGTAACAGAGCGCGGTGCTATACAGAATCGGGATATCACCGTTACCCGGTGTGGCGTGACGGGAGGAGCGACCACGTGGGGCCCGGGAATCGGGCTTCCGGCGAGAGCCGTGGCGGCGTTCCCTGGTACGATCCGGCCAGAGGTTAACGGAGAGCCGGTGCTGGAAACGCTCATAGAAGCGAATCAGGCGGTGGTGGTCTGCGGCATTCTGGAGGACGCGCAGGGGCGGATCTTTCTGGCGCGTCGTGGGGCCGATCAGGCGCTGGCGGGGTATTGGGAATTTCCCGGTGGCAAGGCGGAACCGGGTGAGAGCCTGGAGGCCGCGTTGTGCCGCGAATTTCGCGAGGAGCTGGCGCTGGAGCTGCGGGTGGGGGAAGAGATAGGGCGCACGCCGATTCCGGGTAATGGGGGCCTTGAGTTGGTGGCGCTGCGGGCGTGGACGGACGACGAGAGCCCGGTTCTGACGGTGCACGATCGCTGGTGCTGGGTGTCGCCGGCGGAGGCGCGCGGACTCGAACTCGCACCTGCGGACATCCCGTTGCTCGAAACCTTTCTTTCGGGACGTTCCGCATGAGCCGGGAAAACGCTGCCAAGTCCCTGCCCGGGGGTGAATGGGTCGGCCTGCATGAACGGCTGGACACGCCGCGGGTGCGGCAGGCGCTGGAGGCCCTGGGGCTGGAGGACCATGCCCGCTGGAGCCAGGGGCTGGAAGGCGACGATCTGGCGATGAAGCTAGCCGCCGAACTGGCCCAACGGCTCGCGGAGCGCGCGGGGGAACTGCGCGAGAAGGGGCATGAGGACTGGACGCAGGCGGTGCAGATCCTGGCGGATGCGCTCGCGGCGGCCGGGCATCCGCTGTCGGGCATTGAGGAGGACCTGCCCCAGCCGCCGTTTCGGCAGTTGTTGGAGGTGCGCGCTCCGGCTGCCGATCAGGTGGGGCAGCAGGAGACACCGCGGCCGGATATACCGTTGGCCCTGTCCAGCCTGCTCACGGGGTCCGATCGCACACCCAGCCTGGTCACGCAGATCGAGAAGGAGCTGGCGAGCGCGGAGCGGGCCGACTGGCTGGTGTCGTTCATCAAATGGAGCGGGATTCGCGCCCTGCGCGAGACGCTCAAGCGCTTTACCGAGACCCCGACGGCCGATGGCTCGCCCAGGCTGCGGATCGCGACGACCTCGTACCTCGGGGCCACGGATCTGAAGGCGATCGAGTTTCTGCTGGGCCTGCCGAACACCGAGATTCGGATCTCGTACGACACGCATCGCACGCGCCTGCACGCCAAGGCCTACCTGTTCCATCGGGGCACGGGGTTTGGCAGTGCCTACATCGGCTCGGCGAATGTCTCGCGCGTGGCGATGGATGAGGGGCTGGAGTGGACGGCCAAGGTCAGCGAGTACGAGCTGCCGCACATGTGGCGCCAGATCGAGGCCTCGTTCGAGGCGCACTGGGCAGACCCGGCGGAGTTTGAACCGCTCACCACGGATGACCTCCCTCGCCTGCAACAGGCGCTGGAGTCGGAATCCAGCTCGGGGCCAGCAGCGCAGAAAGACGCCACTGCGTTCTTCGACCTGCGGCCGTATGCCTTCCAGCAGGAGATCCTGGAGGACATCGAGCGCGAGCGCCGTTCGGGGATCGACCGCCATCTGGTGATCGCCGCCACCGGGACCGGCAAGACCATGGTCGCAGCGTTCGACTATCGCCGGTTTGCGCGCGAGCAGGCGGACAAGGGGCGCCCGTCGTTGCTGTTCATCGCCCACCGCGAGGAGATCCTGCGGCAGGCGATGGCCAGCTTCCGTCAGGTGCTGCAGGACAACGAATTTGGCGACGTGCTGGTGGGCGGGGCGCGCCCGAGTCAGGACCGCCATCTGTTCTGCACGGTGGCGAGTTGGAATGCGCGGGACCTCGATCGCCTCGACCCGGCGCATTTCGATTACGTGGTACTGGATGAGGCGCACCACAGTAGCGCCGGGAGCTACCAACGCATCCTGGACCATGTTCGACCCAAGTGCCTGCTGGGCCTGACGGCGACCCCGGAGCGCACGGATGCCGACGATATCCGCCAGCACTTCGGCCAGCGTTACACCCACGAGATCCGTCTGCCGGATGCGATCGAGCGTCGCCTGCTGGTGCCGTTCCATTACTTCGGCGTGGCCGACCATGAGTCCGTGGACCTCAGCCGGGTGAGCTGGCAGCGCGGGGCCTATGACGCCCAAGAACTGGAAGGGGTGTTCACCGGCAACCGGGCGCGCGCCGACTGGGTGTTGCGGCAGGCCCATGAACACGCGACCGACCTGGGCTCGGTTCGGGGCCTGGGGTTCTGCATCAGCCGCGCCCATGCGCGGTTCATGGCGGAGCATTTTTCGGCCAGGCAGGTGCCCAGCGCGGTGCTGACCGGCGAGAGCCCGGACCACGAGCGCGAATCGGTACAGCGCGACCTGCGCGAGGGGCGCATCCGCTTCATCTTTACCGTGGACCTCTACAACGAGGGCGTGGACCTGCCGGAGGTGGACACCCTGTTGCTGCTGCGCCCGACCGAGAGCCTGACGGTCTACCTGCAGCAGCTCGGGCGCGGGCTGCGGCTGCATGAAGACAAGCCGCACCTCACGGTGCTGGATTTTGTCGCGCCGCAGGATCGGCGCTTTCGCTACGCCGCCCGGTTCCGGGCGCTCAGCGCGCGGCCGGAGAAGCGGGTGGATCACCAGATCCAGGAGGGCTTCCCCTGGCTGCCCAGTGGCTGCCTGATCCATCTCGACCGGTTGGCCACCCAGCGGGTCCTCGACAACATCCGCGCGCAGATCAACCGCCAGCGCCCGCAGATCGTGCGCGAGCTGAAGGGCTGTTTCCAGGAGGACATCGACTCGGCCAGCCTGCCCAAGATGCTGGACTGCCTGCATATGGACGATGCCGAAGACCTGCTGCGCAAGGACCTGCCCTCACGGCTGCGCGCGGACTGTGGAGGGGAGTCGACCGAGGCACTGAAACCGTATGCCAACGGCCTCAAGCGTGGGCTGCAGCGCCTGGTCCGCTGTGATGACCAGCAGTTGCTGGAAACCCTGCAAAGCCATCTGGAGGAATCCACGGCGAACGTGGATCAGCTCAGCGAGGAAGAACGGCTGCGGCTGGCCCTCATCCACAGCACGCTATGGGGCAAGACGCGCCCGGGGAACGGCGACCTCTCGTCGGTGGACCGCTTCGTCCGCGAACAACGCCCGCTGTATCGGGACCTTCAGGAGGTCGCCGAATGGCGGCGCGAGCGCATGGTGCCGGCCAGCGGCATCACTTTCCCGGAGCAGACGGGGCCGCTGGAACTGCATGCGTCCTACACCCGCGAACAGATCCTGCTGGCGCTGGGCCTCGGGAGCCTGGAGAAGCCGATTACTCAGCAGGAGGGTGTGCGGCATGTGCCGGAACGGCGAGTGGATGCGCTGTTCGTGACCCTGGAGAAATCCGAGCAGGAGTTCTCCCCCACCACCATGTACGAGGACTACGCCCTCAACGAGCGGCGGTTCCACTGGCAGTCCCAGTCCGGCACCTCACCCACGTCCGAGACCGGAAAACGCTACATCCACCACGAACAGCTCGGCTACACCCCCATGCTGTTCATCCGCCCGGCCAAGCGCGACGCCACCGGCCTGAGCCAGCCGTTCACCTTCTGCGGCCCGGTGCGCTACCAGCGCCATGAAGGCAGCAAGCCGATGAGCATCATCTGGGAACTGGATTACGAACTGCCCGCCCGACTCCTGCACCTCGCCCGCCGCACGGTCCTGTAAGCGCTCAGCGCTCAGCGCTCAGTCAAAGACGACGGTCTTGTTGCCGTGGGTGAGCACGCGGCCTTCGAGGTGGTAGCGCAGGCCGCGGGCGAGGACCCAGCGTTCCACGTCGCGGCCCTTGCGGATCATGTCCTGCACGCTGTCGTCGTGGCGTACGCGGGTCACGTCCTGTTCGATGATGGGGCCGGCGTCCAGTTCTTCGGTCACGTAGTGGCTGGTGGCGCCGATCAGCTTGACGCCGCGGGTGTGCGCCTGGTGGTAGGGGCGCGCGCCGGAGAACGAGGGCAGGAAGCTGTGGTGGATGTTGATGATGCGCTGCGGGTAGCGCTCGCACATCCACGGCGGGAGGATCTGCATGTAGCGGGCGAGGACCACGGTGTCGGGCTGCAGGTCGTCGAGGCGTTCCTGCAGCCGGGCGAAGGCGGTCGCACGGTCGTCGCGCGGGACGGGGATGTGCTCGAACGGGATGCCGTAGCAGCGCGCCAGGGGTTCGTGGTCGGTGTGGTTGGAGAGGATGGCGGGGATGTCCATGGGCAGCTCGCCGGCGTGCCAGCGGGCGAGCAGGTCGCTGAGGCAGTGGCCTTCGCGGCTGACCATGAGCACTACGCGCTGGCGGCTGCACGAGTCGGCCAGGACCCAGTCCATGCGCATGTCTTCGCCCAGATGCAGCAGGCGGTCGCGCAGTTCGCCCTCGCGCGCGGGGTCGAGGGCGAAGACCCAGCGCATGAAGAACCAGCCGGCCTCGGCGTCGGTGTGCTGGGCGGCTTCGGTGATCCAGCCGTCGGTGCCGGCAATGGCCTCGGCCACCCGGGCCACGATGCCGTGCTGGTCGGGGCAGACGATGCTGAGGCGGAAGTCGTGGCGCGCGGGCGTGGTTTCGGTCATGGTCGAGATATTCCGGGGAGATTGAAGCGGTCAGGGTACACCGGGGCGCCCGGGAGACCGATACCCGGCAGGAATGACTACGGGCTCGACCGGACGCGCTCCCCGGCCCAGCTGGCAAAGGCGGAATACACCTCCAGGGCGTCGGGCACGGCATCGGTATCAGGAGGCATCCGTGCCCTCTACCGTAGTTGCTGGAAGAGTACGGAGTCGGCGTGCAGGAAGAAGGCCCGGTCCTGCTCGGCGTGGAAGCGCCCGGCCTGTGCTTCGTACAGGCAGACGCCATCCCGGAAGACCTCGAACCGGGTCAGCGGGGAAGTACCCTCGCTCAGGACCAGCAGATCAACCGGGCAAGGCTCCAGGATCTCTTCCAGTTGCCGTTGCCAGCGACCCTGGGTCATCAGGCCCGGCATCTCCGCCGGCTGAACGGCAAGGTCGATGTCCCGGCCGGTGCCGTCCCGCGCCGTGGAGCCGAACAGGACAAGCAGCTCCCAGCCATGCTCTCTGGCGAGGCGCTCGAGCTGCGAAGTTTGTTCGGGAGAAAGCATGGGGCACCGCGGCAGCGAATCCGAAAGGGTCCAGATTAGGACAACTCCAGTTCGCGGCCAAGGCCGCTCCTACCGGGGTCAGGCGGTGTCGCGCAGGCCGGGGGGGATGGAGAAGGTGATGGTCTCTTCCTGGCCGGCGACTTCGCTGACCTCGTTCACGCCGCGCTCGCGCAGGTAGTCGATGACTTCCTGCACCAGCAGTTCGGGGGCGGAGGCGCCGGCGGTCACGGCGATGCGGTCGCGGCCTTCGAGCCAGGCGGGGTCGATGTCGGCGGCACCGTCCACCAGATACGACGGCACGCCGGCGCGCGCGCCGATCTCGGCGAGGCGGTTGGAGTTGGAGCTGTTCTTCGAGCCGACCACCAGCAGCAGGTCGCAGTCGTCGGTGAGGGTCTTCACCGCGTCCTGACGGTTCTGCGTGGCGTAGCAGATGTCCATCTTGCGCGGCCCCTCGATGTTGGGGAAGCGCGCGGTGAGGGCATCGATGATGTCGGCGGTGTCGTCCATCGACAGCGTGGTCTGGGAGACGAACGCCAGCCGGTCGGGCTCGCTCACTTCCAGGCGTTCCACGTCTTCCACGGTTTCCACCAGCATCATGCGCCCGCCGTTCGAGGTGTCGAACTGGCCCAGGGTGCCCTCCACCTCGGGGTGGCCGGCATGCCCGATGAGGACGACTTCGCGCCCCTCGCGGGCGTGCTTCGACACCTCGAGGTGGACCTTGGTGACCAGCGGACAGGTGGCGTCGAACACGGTCAGGCCGCGTTGCTCGGCCTCTTCCTGCACGCGGCGCGGCACGCCGTGCGCGGAGAAGATGACCACGTTGCCGTCCGGGACCTCGTCCAGTTCCTCCACGAACACCACGCCGGCGTCTTCCAGCCGCCCGACCACGTGGCGGTTGTGCACCACCTCGTGGCGCACGTACAGCGGGGCGCCATGGATCTCCAGGGCGCGCTCCACGGTCTCGATGGCGCGTTCGACGCCGGCGCAGAAGCCGCGGGGGTTGGCAAGCTGGACCTGCATGTTCATGGCCGGTTCTCCTCGCGGATCACTCGTCCGCCGGGTGCACTTCCAGGATCTCCACCTCGAAGGTGAAGTTCTTGCCCGCCAGCGGGTGGTTGAAGTCCACGGTAACGGTCTCCTCGCTCAATTCGCTGATGCGGCCGGGCACGGCCTCGGCCGAAGGACTGGTGAACTCGTAGATCTGACCCTCTGCCAGCTCCGCGTCGGGCGGGAACTGGTTGCGGGGCACCGACTGGAAGGCCTCTTTCTCGGGCCAAGGAAACATGGTCCCGGCCTCGATCGCAAATTCCCGCTGATCGCCCGGCTGCAGGCCGATCAGCAGGTCTTCCAGCCCGGGCAGGATCTCGCCGGCGCCGACCTCCAGCTCGGTCGGTTCCTCGCCGGTGGAATCCACCACCAGGCCGTTTTCCAGCACCAGCCGGTAGTGCATGCGTACGCGCTTTTCTTTTACTACGGTCGTCATCTTTGCTCCAGTTCGCTTGCGGGCGTGGGGCGGTTCAGTCGCGGCGGGTGGCCTCGCCTTCGGTGAAGGCGGCCACGATCAGCAGCACCGCGCCCACGGTGATCGCCATGTCGGCGACGTTGAATGCGGGCCAGTGATGCCCGGCCCAGTGGAAGTCGAGAAAATCCACCACCTTGCCGATGCGCAGGCGGTCCACCAGGTTGCCGATGGCCCCGCCCACGATCAGCCCCAGCGAGGCGATGGTCAGCCAGGCATCGCGCGGCAGGCGAGCCAGCCACACGGTGATCAGCACCCCGGCGGCGATCGCGATCCCGGACAGCAGCCAGCGGCCCCAGTCGCCGGCGTCCGCCAGCAGGCTGAAGGCCGCCCCCGGGTTGTACAGCAGGGTGAAGTTGAAGAACGGGGCCACTTCCACCGAGGCGAACTGGGTGAGCGCGCGCTCGGCCCAGAACTTGGTGATCTGGTCGAGGACCAGCACCACCGCGGCCAGGGCGAGCCCCGGCGCCAGTCCGGAATGCCCCGGCAGCCTCACGCGAACCGCCGGGTCTCGCCCGGCCCCTCCACGTTGGTCACGCAGCGCCCGCACAGCTCGGGATGCGCCGGGTTCTCGCCCACGTCGGGACGCAGGTGCCAGCAGCGCACGCACTTGGCGTGTTCACTGCGGTGCACCACCACGCCGATCGCAGTGCCGTCCTCCAGGGTCGCGGCATGCGCCTCGGCCGGGGCGGGCTCGCTACTCAGGCGCACCTCCGAGGTAATGAACACGAAGCGCAGTTCGTCACCCAGGCGCTCCAGCGGGCCGCGCACCGGAGCATCGGCGGGTACGTGCAGGTCGATCTCGGCGGTCAGCGAGGCACCGATGCGCTGCTCGTTGCGGGCGGTCTCCAGCGCGCGCGCGGCGTGTGTGCGCATCTCGAGGATGCGGTCCCAGTCGGTGTTACTGAACGCGGCGTCGTCCGGCAGCGGGGCCAGGCCCTCGTACCAGGTGGCGAACAGCACCGAGTCGGCGCGCTCGCCCGGCAGCAGCTCCCAGATCTCCTCGGCGGTGAAGGTCAGGATCGGCGCGATCCACCGGGTCAGGGCCTCGGCCACGTGGTACAGCGCGGTCTGCGCGGAACGCCGCGCGTGCGAATCGCCCGGGGTGGTGTACTGGCGGTCCTTGATCACGTCGAGGTAGAAGCTGCCCAGCTCCACCGAGCAGAAATTGTGCACCCTCTGGTAGATCGGGTGGAACAGGAACTCGTCGTACGAGCGGGTGACCTGCTCCTGCACCTGCAGCGCGCGCGCCACGATCCAGCGGTCCAGCGGCAGCAGCTCGTCCAGCGGCACCGCGTGCTGCTGCGGATCGAAGCCGCTGAGGTTGCCGAGCAGGAAGCGCATGGTGTTGCGGATGCGCCGGTAGGCGTCGGCGGTGCGCTCGAGGATGTTGTCGGAGATCGCCATCTCGCCGGCGAAGTCGGTCGCGGCCACCCACAGGCGCAGGATGTCCGCCCCCAGGGTGGAGACGACTTCCTGCGGCGCGACGACATTGCCGCGCGACTTCGACATCTTCTCGCCGTTCTCGTCCACGGTGAAGCCGTGGGTCAGCACCCCGCGGTAGGGCGCCTCGCCGCGCATGGCCACGCTGGTCAGCAGGCTGGACTGGAACCAGCCACGGTGCTGGTCGGAACCCTCGAGGAACAGATCCGCCGGCAGGCCACCCAGCTCGGGGCGCTTCTCCACCACCGTGCTGTGCAGCACGCCGGAATCGAACCACACGTCCAGGGTATCGGTGAGCTTGACGTAGTCGGCGGCTTCCTCGCCGAGGAATTCTTCGGGGTCCAGGCTGAACCAGGCCTCGATGCCCTGCTCCTCGATGCGCCGGGCGACCCGCTCGGTGAGCTCCGGGGTGCGCGGGTGCACGCGCCCGGTTTTGCGGTTGAGGAAGAACGGGATGGGCACGCCCCAGTGGCGCTGACGCGAGATGCACCAGTCGGGCCGGTTGGCCACCATGCCGCGGATGCGCGCCTCGCCCCAGTCGGGCATCCAGCGCGTCGCGCCGATCGCACGCAGGGCATCGGCACGCAGTTCCGCGCGGTCCATGCTGATGAACCACTGCGGCGTGGCGCGGAAGATGATGGGGGTCTTGTGCCGCCAGCAGTGGGGGTAGCTGTGGTGCAGCTTGCGCGCCACGATCAGCGCGGCCTTCTCGTGCAGCACGTCGATCACGTGGCCGTTGGCCTGGTGCACGTTCTGCCCGGCGAAATACGGCGTGCCCTCCACGAACACCCCGTCGGGGCCCACCGGGTTGTCCACCGGCAGGTTGTACTGCAGGCCCACGGCGTAGTCATCCTGACCGTGGCCGGGGGCGGTATGCACGCAGCCGGTACCGGCCTCGGTGGTCACATGGTCGCCGAGGATCAGCGGCACTTCGCGCTCCAGGAACGGGTGCTGCAACATCAGGCCTTCCAGCGCGGCACCCTTCACCCGTGCCAGCACACGGCCTTCGCCCAGATCGTAGCGACCCAGGCAGTCCTCCAGCAGTTCTTCCGCCAGCAGCAGGCGCTCGTGTTCCAGCTCCACCAGCGCGTAATCCAGCTCCGGATGCACGGCCACCGCCTGGTTGGCCGGCAGGGTCCACGGCGTGGTGGTCCAGATCACCACGCTCACCGGGCCGTCGGCATCCGCACCGGAGAAACGCCGCACCAGATCCACGTCGTCCACCACGCGGAAGCGCACGTCGATCGCCTGCGAGATCTTGTCCTCGTACTCCACCTCGGCCTCGGCCAGCGCGGAGCCGCAGTCCACGCACCAGTGCACCGGCTTCTCGCCCATCTGCACGTGGCCGCGCTCGTAGATGCGCGCCAGCGCGCGCACGGTGTCCGCCTCGACCTGGTAGTCCATGGTCAGGTACGGGTGGTCCCAGTCACCCAGCACGCCCAGGCGCTGGAAGTCGGCCGACTGGCCGGCCACCTGTTCCGCGGCGTAGGCACGGCAGGCCTCGCGGAACTCGGCGGCGTCCACCTCGTGGCCGGGCTTGCCGATGTTGTGCTCCACCTGCAGCTCGATCGGCAGGCCGTGGCAGTCCCAGCCGGGCACGTACGGGGCATCGAAACCCGCCAGCGTGCGGCTCTTGACGATGATGTCCTTGAGGATCTTGTTGACCGCGTGCCCCACGTGGATGGAGCCGTTGGCGTACGGCGGGCCGTCGGCCAGCACGAAGCGCGGCCGTCCGGCGCAGTGCTCGCGCAAGCGGCGGTAACGATCCTCCGCGCGCCACTGCTCCAGCCATTCCGGCTCGCGCTTTGCCAGGTTCGCCCGCATGGGGAACGCGGTCTGCGGCAGGTTGAGCGTATCCTTGTAGGGATTCGGCGGTGCCTGTTTCTTGGCCATGGCTCTTCCGGATGGGCCCCGCGGGGCCGGTTGCTGTGGAGTTGGAGGAATTCGGCGATCTGGACCGGTGTCAGCAGACGGTACGGGGCACGCGGCCCGGTTCGTCGCCCGCCAGGCATTCGCGCGCCGTGTCGGCGTCCCGCGCGATCTGCGCCTTGAGGGCATCCAGCCCGTCGAAGCGCTGTTCGCCGCGAACCAGCGCGCGCGGTTCGAACGCCACGCGCGCGCCGTAGAGTTCGGGGGCGGCGTCCAGCACATGGATCTCCAGGCGCTGTTCGGTGCCCTGCACCGTGGGCCGCCAGCCGATGTTCGCCACCGCGGCCAGTGGCTCACCGCCCGCGCCGTGCAGCCAGCCGGCATACACCCCGCGCAGCGCCAGCGGCCAGCGCCCGAGGCGCACGTTGGCCGTGGGGAAACCGATGGTGCGCCCCAGGCGGTCGCCATGCGCCACCCGCCCGTGCAGCCGGTACGGCCGTCCCAGCAGCCGCGCCACCTCGTCGAAGCCGCCCTCGCGCGCGGCGGCGCGCACCCGGGTGCTGCTGATGCGCCCGTCGGCATCGCTGACCGTGGGCGTGGACTCCACGCTGAAGCCCAGCCGCTCCCCTTCGGCGCGCATCAGCGCACTGTCGCCCTCGCGCCCGCGGCCGAAGCGGAAATCATCGCCCACCAGCACATGGCGCGCGCCCAGCCGCCGGTACAGGACCTCCTCGAGGAAGTCGCGCGCCGGCAGCCCCGCCAGGCGGGCATCGAAGCGCAGCACCCAGGCGGCGTCCAGTCCGCGGCCGTCCAGCGCCACCAGACGGTCGCGCAGGCGCTGCAGCCGGCCGGGCGGCGTGGGCGCTCCGGCGTGCTCGGCGAAATATTCGCGCGGCAGCGGTTCGAAGGTCATCAGCACCGACGGCGCCGCATGCTCGCGCGCGGCCGCCAGCAGGCGGTCCACCACCGCCTGATGCCCGCAGTGCAGACCGTCGAAGTTGCCGATGGTCACCACGGCGCCACGCACCGCGGCCAGCCCGGAATCCGCACCGTCGGACCTGCCCAGCCCTCGAATCAGCCGCATTGCCCCGTATCCAGGAAAAACGGCAAGTATAACCCGGCGTGCCCCGCGAGATCAGGCCTCGCGCAACAGGAAATGCCGCGGACGCAGCCCGGCCAGCCACAGGGTCACCCCGAGACTGGCCACCCCGGCGACGATCAGCCCGGTCAGCGCGGTCCCGCGCTCGGGGATGGACCAGTCCGTCCATGCGTCCAGCGCCGGCGACAGCAACACCAGCACCGCCACCATCACCGCCAGGGCCACGGGCAGCCCGTAGCGCAGGCGCCGCAGGGCCGGCCCCGGCCGGTAGATCCCTTCGCGCACCAGCCCGCGGTACAGCAGCCCGGCGTTGATATAGGCCGAGGCCGAGGTCGCCAGCGCCAGCCCGGCATGCGCACCCGGCACCCCGGACAGATACCACGGCAGCACGAACAGGCCGTTGAGCAGCATGTTCCACAGCATGGCAATGATCGCGATGCGCACCGGGGTCTTCGTGTCCTGGCGGGCGAAGAAGCCCGGCGCGAGCACCTTGATCAGGATGAAGCCCGGGAGCCCCAGCGAATAGGCGGCCAGCGCCAGTGCGGTCATGTGGGTGTCGTGCGGGGTGAACTCCTGATACTGGATCAGCGTCGCGAGGATCGGCACCGCCAGCACCACCAGCCCGGCCATCGCCGGCAGCGCCACCAGCATCGCCGTGCGCAGCGCCCAGTCCAGGGTGCGGCCGAAGGCCTCGGGTCGCTCCTCGTTGAACTGTTTCGCCAGGCGCGGGAGGATCACCGTGCCGATGGCGATGCCGAACAGCGCCAGCGGCAACTCGACGAAGCGATCGCCGAAATACAGCCAGGAGATCGACCCGGCCACCAGGAACGACGCGATCAGGGTGTCCACCAGCAGGTTGATCTGCACCACCGAGGTCCCGAGGATCGCCGGCAGCATCAGCTTGACGATCCGGCGCACCCCCTCGTGCGCCCGGCGGAAACGCGGCCGCGGCAGCAGCCCCGCGCGCCACAGGAACGGGATCTGGAAGGCCAGCTGCAGCGCCCCGGCGATGAACACGCCCCAGGCCAGCGCGACCACCGGCTCGGCAAACAGCGGCGCCAGCCACAGCGCCGCGGCGATCAGCGCGAGGTTGAGAAATACCGGGGTGAAGGCCGGCACCGCGAAGCGCCCGATGCTGTTGAGAATGCCCGCCGCCATCGCGGTCAGCGAGATGAACAGCAGGTACGGGAAGGTGATCCGCAGCATGTCCGCCGCCAGGTCCTGGCGCCCTGACTCCTGCGCCAGCCCGGGGGCGAAGATCCAGATCAGGGCCGGGGCCGCGAGGATGCCCAGCAGCGTAACGACGGCCACCGCGCCCAGCAGCGCCCCGGCGGTATGGTCCAGCAGATCGCGCAGGGCCTCGCGCCCGCGCTTCTCGCGGAATTCGGCGAACACCGGCACGAAGGCCTGGTTGAAGGCCCCCTCGGCGAACAGCCGGCGCAGGAAATTGGGGATGCGGAAGGCGACGAAGAAAGCGTCGGTGGCCGCGCTGGCCCCGAAGGTCACCGCCAGCACCATGTCGCGCAAATAGCCCATGATCCGCGAGATCATGGTCATGCCGCTGACCACAGCGGTGGATCGGAACAGTCGGTTCATGCGGAAGCCGGCACCACACAGACAATGAGCGGACCGGAGTGTAACCGACTCGCCCGGCGCCAGGCCCGGCGACGGCTGCCCCCGGGGAACCGCGGGCAGCCGTCAGGAGGGAGGGAGGATTACTCGATCTTCAGGTAGGCGAAGTCTTCGTCGTTCTGCAGCTCGGTCAGGCGCACCACGCCGGAGGGCACCAGCTCGATATCCACGCCATCCATCAAATCCTCTTCCGGAAGGCCGATGTCACCACGGGTGATGTCGCACAGCTCCAGCTGCACGTCATAGGTATTGGCCAGGGAACGCAGGCGGCTCTGCAGCCGTTCGCGCTCCTCCAGCAGCTCTTCGTCGGCCTCGAACGGGGTGTCCTCGAGGTTGTCCTCGGTGAGGAACCGGATGCCGTGCGAGACGAACACGATCCGCACATCCGCCTCGATGAACTCGCGCTCGTAGTGGGTGACCATGTTGTTGATGCTGGTGAGCATTGCCGAGAAGCGCCGCGGATCGGCGAAATCGGCGTGGTAGGCGACCTTGGCCTCGGGCTCGAAGGCGCGCGCCTGCTGCGGGACCAGGACCAGGCTGGCGGCAAACAGGGCCAGCAGCACCAGCACGAAGCCGGGGACCAGGGCGTTGTTGCGGGCGGCGGGGTATTTCATCTCCATGCTCCTTTCTTGTGTTGTGATGCCTGCAATGTAGACGCACGGGCTCCGGGATTCCATTCCGGGGCGCCCGGGCCCGGTTCGCCTGCAAGCAGGCTCCTACGGCGAAGACGAGCTTGACCCTGACCGGGGTCCCGAGTATGCTTTGTCGCCTTTCAGAGAACCCGGCGAATCACGCGAGGGATAGAGTTTTGGCGAATATTGCTTCTGCCCGTAAACGGGCCCGTCAGTCCATGAAGAACCGCGCCCACAACATGGCGCTGCGGTCGCGTTTCCGTACGTACATGAAGGCGGTCCTCAAGCCGCTGCGTCAGGGAGACGTCGAGGCTGCCCGCGAGGCGTATCGCCAGGCGGTCCCGATCATCGACAAGACCGCGAACAAGGGTCTGATCCACAAGAACAAGGCGGCCCGCCACAAGAGCCGCCTGAACCAGCGGATCCGCGCCCTGCAGGCGTAAGACCCTCGGGCCTGCGGGCCCGGCCGGCAGCCTGAAGACCGAACGGGCCCGCCCCTGTGCACAGGGGCGGGCCCGTTTGCGTGCGCATGTCGTGCGCGTGTCGCTACAGCAGGACCATGTTGTCGCGGTGCACCAGCTCCGGCTCGAACTGATAGCCCAGCTCCGCCTCGATCTGATCGGCGCGCAGACCGCGGATGCGCTCCACCTCGGCCGCCGAGTAGTTGACCAGTCCACGCGCAACCCCGGAGCCATCCGGGGCCACGCAGGTCACCACCTCGCCGCGGCGGAATTCCCCCTCGACCCGCGCCACGCCCACCGCCAGCAGGCTGCGACCGGATTCGCGCAGCACCCGCGCGGCGCCCTCGTCCAGATGCAGCACACCGCGCGAATGCAGCTGGTCGGCGATCCAGCGCTTGCGCGCGGCCAGCGGCTCGCGGTCCGGCTGCAGCCAGGTCCCCACGTCTTCGCCGGCCAGGACCCGCGCCATCACGCGCTCCTCGCGCCCCGAGGCGATCACGGTATGAGTACCGGAACGCGCGGCACGCTCCGCGGCGTACAGCTTGGTGGCCATGCCGCCGCGTCCCAGCCGCCCGAACTCCGGAGCCACGAACTGCTGCAGCGTCACGTCGGAGGCGCGGCCTTCGGCGATCCGCCGGGCCTGCGGGTCACGCCGCGGATCGGCGTCGAACAGGCCCTCCTGATCGGTCAGGATCAGCAACAGATCGGCCACCACCAGGTTGGCGACCAGCGCCGCCAGGGTGTCGTTGTCGCCCAGCCGGATCTCCTCGTAGGCCACGGTGTCGTTCTCGTTGACCACCGGGATGGTGCCGAGGGTCAGCAGGGCCTGCATGGTCGAACGCGCATTCAGGTAGCGCTCGCGGTCGGCCAGGTCGTCATGCGTCAGCAGGACCTGGGCGGCGTGCAGCCCGTGCGCCGCGAATTCCTGCTCGTAGGCCTGCACCAGCCCCATCTGACCGACCGCGGCCGAGGCCTGCAGCTGATGCAGCTGGTGCGGCCGCTCGGTCATGCCCAGGCGATACATGCCCTCGGCCACCGCCCCGCTGGACACCAGGATCACCTCCAGCCCCTGCTCCCGCAGTTCGGCCATCTGCCGGGCCCAGGCCTGCAGAGCCGGGCGGTCGAGGCCGGTGCCATCGGCGGTGATCAGCGCGCTGCCGATCTTCACCACCACGCGCCGCGCCTGCGGCAGGGCGCGGCTCATGCTTCGGCCTCCGGCTCGCCCTCCGCCGGGTCGAGGCGCCGGCGCTCGACTTCGCGCATCACGGCCTGCAGCAGACCGTCCACGCCGTCGCCGGTGGCGGCGGAGATGCGGTACTGGGGTACGTCCCCGCCCGGCACCGCCTGCATGCGCTCGCCCAGCGCATCCAGCGCCTCGGCGTCCAGCAGCTCGCACTTGTTGAGCACCAGCCAGCGCGGACGCGCCGCCAGCTCTTCGCTGTGCCGCTGCAGCTCGGTGAGCGCGGTCTGCATGTCGGTGACCGGGTCCGCCTCGGGATCCGGCGGGGCCACATCCACCAGGTGCAGCAGCAGCTCGGTGCGCCCCAGGTGCTTGAGGAAGCGGGTGCCCAGCCCGGCACCCTCGGCCGCGCCCTCGATCAGCCCGGGTATATCGGCCATCACGAAGCTCTGCTCGGGCCCCACGCTGACCACGCCCAGTTGCGGATAAAGCGTGGTGAACGGGTAATCGGCCACCCGTGGACGCGCGGCCGACGCGCGCGACAGCAGGGTCGACTTGCCGGCATTCGGCAGCCCCAGCAGCCCCACGTCGGCCAGCACCCGCAGCTCCAGCTGCAGGCGCCGCTGCTCGCCCGGCGTGCCCGGCTTGCTCTGGCGCGGGGCCTGGTTGGTGGAGCTCTTGTAGCGGGTGTTGCCGAGGCCGTGGTAGCCGCCCTGGGCGACCAGCAGACGCTGGCCGTCCGCAGTGATGTCGCCCAGCAGCTCGTCGGTCTCCGCATCGCGCACCACGGTGCCCACCGGCACCGCGATCTCGAGGTCTTCGCCGGACGCGCCGGTGCGGTTCTGGCCCATGCCGTTTTTCCCGCGCGGGGCGTCGAAACGCTTCTGGTAGCGGAAGTCGGCCAGGGTGTTCAGGCGCTCGGTCCCGACCAGCCACACCGAACCCCCGTCCCCGCCGTCGCCGCCATCCGGCCCGCCGAAGGGGATGTACTTCTCGCGGCGGAAGCTCACGCAGCCATTACCGCCATCGCCGGCCCTGACCACGATGTTCGCCTCGTCGATGAACTGCATCCTTCGCCTCCGGAGGGGATAGAAACAAAAAAAGCCCCGCAGAACGGGGCTTTACGGCGATCCGGACTGCGGACGGCCGGATTACTGCTGCGGCTGGACCGTCACGAAACGGCGGTTGAAACGACCGCCCTTCTTGAACACGACCTCGCCATCCACCTTGGCGAACAGCGTGTAGTCCTTGCCGCAACCCACGTTCTCGCCGGGATGATACTGCGTACCGCGCTGACGGACGAGGATGTTCCCGGCGCTCACGGTCTGGCCGCCAAACCGCTTGACGCCAAGGCGTTTACTCTCGGAATCGCGCCCGTTCTTGGAACTGCCGCCTGCCTTCTTGTGTGCCATGTTCTCGTTCTCCCGAGTACTGTCGTGCCGCAGCTCAGCCGGCGATGCCGGTGATGCGCACGGTGGTGTAGTGCTGCCGGTGGCCCGCCTGCTTCATGCTGTGCTTGCGGCGCCGGAATTTGATGATGCGGACCTTGTCGCCGCGGCCGTGGTCCTCGACTTTGGCGGTGACCTTGCCGCCATCGACCACCGGGGCCCCGACGCGGACATCGTCACCCGCACCCACCATCAGCACCTGGTCGAAATCGACCTCGGAACCGACTTCGGCGTCGAGCTTTTCGATGCGGATCACGTCACCTTCGGCGACGCGGTACTGTTTACCACCTGTTGCGATGATCGCGTACATTTCCCTGGGACTCCGTTGCGATGACCTGTATGGACCAGGTGCTGATGACTGGTCTCGCGAAAGGGCGGCAATGCTAGCAGCACCCCCGCCGGGGGTCAACGTTTCCGCCACCCGTATTGCTTGACACCCCGCCACCCCCTTTCTAGCATGCCGGGCTCGTCATTTGCTGGAGGCGGCGCGCGCGTGCGGGCCTGCCGAAACCGACCCCACCCTCACCGGCCTGCCGAACCGCATGTCCATAGACGCCATCCGAGAGCTCGCTGCCGACGACATGCAGGCAGTCGACGCCTGCATCCGCGACCGGCTCAGCTCCCCCGTGGTGCTGATCAACCAGCTCGGACACTACATCATCCACAGTGGCGGCAAGCGACTGCGGCCGTTGCTGGCGACCCTGTCGGCCCGGGCCTGCGGTTACGAAGGCGACAAGCACGTCACCCTGGCGGCGCTGGTGGAGTTCATCCACACCGCGACCCTGCTGCACGACGACGTGGTGGATGCCTCGGAGATGCGCCGCGGCAACGAGACCGCGAACCACATCTTCGGCAACGAGGCCGCCGTGCTGGTGGGTGACTTCCTCTACACCCGCGCCTTCGAGATGATGGTCGAGATCGACTCGATGCGGGTGATGGAGATCCTGTCGCGCGCGACCAACGTGATCGCCGAAGGCGAAGTGATGCAGCTGATGAACTGCCACGACGCGGATGTCGACGAGGCGCGCTACATGGACGTGATCCAGTCGAAGACCGCCAAGCTGTTCGAGGCGGCCTGCCAGATCGGCGGGATCCTGGCGCAACGCGACGCCGCCGACGAGGCCGCACTGGCACGCTACGGCATGCACCTGGGCACCGCGTTCCAGCTGATCGACGACGTGCTCGACTATTCGGCCGACCCCGAGGTGACCGGCAAGCAGCTGGGCGACGATCTCGCCGAGGGCAAGCCGACCCTGCCGCTGATCCACGTGCTGCGCGAGGGCAACGACGCCGAAAAGGCCGTGGTGCGCCGGGCGATCGAACAGGGCGGGCGCGAGGAAACCGACGCGGTAATCGCGGCGATGCACTCCACCGGCGCTCTGGATTACGCCCGGGCGCGCGCGGAAGCCGAGACCGACGCGGCCATCGACGCCATCGCCGGGCTGCCGGACAACCCCCACCGCCGCGCGCTGGCGGACATCGCCCGCTTCGCCGTGGGCCGCGATCACTGACACCGCGTTCACCGCCCACGCGCCCCGTTCACCCCCCATCATCATTCGTGCCCCGTCATTGCGCGGAACCCCTCCGCGTCATTGCGAGGAGCCGAAGGCGACGTGGCAATCGGCCGAAGCCGACTGCATGCAGGATCAGGTGGCTGCGGATGGAGATCGCCACGTCGCTGCGCGACTCGCGATGACAAGGGGGAAGCTTCGGGACTCGCGATGACGAGGGGGGAAGCCTCGCGACTCGCGATGACGAGGGGGAAGCCTCGCGACTCGCGATGACAGGGAAAGGTCTCGCGACTGGCGATGCCGGACCGGGCGCCCGGGGGCATGGACAACTCCGGATCAACACGGCACAATACTCAGCTCAGCGTCGGAGTGTAGCTCAGCTTGGTAGAGCACTGCCTTCGGGAGGCAGGGGTCGAAGGTTCGAATCCTTTCACTCCGACCATTTCCCGATTTCTCCGGTCGGGCGGTGCATCCGGCACCGCCCGGTCCTCCTTCGGCGGACGCCAGCATGACCGTTTCTTCCCGGCCCGCACGTGGCACGCTGTACATCGTTTCCGCACCCTCCGGTGCCGGCAAGACCAGCCTGGTCGGCGCACTGCTGGACAGCGTCGAGGACGTCGAGGTCTCGGTCTCGCACACCACGCGTCAGCCGCGCCCGGGCGAGGTCGACGGCATCGACTACCATTTCGTTTCGGCGGAGACCTTCCTCGGCATGATCGAGGACGGCAAGCTGCTGGAACACGCCAAGGTGTTCGACAACTTCTACGGCACCGCACTGGCCAGCGTGAACGAACGCCTGGACGCCGGTTTCGACGTGATCCTGGAGATCGACTGGCAGGGTGCCCGGCAGGTCCGCGCCGCGGTGCCGGACTGCCGCTCGGTCTTCATCCTGCCGCCTTCGCGCACCGAACTGGAACGTCGGCTGCGCGGCCGTGGTCAGGATAGTGAGGAGGTGATCGAACGCCGCCTGCGTGATGCCGAGTCGGACTGCACGCATTACCGCGAATACGACTACACCGTGGTCAACGCGGAGTTTGATCAGGCTCTGCGGGATCTCGCCAGCATCTTCCGCTCCAACCGGCTGCGCACGGTGGAGCAGGAGATCCGCTCGGCGGACACCCTGAACAACCTGCTGGCCGGTGCCCGGGCATCGGCCTGACATACGCAACAGACGCAACAGCCGGAGCAAGACCATGGCCCGCATAACCGTCGAGGACTGCCTCGAAAAAGTCGACAACCGCTTCGAGCTGGTGATGATGGCCGCCCGTCGCGCGCGTCACATCGCCCACGGCAAGGAACCCCGAGTGCCCGAGAACAACGACAAGCCAACGGTCATCGCCCTGCGCGAGATCGCAGCGGGCGTGGTCGGGGCCGAGGTGTTCGACGAGCACGACGAGCGTCCGCAGAACCAGATGCTGGATTTCTCCACGATCCGGCACCTGGAACAGCTCGAAGCCGACGAACGGTAGGTGGAGCCCATGGCCGCTGGGCTGTCCGCGCCCGGGGCCGTCTCCTCGGCTCCCTCGGGCTCCGCACGTTTCCTGATCAGCGACCTGTGCGCTGAGCTCGAGGCGTATCTGGAGCCGGAGCAGGTCGAGGAGGTCTATCGCGCTTACCTGTTCGGCGCCGAGGCCCACGACGGCCAGACGCGCAAGACCGGCGAGCCGTACATCTACCATCCCCTGGCCGTGGCCCGCACCATGGCCGAGATGCGCATGGACCACCGCGCGATCTGCGCGGCCATCCTCCACGACGTGATGGAGGACACCCCCACCAGCAAGGACCGCATCCACGCCGAGTTCGGCGAGGAGGTCGCGGAGCTGGTCGACGGGGTCTCCAAGCTGACCCACCTGCAGTTCCAGTCGAAGGCCGAGGCGCAGGCAGAGAACTTCCGCAAGATGATGCTGGCGATCACCCGCGACATCCGGGTGATCCTGGTCAAGCTGGCCGACCGCCTGCACAACATGCGCACCCTGGGCGTGATGCGCCCGGACAAGAAACGCCGCATCGCCAACGAGACCCTGGAGATCTACGCCCCCATCGCCCAGCGCCTGGGCATGAACGCGATGCGCCGCGAGCTGGAGCACCTCGGGTTCACCGCCAAGCATCCGTGGCGCGCGGCGGTGCTGGAGAAGGCCATGCGC
This sequence comes from Thioalkalivibrio sp. ALE23, assembly GCF_000378545.1. Lineage (NCBI taxonomy): Bacteria > Pseudomonadati > Pseudomonadota > Gammaproteobacteria > Chromatiales > Ectothiorhodospiraceae > Thioalkalivibrio > Thioalkalivibrio sp. ALE23. The sequence goes on along the minus strand of NZ_KB900032.1, from coordinate 35,515 downwards.
GAAGCCCGCGGCAACCGCCGCGAGCCGATGCGCAACATCGAGCAGGCGATCTGCTCGCGCATGGAGGCCGCGGGCATCGAGGGCCGCATCACCGGGCGCGAGAAATCGCTCTACAGCATCTACCGCAAGATGCGGTCGAAGCGCAACACCTTCGAGGACGTCTTCGACGTCTTCGCGATCCGCATCGTGGTCGACAGCATGGACACCTGCTATCGCTCGCTGGGGGTCGTGCACAACCTGTACAAGCCGGTGCCGGGGCGCTTCAAGGACTACATCGCGATCCCCAAGTCCAACGGCTATCAGTCGCTGCACACCGTGCTGTTCGGTCCGCAGGGCATCCCCATCGAAGTGCAGATCCGCACCACCGAGATGGACCGCGTGGCGGAGAGCGGCATCGCCGCGCACTGGCAGTACAAGGCCGGCGGCGAACTGGCGCAGACCGCGCAGAGCCGCGCGCGCGAATGGCTCAAGGACGTCCTCGAGATCCAGAACAGCGTGGGCAACTCCATCGAGTTCCTGGAGAACGTCAAGGTCGACCTGTTCCCCGACGAGGTCTACACCTTCACCCCGAATGGCGACATCCTGGTACTGCCGCGCAATGCCACGCCCATCGATTTCGCCTACGCGGTGCATTCGGATGTGGGCAACCGCTGCGTAGCGGCCAAGATCGACCGTCAGCTGGCGCCGCTGTCCAGTCGCCTGCAAAGCGGCCAGACGGTGGAGATCGTCACGGCGGAGGGCGCCCGGCCCAACCCGGCCTGGCTGTCCTTCGTGGTCACCGGCAAGGCCCGCAGCGGCATCCGCCACTGCCTGAAGTCGATGCAGACCGACGAGGCCCGCGCCCTTGGGCGGCGACTGCTGGAAAAGGCCCTGTCCGCGCTGGACACTAGCCTGGCGCGGGTTTCCCCGGCGCAGCTGGACCAGCTGCTGGACGCCATGCAGCTGCCGGATCTGGACGCCCTGCTGGCCGAGATCGGCCTCGGCAACCGCATGGCCGGCCTGGTGGCCCGCCAGCTGACGGGCCTGGAGACCGCCGAAACCGCGGAAGTCGAGGGCGAGACCAGCGGCGACGAGACCCCGACCCTGGCCATCCGCGGGACCGAGGGCATGGTCCTGAATTACGGGCGCTGCTGCTATCCCATCCCGGGCGACCCGATCGTGGGCCAGCTGAGTGCCGGACGCGGGCTGGTGATCCATCGCGAGAACTGCCGCAACCTGCACGAAGGCCGCGAGCGCCCCGACCGCACCATCGACCTCCAGTGGTCGCACGAACCGGGCCTGCAGTTCACCGCCGCGATCCGCACCCGCACCGCGAACCGTCGCGGGGCGCTGGCGGAGATGGCCGCGAACATCGCCGATCAGGGCTCGAACATCGAGCACATCTCCTTCAACGAGCAGGACGGGCATTCCACCGCGATGACCTTCCTGCTCACGGTGCGCGACCGCCGGCACCTGGCGCAGATCATGCGCATGCTGCGGCGCCTGCCCGACGTCCTGAAGATCTCCCGCCCGCGAGGCTGATGCGGTAAGGTGCCGGTCGCACAGTTATGGCGCACAGCAATCAGGAGACCTCATGTCCCGCGAAGTGATCCAGACCGAAACCGCCCCGGCCGCCATCGGCCCCTACTCGCAGGCGGTGCGTACCGGCGACACCCTGTACCTGTCGGGCCAGATCCCGCTGGACCCGGCCACCATGGAACTGGTGGACGGAAGCATCGAGGCCCAGATCCGCCGGGTGTTCGACAACCTCGCCGCGGTGCTGGAAGCCGCCGGCGCCGGGCTGGGCGACATCGCCAAGCTCAACATCTACCTCACCGATCTGACCCATTTCCCGCTGGTCAACGAGCTGATGAGCGAATACTTCGGCGAGCCCTACCCGGCGCGCGCGGCCATCGGCGTGGCCGCCCTGCCCAAGGGTGCCCAGGTGGAGATGGACGCCATCGCCTGGTGCCCGCGGGGCTGAGGCCCCGCGCCCCGGAGCACTGCAGATGGACCTGCAGGCCCCGCTGACCGAACTCACCGGCGTGGGACCGCGCCAGGCCGAGCGCCTGGCGCGGCTGGGCCTGCATGTCTGCGGCGACCTGCTGTTCCACCTGCCGCTGCGCTTCGAGGACCGCACCCGCATCACCCCGCTGGACCGTCTGCGCCCGGGCCGCGCCGCCCTGTTCGAAGGCGTGGTCGAGCGCAGCGAGGTGGTGATCCGCCGCCGGCGCATGCTGGTGGTCACCCTGGGGGACGGTCAGGGCCTCATTACCCTGCGCTTCTTTCACTTCGGCAACGCGCAGCAGAAACGCCTGGCGACCGGGACCCGGGTCCGCGCCTTCGGCGAACCACGGGGCGTGCCCGGGGCGCTGGAATGCGTGCACCCGGAGACCGAGATCGTCGATCCGGACGCCCCGCCGGCGCTGGAACAGCGCCTGACCCCGGTCTATCCGGTCACCGACGGCGTGTCGCAGCCGCTGCTGCGCAAGCTGGTGCGCCAGGCCCTGCCCGGTATCCGGCAGCTGCCCGATCTGTTGCCGGAACTGGAGCGTGACGGCCTGCCGCCGCTGCAGCAGGCCGTGCAGGACCTCCACCAGCCGCCACCCGACGCGCAGACCGCGACGCTCGAGCCTGGCATCGACGGACGCTCGGCCGCGCAGACCCGGCTTGCGCTGGAGGAACTGGTCGCGCACCAGCTCGCCCGCCTGCAGCATGCCCGCAGCGAACCCGACGAATACGCCTCGGCGCTGGATCCGCTCGGCGATCTGTGGGAACGCCTGCATGCCGGACTGCCGTTCCCGCTGACCGGGGCCCAGCAGCGCGTGATCGGCGAGATCCGCGCGGATCTCGCCCGCCAGCAGCCGATGAACCGTCTGCTGCAGGGCGACGTGGGCTCGGGCAAGACCCTGGTGGCGGTGGCCGCGGCGCTGGCCGCGGTGGAGGCCGGCTACCAGGTTGCGTTCATGGCCCCCACCGAGCTGCTGGCCCGCCAGCACGCACGCAACCTGGCCGCCTGGCTGGAGCCCATGGGGATCCCCGTCGCCTGGCTGGGAGGACGCCAGGGGCGCAGCGAACGCGGCCAGCTGCTGAACGAACTGGCCAGCGGGGCGCGGCCGGTGGCCGTGGGCACCCATGCGCTGTTCCAGGAGGACGTGCATTTCCATCGCCTCGGGCTGGCGGTGGTGGACGAGCAGCACCGCTTCGGCGTGCATCAGCGCATGGCGCTGCGCGAGAAGGGCAACGGCCACACCCCGCACCAGTTGATCATGACCGCCACGCCCATCCCGCGCACCCTCGCGATGACCCTGTACGCCGGGCTGGAGACCTCGATCATCGATGAACGCCCGCCGGGGCGCACGCCGGTGCGCACGGCGCTGATCAGCCACGAACGCCGCGACGAGGTGATCGAACGCATCCGCGTGGCCTGCGGCGACGGCACCCAGGCCTACTGGGTGTGTCCGCTGGTGGAAGACTCGGAGCAGCTGGAGGCCGAATCCGCCGAGGCCACCCGCGAGCGCCTGGCCGAGGCCCTGCCGGGGCTGCGCATCGGGCTGGCACACGGACGCATGAAGGGCAGCGAGCGCGACCAGGTGATGGAGGAATTCCGCCGCGGTGCGATCGACCTGCTGGTGGCGACCACGGTGATCGAGGTCGGCGTGGACGTGCCCAACGCCAGCCTGATGATCATCGAGAATGCCGAGCGCATGGGCCTGTCGCAGCTGCACCAGCTGCGCGGGCGCGTGGGGCGCGGCAATGCCGCCAGCGCCTGCGTGCTGCTGTACCGCCCGCCGCTGGGCGACACCGCGCGCGAGCGTCTGGAGGCGATGCGGCGCACCGACGACGGGTTCGAGATCGCCGAGGTGGACCTGCGCCTGCGCGGGCCGGGCGAACTGCTGGGCACCCGCCAGACCGGCGACCGCAGCTTCCGCGTGGCCGACTGGTCGCGTGACCAGGACCTGCTGCCGCGCGCTACCCGCATCGCCGAGGGGCTGCTGCAGGATCCGCCGCGCGGCGGCGCGCTGATCGAGCGCTGGCTGGGGGATGCGACCCGCTACGGCCAGGTCGGCTGACGCCGCACCACGGGCTCTGCCCCCGGCTCAACCACCACCCAGGTGGTCCTTGAGCCGCTGCAGCTCGTCTTCCGACCAGCCTTCGGGATCCGTCACGTGGCGCCAGGCGTAGACATAGTGTTCCGGGGCATACACATGGCCGTAGCCCACCGGGGCATCATCCGCGGCGGCCACGTCGATCGCCAGCTGCAGCATGGTCACGACCGGGTACCATTGCAGCTTGTCGGTCACGTCCGGGCCGCGCGGTTCTTCCATCCATTCCGGCTGGCGGTAGAAGGCCTCGGGCTCGAAGAAGGTGACGGGGTCACTGGCGTACTGCAGGTACACGATGCGCATGGCCCCCCATTCGGCACCGGGGATCTCCAGGTGCGGATCCTGGTTGGTGAAACGCACGATGGAGCTGTCGCGAAAACGCGGCAGCCACGCGGGCGAATCCGGTTCGCGCTGCGCGGTGATCTCGCGCCAGGCCTCGGACCGGAACGGCGGCCCGCTCCACAGCGCACCGGAGAACGGATCGCCGACGATGTCGTACAGATCCGCCGCGCGCTCGGAATTCAGCGCCCCCAGGCTGAGACCATGGAGATACAGCTCGGGGCGCTCCTCGGCAGGCAGCTCGCGCCAGTAGCCGTAGATCTCGGCGAACACCGCCTGCGCGGTCTCCAGCCCGTAGGATGACTCCGACATCAGCGACAGCCAGCTGGGCAGGTAAGAGTACTGTACCGCCACGGAGGCCACGTCGCCGCGGTGCAGATATTCCACCGCCTGCATCGCGTCGCGATCCACCCAGCCGCGCCCGGTGGGCGTGGCCAGCACCAGCACCGAGCGGTCGAAGGCATCGGTGCGCCGGAGTTCGTCCAGCGCCAGGCGGGCCCGCTCCTCGATGGTCTCCGCCGCGTTCAATCCGACATAGACCCGCTGCGGCGCCGGGGTCGGCTCGCCGAAAAATTCGCTCATCTCGCCGCGGGTGGGGGTGAAGCCCACGTAGCGCCGGCCGTGCTGGCCGAGGTCCTCCCAGCCGATCAGCGATGCCTCGCTGCCCGACAGCAGCGGGTCGCCCGGGTGCTCCACGTCCGCTTCCATGCGCACGTCGAACTGCTGAAAGGTCCGGTCGGCCGTGCGCAGACCGTATTCCAGCAGCACCCCGTCGATCACCGCCCAGAACAGCGACAGCGCGACGATGACGCCGGTCACGTTGGCCAGCCGCCGCGGAATGAAACGGCGCAGACGCACGGCCACGAAGCGGAAACTGAGCAGGAACAGCCGCCCCACCGCCAGCGCTGCCGCAAACACCGCCAGGCCGATCATCCCGGTACGGAACGGATGCGCGCTGTCCACCGGGTCCAGCTCCATCAGCTCGCGGATCGAGTTCTGCCACTGGGCCGCCTGCATCAGGAACGCGACCGCGATGATCGCGCACAGCACGGCGGCGACGCTGACCATGATCCGGTGCACCCGCTCGCCGGCCTCCGGCAGCTCGAGGTAGGCCCACAGCCAGTGCAGGAAGACCCCGAGCAGATAACCCGCCGACAGGGAGATCCCGGACAGGATGCCCTGCATCTCCCAGGTGCGCGGGATCAGGCTGGGCGACAGCGAAGCGGCGAAGAACAGCGTGCCCAGCAACAGCCCCGGCACCGACAGCGAGGCCGCCAGGCGCCGCGCCCAGCCCGGCGCCAGCCAGCGGGGCAACGGGATGCGGGCGGCCAGACGGGCCACGGAATCGGGGAACGACATGACGCGTCAGCGGCGGGCGTACACCGACGGCTGTCCCGGCGGTGGTGGGTGGAAGCGCTTGTAGGCCCAGTTGTACTGCTCCGGGCAGCGCCGCACCAGGTCCTCGACGATGCGGTTGATCGCCGCGGCCGCGCGCGCGGGATCCGGGTCCCGCACCCCGGGCCCGGCCTCGATCTCGTGGTAGCGAAAGCCGCGCCCGCGCGGCAGGCGTTCGGCGAACAGGAACACCACGTGGTCGTCGCGCCCGCGCAGCAGGCGCGGCAGCAGGGTCATGGTCAGGGCCTGGCGGCCGAAGAACGGCGCGTGCACGCCCGAGGCCCCCTTCGGGCTCTGGTCGGGCAGCACGCCGATGATCTCGCCGGCATCGCGGGCCTTCTGCAGGATGCGCAGCCCGGAGCGGTCGGCCGGCGCCAGTTTCGCCCCGGTGGCGGCGCGCGCCTCGCGCACCCAGCGGTCGATCTCGGGGGTGGCGAGCGGACTGTAGAGCGAGGCCATCGGCCCGTGCATCGCCGCGTGCAGGCCTGCGAATTCCCAGGACCCCAGATGCGGCGTGGCCAGGAACAGCGCCCGCCCGGGGGCGCGCTGCTGCAATCGTGTATAGCGCGGCGGCGCCTCCGCCAGCGCCGCCAGGCGCTCGGGCGAGGCCCGCCACAGCCAGGGCGATTCGGTCAGCGAACGCGCCATGGCCTGCAGCGAACGCCGCGCGGTGCGCCGGTGCCAGGCCGGGTCCATGTCCGGGAAACACAGCGCCAGATTGATGCGCGTGAGCCGCGCCGAACGCGTGGGCAGCAGCCAGACCAGGGTGCCGAGCAGCCCGCCCAGCGCGTGATTGACCCGCAGCGGCAGGCGCCCCAGCACCCGCAGGACCATGCCGATCAGGCGGTCGCGCAGCTGCCGCCGCTCAGCCATCGGCCGGCTCCCCGCGGGGCACCGGTTCCGCGGACCGCGGCCCGTTTGAAGCGGCGGGGGCCTCGTCCGGCCCCGGAATCCCGCCCTCGGTCATCAGCGGGCGCAGGGTGGTGCGCAGGTTGCGGAACAGTTCGCCGAACTCGCCCTCCTCGCGCGCCAGCAGCGCCTTCATGTGCTCGCGCCGGGTGGGCATGGAGAAGCAGGCCGGGCAGTTGTCGAGGATCACCGGCAATCCGGCCGCCTCGGCAAAGTCGCGGGTCTGGCGCTCGCGCACGTAGACCAGCGGTCGGATCACGCGCAGGTCGCCGGCGTCGATGCGGTAATGGGCCTTCATGGTGCGCAGCTGACCACCGTGGAAGGCACTCATCAGGAAGCTCTCGGCGAGGTCGTCCAGGTGCTGGCCCAGCGCCAGCACGTTGTAGCCGTGCTCGCGCGCGGTGCGATACATCAGGCCGCGTTTCATGCGCGAGCAGAAGGAACAGAACGAGTCGTTATCCATGTGCTCGCCGGCCAGCTCGGCGATCGGCTCGGAGACGAAGTGATACGGGATCCCGTAGCCGCCGAGGTAGTCCTGCAGGCGCTCCGGGTCGAAGCCGTCGATCTCCGGGTCGATGGTCACCGCACCCACCTCGAAATGCACCGGCGCGCGACGCGCCAGCTCGTGCAGCAGCCACAGCAGGGTCAGCGAGTCCTTGCCACCGGACAGACCGACCAGCACGCGGTCGCCGTCACGGATCATGTCGAACTCGCGAATCGCCTGACCGGCCAGACGGCGGATGGAGCGGGGTACGGACGGTGTTTCCATCCCCGCAACATAGGGACGGGGCGCGGCCCGCGCAAGCCCCGGCGCCGACCGCGAGGGGATGCACCGGGGCGGTGCGGCTGCCCTTGAGCGCGCGGGCGTCTGCACCAGCCCGGTTCACCCGCGCGATCGGGGTCCGGCACCCGGGCGCCCCGGACGGGAAAGACGGGGCGCCCCCCCCCGTGGCACCGGGGTTGCATGGGGACCGGGACGGACACCGCGCGGAACTTCGACATGTACGACCGCAAGACCCTGACCCTCGCCGGCGAGCTCAAGCGCGCCCTGCGCAGCGAGTTCCCGGCGGTGGGTCGCCTCTCGTTCGCCGACCCGGATTTCATGGAGGTGCTGCTGGATTATGCCGGCCGCAGCCGATCGAGCATGGTGCAGGCGGCGGCGATGACCCTGCGGGGGCATCTGAGCGCCCCGGCGGCATCCCGATCCGAGGCCGATGCGGACGCCGACAACGCGCGGGAAGAAGGTTCGGCCGCGGAGCCGGGGGAGACACCGGACACCCCGGGTACAACCGATGCCGCCGAACCCGCGAAGAAGAAGGGTCGCCGGGTCTATCGCGGGAAGGTGATCGACGACGACTGACAGCCGCGCCGTTTTTGGCCAGACTTGGGGCTCGTGTAACTCGAGGCCTGCCATGGACGCGCTCTACCCCCCGACCGAACCCCATACCACCGGCACCCTGGAGGTTGGCGACGGCCACCGCCTGTACTACGAGGAATGCGGCAACCCGGAGGGCATCCCCGCGGTATTCCTGCACGGCGGCCCCGGGTCCGGCTGCGAGCCCTGGCATCGACGGTTCTTTGATCCGGCACGCTATCGCATCGTGCTGTTCGACCAGCGCGGCTGCGGCCGCTCCACCCCGCACGCCAGCCTGGAGGCGAACACCACGTGGCACGCGGTGGCCGACATCGAAAGGCTGCGGGAGGAACTGGGGATCGAGCGCTGGGTAGTGTTCGGCGGGTCCTGGGGCTCCACCCTGGGGCTGGCCTATGCGCAGACCCAGCCCGGCCGGGTGCTGGGCCTGGTGCTGCGCGGGATCTTCCTGTGCCGGCCGCGCGACATCCAGTGGTTCTACCAGTCGGGGGCCGACCGCCTGTTCCCCGAGGCCTGGGCGGCCTATCGCGACCACATCCCTGCGGAGGAACGCGACGACCTGGTGGCGGCCTATCATCGGCGCCTGACCGACCCGGACCCGGCGGTGCGCGAGGCGGCCGCGCAGGCGTGGTCGGCCTGGGAGGGGCATGCCTCCTGCCTGATCCCCAACGACGACGTGATCGACCACTTCGAGGATCCGGAGGTGGCCCTGAGCCTGGCGCGCATCGAGTGCCACTACTTCAGCCACGACACCTTCCTGGAACCGGACCAGCTGCTGCGCGATGCCGGGCGCCTGCGCGACATCCCGGGCTTCATCGTGCACGGGCGCTACGACGTGGTGTGCCCGGTGGAGCAGGCGGTGGCGCTCGCCGAGGTCTGGCCCGAGGCGGATCTGCAGATCGTCCCGGATGCCGGGCATTCGGCCGCCGAGCCGGGGATCGCGCGGGCGCTGGTCGCCGCCACCGATCGCCTGACCCACCTGGCGGGCGGGCTGGAGCCGGGCAGTGGCAGGGCGCGGACATGATCAGCCTGATCCAGCGGGTCAGCCGGGCGCGGGTGGAGGTCGCCGGGGAGATCATCGGCGAGATCGACACCGGACTGCTGGCACTGGTGGGGGTGGAACCGGACGACGACGAATCGGCGGCCGAACGCATGCTCGACCGCCTGCTGGGCTATCGCGTGTTCCCGGACGAGGAGGGACGCATGAACCGCTCGCTGGGCGAAGCCGGCGGCGGGCTGCTGCTGGTGCCGCAGTTCACCCTGGCCGCGGATACCGGCAAGGGCATGCGCCCCAGCTTCACCACGGCCGCTCCCCCGGAGCGTGGCGAGGCCCTGTTCCACCACCTGCTGCAGCGGGCGCAGCGGCGCCACGAACCGGTCGCGACCGGGCGCTTCGGCGCCGACATGCAGGTGAGCCTGACCAACGACGGCCCGGTCACGTTCTGGCTGCAGGCCCGGCCCCGGGGCTGAACCGCGTTCGGACTCAGACGTCCAGCACCAGGCGCGCCGGGTCCTCGATGGCCTCCTTGATCGCCACCAGGAACTGCACCGCGTCGGCGCCGTCGACCAGGCGGTGGTCGTAGGACAGCGCGACGTACATCATCGGCCGGATCACCACCTCGCCGTCCACCGCCACCGGGCGCTCCTTGATCGCGTGCATGCCAAGGATGGCGCTCTGCGGCGGATTGACGATGGGCGTGGAGAACAGCGAACCGAACACCCCGCCGTTGGTGATGGTGAAGGTGCCGCCGCGCAGCTCGTCGATATCCAGCTTGCCGCTGCCGGCACGCTCGGCGAAGTCGCGGATGCGGCGTTCGATGTCGGCAACGGAGGCGTTGCCGGTATCGCGCAGCACCGGCACCACCAGTCCGCGCGGGGACGACACCGCGATGCCGATGTCGGTGTAGTGGTGGTAGACGATCTCTTCGCCGTCCAGCGCGGCGTTGATCACCGGGAAACGCTGCAGGGCTCGGGTGGCCGCAGCCACGAACAGCCCCATGAAGCCGAGCTTGATGCCGTGGGTCTGCTCGAAGGCATCCTTGTAGCGCCCGCGCAGGGCCATGGCCTGCGACATGTCGATCTCGTTGAAGGTGGTCAGCATCGCAGTGGACTGCTTCGCCTCCAGCAGGCGTTCGGCGATGCGCGCCCGCAGGCGGCTCATAGGTACCCGCTCGGTGCCGCGCTCGCCGGCCGCACGCGGCCCGCCGACGGGCGGTTCCGCGCCAGCGGCAGCCCGCGCGCTGTCGCGTCCGGCGTCGCCGGCCTCCGGGCGACGGGGCGCGTCATCGCCCTGCCCCCCGGCTCCGGAACCGGCCGCCGCCTGTTGCGCGCGTTCCACGTCCTCGCGCTGGATACGGCCATCGGGCCCGGTGCCGCGCACCTGATCCTCGCGCAGGCCGGCCTCCTGCAGCAGGCGGCGTACCGCCGGGCTCGGCGGGGGCGGCGAGCCGGCATCCGCGGCCGGTTCGGACTCGGGGCCTTCGTCCGCTTCGTCAGCCTCGGCCGAGGCGGGGTCGGGTTCGGGCTCGACGTGCTCCCCGGCCGCCGGGGCCTCCTCGGCGGCCTGTGCCGGGGCCGGGCCCAGATGGCCGAGCACGTCATCGGCGTGCACGGTGTCGCCTTCGGCCACGGCCAGGTCGACCAGGGTTCCGTCGGCGGGGGCGTTGACTTCCAGCACGACCTTGTCGGTCTCCAGCTCGGCGATCAGTTCGTCGCGGCGTACGGCATCGCCCGGCTTCCGGTGCAGGGCGATCACCGTGGCGTCGGCCACGGATTCGGGGAGTTGCGGAACCTGGATCGGGGTCTGCTCGGCGGACATCGGGCTTCCTTGTTCGGCGGTTTTGCGGGACGGACTCAGGGTGTCGGGTGCGGCAGGTCACGACTGCCCAGCGGGCCGAAGGCGCGCTCCAGCAGTTCCTCGTGCTGCGACCGGTGGACCTCGGGATAGCCCACCGCCGGGGCCGCCGCCGGCGGGCGCGCAACCGCGTGCAGGGCATGACCGCGCTCGGCCAGCAGCGGGGCCAGGCGCGGATACACGAAGCCGAGATACCCCTGGTTTTCCGGCTCGTCCTGGATCCAGACGAATTCCTCGGCCTGCGGATAACGCTCCAGTACCTCGCGCATGCGGTCGCAGGGGAACGGGTAACACTGCTCCAGGCGCACCACGGCGACATCCTCGCGTTCGTCGGTCTGGCGGGTGGAGACCAGATCGTAGTGGATGCGGCCGCTGGTCAGCAGGACCCGACGGACCTGCTGCGGATCGGTCACCTCCGGGTCGTCGAGGACGGTCTCGAACCGTCCTGTCGCGAGGTCCTCCAGCGAGGACACCGCCTGACGGTGCCGCAGCAGGCTCTTGGGCGTCATCACCACCAGCGGCTTGCGGTAGGGGCGCACCATCTGCCGGCGCAGCAGATGGAAGATCTGCGCCGGCGTGGTCGGCACGCAGACCTGCATGTTCTCCTGCGCCGCCAGCTGCAGGAAGCGCTCGGGCCGCGCGGAGGAATGCTCCGGTCCCTGGCCCTCGTAGCCGTGCGGCAGGAACAGGGTCAGGCCACACAGCCGCCCCCATTTCTGCTCACCGGAGGAGATGAACTGGTCGATCACCACCTGGGCGCCGTTGACGAAGTCTCCGAACTGCGCCTCCCAGATCACCAGCGCCTCGGGGGCCGCGGTGGCGTAACCGTATTCGAACGCGAGCACGGCCTCCTCGGACAGCAGCGAGTCGATGACCAGGAAGCGCGGATGGTCCGGATCCAGTCGGCGCAGCGGGACGTAGGTGTCGCCGGTGTTGCGTTCGTGCAGCACGCTGTGACGATGGAAGAAGGTCCCGCGCCCGGAGTCCTGTCCGGACAGGCGCACGCGATAGCCGTCCTGGATCAGGCTGCCGTAGGCCAGGGTCTCCGCAGCACCCCAGTCCAGCGACTGTTCACCGCGCGCCATCTGGCGCCTCGCCTCGAGGATCTTGTGCACCCGCGGGTGGGGCTCGAAGCCCTCCGGCGGGGTCGACAGGTGTTCCAGCGCGGTCGCCAGACGCTCGCGGTCGACGCCGGTATCGACCGGCTGATCCCAGGGCTGATGCAGGTACGGACCCCAGTTGGTGCCGCCGGCGCGGGTCTCGCGGGTGCGATCGCGCAGCAGCGAGTCGGCCACCGCCTCGCCGGCATCCAGCCGGTCGCGGTAGGCGTCGAGGATCTGCTCCTGCTGCTGCGCGTCGGTCAGGCCTTCCTCGATCAGCTGACGGGCATAGCGCTCGCGGGTAGTCGGCAGGTCGCGGATGCGGTGGTACATGCGCGGCTGGGTCGCGGCGGGTTCGTCGGCCTCGTTGTGCCCCTGACGGCGATAGCAGACCAGGTCGATGACCACGTCCTTGCCGAACCGCATGCGGTAATCCAGTGCGATCTGGGTGACGAAGACCACCGCCTCGGGGTCGTCGCCGTTCACGTGGAGGATGGGTGCGTTCACCATCTTGGCGACATCGGTCGCGTAATGCGTCGAACGCGCATCCTTCAGCGTGCTGGTAGTGAACCCGATCTGGTTGTTCACCACCACGTGCACGGTGCCCTTGGTGGAGAACCCGCGGGTCTGCGACATGTTGAGGGTTTCCATCACCACGCCCTGCCCGGCGAAGGCCGCATCGCCGTGGATCACCACCGGCATCACCCGGTTGCCCTGGCGGTCGCCCAGACGCACCTGGCGCGCGCGCACCGAACCCTCGACGACCGGCGTCACGATCTCCAGATGCGAGGGGTTGAAGGCCAGCGCCAGATGCACCGCCCCGCCGGGGGTCTCCACGTCGGAGGAGAACCCCATGTGGTACTTGACGTCACCGGTACCCCGATCATCGCGCGGGCGCCCTTCGAACTCGTCGGCGAGCTCGCCCGGCGATTTGCCCAGCAGGTTCACCAACACGTTGAGACGGCCACGATGCGCCATGCCCAGCACGAGCTCGGTCAGGCCGCGGGCGCCACCGCGCTGGACCAGGGCATTGAGCAGCGGGATCAGGCTCTCCGCGCCCTCCAGCGAGAAACGCTTCTGGCCCACGTAGCGCTTGTGCAGGTAGCGCTCCAGGCCCTCGGCGGCGGTGAGGCGCTCGAGGATCGCCAGGCGCGTGTCGTCGCCGAAACCGAAGCGCCCGTGCGCCGACTCCAGGCGCTCCTGCAGCCAGCGCTTCTCGTCGGTGGCCGTGATGTGCATGTATTCCGCGCCGATGCTGGCGCAGTAGGTCTCGCGCAGGACCTGTTCGATGGTGTCCAGCGGTGCCGGACCGTCGAGGAACAGCGAGCCGGGGTCGAAGGTCATGTCCGGGCTCACGCCTTCCAGCCCGTGGTATTCGCGGCTCAGCTCGCGCGGCGCCACCGGGGCCTCGCGCTCCAGCGGATCCAGACGCGCGCCGAAATGCCCGAGGTAACGATAGGCGTTGATGAACTGCAGCACGCGGATCTGCAGGCGCTCGTGCTCGAGATCGGGGCGGTCAGTATGCCGGCGGCGCTCCTCGCCCCGCGCCGGCGCACGCGCCTGCGGTGCCGCATCCTCCAGGGCCCGGAAATAGTCGGCCCAGGCCGCCGGGACCGAAGACGGATCCTCGCGGAAGCGCTCCAGCAGCGTCTCGGCAAACGCCAGATTGTCCGGGTGGGGGTCCTGTCCGGAAACTGGTTGATCCAGCCGATGGCGGGATGACATGTCGTTCATGGTGGTCCTGTGACGTCGGGCGTGCGCGCGAAGTTCTGCAGACCTCGACTGTACCGCGTTTGCTACCATGCGCGCATGGACGTTTCTCCCCTTCTTGAAGGCCTCAATCCGGCGCAGCGCGAGGCCGTGGCCGCGCCGTCACAACCCGTTCTGGTGCTGGCCGGTGCCGGCTCCGGCAAGACCCGCGTGCTGGTCCACCGCATCGCGTGGCTGATCGGCGTGGAGAACATCGCCCCGCACGGGCTGCTGGCGGTGACCTTCACCAACAAGGCCGCCAGCGAGATGCGCGGGCGCATCGAGGAACTGCTGGACTATCCGGCCAGCGGGCTGTGGGTGGGGACCTTCCACGGTCTGGCCCACCGCCTGCTGCGTCAGCACTGCCAGGAGGCCGGGCTGCCGCAGAGCTTCCAGATCCTGGATTCCGACGACCAGCTGCGCATGGTCAAGCGCGTGCTGCGCGGGCTGGAGCTGGAGGAGTCCCACTGGCCGCCGAAACAGGCGCAGGGCTACATCAACGCGCGCAAGGACGAGGGCTCGCGCCCGGAACACCTCCCGGACACCGGCGACCCGATCGCGCGGCAGTGGGTGCGCATCTACACCGCGTACCAGCAGGCCTGCGAACGCGCCGGGGTGGTGGACTTCGCCGAGCTGCTGCTGCGCTCGCTGGAACTGCTGCGCGACAACCCGGGGCTGCTGGAGCATTACCGCACGCGCTTTCGCCACGTGCTGGTGGACGAGTTCCAGGACACCAACGACATCCAGTACGCCTGGCTGCGGCTGATCGCCGGCGGCAGCCCGGTGTTCGCGGTGGGCGACGACGACCAGTCGATCTACGGCTGGCGCGGGGCGAAGATCGAGAACATCCAGCACTTCCAGAAGGACTACCCCGGCACCCGGCTCGTGCGGCTGGAACAGAACTACCGCTCCACCGCCAGCATCCTCAACGCCGCCAACGCGCTGATCCGCCACAACAGCGGCCGTCTGGGCAAGGAGCTGTGGACCGAGGACCTCGAGGGCGCGCCGGTGCGGCTGTACACCGCGCTGAACGAGCAGGAGGAGGCGCGCTTCATCGCCGAGACCATCGCCCGGCACATCGAGGACGGCGGCCAGCACCGCGAATGCGCGGTGCTGTACCGTTCCAACGCGCAGTCGCGCGTGCTGGAAGAGACCTTCATCGCGCGGCGCCTGCCGTACCGGGTGTACGGCGGGCTACGCTTCTTCGAGCGCCAGGAGATCCGCGACGCGCTGGCCTACCTGCGCCTGGCCGGCAACAGCGACGACGATCCGGCCTTCCTGCGCGCGGTCAACCAGCCGCCGCGCGGGATCGGCGAGAAGACCCTGGACGACCTGCGCGCGGTGGCCGCGGAACAGGACATCTCGTTGCTGCGCGCGGCACAGCGGGCGGTGCAGGCGAACGCGCTGCCCGGACGCGCGCGCAACGCGGTGTCGGGTTTCCTGCAGCTGGTAGAACAGATCCGCGACGCCCTGACCGGGCGCCCGCTGGGGGAACAGGTGGAGCAGGCCATCGCCCTGTCCGGGCTGCGCGAGCACTACGCGAAGGAGAAGGGCGAACGCGGCGAGGCCCGTCTGGAGAACCTCGACGAGCTGGTGGGTGCGGCAAGGGCCTTCGACATGGAGGAGATCCGCGAGGAGGAAACCACCGGCGACCGCCTGACCAATTTCCTGTCGCACGCCGCGCTGGAGTCGGGCGAGGGGTCGGCGGACCCCGACGAGGACGCGATCCAGATGATGACCCTGCACTCGGCCAAGGGCCTGGAGTTCCCGCTGGTGTTCCTGACCGGGCTGGAGGACGGACTGTTTCCCAACGCCCGCTCGGTGGACGAGCCCGGGCGCCTGGAGGAAGAGCGCCGCCTGGCCTACGTGGGCATGACCCGCGCGGAACGCCAGCTGTACCTGACCCACGCCGAAACCCGCCGGCTGTACGGCCGCGATGCCTCCAACCCGGCCTCGCGCTTCCTCAACGAGATCCCGGAAGACATGCTCGAGGTTCTGCGCCCGCAGTCCTCGCCCTACGCCTCCGGGCGCTTCGCCGCCGCGCGCCAGCGGACCAGCGGCATGGACGCACGCGCGGAATCGGCCCGCGAGGAGGGCCTGGCGATCGGCACCCGGGTGCACCACGCGCGCTTCGGCGAGGGGCTGGTCACGGCCTTCGAGGGCTCGGGATCCTCGGCCCGGGTACAGGTCAACTTCGCCGACGCCGGCGCCAAGTGGCTGGTGGTCGGCTTCGCCAAGCTGGACGTGCTGGCCTGACCCGGCTCAGACGCCGTATTCGGCGCGGTAGGCGCGCAGGGCCTCGAGGTGTTCCGGCGCGCGGCCGGTCTGCTCCAGCAGGGTGACCAGGTCGGTCAGCCGCGCCACGCGCACCACCTGCATGCCCAGGTCACTCTCCACTTCCTGGATGGCCGAGCGCTCGCCCGCGCCGCGCTCCTCGCGGTCCAGGGCGATGGCCACCCCCACCGGCGCGGCGCCGGCGGCGCGGATGATGTCCACCGATTCGCGGATGGCGGTACCGGCGGTGATCACGTCGTCCACGATCAGCACGCGGCCCTCCAGCGGGGCGCCCACGATGTTGCCGCCCTCGCCGTGGTCCTTGGCCTCCTTGCGATTGAAGGCCCAGGGGCGATCCATGTCGTGGTCGCGGTAAAGCGCTTCGGCCACGGCCGCCGCCAGCGGGATGCCCTTGTAGGCCGGGCCGAAGATCAGATCGAAGTCGATCCCGGAATCCACGATCGCCTGCGCATAGAACTCGCCCAGGCGGGCCAGGTCGGAACCGCGGTTTAACAGCCCGGCGTTGAAGAAATAGGGGCTGGTGCGGCCCGATTTCAGCGTGAACTCGCCGAACCGCAGGACGTCGCGCTGCAGGGCGTATTCGAGGAAGGCGTGGGCGGTCATGACGGCTCCATGGTCGTTTGCGAGGGGAAACGGCCCCTATTCTGACACAGCGTCCGGGCGGGTCTTTTCGCCGGCCGCGCGCGCGGGTATCGTTGCGCGCCATGCGCATAATGTCCATGAACGCCAACGGCATCCGTGCCGCCGCCCGCAAGGGCTTCTTCGACTGGCTGCCCGCCACCGAAGCCGACGTGGTCTGCATCCAGGAGACCAAGGCCCAGATCCACCAGATCCAGGGCGAGCCCTTCCATCCGCCCGGTTATCACAGCGCCTACGTGGACGCGGTGAAACCCGGCTACAGCGGTGTGGCCATGTACAGCCGGATGCAGCCGGACGAGGTCATCACCCGGCTGGGCTTCGAGGAGGCGGACAACGAGGGGCGCTACGTGGAGATGCGCTTCGGCAACCTGTCGGTGGTGTCGCTCTACCTGCCGTCGGGCTCATCGGGCGACCACCGTCAGGACTCGAAATGGCGCTTCCTCGATTTCTTCCGCCCGTGGCTGGCGGAGCGCATGCAGGACGGGCGCGAATGGGTGATCTGCGGCGACTGGAACATCGCGCACAAGGAGATCGACCTGACCAACTACCGCTCCAACCGCAAGAACTCGGGCTTTCTGCCCGAGGAACGGGCGTGGCTGGACCACCTGTTCGACGAGATCGGCATGGTGGATGTGTTCCGCCGGCTGGACGACCGCCCCGGGCAGTACACCTGGTGGTCGAACCGCGGTCAGGCCTGGGCGAAGAACGTGGGCTGGCGCATCGACTACCAGATCGCCACTCCGGGCATCGCCGCCACCGCGCGCGACCCGTTCATCTATACCGAGCAGCGCTTCTCCGATCACGCGCCGTTCTGGATCGACTATGACTACGCGCCCTGACAGCCGCACCGGGCTCGCCGCCCGGCACATGCCCCGTCGATGAGCGCCGCCGACGACGCGCAGGCCGCACCGCGCCGTGACTGGCGCGCGGCACTGGCGGTGTACCGCCATCCGCGTGTCATCGGCATGCTGTTCCTCGGCTTTGCCGCCGGGCTGCCGCTGCTGCTCACCGGCGGCACGTTCACCGCCTGGCTGCGCGACCTCGGGGTGGAGCTGTCGTCGATCGGCTTCCTCAGCTGGGTGGGCATGGCCTACAGCATCAAGGTGCTGTGGGCGCCGATCGTGGACCGCCTGGCGCTGCCGGTGCTGACGCGGCTGTTCGGCCGGCGCCGCGCGTGGATGCTGCTGGCGCAGGCCCTGATCATCATCTCGCTCACCGGCATCGCGCTCACCGACCCCACCGAGCAGCTGTGGCTGGTCGCGGTGTGGGCGGTGATCACGGCGTTCGCGGCGGCAACCCAGGACATCGCCATCGACGCCTACCGCATCGAGGCGGTGAGCAAGGAACGCCAGGGGGCGATGGCCGCGGCCTACGTGACCGGCTACCGCGTGGCCCTGCTGACCGCCGGGGCCGGGGCACTGCACATCGCCGCGGTGGGGACCTGGGGCCTGGCCTACGGCACCATGGCCGCGCTCATGCTGGTGGGCGTGATCTGCACCCTGATCGTGCGCGAGCCCGAGGTGGCCGAGCGCGACCGCAGGACCGCGCAGATCGAGCAGCGCGTGCTCGACTACATCAACAACACCTCGGACACCGGCTACTGGCGCGCCTTCAAGGCCTGGTTCATCGGCGCCTTCGTCTGCCCGTTCGTGGAGTTCTGGAAGCGCTTCGGCAAGATCGCCCTGCTGCTCATCGCGTTCATCGCGATCTTCCGCATCAGCGACATCTTCATGGGGGTGATGGCCAACCCGTTCTACCTGGACATCGGCTTCAGCAAGGATCAGATCGCCAATATCGCCGCGGCCTTCGGCCTGGCGATGACCCTGGGCGGGGCCGCCGTGGGCGGACTGCTGGTCGCGCGCTTCGGCATCATGCGCATGCTGATCGCCACCGCGCTGCTGGCGCCGATCACCAACCTGACCTTCTCCTGGCTGGCCCTGCTGGGTCCGGAGCTCTACGGGCTGGTATTCGCCATCATGGCCGACAACGTGACCGGCGGCATGGCGATCTCGGTGTTCATCGCCTACCTCTCCAGTCTCACCAACAGCGCCTACACCGCCACCCAGTACGCCCTGTTCAGCTCCCTGATGACCCTGCCCGGGCAGTTCCTCGCCGGTTTCACCGGGGTGATGGCCGAGTTCATGGGCTGGTTCTGGTTCTTCGTCAGTTCGGCCGCGATCGGCATCCCCGCGGTCCTGCTGGCGCTGTGGATCGCGCGCGTCGCCAACCCCGACCGCTTACCCCAGCCCGGGCGCGAAGAGGCCCCCGCCGAACGGGCCGACTGACCGTGGGAGCCTGCTTGCAGGCGAACAGGGCCGGTGCAAGCAGGCTCCCACCGTTCCGTGCGCATCCTCCCATCCATGGAAGCGTGCTGGCACGCGATGCCGGCAGCGGCCTTGCCCCCGCGCACCAAACCCGGTTGTATACGGGGGAGCAGGGAACACAACCGGGGACGGCGAAGGAATGCGCTTCTTTGAATACCAGGACCGGGCACGCCGGCGGCTGACGCTGCTGCTGGGGCTGTTCGCCCTGGTGGTAGTGCTGATGGTGGCGCTGCTCAACCTCCTGCTGCTGTATACCCTGGTCGAACCCTGGCAGGAGCTCCGGCAGCTCATGCCCACCGCCGAGATGCTCGCGGAGCACCGTGGCTTCCTGCTGTGGACCACCGGCCTGGCGATCGCGGTCATCGCCGGGGCCAGCCTGTGGCGCCTGTACCAGCTGCGGCGTGCCGGCGGCGGGCGCGGCATCGCCCGCGAGATGGGCGGCGATCCGGTGGACGCCGAGCCCGAGGACCCGAAGAACCGGCGGCTGCGCAACATCGTCGAGGAGATGGCGATCGCCTCCGGGCTGCCGGTGCCGGCGATCTTCGTGCTGGAACGCGAGCTGGGCATCAACGCCTTCGCCGCCGGCTTCACACCGCATGACGCGGCCATCGCGGTGACGCGCGGGGCGATCGAGAGCCTCAACCGGCAGGAACTGAAGGCGGTGGTCGCCCACGAGTTCGGCCATATCCGTGCCGGCGACATGCGCCTGAACACGCAGCTGGTCGGCATCCTGTTCGGCATCGAGATGATCGCGCTGCTGGGCCTGGGCATGCTGCCCGGACGGCGCGCGCGCAGCGACCCGGGAGAGATGCGGGGGCCGGTGTGGTTCAACTTCGCGCTGGTGGCCGCCGGTGGGATCGGCCTGCTCGGCGGGCGCCTGATCCGCGCAGCCATCGCGCGCGAACAGGAGTACCGCGCGGATGCCCACGCGGTGCAGTTCACCCGCAATGGGGACGGCATGGCCGGGGCCCTGCGCAAGGTGGCCGCGCGCTACGCCGGGCTCAACGCCAGCCCGGCGATGGTCGGACACATGCTGTTCGCCAACGGCGCCATCGATCAGCTGCTGGCCACCCATCCACCGCTGGAGCAACGCCTGGAGCGACTGGGGCAGCCGCTCGACGAGGAGGCCCTGGAACGCCTGGGCCGCGAGGCCACCGACCGGGTGCGCCGTGCGGTGACCGAACGCGAGCGCCGACGCCGCGAGCAGGAGGCTGCCGCCGAGCAGCAGCGGGAAGAGGAGGAGAACGGCCCGCTGGGCGAGGCCTTCGGGGCCGTCCCCGGCTCGCTGGCCGCCGCCCTGCTGGCCGCACTGCCGGGCGAGCTGGCACGTTCCGCCCGCAATCCGCACTGGGTCGCGGATCTGGTGCTCTACCTGATCCTGCATCCGGATCCGGAGATCCGCGAACAGCAGCTCCACATGATCCTGGAGACCCGCGGCCCGGAGAGCGAGGAACGCGTGCGCCAGCTCCGCGCGATGGTCCCCGAACCCGCGGCCGAACACCGTCTTCCGCTGACCGAGATGGCTTTCCCTGCGCTGGCTCGTCTGAGCCGCGACGAACAACGGACCCTGGCCGGACTCGTGGAACGCCTGATCCATGCCGATGGCCGTCTGTCGGCCACCGAATACGCCCTCGGCCGCATGTTGATCGAACACCTCGACCGGCGTCACGGGCACGGGGGCAAAACGACGCACGGGCGCAAGGACCCCGCCGAGAAGAACGCCCGGCACCGCGAAAACGCCGCACGCTACCTGCTGGCGACCCTCGCGCTGCATGGCCACCCGGATGACCCCGAGGCGGCCGAGGCCGCGCTGATCGCCGGTCTGGGCCGCTTCACCGGCAGCCTGCCATTCAGTGCCCCCATCCCCGAGGAGCTGCGTCAGGCCAGCCAGTCCGCGGCCTGGGCACGGATCCTCGACCGCGCGCTGGAGCGCCTGGCGCGCATGCCGCGCAATGACCGCGAGCGGCTGCTGCAGGCCATGGACGATACCATTCAGCAGCGCGGCGACCCCACCGCGGAACAGCGCGAGCTGGTACGCATGATGGCCGCCTCGCTGCACCTGAACGTGCCGCTGCCGGATGCCGGCGAACTGTTCGACGCCGGACACTGAAGGGGCTTCGGGGCACACTGCGCCCCCGGCCCTGCCCGCAACGAAAGAAGGCCCGCATCTCGCGATGCGGGCCTTCCCGTTACAGCCGCTCGCTGAAACTCGCGCGGTGCGCGATCAGAAGCTGTAGTGCATGCCGGCCATAAACACATCACCAGTATCGCCGATGACTCCCTCGTCTTCATCCATGTCCCGCGCACGCACCTGGCCGATCGCTCCGGAACCAATGTCGTCGCTTTCGCTCTCGCGATAGTACTCGGCGAAGAAGGTCAGGGCATCGTTGACGTGGTAGTCATACCCCAGGTGCGCGACGTCGCCACCCCAAGTATCCATGGTCGCCAGCATGCCCTTGAAGGTGTGCTGACCCCAGTCGTAGGACGCAAAGACGTTGAAGGAATTGTCACCGTCCACGTCATCGTCTGCGCTGTCCACGGTTTCGGCCTTGGCACCGATATACAGATCTCCCATGGTGTGCATCACGGAGAAGCCCCAGTCGCGGCGGCGTTCATCCGCATTCGCATCCTGCACACCCACGGAGAAGGTGGTATCTCCCAGAGAGTAGCTACCGGTCAACTGATAGGGATTGTCGTCATTGGCTCCGTCGGTCACGTACGCACCACCAAACGAGAATCCGTTGAAATCGGGCGAGTAGTAGAACAGGGTGTCGCTCTCACGGAACGCCGCATAGGTGATGAAGCCGGACTGGAACGAGTTGAACATGTCCACCGGGAACGCAATGGCGTTGTAGTACGGCAGCCAGTCGCGGCCGTAGGCGAAGGTGCCCGCCACGTCGGATTCAATTCCGATCTTGCCGATGCGGACATCCTCATTCTGACCATTGAACGGATCCTGGACCCGCCCGTTCGCCAGATCCAGCGGCAGCTCCAGCTGGGCAAAGGCGCTCAGTCCTTCGTTGAATTCCATGGAGCCCATGAAACCCACCCGCGTATAGGCATCGCGGAAGCCATCATAGCTGCTGTTGTTGTCCGGATCGGCGGCTTCGTACTGGATCCGCAGGGAGCCGTAGAAATCCCAGTCGATCGGACCGGCGCCTTCTTCCTGGGCCATGGCCATGCCGGGGGCGGCCAGGGTCGCGGCCACGGCCGCGGCAAGCATCTTCCTGTTCATCATCTTCCTGTCCTCGCGCTCAATTGAATTTTTTCGGGATGTCCGGAACCGGCTCCGCCGTCCGGTCGGTGTGCGGCTTTTGCAACAGCTGCGCGCGGAACATCGCGGACGATCCATTCCACTGCACACCAGTACGGGTATATAAACGAAGTCTAATTCGTTGTAAAGGGCCGACACGCATGTATCCGGTGTGTCTGTTGTGCGCCACAAGCGGAAGGACCGCCTGCGGGTCCCGAAGTTCCGCCGAACGCACGGCGGCATGGCGCGGTCGCACGGGGTGAAGGCCACCGGGCCGTGTTTTCGTGACACGGTTTGCGCCGGAGGTATTTTTGCGCAAAAATAATGTTCGTTGACCATCACTGCCGAGAAACGCATGTCATCCGCCAGCGCCGCCACGCAAACGTCCGCCGCCCCGTCCGGGGGCGAGGACCCCGCACGCTCGGTCATCCGCCAGCTGCGGGTGATCATCCGGGCGCTGCAGGGGCATTCGCGCGCGGTGGAGCGGGCCTGCGGGATCAGCGCCTCGCAGCTGTGGGCGCTGTGGGAGCTCCAGCGCACGCCGGGCCTGAACGTGAGCGACCTGTCGCGGCGGCTGTCGGTGCATGCCTCCACCACGTCCAACCTGCTGGACAAGCTGGAGCAGCAGGGCCTGGTCGAACGTCGCCGCCCGGAGCGCGACCAGCGCATCGTTCGCCTGTACGTCACCGAGACCGGGCAGGAACTGCTGGACCGCGCCCCGGCGGCCCCCCAGGGCGAGCTCAACCGGGCGCTGGAGGCGATGCCCCCCAAGGAACTGGCCGATCTGGACCAGAACCTGGCGATACTGGTGGAAACCATGCAGTCCACCGAGCAGCGCGCCGGGCTCAAGCCGTTCGAGGGCGGGGCCTGAACGGGATGCTCCGCCTCGCCGCCAGCTTCGGCCGACTCGCGGTGCTGGCGCTGACGCTCGTCCTGCTGGCCGGCCCGGTCCTGGCCGAACCCCGCTTCGACGATCCCCCCGAGCACTCCGCCGACGGCGGGTTCACCCTGCACTGGGAGGCCCCCGGGGCGGTGGTGCTGGAACGCGCCAGCGGCCCGGATTTCGACGATGCCCGCGTGATCTACGAAGGCGGCGACACCAGCAGTGTGATCAGCGGCCTGCCGGACGGCGAATACCGTTTCCGGCTGCGCGCGGCCGACGCCGACCAGGACGACTGGAGCGACCGCATCACGGTGGAGGTCGAGCATCACAGTCTCGCCCGCGCGTTTGGTTTCTTCGCCGTCGGCGGAGTGGTGTTCCTGGTGCTGATCGTCGTGCTGCTGCGGGGCCGCCCGCGCGGCTGACCCCCCATGCCCCGGGCCATTGGCCCGGCCAACCGGAGACCTTCATGCCCGATTTCACCATCAACATGCCGCGCCTGCAGCAGGACATCAACGACCTCGCGCAGATCGGTCGCGATGCCGACCGCGGCCTGCACCGCCGCGCATTCTCCGACGGCGACCGCGCCGGGCGCGAGTGGTTCCGCCACCGCCTGGAGGCGGCCGGTCTGGATGTCTGGCAGGACGGGGCCGCCAATCTGCACGGTCGCCTGCAGTACGACGGCCGGCGGCCGGTGGTGGCGATGGGCTCGCATCTCGACACGGTGCCCGGTGGCGGCCCGCTGGACGGCGCGCTGGGCGTGCTGATCGGACTCGAGGTCCTGCGCACCACGCAGGAGCAGGGCATCGAGCTGCAGTACCCGCTGGAGGTAATCGACTTCACCGACGAGGAGGGCCGCTTCGGCGGGATGTTCGGCTCCCAGGCGATGGCCGGCAAACTGACCCCGGAGAGCATCAGCCATGCGCGCGACCTGGAGGGCGTGACGCTGGTGGACGCGATGGCGGCCTGGGGCCTGAACGCCGACGACGCGCTGGCCGCGCGGCGCGACCCGAACACCCTGCACGCCTTTATCGAGACCCACATCGAACAGGGGCCGGTGCTGGACCGGCGCGGCCTGAGCGTGGGGGTGGTGGAGGCCATCACCGGGCTGTTCAAGTGGGAGGTGCGCCTGAAGGGCCAGCCCAACCACGCGGGCACCACGCCCATGGACATGCGCGCGGATGCCTTCCAGGGACTGGCCGAGTTCGGCGGCGAGATCGATCGCCTGCTGGAGGAACACGGCAGCCCGAACTCGCGCGCGACCATCGGCCGCGTGGAGCTGTCGCCGGGGGCGCCGAACACCGTTCCCGGCACGGCGACCTTTTCGTTCGAGGTGCGCGACACCGACGAGAAGGTCCTGACCGCCCTGGCGCATGCGGCGCGGCGCACGCTCTCCAGCCTGGCCCGGCGGCGCGACCTGATGTTCGAGTTCGACGTGCTCTCGGAGATCGACCCGGTGCGCTGCGACACCGGGATCGTGCAGACCATCGAGGGCCAGGCCGAACGCATGGGACTGGAATACATCACCATGCCCAGCGGCGCGGCGCACGACACCCAGAGCATGAGTGCGATCACCCGCACCGGGATGATCTTCGTGCCCAGCCTGCAGGGGCGTTCCCATTCGGCCGCGGAATGGACAAACTGGGAGGACATCGAGACCGGCGCCAACCTGGCCCTGCACAGTGCGCTGGCACTGGCGGCCCCGCAGTAGCGCCACCCCAACCGATCAAGGAGCCCGCGGCATGGCCGACGACAACGTTTCCCGCCTGACCGACTACGACTCCCTGGATCCGCTGCGCGAGCAGTACCAGGAGAGCCTGATCAGCAAGCCGGTACTGCGGCGCGAGCTGCGCGAGCACCATGTCGCCCTGCTGTGCATCGACCTGCAGTACCTGGACGCCGCGCGCGGCCACGGGGTGTTCGCGGATTCGGCCGAATCCGGCATCCCGCTGGAGGCCCAGGAGTACTATTTCCATCGCCTGGAGGAGACCGTCCTGCCCAACGTGCGCCGCCTGCAGGATGCCTTCCGCGCCGAGGAGATGGAGGTCATCCACACCCGCATCCGTTCGCTGACCCGCGACGGGCGCGACCGCAGCCCGGGCCACAAGCGTCTCGGACTGCATGCGGCCCCCGACAGCAAGGATGCCGAATTCGTCGACCAGGTCGCGCCGCAGGGCGACGAGATCGTCCTCGACAAGACCGCGAGCGGCGTGTTCAACTCGACCAATCTGCACTACATCCTGCGGAACCTGGAGATCTCCTCCCTGTTCATCGTTGGCGTGTACAGCAACGAATGCGTCTCCACCGCGGTGCGCGACGCCTGTGACCTGGGCTTCTACGTGACGCTCATCGAGGACTGCTGTGCGACGGTGACCCCCGAGATGCAACGCGCCACCATCACCACCATCAAGGACCGCTACGCCCGCGTGATGACCACGGACGAGGCGATCCGCGAGATCACGAGGGTGCAGGAGGCGTCGTGACCGCCCTCGAGGAGCCCATCCTCCCGACTTCCGTCGCCTGGGGGCTGCTGGCGGCCTTCAGCGTCCTGTGGGTCGCGCTGGGCGCCTGGCTGGGACGCCGCAACTACACCGCCGCCGACCACATGCTGGCCGGGCGCAACGTGGGGCTGGCCCTGGCCAGCGCCACCGCGATGGCCACCTGGGTCACCGCCAACACCACCATGACCGCCCCGCAGCTGGCGCTGGAGCTGGGCGTGTGGGGCATGCTGGGCTACTCGCTGGGGGCGCTGGGTCTGATCCTGTTCGCCCCGCTGGCCCGGCGCATCCGCGAACTGATGCCGCACGGCTTTACCTCCGGGGACTTCATCCGGCTGCGCTACGGGACCTTCACCTGGCGGGTGTTCCTCGGGGTCTCCCTGATCTACGCCTTCGGCTGGCTGATCTCCATGGCGATGGCCGGCGGCGTGCTGATCAACGCCCTGGCCGGGATCGACTACCGCGTGGGCATGACCGTGATCCTGACGGTGTGCGTGATCTACACCCTGCTGGGCGGACTGCGCGCGGTGATCGGCACCGACTTCATCCAGACCGTGATCATCATCGGCGGCGCTGCGTTCCTCGCCTGGATGACCATCGACCGGGTGGGTTTCGAGGCGATCCATTTCGACCTGATGGAAGAACGCCCAGAACTGCTGAGCCTGCTGTTCCCGGCGGCGATCATGTTCCTGTTCAACAACCTGCTGTTCGGCGTGGGCGAGATCTTCCATTCCAACGTGTGGTGGTCGCGCGCCTTCGCCTTCGGCCGCAACGTGGGCTTCCGTGCCTACCTGCTGGGCGGGCTGCTGTGGCTGCCGATCCCGATTGTGGCCGGCTTCGTGGCGCTGGCCACCCCGGCGCTGGGCATCAACGTGCCGGCGGCGGACATGGTCGGCCCGCTGGTGGCCGCCGAGGTGCTCGGCCTGACCGGGGCGATCGTGGTGTTCATCGTGGTGTTCGCTGCGCTGGCCTCCAGCCTCGACTCGCTGCTGGCGGCCACCTCCGACCTGGTCACCCGTGACATCTACCGCGGGCACATCCATCCGCGCGCCTCGCAACAGACTCAGCTGCGGGCGACGAAGGTGATCGTGGTGCTGCTGGGGCTGCTGACCTGGCTGGCCGCCAGCTACCGCGGCGAGGTTCCGGTGGTCGGCTCGCTCGCGGCCCTGCTGTATTTCACCGGGGCCTTCGTGGCCAGCGCGATCTGGCCCATCGTGGCCGGGCTGTACTGGCGCCGCGCCAACCCGCAGGCGGCCGCCTGGGCGATGCTGCTGGGCTCCGGGCTGGGCCTGGCCAGCTACTTCATGATCGGCTGGTACGTGGCCGCACTGGTGGGCGCGGCGGTCTCGCTGGTGGTGATGGTCGCCGGCACCTGGCTGTTCCCGCGGCCTTTCGACTGGGACCGGCTGGCGCAGGATGACCACGACGCGCCCGCCGGCCGCGACACCCCGGAGGTGGCGACATGACGATCCCGGTAACCGCACTGGCGACCATCGTGATCATCGCGACCACGGTCGCGACCCTGACCCCGATCCTGCTGATCGCCCTGTTCATCCGTGACTGGAAGAGAGGATGCCTCTGGTGAATCCCGATGACCCGCTGAATACCCTCAAGCCACGGGACGGTGCCGCCGGCACCGATCGCCCGCGCGCCCTGCTGGAGGCGGTGGAGGAAAACCCCGACCCGCTGCTCAAGCTGGCCGCCTCCCACGTGGTCTCCAGCCGGCAGTTCACGCGCGAAGAGCTGCTGCAGCTGTTCCGCCTGGCCGCGCAGTACGAGACCACGCCGGCGCTGGTCCATCTGCCGCTGGCCGGCAAGATCCTGATCAGCGCGTTCTACGAGCCGTCCACCCGCACGCGGCTGTCGTTCGAGAGCGCCTGGCACCGGCTCGGGGGATCGGTGATGTCGATCACCGACCCGAAGAGCACCGGCATCGCCAAGGGCGAGTCGCTGGCCGACATCGCCGAGATGTTCAACAACTACGGCGACGTGCTGGTGCTGCGTTCCTCGGACGGCGAGGCCGTGCACAACATGCTCGAGAACCTGCGCATCCCGCTGGTCAACGCCGGCAACGGGATCGACGAGCACCCGACCCAGGCGCTGGCGGACGTGTACACCCTGGCCAAGTGGCGCCCGGAAGTGTTCCTGCCCGACTGCCCGCCGGAAAAGCACATCAAGGTGGGGATCGTGGGCGTGCCCTCGCGCATGCGCACGGTGCGCAGCCTGCTGAGCATGCTGAGCCTGTTCCCCGAGGCGATCGACGAGATCGTGGTGATTTCGCGCGAGGAGGAGAACTTCGACCCCGAGCAGCGCGAGCTGCTCGAGGGCGCGGGCCTGAAGCTGCGCGTGGTGAACGACCTGGACCCGGTGCTCCCGGAACTGGACGTCGTCTACATCAACGCCATCGCCTGGGTCGGCGACACCTTCGAGTCCATGGGCGAGGGCCTCAACCTGAACCGCGAGTCGCCGCTGAAGGAAGGTGCCATCATCATGCATCCGCTGGCGCGCGGCGCGGAGCTGTCGACCGATCTCGACGACACCCCGCACAACTGGTACTTCGCCCAGGCGCGCGGGGCGGTGTTCGTGCGCATGGCCCTGCTGACCACGGTGGTGCGCCGGATCAGCGCGGTGATGGACACCCCGGAGGGCTGACCCCCGGTTGTATGATTGCCTGACTGACGGCGAGCGGCGCGGCGACCCGGCCCCGCTCGCCCCCGATGGATAACCCAAGGAGACACCCCCATGTGCGGCATTGGCGGCATCTTTCACGCCGACCCGGAACGTCCGGTCGATGCACAGACCCTGGTCAACATGGCCGCGATCCAGTACCACCGCGGCCCCGACGGCTTTGGCTACAAGATCCAGGATGACCGCGGCGTGGGCTTCAGCCACGCGCGGCTGTCGATCATCGACCTCGACGAGAACCGCGGGCGCCAGCCGTTCACCATGGGCAACGGCGAGATCATGACCGCGGTCAACGGCGAGCTGTACGACTACAAGCGCATCCGTACCGATCTGACCTCGCGCGGGGTGAAGTTCCGCACCAAGAGCGACTCCGAGATGGTGATGCACCTGTACCAGCGCGAGGGGCTGGAGGATGCGCTGAAGTACTTCCGCGGCGAGTTCGCGATCTCGCTGTATGACCGCAAGCACGACCGCCTGGTGCTGGCACGCGACCGCTTCGGCATCAAGCCGCTGTACTTCACCGAGACCGCCGGCGGCAGCTTCGTGTTCGGCTCCGAACTGAAGGTCCTGTTCGCCAACCCCGACGTGCAGCGGCGCTTCTCCGACGACGGCCTGTACCACCAGCTGATGCAGACCATGGTACCCGGCACCACCGCCTTCGAGGGGATCCACCAGGTCAAGCCCGGCCACGTGGTCATCGTTGAGCGTGCCCACGGCAAGCTCAAGATCCGCCAGGAGAAATACTGGGACATGGACTTCCCGCTGGCCTCCGAGCGCCCGCCGGAGAGCGAGACCGACGAGGAGTACTGGATCGAGGGGGTGCGCGACAAGCTGATGGAGGCCACCCAGCTGCGCCTGGAGGCCGACGTGCCGGTCGCCTGCTACCTCTCCGGCGGGATCGACTCCTGCATCACCCTGGGTCTGGCCTCGGCCAGCCAGCAGGCGCCGGTCAAGGCCTTCACCATCGGCTTCGACAACGACGACTACGACGAGACCGCCATCGCCCGCGAGATGGCCGAGAGCGTGGGCGCCGACCAGGACATCATGTCGCTGGACGCCGACCACCTGTACGACAACTTCGAGGAGGCGCTCTGGCACGCCGAGCGCACCATCTACAACACCCTGGCGGTGGCCAAACTGCTGATGAGCCGGCACGTGAACCGCGCCGGGTACAAGGTGGTGGTGACCGGCGAGGGCTCGGACGAGCTGTTCGGCGGCTACCCGGCGTTTCGCCGCGACATGTTCCTGCACGGGCTGGACACCCTGCCGGAGGCCGACCGTCAGGCCTGGCAGCAGATGCTCAACGAGTCCAACGAGCTGGTCTCCGGCGCGATGCTGGCCGAGGACGAGGTCTCCGACCCCGACTTCAACCGCATGATGGGCTTTACCCCGTCCTGCCTGCAGCCCTGGCTGGCGGCTGCCGAGCACGTGCCCGGCCTGCTGCATCCGAAGCGGCGCAAGCGGATGAAGGACTACAAGCCGGGCAAGGCCATCGCCGACGCCCTGGACGACGACATGCTGGAAGGCCGCCACCCGCTGGACAAGGCCCAGTACGTGTGGATCAAGACCATGCTGGAGGGCCAGATCCTCACCTGGGGCGGCGACCGCATGGACATGGCCAACTCCATGGAGGCGCGCCCGCCGTTCCTCGACCACCACCTGGCCGAGTTCGCCGCGCAGCTGCCGCCGACCATGCGCATCAAGGGCCGCAACGAGAAATACGTGCTGCGCGAGTCGATGAAGGGCCTGCTGCCCAAGGTGCTGTACGAGCGCGAGAAATTCCCGTTCATGGCACCGCCGGCCCACACCGACCCGACCAAATGGGCGGCGATGAAGGCGCTGGCGGATCGCTACCTGTCGGAGGACAAGGTCGCCGAGGCCGGGCTGCTGGACCCCGAAGGCGTGCGCCAGGTGTTCGAGATCCACGAGTCGGAGGAGACCCCGGCGGCGACCCAGGTGCAGCTGGACGCGGTGATCAACCACATGATCGGCGTGCAGGTGCTGCACGAGCAGTTCGTGGCCACCGACATCCCGGCGCTGGCGGCGCAGAAGGCCCGCGAATTCGGCTGGAGCGCCTGACCCCCTAAGGGGGGCCGGAACGCCCGAAGGAACACCGTGAGCGAAGACACCGGAGCCGCCGACACCCTGCGCGGCTTCGGCTGCACCTCGGCCCGGGGCGTCCTGTTCTCCCGGCCGGTCCCGGCCGAACAGCTGCCCGCCACCCTTCAGCGCCTCACGGAGCAACCCCCGGCCGGCCGGGCTCGTGGTCAGTCTTCGTCTGCCACCTCGGGTTCAGTGCGCGAATAGACGTACGCCACGCCGCTCAGGCGGCGATTCAGCTCCTGGAAGCCATCGAGCACCTCCCAGGCCGGATAGGGCAGCCCGGCCTGGGCCCGTTTCGCCCCGATCAGCCAGCGGCTGTTCTCCTGCTTGCGCGCGAGGATCTTGCGGCCCAGCTCGGGACGTTCGCGCATCAGCATCCGCGCCACGGTGTTCATCTGCTGGGAGAGCCGGTTGGCGGCCTCCTCCAGCAGCGGATGCGCGGAGGCCACCGCCTCGGGATGGTCGCGCACCAGGCGTTCGACGTCGTGGTAGAGACCGGGCCCCAGCGTACGCACGATCACCGGCAGCTCGCGCATCAGATCATCCAGCGTCTCCTTGAGGGTCTGATCCTCTTCGTCCAGCGCATCGTCGGGGATCGCATCCAGGAACTCCACCAGCTCGTCACGGGCCTCCAGCACGTGCCAGCGGCGTTCGTCCATCTCCCGTCGCAGGACCGGCGGCGCATCGCCCTCGGAAAGGGCGTGCATGGCCCGGTCGCGGAGCAGATGCAGCTGGTCGAAGACCTTGAGCGTTTCGCGCAATACGGCATTGATGGCCAGCGCCGGGTTCTGCAACAGGAGCGGATCGAGGCTGGTGGGCGCGGAGGGCTCGGCGGCCACCGGATCGGGAACCAGCGAACGGACCACATGGCCCAGCACCGCTGCGAACAGGATCGCGCCGCTGGCCACCAGATTGAACAGCGTATGGCCCCAGGCCGCCTGCTGCGGGAGCGTACCGGGCAGGATCTCCGGTAATTCCGCGGGGAGGTGCAGCAGCACGGCGGCGAGAGCCACAACCAGCGGTCCTTTGACCAGCAGACTGGCCAGCCCCAGACGGCGTCCCTGCAGGTCACCCCAGCCGGCGATCAGTACCGTGAGGACCAGACCGATGTTCGCCCCCAGGACCCACAGGAGCAACATGGTGAGATCCACCTGGCCGGTGGCCACCAGTGCCAGGGCAAGCGCGATCGAAGCGGTCGCGCTCTGCATCAGCAGGGTGAGCAATGCGGCCCCGATCAGGAACAGCAGCGGGAGTTCGCCCAGCGCGGCGAACAGATTGACCACGGCCGGATCACTGCCAAGGGTGCGCGCGGCATCGCCCAGCAGCCCCATCCCCAGCAGCATGAAGCCAAAGGCCAGCAGGGCCTGACCGATCCCGCGCGGGCGCGGCGCCTCCACGTAGAGGAACAGGATCGCGCCCGCGGCCACGAACAGGCCGGCAAACGCCTGCAGGTCGAAGGACAGCACCTGGATCAACGCGGTCGTGCCCAGCTGCGCCCCCAGCAGGACCGCGAGCACGTTCTCCCAGGCGACGTTCCCGCGCCGGGTCATCTGCACCGACAGCAGCGCCGCGGCCGTCGACGACGGCATCACGACCCCGCCGGCGACTCCACCGATCCATGCCCGCGGACGGGTGCGCGTGAACCCCTGCAGCCAGTCGATCAGGTCGCCGCCCATCACGCGTGCGAACCCCTTGCGCAGAAAGCGCAAGCCGAACAGGATCAGCAGGACGCCAGCGACGAGATTGATCGTTTCCATCAAGGCACCTCGGGATGGTTGGCTCCCGGTTCAAGGGTATCGGGGCCTTGCCGGTGGCGCAGGGCGGACAAAAAGGAAACGGGCCGTTTCCGCGTACGACTCGGAAGACGGCCCGTCAGCGGATACCCTGTTGGCCGGGTGTCAGAAGGTGAAAGTGTACCCCGCGGCCAGCAGGTCGTCCGCGCCGCTCTCGTCGCGCGAGGCGTAGGTCAGCGAGAAGGTGCCGTAATCGGAGGCGTAGGCCGCACCCAGCTCCCAGAACTTCGCACCGTTGTCGTCGGCCGGATCGTCATAACCCAGGGTGCCGAAGAGCTCGGTGCGCGGAGCGACCTCGTGCTCGGCACCCAGCGACCAGACCCGGCTGCCCTCGGCGTCGCGGTCATCGGCATGGGCGACGTAGGCCACCTCGGCCGACAGCATCTGCCAGCCTACCCCGAAGAACACCTCGCCCTCGTCTTCGTCGTCGAGGCTGGAGTGATACGCGTATTCATACCCGAACTCGATTCCCACCGGGCCGGCATCGAAGCCGTAGCCGACGAACGGAATCACCTCGGTACCGTTGCCACTGCCGAGGCTGGAAGCCTCCCAGCCGGTGAAGATGCCGTTGGCGAACCCAAGCTCGAGACCGCCCTGCACCACCGGGTCGTTGTCGGACGCGCTGGCGCCGTCGTCGATATAGTCGGTGAACACGCCGACGTGGAACTCGGCGTCCACGGCCTGGGCCGCCGGGGCCCCGAAGACCAGGGCGCCGGTGATGGCGGCGGCCAGCAGGCCGCGCCGGAAGTTGCGATGCTGCGTCATGTCGATGTCCCTCTTGTTTTCCGTAGATCGTCGGGGTCGTGCCGCCGGTGGTGGGCCACCGGCGGCACGCCGGGTTATTGCCGGATTACACCGGCATGTGGCCGCTCAGCAGCCAGGCCGCCATGCCGAAGTAGACCGCCAGACCGGTGAAGTCCTTGATGGTGGTGATGAACGGGTCGGCACCGGGCGCGTGGTCCACCCCGATCTTCAGCAGCACCCACGGCAGCAGGAAGCCCAGGATCGAAGCGGTGAACACGGAGAAGAACAGCGCCGTGCCGACCACGAAGCCCAGCTCCGGGATGTCGTTCGGTGCCCCCTGCCAGAAGTGGGCAATGATCCCGGCCAGCACGGCCATGATGACCCCCATGACCAGGCCGACACCCCCTTCGCGCAGCAGATGGTTGCGGAAGAAGCGGCTCAGGTTGATATGCCCCAGCGCCAGCCCGCGGGCAAAGATCGTGGTCGACTGGGTACCCACGTTACCGCCCATGTCCATCACCAGCGGGATGAAGATCGCCAGCGCAACCACCGCCGCCAGGGTGTCCTCGAAGAAGTCGATCACCCCGCCCACGGCCAGACCGCCTGCCAGCGTCACCATGAGGAAGGCCATGCGCACCTTGACCGCGTAGCCGATCCCCCCGGAAGTGAGCTTCTCCGAGCGCACGACATCCTTGTGGTGCAGCAGGTCGCCGATGCCCGCCTTCTTGTAGAAGTCCTCCGAGGTGTCTTCCTCGAGCACGTCCATCGCATCGTCGATGCGCAGCACGCCCACCAGCACGCCGTCGGCATCCAGCACCGGCAGCCAGGGCAGATCGGTACGCTGCAGGAGGCGCGCGGCCTCTACCTTGTCGCCATCCGGCGTGGTGTAGAAATCCTCCATTTCGAGAAGTTCGCCCACCGGCTGTTCCGGTTCGGCGCGGCACACCCGACCCAGGCGTACGAGCCCGCGGTAGTGGTGTTCGCGGTCGGTGATCAGCAGCGCCGCCCCGACATCCTCGGGCATCCGGCGGTCCTCACGCAGGCGCGCGGTGACCTCGCCCACGGTCTCCTCCGGGGTCACACAGAACAGCGGTCGCCGCATGACCCGGGCCACGGTGTCCTCGTCCTGGCGCCACAGGGCGTGGACCTTGTCGCGCTTCGGTGCCGGAAGGGCGTTCAGCAGATCGGAGGACAGGGATTTGCTGGCCAGGTTCAGGGCACGCGCGAGGGTGTAGGCCGGCAGGCGCTGTACCAGTTCACGCGCCTCGCTCTGCGGCATGTTCTCCAGCAGGATCGCCTGCTCTTCATCGTCCATCGCGAGGAAGACGGCGCGGCGCTCGGCGGCGTCCACGCCTTCCAGCAGGGTCCAGCGGGTACGCGGGTCCAGTTCGGCCAGGCGTTCAGCCGTGATCGCCGGCACCGGGTGCATCAGTTCGGTCCGGGCGCGCTCCAGCTCGCCCGCATCGATCATTTCAAGAATGGTGTCGTTCATTGCAATGCTCCTCGTACTTGTAAAGTAAAAGTCACGCGGGGCATTGCAAAAGACAAAACATTCCCGTGACCGCCGACGGCGGCCCCTTTACCGGACCCCCTTCAGCGATGTGAACATTTTTACTTTTTCATTACTGCCCCGCGACGGGATTAAAAGTCGCGATCCGGGGTCGTCGTCATCGTCCTGTGGCATACAGGCCTCCTGTTTTGACTGTGAACGCAGTTCCGGGACATGCGGCCGGAACGGCCACGCGCATACACACGCGCCGACATCGGCAACGGTCCGAAGGGGGCTGGGACGACACGGCAATGGCCACACGGGCTCGCATACGCAGACGCCGCGCGTGACGCAGAAGGCCGGTTCGGGAAGAGAAGAGAGCCCGGAGGGGGCTTCAGGAAGGGGACAGAGGATTTCGACCGTCCCCGGAGTCACACATATCGCTGACACCGGGGACCGTCGTGGCCCGATCAACGGGCGAGGAGGCTCCGATGGCAACGATATGCATGCTCGCTCCGGTCACCGACCCGGCGATCATGCAAGTATCGACAACAACAACCCATCATCGGGACCTCTGCTCTGGAACACGGGAGCAATT
Organism: Thioalkalivibrio sp. ALE23; assembly: GCF_000378545.1. Lineage (NCBI taxonomy): Bacteria > Pseudomonadati > Pseudomonadota > Gammaproteobacteria > Chromatiales > Ectothiorhodospiraceae > Thioalkalivibrio > Thioalkalivibrio sp. ALE23. Next base: position 411 of record NZ_KB900032.1, on the reverse strand, counting down.
TTACATATCCGGGGCCGGAACACAAACCCAAAACAAAATTTCCGTATCCCGCAGGACGAGGGCCAGCACCCGCCGCACCGGCCGCCAAAGGAAATACTGAGTACGGGCAGCCGGGACCTAACTGTCAGGTCTCGTCTGATTGCATACCGCGAGAGAAGGCACCCCTGTTTCATGCCCGGGAGTGGATGCGTATTGTGCCCGATGAGCGAACGGGAGGCTGACCGCATGGCGAGTACGATCCATTCCAACGCCCGCACCACACCCCGGATCCGGCAGGAACTGCAGGAGGCGCCGGCCGGCGTCAGCGACCCGGAACTGGCCCGGCGCTACGGCATCAGTCGCATGACGGTGCGCAAGTGGCGCCGCCGGCGCACCGAGGTGGAAGACCGTACCCATCGTCCGAAGACGATG
>NZ_KB900031.1:575312-729963 GCF_000378545.1 Thioalkalivibrio sp. ALE23 | reverse complement strand
CCATCGCCGTTGCGCTTCAGCTCGCGACTGATCGTGCCCGGGCTGCGGCCCAGCGTCCGCGCAATCGCCCCCTGCGAGCGCCCCAGCCCGCGCAACGCACTGATCTGATATCGTTCTTCCTGGGTCAGCTGCCTGTAGTGCCTCATCGGTACGCCTGAATGGGTTTGGGGTGAGAGCCACCCATTCTACGGCGGCAGCTGGCCCACCCCTTCCGGGTTCAGGCGTTGCAGTTATTCTATGAATTCAGGTGTCGGTATATCCGTGCGGTCCGCCTCCCCTTAGGAAGATGGAAATGAGGTGTCGTCGTACTCCAGCTGGTCAAAGTCAACGCGGTAGATGCGGCGAACGATCTGAACGGCTTCGGTTGTATAGAATTCGTTGAGCTGTGAGGCTGCGCGCGTGGCTTTGTCCTTGTCCGAGGCGTAGGTCGCATGCAGGGCAGAGGGTAAGGGCTGGTTGGTGCGTTCCTGAAGTAGATGTCGGAGATCGTCCGCGAAATGTTCGAAACGGATGACCGTGTCATATAGGGTCGGCGGGAGTGCCATTAGTTTGATTTGCAGGTCCCAGTGGGGGTCTTTGGTTAGGCCGCCTTCATCGAGCCAGCGTAAGAAGGAGTCGAACCCCTCGGGTGTCAGGTCAAACTGACCATGGCGGTGTCTGAACCGTTCGTGGCGGAACTTTTCGAGGAATGCGGACAGGACTCGGGTATATGGGTTCCGTTTGACCGTGATGATTGAGTATTTTTCGAGATTTCGGTGGGCGCGCGCCTGGTTTTTGCAACCGAGGATGGGTGTGGTTTTTTTTATGGTCTTGTGATGAGGTGTCTGACCTGTCTCGAGTTCGGTCAGGATTCCGAGCGTGGTGGTGTTGGCATTCTTCTTGACCCGGTTGAAAAGGATCCCGGTCTTCGGGAAGACGGCAATGCGTTTCAAGCCAGCCGGGTTGACCCTGCGCCATCCGTATTTCTGACACATGGGCAGGTATGCGTGGGTGAGGACCTGCAGGTTCTCGATATTCCGCGTTACGAACGACATCCCTGAATGGTGTCGGCTCAGGGAGCGCTTGGCAAGATTTGGCTCGGACGGTTCGCCAGCAGGGCATCCAGGCGCTCGGTGACCTCGGCCACCGTGATGCGCTCCATCACGTCGGGTTCGCGCACGCGCCGGCCCCAGCGCAGGTCTTCGGGCGGCTTGCCGAACGCGGCCCGGCAGGCCTCGGGGTACTGGTTGACCACCCATTGCCGGCTGCAATAGGGGCCGGTGCGGTCGGGGTTCGAGCCGGCGTACAGGCCGATCACCGGGGTGCCGGTTGCGTTGGCCATGTGGGCGGGGCCGGAGTCGGGCGAGACCAGCACCTGCGCGCGTTCGAGCACGGCCAGCAGCTGCTTGAGGTCGGTCCGGCCGACCAGGTTGGTGACGGGGTGGCGGCATTGCGCGGCGATGGCCTCGCCGTATTCGCGCTCGAGCTGCGTGGGGCCGCCGGTCAGCACGATGCCCATGCCGTGGCGTTCGGCGGCGTGGTCGGCCACCGCCGCGTAGCGTTCGGGTGCCCAGTTGCGGAAATTGCGAAAGCGGGCGCTGGAGCACGGGTTGATGGCGAGCCAGGGTCGGTCCGCGGGCAGGTGCTCTTCGGCCCAGGCCCGGGCCTCCCGCGGCACCGGGATGTCCCAGCGCAGGATGCGTTCGCGCACGCCCAGTGCCTCGGCGAAGCCGAAGAAGCCGTCGAGCACGTGTTCTCGCGGGCGGTGGGCGATGCGGTGGCGGGTGAACAGCCACTGGAAGTCGCGCGCGCGCTGGCGGTCGAAGCCCAGGCGCAGACGCGCGGGGACCTGCAGGCCCAGCAGGCTGGCGCGCAGCGAGACCTGCATCTGCAGCAGCACGTCAAACCGGCGGCCGCGCAGGGCGCGGCGCAGGTCGCCGTAGGCGCGGCGGCCGCGGTTCTTGTCCACGACCACGAACTCGACCCCGGGCAGTCCTTCCAGCAGCCGGTGTTCCAGCCGCCCGATGATCCAGGTGATGCGGGTCTGCGGCCAGGCGGCCTGCAGGCTGCGCACCACCGGGACGACGTGGGTGCAGTCACCCAGGGCCGACAGCCGCAGCAGGCACAGCTCGTCCGGCGGGGCCTCGATCAGCGGGCGGTCGGCCGAGTACTCAGGAGGCATCGTCCGGGCCCTGTTCGCGGGCGGCCTTCTTGCGCTTTTTCTTCAGGGCCTTCTTTTTCTTGTTCTTCTGCCAGGGCATGCGCCCGATATGCTTGGTGTGCAGGCCCGGGTACGGGTCGGGTGCATCCTCGGGCTGGGTCTTGAACCGCCGATGGGCCCAGAAATACTGCTGCGGTGCGTGCCGGACGGCGTCTTCCAGCACCGCGTTCATGCGTGCGGCGTCGCGGGCGCGATCCTCGCTCGGGTAGTCCTCCAGCGGTGGCCCCACCACGAACTCGTAGCCGTCACCGGCGTCGTTCACGTAATAGAACATCGGCAGTACGCGCGCCCGACCCATGCGCGCCAGGCGCGACAGGCCGGTGGTGGTGGAGGCCTGCATGCCGAAGAACGGGGCGAACACCTGCTCGGTGCGCCGCATGTTCTGGTCGCCGGCGTACCAGATGGTCCCGCCCTTTTTCAGCTTGCGCAGGATCCCGCGGATGTCGTCCTTGGAGATCACGCGTTCCAGCTTGCGCTCGCGACCGGAGCGCAGGGCGCGTTCCAGCACCGGCTTCTTGTCCATCGGCTTGTAGATCGCGGCCATGGGTACCTGCGCGCCGAACAGCCGACCGGCCATCTCGATGCAGGAGAAATGCCCGGACAGCAGGATCACCGGGTCACCGGCGTCGTGCGCCGCCTCCAGGTGCTCCATCCCGTGGAAGCGGCACGGCACGCGGTCCACCGCCGGTCCGCCGAACCAGCCCAGTGCCACCTCGGCCACCCCGCGACCGGTGTAGCCGAAGTTGGCGCGCACCCAGCGTTCGCGTTCTTGCGGGGCGAGGTCCGGGAAACACAGCTCGAGGTTGCGGCGCACCACGTAGCGCCGGTCCCGCGCCAGGTAGTAGAGCAGGTGGCCCAGCCCGGTGCCCAGACGGATCGCCAGGCGCCAGGGCAGGCGGGCGAGCAGCCACAGCAGGGCGACGGCCAGGGCCTGTCCCCAGTTGGCCGGATGCCAGGCTTGTTCGCGGCGTTGCGATGTCATCGTTGGTCGAAGTCGGGTGTCGGGTAGATAATGTTGCGCATTGTACATTCGGGACCGCCGGGACGGGGCGTCGCCGGTGGCCGTCTCCGGGGTCGCCCCCCGAAAGTGAGGAACGCGTGCAGGAAGGGATCGCAGCAGAGTTGCAGGCCGCCAGCCGGCTTTTCGGACAACTGGCCGAGGATGCGGAATTCCTCGGGGAGGTGGAGGCCGTCGCGCGGCGCTGGCTGGCCAGCCTGGATGCCGGCGGCCAGATCCTGCTTGCGGGTAACGGCGGCAGTGCGGCGGATGCCCAGCACATCGCGGCCGAGATCGTGTGCCGTTACCGCGTGGTGCGGCCGGGCGCGGCGGCGGTTGCGCTGACCACCGACACCTCGGTGCTGACGGCCATCGCCAACGACTTCGGTTACGAGCAAGTATTCGCGCGGCAGGTCGAGGCGCTGGGGCGCCCCGGCGACGTACTGGTCGGCTTCACCACCTCGGGCGAGTCCCCCAATGTGCTGCGCGCGCTGGAAACCGCCGGGCGCCAGGGCCTGACCACGGTCGCGCTGACCGGTGCGCGGGGGCTGCCCGCCGGTCCCACGGTGGACCATCTGCTGGCGGTGCCGGACGCCGCGACCGCACGGGTGCAGGAGGTGCACGGGCTGATCGGGCATCTGTTGTGCGCCGTGGTGGAAGATGCCCTGGTCGCCCGCGCGCAGGGCGACGCGGCGCCGTGAGCCGGCCGGCGCTGTTCCTCGACCGTGATGGCGTGATCAACGTGGATCACGCCTATGTGTACCGGCCCGAGGACTTCGATTTCATGCCCGGGATCTTCGAGCTGGTGGCCCGGGCCGGTGCCGCCGGCTACCCCGTGGTGGTGGTCACCAACCAGTCCGGCATCGGTCGCGGGTACTACGGCGAGGACGACTTCGAGCGGCTGACGCAGTGGATGCGGGCCCGTTTTGCCGAGCGCGGCGGACGTCTGGATGCGGTCTATCACTGCCCGCACCATCCGCGCGATGCGCTGGAGCCCTGGCGGCGCGACTGCCCGGACCGCAAGCCGGCCCAGGGCATGCTGTTGCGGGCGCGGGACGCGCTGGACGTGGATCTGGCGCATTCGGTGCTGGTGGGGGATCGTCCCTCCGACCTGGAGGCCGCGCGCCGTGCCGGGGTGGGAACGCGGCTGCTGTTCGCCCCGGAGACCCCGGATGCGGATCAGGCCGCCGCGCTGCAGGCGGATCCGCAGGCACGCCGGATCCGTTCCCTGCAGGAGGCGGCGGCGCTGCTGGAGACGGAACGCTCCTGATGCGGCGCGCCGGTTACGCGGTCCTGTCACGCCTGCTGGCGCCGGTCATGGGCGCGGTCCTGTGGCGGCGTGCCGTGCGCAACCACGTACCCGCGGCGCGCCGCCTGGAATGGTTGGGCCGGGGTGCCGCGCCGCCGTCGGGGGCATGGTGGGTGCATGCCGCCTCGGTGGGCGAGGTGGAGGCCGCCCTGCCGCTGATACGGGGGCTGCGCGAGCGATTCCCCCGGGTGTCCGTGCTGGTGACCACCACTACGCCCGAGGGTGCGGCGCGGATCACCGCGGCGGGCATCGAGAACGTCCACCACCGTTTTCTGCCGCTGGATCTCCCCGGCGCCGTGCGGCGCTTCGTGGCCGCGGCCCGACCGCGTGCCGGGGTGATCGTGGAGACCGAACTGTGGCCGCATCTGTTCGCGGCCTGCGAGCGCGCCCGGGTGCCTCTGGTGCTGGCCAGCGGTCGGCTCTCGGATCGTGCGTTTCGGCGTTATCAGGGCCGGCAGCCGCTGATCGGGGAGGTGCTGGGCGTGCCGCGGCGGATCCTCGCGCAGGATGCCGCTGCGGCGGAGCGCTTTCGCATCCTCGGCGCGCCGCCGTCGCGGGTCGAGGTGGGCGGCAACCTGAAGTTCGATCGCGATCCGCCTGCGGGCGCCGAGGGGGGCGCGGCACTGCGCGCCGCCCTGTGGTCCGCGGAGGTGCCGGTGTGGGCGGCGGTCAGTACCCGCGAGGGCGAGGACGAGGCCGTGCTGGCGGCCCATGCCGCCTTGCGCCGGCGCCATCCGGACGCGCGGCTGATCTGGGTGCCGCGTCACCCGCAGCGTTTCGATGCCGTGGCGCGGGCGGCCGCGGACGCGGGCCTGTCGGTGGCGCGACGCTCGCTGCTGGCGGACGCGCCCGGCCGCGCGGACCGCGAGGCCGACGTGCTGCTGGGGGATACCCTCGGCGAGATGGGGCTCTATCTCGCGGCGGCCGACGTGGCCTTCGTCGGTGGCAGTCTGGTGCCACTGGGCGGACAGAACCTGCTGGAGCCGGCGGCCCTGGGGCGACCGGTGCTCACCGGTGCGGACGTGTCGAATTTCGCCTCCGTCGCCCGCGCCCTGGATGCCGTGGATGCCCGCATCGAGGTCGCCGATGGCGACGCGCTGGGCGCGGCACTGGCCGAACTGTTCGACGCCCCGGAACGAGGGCGGCGCATGGCCGCGGCCGGCCAGGATGTGGTGGCCTCCGGGCGTGGCGCCGTGGCGCGGGTCCTGGACGTGCTGGAAGAGACGGCGGCGACCGGCTGATTGCGGGCCGGGGCCGCGCGGCTCCCTGGCACAGAACCTGCCGATCGGTTATGGCCGGATCGAGGGCGTCCACCGGCCATGTTCGCGTGCGAGCACGCTCCCACCTTTCTGTTCGCATCACCCCGCCCGTGGAAGCGTGCTCGCACGCGAACCGACAGGGCCCGGGTCACTCCCCGGAACCGCCGGATGACTCACTCTCCGGGCGCATCCGTTTGAATCGCAGCATCTCCGGTCACCGCCGGAAGATCACTCTTCGGGGCCGGCCTGTTCCTCCTCGCCGAACTGGCCCTTCTGCAGCGCGGCGTAATGCCCGCCGGCCTCCATCAGCTCGTTGTGCGTGCCGGATTCCACCACCCGGCCGTCGTCCAGCACCAGGATGCGGTCGGCGTCTTCCACCGTGGACAGGCGGTGCGCGATCACCAGGGTCGTGCGCCCGCGCATCAGCTGTTCCAGGGCGTCCTGGATCTTCTGCTCGGACTCCGAGTCCAGCGCCGAGGTGGCCTCGTCGAGGATCAGTATGGGTGCGTCCTTGAGCAGGGCGCGGGCGATTGCCAGCCGTTGCCGCTGCCCGCCGGAGAGCATCACGCCGTTCTCGCCCACCACGGTGTCGAAGCCGTCGGGCAGGTCGTCGATGAACTCCAGGGCGTTGGCCGCGCGCGCAGCCTCGTGCAGCTCCTCGGCGGAGGGTTCGCGCGCCAGGCCGTAGCCGATGTTGTTGGCCACGGTGTCATTGAACAGCACCACCTGCTGGCTGACCAGCGCCATCTGCCCGCGCAGGTCGCGCAGTGGATATTCCCGCACCGGGTGTCCGTCCAGGCGCACCTCGCCGTGCTCGGGCTCGTAGAAGCGCGGGACCAGGCTTGCCAGGGTGCTCTTGCCGCTGCCGGAACGTCCGACCAGGGCCACGGTCTGCCCGGGCCGGATCTCCAGCGAGATGTCGCGCAGCACCCAGTCCTCGGTCTGGGGATAGCGGAACCAGACATGGTCGACCTCGATATGTCCCTCGGCCCGTTCCAGGCGGCGTTCGCCGTGATCCGGCTCCGGGGCGGTATCCAGTACCTCGAACACGCTCTCGCCCGCGGCCAGCGCCTTCTGGATCTCCGAGTTGACCTTGACCACCCGCTTGAGCGGCGGAAGCAGCAGGAGCATGGCCGCGATGAACGAAATCATGCCCCCGGGGGTGATGGTTTCCATCACCATGTCCATGGTGGCGAGATAAACGATGATCGCGAGCGCGATGACCGCACCGAACTGTGACAGGGGCTGGCTGGCGGCCTCCACCGTCTTGTAACGCATGAACTGGCGGTGGTGGCGGTCATTGATCTTGCGAAAGCGGTCGGATTCATAGTCCTCGGCGCCAAAGATCTTGACTTCCGAATGTCCGCGGATGCTGTCCTCCGCAACCTGGGCATAATCCCCCACCGAACGCTGCATGCGCCGGCTGAACTTGCGAAAACGCTTGTTGGCCCCGCTGATGACCAGGGCCACCGCCGGCGCCAGCCCGAACACGATCAGCATCAGCCAGCCACTGAGCCAGGTCATGTACATCAGCAGGAACAGGATGGTGAAACTGTCCTTGACCAGGATCAGGATCGCCTTGGAGGCCGCGGCACTGATCTGATTGACGTTATAGGTCAGCTTGGCCAGCAGGGTGCCGGAGGAATGGCGGTCAAAGAACCCCGCCGGAAGTCGCAGATACTGATCGAATACCGCCTGCCGGATGTCCTTGACCACTTTGCGCCCGACCCAGGCCACGGTGTACTGCGCGGCAAAGGTGGTGAACGCATAGAAGAAAAAGATCCCGACCAGCCCCAGCGGGACCCAGATGCGGGCATCGGGGTCCTGTTCGATGAACGTGCCATCCACCAGCGGCTGGATGATCCAGGCGAAGGCGGCCTGTCCGGCGGCGGCCAGGATCATCGAGATGATCGCCACGATCCCCATGCGCCAGTAGGGCTTGATGAACTCGAAGATGCGGAGGAACAGGCGCCAGGATTCGCCGGCGCTGGGGTGGGTGGCGTCGAGGGCTTTTCTCTTCATGCGATTGCGGGGTCCTGGTCGGAACGCCGGCTGCGGGATTGGCTGCGAAACCGGGCAGGCATGATAACAGACTGCCGCGGCACGGCTGCGGAGTCCGTGGGCTCGTTATTCGGCCGGGCGCAGCCAGCCCCCGCAATGCCGGCACTGGTAGCGATACCCCTTTTTCTGGATCAGGGCATGTCGTTGCGGACTGAGCGCGTGGTGGGTGCAGTCGCAGATATAAGCATAGGTTCGTTGCCGGCGTGCGGGTGTGAGCGGGGTGGCATGCCGCACCCGCGGTGCCACCCCCAGGTGATGCATGATGGCCTGCCATTCCGCGCCGTGCGGACGGACCCGGCGTCCGCGATAAAGGACATGGACCGCGGCGTGGGCGACTTCGTGTGCAATGGTTTCCGGGAAATGCGTATTCCAGTCGCGTACAAAAGCCTCGGGATTGAAACGGATGGCTGGATGGCCGCGGTGGACCCGGAACTGACCGGCGGCGCGGCCGCGCAGATCAAAAAGAACCGCCGGGGTGGAAGACGCCGGGTGGCCGGTGGCCTCGATATAAAAGGAACGCGTGCGTCGGCAAATGCGGTCGCGGGTTTCAGGGTCGAGATTCATGCGATGTTTTGGTTTTGCGCCGGGTTTCGTGGCATATTTGTCAAAAGATGGATCGAACGCAACATTTTGTGCCTGTGGCCCGCTCCGGTATGTAAGTCCTCCGGAGCGGGCAGAGAACGAAACGAACAATGGAGAAAAGTATGACCGTGGATGACAAGAAGGCCTCCGAACTCTCGGCCGAGGAACTTTATGCCCTGGCGCGCGAACGCGAGCGCGAGGAAGAGGAACGCAAGGAAGCCGAGCGCAAGGAAAAACGCGAGGCGCTGAAAGAAAAGCGCCGCGAAATGCTCGCCCGGCACAAGGCCGAACTGCGCGAAATCGATCGCCAGATCGAGGAACTGGGCGGGCGCGTCGGGGGCAGGCGGAAGGCCTCGTCCGCACGCGGCGGGCGTCGCGGCGGCGGTGGTTCCATCAGCCAGAAGCTGTGCGACATCGTGGCCTCTCAGCCCGAAATGAGCGTGAAGGACATCAAGGCCGAGGCCGAGAAGGCCGGGCTGGATACCCGCAACATCAGCCAGACGCTGGCCTACCTCAAGCGTCAGGGTCGTCTGACGTCGCCGCGTCGCGGCGTTTACAAGGCCGCCTGAGAAAGGGGCACCCGGGAGCGGGCGGTCCGCCCCTCCCCCTCCCGTCCCGCGGGGGAAAGCCGACGGCCTCATCCGGCCGTGGATTTCAGCTCGAGTCCGTTTGCGGGGTCGCGTGACAACGCGGTTTCGCCGTTCAGCCAGCGCTGGATCTCGGCGCCCGCCACGTGATGGCGCCAGCCGCTGCCGAGGCGGCTGTCTTGCGGGCGTCCGCGCACCAGTTCCACAACATCCTTGCGCTGGGCGATGGCCGCGGGCGTGATCTCCTGCCGGCGGGCGAGTTCGCGCAGCAGGGCCATGGCCATGTCGGCGAGCACCTCGTCGGCCTCGGACAGCGGCTTCTGCTTCGGCAATGCCGGCCATTCCGACTGCGGACGTTCGCGTCCTGCCCGAATCGCCTCCAGCAGGCCCTGTACCCGGTCGTCGTTCATGCCCGAGGGGAAACCGCGCAGCCCGCGCAGTTGTGCGGTCCCTGCGGGTGCCCGGCGGGCGATCTCCAGCAGCAGGTCATCGCTCAGGACCCACTTGCGCGGCCGGTCGCTGCTCTGCGCCGTGCGTTCGCGCCAGGCGGCCACGGTCTGGAGTACGGAGAGTTCGCGCGGTTTCAGACGCTTGTGGCCGGAGACCCGGCGCCAGGCTGCTTCCGGATCGGCGCGGTAGGCCTCGGGATCGGCGAGGGCATCCATCTCCGGCTGCAGCCATTCCAGGCGCCCGCTGCTTTCCAGGTCCGCGTGCATCTGCTGGTACAGGGCCGCGAGATAGCGCACATCGTCGGCAGCATATGCCAGCTGTTCCGAATCCAGCGGACGGCGCGACCAGTCGGTGCGGGTCTGGCTCTTGTCCAGTTCGTGGTCCAGCACCGCGCGGACCAGATTGGCATAGCCGACCTGATCGCCGTGACCGAGCATCGCCGCGGCAATCTGGGTGTCGAAGGCCGGTGCGGGTACGTCGCCGGTCTCGCGCAGCAGGATTTCCATGTCCTGCCAGGCGGAGTGAAACACCTTGGTGACGGAACGGTCGTGCAGCAGCGGGGCCAGCCGTTTTACGTCCAGCGCCAGCGGGTCGATGCTGGCGATGTGCTCCGGGGTGGCCGCCTGGATCAGGCAGAGCTTCGGGTAGTAGGTCTTTTCGCGCAGGAACTCGGTGTCCAGCGCGATCCACGGGGCACCCCGGACGGCCTGCAGGAATGCCTGCAGTGCCTCCGGGGTATCGATCAGGCCATGATCATGCATGGTCGTCGTCGGGGCGGTTCTGTGCGAATGCCTCCAGCTGCTCGTTGCTGGCCGGTTTCTGATACCGCTCCTTCCACTCGGCGTAGGGCATGCCGTAGACGATCTCGCGGGCGGCCTCGTAGTCAATGGACTCGCCGCGTTCCTCGGCGGCCGCGACATACCATTTGGACAGGCAGTTGCGGCAGAAACCGGCGAGGTTCATCAGATCGATGTTCTGCACGTCCTTGCGCTCGTCCAGATGCTGCAGCAGCCGCCGGAAAACCGCGGCCTCGATCTCGGTCTGCTTGTTCGGGTCCATGGGGCCTCCGAAGGGGTCACGACTGAATGGCCGGGAGAGTATGCCGCAGCCGGCCTTCCGGGTGCGATGGCCACGGGTGGATCAGGTCAGGTGCAGCAGCCAGCGCTTGCGCACGTCGCGCAGCAGCACGAAGATCAGCGGCCATATCAGAGCGCTGCTGAGCACGGGCGCCCAGTACCACGGGGTGCCCGGCGGCAGGCCGGCCAGGCCCTGCGGCCACAGGGCGGTGAGCTTGTACAGGGCGATCAGGCCGGTGACCACGATCATCTGCTGCCACAGCGGATAGACCCGCAGGCGTGAATGCAGCTGGATGGTGAGGTAGGCCACCAGGGCCATCGCAACGGCATTCTGGCCCAGCAGCTGGCCCTGCAGGACATCGAGCAGCAGACCGGCGCCGAAAGCCGTGAACACCCCGACCCGCTGGGGGAAGGCCATGGCCCAGTAGATCAGGACCAGCGCTACCCATTCGGGTCGCAGCAGCGCGAGGCCCGCGGGCAGGGGCACGATCGCCAGCGCGAGGGCCGCCAGCAGGCTCAGCGGGATCGGCCAGGGAACGCCCGTGCCGCCACTCATGGCGCCGGCGCGGATTCGGTTGCGCTTTCGGCGGGCAGCGGCGTGGGGATCGCGTTGCGTTCGCGGTCCTGCATCCACAGCAGCAGCACCTCGCGCGAGCGGTCCAGCGCGGCCAGCGGTTCCGCCTCAATGGCGAGAAAGGGCTCGCCCGGCGGGCGTTCCACCGAGGTGACGCGCGCGACCGGGTAATCCGCAGGAAAACGACCGCCCAGCCCCGAGGTCAGCAGCAGGTCACCCTCCTCGATGTCTTCCTGTGGCGGGACGTGGCGCATGTGCAGGCGCTGGGGGTTGCCGGTGCCGACGACGATGCCGCGCAGGCCGGTGCGGGCGCTGACTACCGGCAGGGCATGTCCGGGGTCGGAGATCAGCAGGGCCGTGGCGCTGGAGTATTCGGCGGAGAGGATCTGACCGACAACGCCGTCGGCGTCGATCACCGGTTGTCCGGCATACACCGCATCGCGCTGTCCCTTGTCGAGCACGATCTGCTGGCGGAAGGGGTCCAGGTCCACCGCAAGGATCTGCGCGACCTGGACCTCCTCGTCCGCCTGACGGGCGGTGTTGAGCAGGGCGCGCAGGCGGTCGTTCTCCGCTTGCAACGCCTCGAAACGCAGCTGGCGGGCGCGCAACTCGCTGTTCTCGCGCCGCAGGATGCGGTTCTCCACCACCAGATCCTCGCGGCTGGAGAACGATTCCAGCACCCGTGAGCCCGCGCGGATGGGCGCATCCACCGCGACCTGGATCGGGTAGGCCACGGTCGCGAGCACGCTGCGCACCGTCTGCAGTTCGTTCAGGCGGTGGTCGAGCACCATCAGCGCGATCCCCAGCAGGACCACGAACAGCAGACGCAGCGTGGGCGAGATGCCCAGTCTGAACAGCGGCTTGCTTATAACCGAACCTCCGGAACGCGGGGCGACTCCCGGGGACGAGCCCGGGACCGGAGTTTACTCCATGGAGAGGAAGTCGACCCGCTTCTCGTCGAGCATTTCCAGGACCCGGCCGCCTCCGCGGGCGACGCAGGTGAGGGGGTCGTCGGCCACGACTACCGGAATGCCGGTCTCCTCCATCAGGAGACGGTCGATCTGCTGCAGCATCGCCCCGCCGCCGGTCAGCACGATGCCGCGTTCCGCGACATCGGAACCCAGCTCCGGCGGGGTCTGTTCCAGCGCCGTGCGCACGGCCGAGACGATCCCGTACAGCGGATCCTGCAGGGCCTCGAGGATCTCGTTGGAATTCAGGGTGAACGAGCGCGGCACGCCCTCGGACAGGTTGCGGCCCTTGACCTCGATCTCCAGCAGCTCCTTGCCCGGATAGGCCGAACCCACCGCATGCTTGATGCGTTCAGCCGTGGCCTCGCCGATCAGGACGCCGTAGTTGCGGCGCACGTAGGCCATGATGGCCTCGTCGAAGGTGTCGCCGCCGATGCGCACCGACTCGGAATAGACGATCCCGTTCATCGAAAGCACGGCGACCTCGGAGGTGCCGCCGCCGATGTCCAGCACCATGGAGCCGACCGCCTCGTCCAGCGGGATGCCGGCACCGATCGCCGCGGCCACCGGTTCCTGCAGCAGGTAGACCTTGCGCGCCCCGGCGCCAAAGGCGGATTCGCGGATCGCGCGGCGCTCCACCTGGGTGGCGCCGCAGGGCACGCAGACCAGCACCCGCGGGCTGGGGCGGAAGATCCGCCGTTCGTGCACCTTCTTGATGAAGTACTGCAGCATCTTCTCGGTGGTGGTGAAGTCGGCGATCACGCCGTCCTTCATCGGCCGGATGGTCACCACGTGCTCCGGTGTGCGCCCGAGCATCTTCTTGGCCTCGATGCCGACGGCCTCGATCGAACGCGGTCCCCCGGGGCCCCGGTCCTGACGAATGGCCACGACGGAGGGTTCGTTGAGCACGATGCCCTGGCCGCGCATGTAGATCAGCGTATTGGCCGTGCCGAGGTCGATGGAGATGTCGTTGGAGAACAGCCCCAGGAGGCGTTTGAGCATGGGGTACGAACCTGCTTGCATGGTCGGCGGGAAAGCCACGGACTCTAGCAACCGCCCCGGGTTTGGGCAAGGTCGGGGTTGTGGTAAGTTTGCGCTCCGTCTCAGCGTATCCCTGAGTGTTTCGTTATCGCCCGCAGCGAGGGTCCGCAAGCCATGTCCGTAGACACCGAACACGTCCAGCGCATCGCCGAGCTTTCGCGTCTGGCGATGGATGACGACCAGGCCCGCGAGTTTGCCGGCGGGCTGAGTGACATCTTCGACTTCGTCGAGCAGCTCGACGGCGCCGACATCGAGGGGGTGGAGCCGATGGCCCATCCGATGGACGCGGCCCAGCGCATGCGCCCGGACGCGGTCACCGAGCCCGACCGGCGCGACGACTACCAGGCCATTGCCCCGGCGGTGGAAGGGGGGCTCTACCTGGTGCCGCGCGTCATTGAATGACGCGTCATCCGCCGAATCGCCTGCGGCGCGCCCTGTGCGCCGCTTTCAGCCACGCTTGAAGGAAAGAGTCCCGAGTCCATGACCCAGGAAACCCTCTCCGACTGGGTACGCAAGCTGCGCGCCCGAGAGATCAGCTCGCGCGAGCTCACCCGCCTGTACCTGGACCGCATCGAGCGTCTGGATGCGGATCTCAACAGCTTCGTCACCGTGACCGCCGATTCCGCGCTGGAGCAGGCGGACGCCGCCGATGCGCGTCTGGCGAAAGGCGAGGAGGCTCCGCTGCTGGGCGTGCCGGTGGCGCAGAAGGACATCTTCTGCACCCGCGGCGTGCGCACCGCCTGTGGCTCGCGCATGCTGGACCCGTTCGTCTCGCCCTACGACGCCACGGTGGTCGAGCGCATGCACGCCGCCGGCGCGGTGATGCTGGGCAAGACCAACATGGACGAGTTCGCCATGGGTTCGTCCAACGAAACCAGTTTCTACGGTCCGGTGCACAACCCCTGGGACACCGCGCGGGTCCCGGGCGGCTCCTCGGGCGGTTCCGCGGCCGCGGTGGGCGCGCGTCTGGTGCCCGGCGCGACCGGTACCGACACCGGCGGTTCCATCCGCCAGCCGGCCGCGTTCTGCGGCATCACCGGGCTCAAGCCGACCTACGGCCGGGTCTCGCGCTACGGCATGATTGCCTTCGCCTCCAGCCTGGATCAGGGCGGGCCGATGGCGGCCTCGGCCGAGGACTGCGGGCACATGCTCAATGCCATGGCCGGGTTCGACGAGCGCGACTCGACCAGCCTCGAACGCCCGGCCGAGGACTTCACCGCAGCGCTGGACGCCGACCTCACCGGGCTGCGCATCGGTCTGCCGCAGGAGTTCTTCGGCGAAGGCCTGGATGACGGCATCCGCGCCGTACTGGACGAGGCGATCCGGGTGCTGCGCGAACGAGGCGCCGAGATCCGCGAGGTCAGCCTGCCCAACAGCCACCTGTCGGTGCCGGCCTACTACGTGGTGGCCCCGGCCGAGGCCTCGTCCAACCTGTCGCGCTTCGACGGCGTGCGCTACGGCTATCGCTGCGAGGATCCGCAGGACCTGCTGGACCTGTACACGCGTTCGCGCGGCGAGGGCTTCGGCGCGGAGGTGAAGCGGCGCATCATGGTGGGTACCCATGTGCTGTCCGCCGGCTACTACGACGCCTACTATCTCAAGGCGCAGAAGGTCCGCCGGGTGATCGCCGACGACTTCCGCCGGGTGTTCGCCGACGTCGATCTGCTGCTGGGCCCGACCACGCCGGAACTGCCGTTCGAGCTGGGGGCCAAGAGCGCCGACCCGGTCAAGATGTACCTCTCGGATATCTACACCATCGCCGCCAATCTGGCGGGGCTGCCGGCGATGTCGCTGCCGGCGGGCGAGGTGCAGGGGCTGCCGGTCGGGCTGCAGCTGATCGGCAACTATTTCGACGAGGCGCGCATGATCGGCGTCGCACACCAGTTTCAGCAGGAGACCGACTGGCACGCCCGCGTGCCGTCGGCCTTTGCCTGAGGGGTCGCAGCATGGAATGGGAAACCGTCATCGGGCTGGAGATTCACGCCCAGCTCAATACCGTCTCCAAGATCTTTTCCGGGGCGCCCACCGCCTACGGCGCCGAGCCCAACCGTCAGGCCTGCCCGGTGGACCTGGGCATGCCCGGCGTGCTGCCGGTGCTCAACCGCGGGGTGGTCGAGCGCGCGGTGATGCTGGGCCTGGCGATCGACGCCGAGGTGGCCGGCCGCTCGGTCTTTGCACGAAAGAACTACTTCTACCCGGACCTGCCCAAGGGCTACCAGATCTCGCAGTTCGAGCTGCCGATCGTAGCCAGCGGGCATCTGGACATCGAGCTGGAGGACGGCACCACCAAGCGCGTCGGCGTGACCCGTGCGCACCTCGAGGAAGACGCCGGCAAGAGCCTGCACGAAGGCTTCGAGGCGATGACCGGCATCGATCTCAACCGCGCCGGCACCCCGCTGGTGGAGATCGTCTCCGAGCCGGACCTGCGTTCGGCGAAGGAGGCGGTCGCCTACATGAAGAAGCTGCACTCGCTGGTGCGCTACCTCGACATCTGTGACGGCAACATGCAGGAGGGCAGTTTCCGCTGCGACGCCAACGTCTCCGTTCGCCCGAAGGGGCAGGCGGAGTTCGGTACCCGCGCGGAGCTGAAGAACCTCAACTCCTTCCGCTTCGTCGAGCGTGCGATCAACTTCGAGATCGAACGCCAGATCGACGTGATCGAGGGTGGCGGCCGCGTGGTGCAGGAGACCCGGCTGTACGATCCGGACCGCGACGAGACGCGTTCGATGCGGACCAAGGAAGAGGCCAACGACTACCGCTACTTCCCCGATCCGGACCTGCTGCCGGTGGAGGTCGATCAGGGCTTCATCGAGGAGATCCGCGGTCGCCTGCCGGAGCTGCCCGACGCCAAGCGCGAGCGTTTCGTGCGCGAGTACGAACTGCCGGAATACGATGCCGGCGTGCTCACCGCGACCCGCGAGATGGGGGATTTCTACGAAGCGGTGGTGCGGGGCTGCAATGCGCCCAAGCTGGCCGCCAACTGGGTGATGGGCGAGTTCTCCGCCGCGCTCAACCGCTCCGAGGTGGAGCTCGCCGAGGCCCCGGTGGATGCCGGGGCGCTGGCCGGGCTGCTGGCGCGCATCCAGGACGAGACCATCTCCGGCAAGATCGCCAAGGAGGTGTTCGAGGCGATGTGGAACGGCGAGGGCGATGCCGACAGCGTGATCGAGGCCAAGGGGCTCAAGCAGATCACCGACACCGGCGCGATCGACGCCATCATCGACGAGGTGATCGCGAACAATCCCAAGCAGCTCGAGCAGTACAAGGGCGGCAAGGACAAGCTGTTCGGCTTCTTCGTCGGCCAGGTGATGAAGGCCACCCAGGGCAAGGCCAACCCCGCCCAGGTCAACGAGCGGCTGAAGGAACGCCTGGATCAGGCATGAGTGAGGCGGGCATGGGCGCGGCATCCGCGCGCGAAGCCGATACCCTGCACCGCTTCATGCTGGAAAACACCGGGGTGCGCGGCGAATGGGTGCACCTCGACCGGGCATGGCAGGCGGTGCTGGAGCGCCACCCCTACCCGCCGGTGGTGCGCGACCTGCTGGGACAGGCCTGTGCCGCGGTCACCCTGGTCGCCGCCACGCTCAAGTTCAAGGGCTCCCTGATCCTGCAAGTCACGGGTTCCGGGCCGCTGCACATGCTGGTGGCACAGGCCGACGGGCAGGGCCATCTGCGCGGCGTGGCCCGTTATCACGAGACCCCGCCGGAGGACGGCACGCTGGACGCGATCCTGGGCGAGGACGCGCGGGTGATGATGACCCTGGACCCCGGGGACGGCGGCGAGCGCTATCAGGGCGTGGTGGAGCTGCGCGGGCAGACCCTGGCCGACGCCCTGGACGGGTATTTCGAACAGTCCGAGCAGCTCCCCACGCGGGTCTGGCTGGCCGCCGACGGCCAGCGCGCCGCGGGCATGCTGCTGCAGGGGCTGCCGGATGACAGCGGGCAGCCGCTGTCGCGCGACAGCGAGGACTGGAACCGCGCGACCACCCTGGCCGAAACCACCACGGCGGCCGAACTGCTGCAGCTGGACGCCGGCTCGCTGCTGGGCCGGCTGTTCGCCGAGGAACGCGTGCGCCTGTTCGACGGCTCCACGGTGGAATTCCACTGCCACTGTTCGCGTGAGCGCGTGGCCACCACCCTGCAGAGCCTCGGGGTGGACGAGATCCGCTCGATCCTGGCCGAACAGGACCGCATCGAAGTCACCTGCGAGTTCTGCAACGCGCAGTACGTGTTCGATGCGGTGGATGCCGAGGCCCTGTGCCGCCCCGACAGCGCGCGGCCGCCGGGGTCCGATACCTCGCAATAGGGCCGCATCGGCCAGGGGGCTGGCCTCCTACGGGGGATCTCCGCAGACCGGGTAAATCCCTGTGGGAGGCCGGCCCTCCGGCCGATCGGGCGTCCGGGCTGTCTCCGGCGCCGAATCGGCCAGGGGCTGGCCTCCTACGGGGGATCTCCGCAGACCGGGCAGGCCGGGTCGCGCTGCAGGCCGATCTCGCGGAACTGCATGTGCAGGCCGTCGATCAGCAGCAGGCGGCCCGCCAGGGTCGGCAGGCCGGCCAGCAGCTTGAGGGCCTCGGTCGCCTGCAGGCTCCCGACCACTCCCGGCAGGCTCGCCAGCACCCCGCTGGTCGCGCAGGTGTCCTCGTCCGCCCCTTCGTCGCCGTACAGGCAGTGGTAGCAGGCCGCCTGCGGGTCGCGGAAATCGAAGGTGGTGAGCTGGCCCTCGAAGCGGATCACCGCGCCGGAGACCAGCGGCGTGCCGGCGGCCACCGCCGCGCGGTTGATCGCGCCACGCGCGGCGAAATGGTCGGTGCCGTCCAGCACCACGTCGGCCCCGGCGAACAGCGCGCGCATCGCGTCGGCGTTCAGCCGTTCGGCCCGGGTCTCCACCTGGCAGGCGCTGTTCAACGCCGCGAGGCGCCGCGCACCGGAGGCGACCTTGTCCGCGCCCACGTCGGCCTCGCCGTGCAGGATCTGGCGCTGCAGGTTGCTGGTCTCGACGTGATCCGGGTCCACCAGGGTCAGCCGGCCGACCCCGGCCGCCGCCAGGTAGGCCGCTACCGGCGAACCCAGCCCGCCCACGCCCATCACCACCGCATGCGCCCGGCGCAGGCTTTCCTGGCCCTCGACCCCGATACCGGGCAGCATGATCTGGCGTGCGTAGCGCAGGAGCTCGTCGTCATTCATGGGTGGATTGTAACTCCGTCACATGGCCGCGCGGACCGCGTGCCGGAACTGCGGCGGACTTCACGCAACGCGGCAGGCGGTTCAAGGGGGGTTCAGTCGGGAGAGCTAGTCTGGTTCCCGGCAATCCGGCCAGAAGAGAAAGGGAAGGAGGCGTCCCATGAACCCCGAACAAAAATCCATCCTGCAGCGTCTGACCGCCGTGGTCGTGCCCGCCGCACTGCTCGCCTTTGTGGTCGTGGCACCGGCCCAGGCCGCGACACCGGTCAAGGGGGCATCCGGCGGGGCCACGCTGCAGTTCTCGGTCGAGGGCCTGCAGGAGGTCCGCCATGATCGGCGCTCGGGCAAACGCGGTTACAAGCACAAGCGCGGGCATCCCGGGAGTCGTGGCCACAAGCACAAGCGCGGGCATCCGGGCGCGCGCGGTCACAAGCATTCCCGGCGCGGTCATTCGCGCGGGCGTGGACCCGGCCACCGCGGCGCGGAACGGCACTACCACCATCACTACTACGGTCGTTCGCACCGTTCGGGGCCGCGGGATCGTGGTGACCGGCGTCCCTCCGGCAGCATCCACCTCAAGCTGCCACTGCCGCTGCCGCGTCCGTGATGTGCCGTCGGGCCGCTCGCCGGTCCGGAGCATGGCACGCAGGGCCCCCGGTGCATGCGCCGGGGGCCTCGGCATGTCTGTCAGTCAGCGCCGGGCCCGCAGGCGGGCTCCGGTCACGCGGGGATGACCGGCGGTGTCCGGCCAGGTCGTGATGTCCGTCCACGGCCCGATCTCCAGTCGTGCCCGTACCGCCCGCTCCTGGTCGAATCCGTGTTCCAGCAGCAGCCAGCCGTCGTCCGTCAGGTGATCGGGTGCGGTGGCGATCAGTTCATGCAGGTCCGCCAGACCTGCTTGTGCGGCGACCAGCGCACCGCGTGGTTCGAAACGCAGGTCGCCGCGTTGCAGATGCGGGTCGTCGGGGGCGATGTACGGCGGATTGGAGACGATCAGGTCGAAGCGCGCGGAGGCTGCCAGCGGTTGCAGCCAGGCCCCGGCGAAGAAGCGGATGTCCAGATCCAGTTCGCGGGCGTTGGCGCGGGCGCGGGTCAGGGCGTCGAGGCTCGTGTCGCTGGCGAAGCCGTCGACCCCGGGCCGTTCGGCCTTGAGCGCAAGGATGATG
This sequence comes from Thioalkalivibrio sp. ALE23, assembly GCF_000378545.1. Taxonomy (NCBI): domain Bacteria; kingdom Pseudomonadati; phylum Pseudomonadota; class Gammaproteobacteria; order Chromatiales; family Ectothiorhodospiraceae; genus Thioalkalivibrio; species Thioalkalivibrio sp. ALE23. The sequence goes on along the minus strand of NZ_KB900031.1, from coordinate 710,509 downwards.
GCCCCGGAGCCGGTGCCCGCGTCCAGCACCCGGGGGTGTTTTTCCGAAGCCGCGTCGATGGCCCCCAGCGCGGCCTCGACCAGCACCTCGGTCTCGGGGCGCGGGATCAGGCAGGCCGGGGAGACCCCCAGATCCAGGGTCCAGAAGCCGCGCCGGCCGAGGATGTGGGCGATCGGTTCGCCCTGCAGGCGGCGCCGGCACAACGCCTCGGCCGCGGCTGCCTGCGTGGGGCCGGGGGCATCGCCGCCGCGCGCGATGAGTTGCGCGGTGCTCAGGCCGGTGGCCATGCCGAGCAGCAGGCGTGCCTCCAGGCCGGCGGCCTCCACGCCGGCCTCCTGCAGCCGGTTGCGCAGGCTGGCCAGCAGGGCGTCCAGCGTGGCCGGGTGGTCCATCAGGCGTCGGCGAGGGAGGCGAGCTGTTCCGCCTGGTGCTCGTGGATCAGCGGGTCGATCACCGGGTCGAGGTCGCCGGCCATCACCTGCTCCAGCTTGTACAGCGTCAGATTAATGCGGTGGTCGGTGACCCGCCCCTGGGGGAAGTTGTAGGTGCGGATGCGTTCCGAGCGGTCGCCGCTGCCCACCAGACCCTTGCGCTCGGCGCTCTGGGCCTCGGCCTGCGCGGCGCGTTCGTCCTCGTACAGCCGCGCGGCGAGGAAGTTCATCGCGCGGGCGCGGTTCTTGTGCTGGGAGCGCTCTTCCTGGCATTCGACCACGATGCCGGTGGGCAGGTGGGTCAGGCGCACGGCGGAATCCGTCTTGTTCACGTGCTGGCCGCCGGCACCGGAGGAGCGGAAGGTGTCCACGCGCAGGTCGGCCGGGTTGATCTCCGGCATCTCGACCTCCTCCAGTTCCGGGAGGATCGCGACCGTGGCCGCCGAGGTGTGGATGCGGCCCTGGGATTCGGTCTCGGGGACGCGCTGCACGCGGTGGGCGCCGGATTCGAACTTCAGCCGCGAATAGGCCCCCTGGCCGGCGAGGCGGGCGATCACCTCGCGGTAGCCGCCGTGTTCGCCCTCGCTGGCCGACAGGATCTCCAGCTGCCAGTGGCGCTGTTCCGCGTAGCGGCTGTACATGCGCAGCAGATCGCCGGCGAACAGTGCGGCCTCGTCACCGCCGGTGCCGGCGCGGATCTCGAGGAACACGTTGGCGTCGTCGTGCGGATCCTTCGGGATCAGGTGGCGGTAGAGTTCGGCCTCCAGTTCCTCGTTGCGTGCACTGAGGGTCTCGATCTCGCCCTCGGCCATCGTGCGCAGTTCGGGGTCGTCGTCCTCCAGCATCGCGCGCGCTTCCTCCAGCGCGGCGCGGTTTTCGTTCCATGCCTTCCACGCCTCGGCCACCGGTTCCAGCTGGCTGTATTCCTGCGACAGCCGGCGCAGCTGCTCGGGGTCCTCGGCGGCATCGGGCGTGGCGAGCAGGCCGGCGATCTCGGCGTGGCGTTCGGCCAGGCCCTCCAGTTTGGCGCGAAAGGAATCCTTCACGCGTCGTCCCTGGTGTCGTCGGGTTCCGCGCCGTGGTCATGCCCCGGGGCATGACCGTGCTCAGGCCCTTGATCACGCCCGCGGTCATGTCCGGGGTCGTCCTCGCGTTCGGGCAGCTGGAACAGCTGATGCGCGGCCTCCAGCAGGCGGGCGTCGCCCTCGTGGGCCGCAGTGTTGAGACTCTTGCAGGGGTGGTGCATCAGCTTGTTGGTGAGGGTGTGCGCCAGCCAGGGCAGGACCTCGTCGGGCGAGCGCCCGGCGCGGATCATCGCCAGGCCGCGCTCCACGGTCTCGTCCTTCACCGTCTCCGCGCGTTCGCGCAGCTGACGGATGCTGTCGATGGAGTCGCGCGCGCGCAGCCAGCGCATGAACTCGCCGGCGCGCTGGTTGATGATCTCCTCGGCCTGTTCCGCGGCGGCCTGACGCGAGGCCATGTTGTCGTCGATCACTTCCTGGAGGTCGTCCACCGTGTACAGGTAGATGTCCTCCAGCTGGCCGACTTCGGGTTCGATGTCCCTCGGGACCGCGATGTCGACCATGAACATCGGCTTGCGGCGGCGCTTGCGCAGCGCACGCTCCACTGCCCCCTTGCCGAGGATCGGTACCGGCGCGGCGGTGGAGGAGATCACGATGTCGGCCTCCGGCAGGCGTTCGCCCAGATGGTCCAGGCCGATGGGCTCGCCGTCGAAGCGTTCGGCCACGCTGCGCGCGCGTTCCTCGGTCCGGTTGGCCACGATCACCCGGCCGATACCGAGGCCCCGCAGGTGCTGCAGGGCCAGTTCGATGGTCTCGCCGGCGCCCACCACCATCGCGGTCAGTGGCTTGAGGTCGCCGAAGATCTGCCGCCCCAGGGACACCGCGGCGAAGGCCACCGAGACCGCGCTCTGGCCGATCGCGGTCTCGGTGCGCACGTCCTTGGCGGTGGCGAAGGCGTGCTGGAACAGCCGCTCCAGCGACAGTCCGAGGGTGCCGGCGTCATGGGCGTACTGGTAGGCGGTCTTCATCTGGCCGAGGATCTGCGGTTCGCCCAGCACCATCGAATCCAGACCACTGGCGACCCGCAGGGTATGGCGTACCGCCGAGCCGTCGTGGTGCAGGTAGAGATAGGGCCGCAGTTCGGCGCGGTCGATCCCGTGGTAGCCGCCCAGCCAGTCCACCACTCGGTGTTCGCTGTCTTCCCCGCTCTCGCGGAAATAGACCTCGGTGCGGTTGCAGGTGGAGAGGATCGCACTCTCCGGCAGCCGCACGCCGGAGCGCAGCGAATGCAGCGCATCGTCCAGTTCGTGCTGGCTGACCGACAGCCGCTCGCGGATCTCGACCGGCGCCGTCTTGTGATTGATTCCGAGTGCGAAGAGCATAACCTGCGTATTGTGCCGCAAAACGTCCCCTGCGGGTCAGTAGTGTACGCGGTGAAAGGGTTCGGTACAGTGCGCAGGAATCCGGATGCCGGGCCCGAAGGAACCTGGCGCGGCCCGGTGCCGTCTCACTGAAAGCTGACATGCATGGAAAGCCTTTATGACCCGAACCCTGCTGGCCGCGGCCGTTGTCCTCCTTGTCAGCGGCTGTGCGCACCATTCGCTCGGTGCCGGCGAGCCGCTGGAAACCGACGCCCCGGAGATCGTGACCCTGCCCGAGAGCGGATTGCAGGAGGATCCGGAGGCGGCGCTGATGTTCAGCGTGCTTGCCGGCGAGATCGCCGTGCGTTCCGGGCAGACCGCCGATGCGGCGGCCTTCTACGGTGCGGCGGCGGCGCTGAGCCACGACCCGGAGATCGCCGAGCGGGCCACCCGCATTGCCCTGTTCGCGCGGGATCGTGAGCAGGCCCTGCGTTCCGGGGAGCGCTGGCTGGCCCTGTCGCCCGAACACATGGAGGCGGTACAGATCGTTGCGCTGCTGCGCATCGACGCCGGGCAGGTCGAGGCCGCCGCGCAGCTGCTGGATGAATTGATGCAGCGGCGCGCGCGGGAAGGTGCCAGTCCCTATTCATCGCTGGCCTCGCTGATGGTGCAGGCCGACAACCGGGACCACGCGCTGGAGACCCTGGACCACCTCGCCACGCGGCGGGCAGGGGATCGCGACACCTGGCGAGTGTATGCCGAACTTGCGCTGCGGTTCGACGCGACCGGGGCGGCCCTGCAGGCCACCGAGCGGGGTCTCGAGCAGCATCCCGACGCCATCAGCCTGTACCTGTTGCGGGCACAGGCCCTGGAGCGAGACGAACGCGGGGACGAGGCCCTGGCCCTGATGCGCGAGGCCGTCGCCGCCCACCCGGACAGTCGCGACGCCCGCATCGGTTACGCCCATGCGCTGACCGACCATGCCGACGACGACCGGGGCCCGGAGGAGATCGCGCGGCTGGCAGAGCTGGCCCCCGACGACCACGAGGCCCGCCTGACGCTGGCCCTGCTGAGCCTCGAGAGCGGCTGGAACGAGGCCGCGCGCGAGCAGCTGGAGGCCCTGGATGCCCGCGGCATGCGCGAGAACGAGGTGGCCTATTATCTGGGCCGTCTGCACGAACTGGAGGGGGATGCGGACCGGGCCAGGACATTCTTCGAGCGGGTCGGCGAGGGCGAGTTTCGCGCGGATGCGCGGCTGCGCCTGGCGGCCCTGACTCTGCGCGAAAACGGTGCCGGGGCGGCGCGCGCTGCGTTCGACGAACTGCAGACGCACGACGACGCCGACGTGGCGCGCGAGGCCTGGGTCGTGGAGGTCAACACCCTGCGCGAGGAAGAGGCCTACGAACGTGCGCTGGAACGCGCCAATGCGGCCCTGGATGCCTTCCCGGAGGAGAGCGACCTGCTGTATCTGCGCGGGCTGATCCACGAGCGCCTGGACCGGGTGGACGCGGCGCTGCAGGACTTCCGCACGATCCTTGACAACGAACCGGACGATGCCACGGCGATGAACGCGCTCGGGTACACCCTGGCCGACCGGACCGACCGCTACGAGGAGGCCTACGAGCTGATCACGCAGGCCCTCGAGCAGCGTCCCGATGACGCAGCCGTGGTCGACAGCTACGGCTGGGTGCTCTACAGGCTCGGGCGGCTGGACGAGGCCGAGGAACAGTTGCGGCGGGCCTGGAGCATGATGGAGGACGGCGAGATCGCCAGTAATCTGGCCGTCGTGTTGTGGGAGCAGGGCGAGCGCGACGAGGCGCGCGATCTGCTCGAGAAGGCGCTGGAGCGCGAACCCGGACACGAGCGGCTGCAGCGGGTCCGGCGCGAGCTGCTCGAATGAGTCGAATGAGGGGGTCGGGTGTGCGCGCGGCACTCGCGCTGATGACCGTAATGCTGCTCGCCGGGTGTGCCGCCCTGCCCGAGGTGGACCGGGGCGACGCCGCGCAAAGGGCCTTCGAGGAGCGCAGCGAGAGGCTCGCCGCCATCGAAACCTGGCGCCTGGTGGCCCGCCTGGGGCTGGATACCGAGCGTGAATACTGGTCCGCACAGCTCAACTGGCGGGTGCAGGGGGGTACGCATATCCTCGATCTGTCCGGTCCGATGGGACGGGGTGGCGGTCGATTGACCCTCGCCGAGGGGCAGCCGGCGCGGCTGGTGACGCGCGACGGCCAGCATCACAGCGCGCGCGATCCGGATGTCCTGGCGCAGCGTCTCACCGGCGATGCGATTCCGGTGTCGGGGATGGTCTACTGGGTACGCGGGCTCCCGGACCCGGCGCATGCCTACGAGCGCGAAGTGGATGCCGAAGGGCGTCCGATCCGCATCCGTCAGGCCGGCTGGGAAATCGAATACGGCGAGTACGAGGAATTCGACGGCGAGTCCCTGCCGGTGCGCATGGAGCTGCAGCGCGATGCGCTCACGCTGCGCGCCGTGATCCGCCAGTGGCAGATGGGAGACGGATCCGCCTGATGGACAAGCTCTTTGCGCAGATCTTCCCCGCGCCCGCGAAGATCAACCGCTTCCTGCACATCACCGGTCGGCGCACGGACGGCTACCACGAGCTGCAGACCGTGTTCCAGTTCATCGATCTGGAGGATCGGCTGCGCTTCGAGCCGCGCCCCGGCGGGGAGGTGGCGATGGCCTCCGCGGATGCGGTGGACGGGTCGGAAAACCTCTGCGTGCGCGCCGCCCGCATGGCCTTTGCGGCCGCCGGCCGGCACGAGGGGGTGACGATCCACCTCGACAAGCGCCTTCCGGTCGGTGGCGGGGTGGGCGGAGGCAGCTCCGACGCCGCCACCACCCTGGTTGCGCTGAATCATCTGTTCGAGCTTGGCCTGGACGAATCAACGCTGGCCGACCTCGGCCTGCGTCTCGGCGCGGATGTGCCGGTCTTCGTGCGCGGCCTTGCCGCATGGGCCGAAGGCGTGGGCGAAACCCTGGTCCCGGTGCGGCCCGACTGCCCCTGGGCGCTGCTGATCGACCCCGGTGTCCCGGTCGCCACCGGAACCATGTTCGGATCAGGAGAATTGACACGCGACTGTCCCACCGAGAGAATTTCGCACGCGGTCGACGGCGCGGCATTTGGAAACGTCTTCGAACCGGTGGTCCGGACGCGCTATCCGGACATCGCCCGGGCGCTGGACTGGCTGGGCTCGCAGACCGACCGGGCCCGCCTGAGCGGAACCGGCGGTTGCGTGTTCGGACTGTTTCGCGACCGCGCCGAGGCCGAGAGGGCACGCGAGGAGCAGCCGCTGCCCTGGAGCAGCCGGGTCACCCGGCTGCGCAACGAGTCGCCCCTGCGGGCGTGGTTGCCCGAGTCGGGCCGCCATTCTACTGGGCCGTAGCCAAGCGGTAAGGCAACGGGTTTTGATCCCGTCATGCGCAGGTTCGAATCCTGCCGGCCCAGCCATACAATCGCCCCGCGCCGAAGGCGAGGGGCCATATTCCCGAACCCCGGCCCCGGCCGGGGTTCCTTACTGGAGACCGCGCCATCCGGGCGCGGTTCCGCACCACCCAGACCGGGACAAGTCGTGGTCGACAAGAGTCGCATGATGATCTTCGCGGGGAACGCCAACCCGCGACTGGCACAGGGCGTTGCCGAGCACCTCGGCCTGCCGATGGGGAAGGTGACCGTCGGCCGGTTCAGTGACGGCGAGGTCCAGGTCGAGATCCTGGAAAACGTGCGCGGACGCGACGTCTTCCTGATTCAGCCCACCGGGCAGCCCACCAACGAGAACCTCATGGAGCTCGTGATCATGGTGGATGCCCTGCGCCGCGCTTCGGCCGGCCGCATTACCACGGTGATCCCGTATTTCGGCTATGCCCGGCAGGACCGCCGGGTGCGCTCGGCGCGGGTGCCGATCTCGGCCAAGGTCGTGGCCAACATGATCGAGGCGGTGGGCGCCGATCGCGTGCTGACGATCGACGTTCATGCCGATCAGGTCCAGGGTTTTTTCAACGTTCCGGTGGACAACATCTATGCCTCGCCGGTGCTGCTGGGCGATGTCTGGCGGCACGTCTCCGGCGACCTGACGGTGGTCTCGCCGGACGTCGGCGGGGTGGTGCGCGCCCGCGCCATCGCCAAGCGGCTGGACGATGCCGACCTGGCCATCATCGACAAGCGCCGTCCGCGCGCCAACGAATCCGAAGTGATGCACATCATCGGGGACGTGCGCGGCAAGTCCTGCATCATCATCGACGACCTGGTGGATACGGCCGGCACGCTGTGTCAGGCAGCGAAGGCGCTGAAGCAGCATGGCGCCTCCTCGGTCAGCGCCTATGCCACGCACCCCGTGCTTTCCGGCGCGGCGATTGATAACATAAACGGTTCGGCGCTGGACGAGCTGGTGGTGACCGACACCCTGGCCCTCCAGCCCAACGCGCAGGCCTGTCCGAAGATCCGGCAGCTTTCGGTCGCGGAGATGCTCGCGGAGACCATCCGCCGCATCAACCGCGAGGAGTCCGTGAGCTCGCTGTTCGTGGACTGAGCCCGGGCCGGCGGAACCCGGCCTGCGTCGCCGGCGGTCGCCGGCTGCCCCGAATCCGGGAGGAAGGGCCTCCCGCTTTACGCCTCACCTGGTCGCGGGTGGGGCGCGTTCATTCTGGAGAACGTCATCATGAGCATGAGTTTTACCCTTGAAGCCGAAAAGCGTGACGAACAGGGTTCGAGTGCGAGCCGCCGCCTGCGTCGCGCCGGCAAGCTGCCCGCCATCCTGTATGGCGGCGAAGATCCTGCCGTGCCGATCACGCTGGATCACAACGCGATGGTTCACAACCTGAAGGAAGACGCGTTCTATTCGCACATCCTGACGGTCAAGCTGGGCGGCCAGTCGCAGAAGGCCATCCTGCGGGACGTGCAGCGCCATCCGTTCAAGCCCACCATCTACCACGTGGACCTGCTGCGCGTGAGCGCCAACCAGCCGATCCGCGTGAACGTGCCCATCCACTTCCTCAACGAGGAGACCTGCAAGGGCGTGAAGCCCGGCGGCGGCATGATCAACCGTCAGGTCAACGAGATCGAGGTCGAGTGCCTGCCGGACGATCTGCCGGAGTCGATCGACATCGACATGACCGACGTCGACGTGGGCGAGACGCTGCACCTGTCCGAGCTGAAGGGCAATCTGCCGCAGGGTGTCGAGATGGTCGCGCTGATGCAGGGCGACGAATACGACTACGCGGTCGTGACCGTGCAGCTGCCGCGTTCCGCCAAGGGTGGCGGTGGTGGTGGCGCGGCTGCCGCCGAGGGCGCCGAAGGCGAGGAAGGTGGTGACGAGGCCGCGGGCGAGGAAGCCGGCGGCGAGGAAGACAACGGCTGAACGCCGCGGTCACGACCTCCCGCATGACCAGCCGACCTGCGCCGATTCGCCTGGTGGTCGGGCTGGGCAACCCGGGCCCGCGTTACGCCGAAACCCGGCATAACGCGGGCTTCTGGTTTGTGGATGCCCTGGCCCGTGATCATGGTGCCCGTTTCCGTCCGGAGAACCGCTTCGATGGCGAGGCCGCCCGGCTGACCCTCCCCGAAGGTGATGCCTGGTTGCTCAAGCCAATGTCCTTCATGAACAAGAGCGGCCTGCCGGTGCGCAAATGCGCCGATTTCTATCGCATCGCTCCGGAGGAGATCCTGGTCGTCCACGACGAGCTGGATCTCGAGCCCGGCGTGGTCCGCCTGAAGCATGGCGGAGGGCATGGCGGGCACAACGGTCTGCGCGACCTGCACCGGCACCTGGGCGGCCCCGCCTACTGCCGTCTGCGCGTCGGTATCGGTCATCCCGGCGAACGCGACCAGGTGGTCCCGTTCGTGCTGGATCGTCCCGATCGCGATGCGGCTCGGGCGATCGGCGAGGCACTGGACCACGCGGCGCGCGAGATCCCGGCGCTGCTGGCCGGGCGCTGGGACGAGGCCGTGCGCCATCTGCACGGTCGCGGTTCCGGCTGAGTCCGCACCGAGCCCGCACCGAGTTACATCCGAGGAAATCCCATGAGTCTGAAATGCGGCATCGTCGGCCTGCCCAACGTCGGCAAGTCGACCCTGTTCAACGCCCTGACGCGCGCGGAGATCGCCGCGGAGAACTACCCCTTCTGCACCATCGACCCCAACGTTGGCGTGGTGGAGGTGCCGGATCCGCGGCTGGAGAAACTGGCAGCGCTGGTGTCGCCGGAGCGGGTCCTCCCGACGACCGTGGAGTTCGTCGACATTGCGGGGCTGGTGTCCGGGGCGGCTCAGGGCGAGGGGCTGGGCAATCAGTTCCTCGCGCATATTCGCGAGACCGATGCCATCGCACAGGTGGTGCGCTGCTTCGAGGACGATGACATCGTTCACGTATCCGGGCGCGTGGATCCGCTGGCGGACATCGAGACCATCAGCACCGAGTTGATGCTGGCGGACCTGGAGACCGTCAACAAGGCCCTCACGCGCCTGACTCGGGCCGCCAAGTCCCAGGACAAGGAAGCCATCGCCCGGCTGCAGGCCGCGGAGAAGGTCGCCGAGGGGCTGGGCGAGGGCATCCCGGTGCGTGCCCAGGCGCTGGAGCCGGAGGAGCTCGAGCTGCTGCGCGATCTGCACCTGCTGACCATCAAACCGCTGATGTATATCGCCAACGTGAATGAAGCGGGGCTGGCCGAGGACAACGAGCAGGTGCGCGCGGTGCGCGAGAAGGCCGCCGAGGAGGGGGCGCAGGTGGTCAGCGTGTGCGCTGCCATCGAGGCCGAGATCGCGGTGCTGGAACCTGACGAGCGCGCCGAGTTCCTGGCCGATCTGGGTCTCGAGGAACCCGGTCTCGACCGCGTGATCCGCACCGCCTACGAGCTGCTGGACCTGCAGACCTTCTTCACTGCCGGGGAGAAGGAGGTGCGCGCCTGGACCGTGCGTCGGGGGTCCACCGCGCCGCAGGCCGCGGGCGTGATCCACACCGATTTCGAGAAGGGTTTCATCCGCGCCGAGGTGGTCGGTTACACCGACTATGTGGAGCACGGCGGCGAGCAGGGTGCCAAGGATGTCGGCAAGTGGCGGCTCGAAGGCAAGGAATACGTCATGCGCGAAGGGGACGTTGTACATTTTCGCTTCAATGTCTGAGTATAATACTCGGACTTTGTCGCGGGGGCGGCCCTGCTGCGCCCGGCACGTTTCCTTATCGCAATCACCCATCAGGCCCGTATCAGGAGTACAGCAATGGATGTAATGGACCGTATCCGCCAGCAGGTGGAAGAGAACCCGGTCGTGATCTTCATGAAGGGGAGCCCGCAGTTCCCGATGTGCGGCTTCTCGAGCCGCGCGGTGGAGGCGCTGAAGCGCTGCGAGCGCGAGTTCGGCTACGTCAACGTGATCGCCGATCAGGAGGTCATGCAGAATCTGCCGCGCTTCGCCGACTGGCCGACCTTCCCGCAGGTCTACATCGACGGCGAGCTCGTCGGCGGCTGCGACATCACCCTGGAGATGTTCGAAAGCGGCGAGCTGAAGAAGATGGTCGACGAGGCCCACGACAAGCACGCCCAGCGCAACGCCGGCTGAAGCGCCCGGCCCGCGGCGTGCCCGGCCCGTCATCGCGATCGCGGTGGCGGGCCTTTTTTGTGGTCAGCTGCCGGGCGGCAGCTCCTCGGGGTCGGGCAGCTGCAGCGCGGCCTGCGGCACGCCGATGTGGTCCTGCCAGTGGTTGGCGACCGCGCAGAACAGGTCGGCGGTCTTTTCGGCATCGAAGGCCGCGCTGTGAGCGGAATCGTTGTCCCACTCCAGCCCGGCGGCGCGCGCCGCGCGCGCGAGTACGGTCTGGCCGTAGGCCAGTGCGGCCAGCGAAACGGTGTCCAGGCTGCTGAACGGGTGGAAGGGGTTGCGCTTGATCCCGCAGCGGTCCGCCGCCTTGTGTACGAAGCCCAGGTCGAAATGGGCATTGTGTCCCACCAGGATCGCGCGCTTGCACAGGTTCAGCTTGACCTCGCGGCGCACCTCGCTGAACAGTCGGCCCATCGCCTGATCTTCCGGCCACGCCGCGCGCAGCGGATGGTAGGGGTCGATCCCGTTGACCTCCAGCGACTTCGGATCCATCTCCGAGCCTTCGAACGGACGCACGTGCAGACTGACGGTATGGGCGCGCTCCAGGCGATCCTGCTCGTTGCGGCGCAGGAAGACCGCGGCCACCTGCAGCAGGGCGTGGCGTTCGCAGTCGAACCCCCCGGTTTCCACATCGACGACCACGGGCAGGAAGCCGCGGAAGCGGTGGGCCATGGGGCGGTGCGACGGATCGAGCTGGGCGGGTGCGGCCATGCGGTTACCTTGGTTCGAATCGATTTCGGGAAGATCTTTGCGTATCCCGCCCGTTTTGCGGGAGATCGGCGCCATAGAACGCTTTCGCTTGACCTGTTGGCAACACAGTCGGGATACTTGCGCCTTTCTGTCCGCCCGGGCCGCGGCATGGTAGCAGAACCGCCCTGCGCCCGGTGGCACGGCCCCGCGCCCGCGAACCGTTTCCCAACCCGTTTTCAGGGGTAGACGCATGGACCTGAACGCCATCCCGAACGACATCGATCCGCAGGAAACCCAGGAGTGGATCGACGCCCTTGCCTCCGTGATGGAGGCCGACGGGCCCGAACGGGCGCACGCCCTGCTGGAGGCCCTGGTGGACAAGGCCCGGCGCAGCGGTGCCTATCTCCCGTACTCGGCCAACACCGCCTACGTGAACACCATCCCGCCGCACCTCGAGCCGGTATACCCCGGCGACGGCGCGCTGGAACACCGCATCCGCTCCTACATCCGCTGGAACGCGATGGCGATGGTGGTCAAGGCCAACCGGGTGTCGCCGGAACTGGGTGGTCACATCGCGTCCTTCGCCTCCGGGGCCACGCTCTACGACGTCGGCTTCAACCATTTCTGGCGCGCCCCGTCGCACGAGCACGGCGGTGATCTGGTGTTCGCTCAGGGGCACTCCTCGCCGGGGATCTACGCCCGTGCCTTCCTCGAAGGTCGCCTGACCGAGGAGCAGCTGGATCATTTCCGCCGCGAGGTGGACGGCAAGGGGCTGTCCTCCTACCCGCATCCCTGGCTGATGCCGGACTTCTGGCAGTTCCCGACGGTGTCCATGGGGCTCGGCCCGATCATGAGCATCTACCAGGCACGATTCATGCGCTACCTGCAGGATCGCGGGCTGGCGCAGACGGAGAACCGCCGTGTCTGGAGTTTCGTTGGCGACGGCGAGGTCGACGAGGCCGAGACCATGGGGGCGATCACCCTGGCCTCGCGCGAGAAGCTCGACAACCTGACCTGGGTGGTGAACTGCAATCTGCAGCGCCTGGACGGTCCGGTGCGCGGCAACGGCAAGATTGTGCAGGAGCTGGAGGCGATCTTCCGTGGCGCCGGCTGGAACGTCATCAAGGTCCTGTGGGGGCGCTACTGGGAGCCGCTGCTGGCCAAGGACACCGACGGCCTGCTGCAGAAACGCATGATGGAGGCGGTCGACGGCGACTACCAGAACTACAAGGCCAACGACGGGGCCTACGTGCGCGAGCACTTCTTCGGCAAGTATCCGGAGCTCAAGGCGATGGTCGCCAACATGTCCGACGAGGAGATCTGGCGCCTGAATCGCGGCGGTCACGACCCGGTCAAGGTCTACGCGGCCTACAAGGCGGCCATGGAGCATACCGGGCAGCCGACCGTGATCCTGGCGCACACCGTCAAGGGCTACGGCATGGGGTCGGCGGGCGAGGCCCAGAACCGCACCCACAGCCAGAAGAAGATGGACACGGAGGACATGAAGCACTTCCGTGACCGCTTCAACATCCCGCTGTCCGACGAGCAGGTGGAACGGGCCGAGTATCTCAAGCCGGATCCCGACTCCGAAGAGATGCAGTACATGCACGAGCGGCGCAAGGCGCTCGGCGGTTACCTGCCGCAGCGCCGGCACATGACCACGCCGCTGGAGGTCCCCGGACTGGACGCCTTTTCCGGGCTGCTGGAGGACTCCGGCGATCGCGAAATGTCCACCACCATGGCCTTCGTGCGCATGCTGCAGATCCTCGCGCGCGACAAGAAGATCGGGCGGCACGTGGTCCCGATCGTCCCGGACGAGGCGCGTACCTTCGGCATGGAAGGCCTGTTCCGCCAGCTGGGTATCTATTCCTCGGTCGGTCAGCTCTATGAGCCGCAGGACAAGGACCAGGTGATGTATTACAAGGAGGACAAGGGCGGCCAGATCCTGGAGGAAGGGATCAACGAGGCCGGCTCGATCTCCTCCTGGATCGCCGCCGCGACGTCCTACTCCACCCACGGCGTCGCGACCATCCCGTTCTACATCTTCTATTCGATGTTCGGGTTCCAGCGCATCGGCGATCTGATCTGGGCCGCCGGCGACCAGCGGGCGCGCGGTTTCCTGATCGGCGGCACCGCCGGCCGCACCACCCTGGCCGGCGAAGGGCTGCAGCACAACGACGGCCACAGCCACATGATGGCGGCCAACGTGCCCAACTGCATCGCCTACGATCCGACGTTCGCCTACGAGCTGGCGGTGATCGTGCAGGACGGCATGCGGCGCATGTTCCGCGAGCAGGAGAGCGTCTTCTACTACATCACGGCGATGAACGAGAACTACCATCAGCCGGCGATGCCGGAGGGCGCCGAAGAGGGCATCCGCCGTGGCCTGTATCGTTTTCAGGCCGGCGGACGCAAGAAAAAGAAGGTCCGCCTGCTGGGTTCCGGTACCATCCTGCGCGAGGCGATCGAGGCCGCGGCGCTGCTGGAGCAGGACTTCGGTGTGTCGGCCGAGGTCTGGAGCGCGACCAGTTTCACCGAGCTGGCGCGTGACGGTCGCGACTGCGAGCGCCACGCCCGGCTGCATCCGGACGCGAAGCCGCGTCGCAGCTGGGCCGAGCAGTGCCTGGGCGGTTCCGAGGCGCCGGTGGTCGCGGCCACCGACTACGTGTCGAACTTCGCCGATCAGATCCGTGCTTATGTGCCCGCCGACTATCGCGTGCTGGGCACCGACGGTTTCGGCCGTTCGGACCTGCGCTCCGCGCTGCGGCGCCACTTCGAAGTCGACCGCTACCACATCGCGGTGACCGCGCTGAAGGCCCTGGCCGATGCCGGGACCGTCGAGGCGAAGACCGTCCGCGAGGCGATCGACAAATACGAGATCGACACCGATCGTCCCAACCCCCTGCAGGCCTGAGGCCGGCGTCCCGAGGCAGGAGCAGACATGAGCGACACGATTACGGTTGAAGTCCCCGATATCGGTGACTTCAAGGACGTCGAGATCATCGAGGTACTGGTCAAGCCGGGTGACACCGTGGCGCCCGAGGACCCGCTGATCACCCTGGAGTCGGACAAGGCCTCCATCGAGATCCCGGCACCGCAGGGCGGTACCGTGCAGGGCATGAAGGTCAAGGCCGGGGACCGCGTCTCGCAGGGGGATGCGATCCTCGAACTGGCCCCCGCGGACGAGGCTGCCGCCAGTGGTGCCGCGGAAGCTCCGGCGGAGGCCGCCGCCGAGCCGGCCGCCTCCGCCGGAGGCGAAGAATCGGCACCCGCGGCAGCGGCCAGCGCGCCGGATACCGGGTCCGCGCCGGCCAGGGCATCGGCCGGCGACTCGGGTGGTACCGGCGGGCAGGGCGGCCAGGGTGGCCCGCGGCCATCGCCCACCGCCCATATCGAGAACGAGTCTGCGTTCCGTCGCGCCCATGCCTCGCCCGTGGTGCGCAAGTTCGCGCGCGAGCTGGGTGTGGACCTGTCCAAGGTCGAGGGGAGCGGTCGCAAGGGGCGCATCCTGCGCGAGGACGTGCAGGCCTTCGTCAAGCGCGCGCTCAGCCAGCCCGCCGGTTCCGGACTGGGGGTCGAACCCATGCCGGAGATCGACTTCTCCGAGTTCGGTCCGATCGAGACCCAGCCGCTGTCGAAGATCAACCGGCTCACCGGCCAGAACCTGCATCGCAACTGGGTTACCGTTCCGCACGTGACGCAGTTCGACGAGGCCGACATCACCGAGCTGGAGGACTTCCGCAAGTCGCTGAAGGCCGAATACGAGAAGCAGGGGATCAAGATCACTTTCCTGCCGTTCCTGATGAAGGCGGTGGTCTCCGCGCTCAAGGAATACCCGCGCTTCAATGCCTCGCTGGACGCGACCGGCGAGAACCTGGTGATCAAGCAGTACTACCACCTGGGCGTGGCCGTGGATACGCCGGATGGTCTGGTGGTTCCGGTCGTGCGTGACGTGGACCGCAAGAGTCTGGTGGATATCGCCTCCGAACTGATGGACCTGTCGAAGCGGGCGCGCGAGAAGAAACTCAAGCCCGCCGACATGCAGGGCGGCTGCCTGACCATCTCCAGCCTCGGCGGCATTGGCGGTACCCAGTTCACGCCCATCGTCAATGCCCCGGAGGTCGCCATCCTCGGGGTGTCGAAGGCTTCGATGCAGCCGGTCTGGAACGGCGAGGAATTCGAGCCGCGTCTGGTGCTGCCGATGGCCCTGTCCTACGACCACCGGGTGATCGACGGGGCCCTGGGCGCCCGCTTCACCACCACGCTGAGCGCGCTGCTGTCCGACATGCGGCGCATGCTGCTGTAATCACCGGAGCTTTGTCATGAGTCAGACCACCACCGTCGAAGTCCCGGATATCGGCGATTTCAAGGATGTCGAGATCATCGAGGTCCTGGTCCAGCCGGGCAGCACCATCGCCCCGGAAGACCCGCTGATCACGCTCGAATCGGACAAGGCGACCATCGATGTCCCGGCACCGCAGGCGGGTACGGTCAAATCCGTGCACGTAAAGACCGGCCAGCGGGTGTCTCAGGGGGATCCGATCCTGGAACTGGAGGCCGGTGCGGAGGCCGGGAACAGCGAGGCTTCGTCCGCCCGGGCGGAGGATACCGAGGCGGCGTCCGCGGAACCCGCCGGCGCGGCCGGGGCGTCCTCCACCCCGGCGCCGCAGGCCGCGGCCGACCCGAACACCGACAGCCAGTGCCAGGTGCTGGTGCTGGGCTCCGGCCCCGGCGGCTACACCGCCGCGTTCCGCGCCGCGGACCTGGGCCTGGATGTGGTGATGGTCGAGCGCTATCCGCAGATCGGCGGGGTCTGCCTGAACGTCGGCTGCATCCCGTCCAAGGCGCTGCTGCACGCCGGCGAGGTGCTGCACGAGGCCGAGCGCTTCGCCGCGCTGGGCATCAAGTTCGGCGAACCGGAGATCGACCTCGACGGCCTGCGCGGCTACAAGGACAAGACGGTCAAGAAGCTGACCGGTGGCCTGAAGCAGCTGGCCAAGCAGCGCAAGGTGCGCGTGGTGCAGGGCGTCGGCGAATTCACCGGGGCCCACAGCATCGCGGTCGAGGGGGATGATGGCCGCGAGGTGATCGGTTTCGAGCACGCGATCATCTCCGTCGGCTCGCAGGCGGTGAAACTGCCCGGCTTCCCCTGGGACGACGACCGGGTGATGGACTCCACCGATGCGCTGGATCTGGCCGACATCCCCGAGCGCATGCTGGTGGTCGGCGGCGGCATCATCGGCCTGGAGATGGCCTGCGTGTACGAGTCGCTGGGCACGAAGGTCACGGTGGTGGAACTGTCCGATACCCTGATGCCGGGGGCGGACCGCGACATCGTGCGCCCGTTCGAGAAGCGCGCGAAGAAGCGCTTCGAGAACATCTTCCTCAAGAGCAAAGTGACCGGGGCCGAGGCCACCGAGCAGGGCATCGTCTGCCGTTTCGAGGGCGAGGCCAAGGGTCTGCCGGAAGAGGGCACCTTCGACCGCGTGCTGGTCGCCGTGGGGCGCAGCCCGAACGGTGCGAAGATCAACGCCGAGGCCGCCGGGGTGCAGGTCAGCGAGCGCGGCTTCATCGAGGTCGACAGCCAGCAGCGCACCAATGTCGAGCACATCTTCGCCATCGGCGACGTGGTCGGCCAGCCGATGCTGGCGCACAAGGCGACCCACGAGGGCAAGGTCGCGGCCGAGGTGATCGCCGGGCACAAGGTGCATTTCGACGCGCGCGCGATCCCGTCGGTGGCCTATACCCACCCGGAGGTCGCGTGGATGGGGGTGACCGAGGAGCAGGCGCAGGCCGACGGCATCGAATATACCAAGGGTGTGTTCCCCTGGGCCGCCTCCGGCCGGGCCATCGCGCTGGGCGCCGAGGACGGCATGACCAAGCTGCTGTTCGATGCCGAGGGCCGGGTGATCGGCGCGGGTCTGGTGGGGCCCTCCGCCGGTGATCTGATCGGCGAGGCGATGCTGGCGCTGGAGATGGGCGCGGAGATGGAAGATATCGGCCTGACCGTGCATCCGCATCCGACGCTCAGCGAGACGGTGGCCTTTGCCGCCGAGGCCGCGCACGGCTCGATCACCGATATCCTGCCGCCGAAGAAGGGTTAGAGGCGGGTGCGCCGCGAGTCACGTCCGGGGTTGCCGCGGGTCGCCGGGCGGCTGGCGGCCTGGCTGACCGGCGCCGCGCTGGTCCTGCTGGCCGCTCCGGCGCCGGGCGGCACGCTGTATCAGGAGACGCTCGAGCGCTCGGACTGGACCCGCGTCGAGATCGACGACCTGTGCCGCCTGGAACAGCGGGTGCGCCACGGCGGTTCGCTGCAGTTCGAGACCCGTCCCGGTCTGGCGGTCCGCGCGTTCTGGGATCCGCCCTATCCCATGTCCGGGCGCTCGCAGGCGCCGCTGGAAACCGGGGCACCGGAATGGCTGCCCGGCGACGGCCCGGCGCCATTGTCGCTGATGCTGCGGGCGGGCCCGGACGACCGCTTCCGTGTGTCGGACGAACGCGTGCAGGCCCTCAAGGCCCGTTTGCTCGCCGGCCATGATGTGCGCATCGGGTTCCCCGACGGCGAGGACATCGTGCATTTCCGTGGCATCCGTTTCGGCCGCCGGGTCGAGGGATTCCGCATCTGTCAGGCGGAGCAGGGTATGGCCGAAGGGGCCCCGGAGGCCGGTGACGGAACGGCACGCGAGCGCTGGGTGGTCTATTTTGATTCCGGGCGCACGGCTCTGGACGGTGAGGCCCGGGCGACGCTGGACCGGGTGGTGGCGGCCCTGGACGGGGTCGAAGGACCGCGTTTGCGGGTGATCGGCTTGACCGATGCCGAAGGCCCGGACAGAGTGAACCGGCGAATCAGCCAGCAGAGGGCCGAAACCGTGCGTGACGCGCTTGGCGAGTCCGGCCTGGGCGAAGCCGACATCGAAATCGAGGCCGGGGGCGTCGCTCCCGGGGTCGAGGACGAGTCACGCGATGCCCGTCGCGCCGAGATCTGGTGGGTGGGCGAGCGCGACAGCAGCGGCTCCGGGGCTCCGGGTGAGGATCCGGCACCGGAGGCTGCCGGTGACGCCGACCCCGCACGGGATGACCCGGCCGCTCCGCAGCCGGTGGAACCCGGGGACGGTACGGCCTGGTAGCCGTACCCGCCGCCATGGCTTGATAGGCCCGGCCGACTGGCCGGCGTAAACATTGATTCAGTGTCTTTCCCAAGGATTGCATGCCCATGAGTTCGAACATCAAGCGCGTCGTCCTCGCCTATTCCGGCGGTCTGGATACCTCGGTCATCCTCAAGTGGCTGGAGGAGCAGTACGGCTGCGAGGTCATCACATTCACTGCCGACCTGGGCCAGGGCGAGGAGGTCGAACCGGCCCGCGCCAAGGCCGAGGCCCTGGGGGTGAAGCAGATCTACATCGAGGACCTGCGCGAGATCTTCGTGCGCGACTATGTCTTCCCGATGTTCCGCGCCAACACGGTCTACGAGGGCGAGTACCTGCTGGGGACCTCCATCGCCCGACCGCTGATCGCGCGGCGGCTGGTGGAGATCGCCGAGGAGACCGGCGCCGACGCGATCGCCCATGGCGCGACCGGCAAGGGCAACGATCAGGTGCGCTTCGAGCTCGGGGCCTACGCGCTCAAGCCGGGGATCGAGGTGATCGCTCCGTGGCGCGAATGGGACCTCAATTCGCGCGAGCGCCTGATGGCGTACGCCGAACAGCACGGCATTCCGGTGGACTATGCCCAGGCCGGCAAGAAGTCCCCGTACTCGATGGACGCCAACCTGCTGCACATCTCCTACGAGGGCGGTCCGCTGGAGGATCCGTGGACCGACTCCGAGGAGGACATGTGGCGCTGGTCGGTGTCGCCCGAGGCCGCGCCGAACGAGCCCGAGGTCCTCACCATCGGTTTCGAGAACGGTGATCCGGTCTCCATCAACGGCAAGCAACTCTCGCCGGCCGCGCTGCTGTCGAAGCTGAACGAGCGCGGCGGGGCCCATGGCATCGGTCGGCTGGATATCGTCGAGAACCGTTATGTCGGCATGAAGTCGCGCGGCTGCTACGAGACCCCGGGCGGTACCATCCTGCTGCGTGCGCGCCGCGCGCTGGAGTCGATCACCCTGGATCGCGAGGCCGCCCACCTGAAGGACGAGCTGATGCCGCGCTACGCCAGCATCATCTACAACGGCTACTGGTGGAGCCCCGAACGGCGCATGCTGCAGGCGGCGATCGACGAGTCCCAGGGCGTGGTCAACGGCGAGGTGCGCCTGCGCCTGTACAAGGGCAACGTGATGGTGGCCGGTCGCCAGTCGCCGGACAGCCTGTTCGACGAGTCCATCGCGACCTTCGAGGACGACGCCGGCGCGTACGACCAGAAGGACGCCGAAGGCTTTATCCGGCTCAACGCGCTGCGCCTGCGGATCGCGGCCAGCCGCAACCGCAGCGGGACCTGAGGTCATGGGCTTCCCGGGGCGTCCGCGAGGGTCGGCGCGGGGCATGCTGCGGTGGCTGGTCGTGCCCGGGCTGGCGCTCGGTCTGCTGCTCGGCCTGGCCGGCTGCGCCAGCGTACCGTCCGAGGACCGCCATCCGGATGATCCCTGGGAGTCCTACAACCGCGCGATGTTCGCCTTCAACCAGGAGGTGGACCAGGCGATCCTCAGGCCCACGGCCGTGCAGTACCGCCGCCTGCCCGACCCGGTGCAGACGGGCGTCGGTAATTTCTTCTCCAACCTCAACGACGTGACGGTCCTGTTCAACAACCTGTTGCAGGGCAAGCTGCACGCCGCGGCCTCGGATACCAGCCGGCTGATGTTCAACACCACGTTCGGTCTGGCCGGCCTGATCGACGTCGCCTCGCCGATGGGACTGGACAAGAACAACGAGGATTTCGGCCAGACCCTCGGTGCCTGGGGCGTGCCGTCCGGGCCCTATCTGCAGCTGCCGCTGCTGGGGCCCAGCACCGCGCGGGATGCGCCCGCCCGCCTGGTCGACAGTCAGACCGATCCGCGCAACGTCCGCAGCGTCCGGCGCGATCGCACGCCGCTGTGGGTCGGCCTGGTGGTGGTGGACGTGGTCGACATGCGTGCGGGGCTGATCGACACCGAGGCCATGATCGACCAGCTTTCCGATGACCCCTACATCGCCATGCGCAGGGCGTATCTGCAGCGGCGCGATTTCCTCACCGGTGGCGCCCAGGCCGACGAGCAGGCCGAGGAGATGCTGGACGAGCTTGAGGCTCTGGAAGCCATGGAGGCCGGGGAGTGAACGGCCTGCTGGTCATGCTGGACATCCTGCGCGCCCGCCGCGGACCGCAGGACCTGCCGGCGGATCCCGCGCTCGCGGTGTTCTGGATCGGGGTCGCGGTGGCCGTGGGGCTGGCCATCGGCGTGCCGATGTATGGCGCGACTGCGGCCCTGGTCATGAATCTGGTGGATGTGGCGGTGCTGTTCGGCTTCGTGGCCCTGGCACTGCGGTTTCAGGGCTTTGTCGGGCGCCAGGTGCAGACCTTTACCGCGATGGTGGGTACCGGGGCGATCCTCGGGCTGCTGATGGCGTTGCTGACGCTGGTCGCTCCGATTGATCCGGAGGCCGGGGAGGCCCCGCCGCTGGCGGTACTGGGCATGTTGCTCCTGCTGGGCTGGTTGCTGTTCGTGTATGGCCATATCCTGCACCAGGCCCTCGAACTGTCGAACCGCATGGCGGGGGTCGTGATCGCGCTGGGGTTCGTCCTGATCTCGTCGGTGATCACCCAGGGCGTGGCCGGGGCGGTGACGGCATGAACCGCTCCGCCGATCTGCACATCCTCGGGATCGGCGGGACCTTTATGGGCGGGCTGGCGCAGCTGGCGCGCGCCCGCGGCTATCGCGTGAGCGGGGCCGACGCGCAGACGCTTTATCCCCCCATGAGCGAGCAGCTGGCGGCCGCGGGCATCCCTTACCACGCGGGTTACGAGGCCGAAGCCCTGCCCGAGGACGTCCCGGTGGTGGTGGGCAACGTGATGACCCGTGGCACGCCCGCGGTGGAAGCGATGCTGGACCGCGGGCAGGCGTACACCTCCGGTCCCCAGTGGCTGGCGGAGCACGTGCTGCACGACCGCTGGGTGCTGGCGGTCGCGGGGACCCACGGCAAGACCACCACCAGCTCGCTGCTGGCCTGGATCCTGGAATACGCCGGCATGGCGCCGGGGTTCCTGATCGGCGGGGTCCCCGGCAACTTCGGCGTGAGCGCGCGTCTCGGCGATTCGCCGTTCTTCGTGATCGAGGCGGACGAATACGACAGTGCGTTCTTCGACAAGCGCGCCAAGTTCGTCCATTACCGACCACGGACCCTGGTGCTGAACAACCTCGAGTACGATCACGCCGACATCTACCCGGATCTGCAGGCGATCGAGCGTCAGTTTCATCATCTGGTGCGCACCGTGCCGGGCCAGGGCAAGATCCTGATGCCCGCCGGGGACGCCGCGCTGGAACGCGTGCTGGAGTCCGGCTGCTGGACACCGGTGGAGCGGCTCGCGACCGGCGAGGATGGCCCCGCAGACTCGCCGGTCGCGCTGAGCGCTCGCTCGCTGTCTGCCGACGGGCGCTGCTTCGAGGTCCTGGAAAACGAACAGCCGTGTGGTCGCGTTGAATGGTCGATGTGCGGTCGGCACAACCAGGCCAATGCCCTGGCGGCGCTGGCCGCGGCCCGCCACGCCGGCGTGCCGCTGACCACCGGGCTCGCGGCGCTGCCGGAGTTTCGCGGGGTCCGTCGACGCCAGGAACTGCGCGCGGAGATCGCCGGGGTCCGGGTCCTGGATGACTTCGCCCATCACCCCACCGCCATCCGCATGACCCTCGAGGGTCTGCGCGGCGGACTGGACGAGGGCGGGCGCCTGCTGGTGGCGCTGGAGCCCCGGTCCAACACCATGCGCATGGGGGTGCACGCGGGTGCGCTGGGCGATGCCCTGGATCGCGCCGACGGCGTGCACCTGTACCGGCCACCCGACCTGGACTGGGCCATCGGTCCGCTGCGCACCCGCCTGGAAGAACGCCTGACGGTGGCGGCGTCGGTGGATGAGCTGCTGCAGGGGCTGCTGGACGGCCTGCGACCCGGCGACACCCTGGTGATCATGAGCAACGGCGGTTTTGGCGGGCTGCATCAGCGCCTGATCGACCGCCTGCGGGAGGAGCGGTCATGAGTCGGCGCATCGCCCTGGCCCTGACCGGCGCGTCGGGGGCTCCCTATGGCCTGCGCCTGCTGGAGTGTCTGGTGCAGGCCGGGGTCGAAGTGCATCTGATGGTGTCGAAGCCGGGGCAGGTGGTGCTCGGGATGGAGACCGACCTCGGCGTGCCCGGGCGGCCGGCGGAGATCGCCCGGTTCTTCAGTGAACGCTACGCTGCCGCGCCGGGTCAGATCCAGTGTTACGGCCCGGATCAGTGGACCGCCCCGGTGGCCAGCGGCTCGGCGGCCCCCGAGTCCATGGTCGTGTGCCCCTGTACCACGGCCACGGTCTCGGCGGTGGCGACCGGGGCCTCGCGCGGGTTGATCGAACGCGCCGCCGACGTGGTCCTGAAGGAGCGCCGCCGCCTGATCCTGGTGGTGCGCGAGACCCCGTTCTCCGAGATCCATCTGGAGAACATGCTGCGCCTGACCCGCATGGGCGCCGTGGTGATGCCGGCCAATCCGGCGTTCTACCATCGCCCCGAAGGTCTGCAGGACCTGATCGATTTCATGGTGGCGCGGGTCCTGGATCACCTGCAGATCGAGCACGCACTGGGTCCCCGCTGGGGGGCCGGGCATGGCCAAGCCGGAGAGGACGGCCCCGAATGAAGACGCTTCCGCTGTTTCCGCTGAACACCGTACTGTTCCCGGGTGGTCTGCTGCCGTTGCGGATCTTCGAAACGCGCTATCTCGACATGGTGCGTGGCTGCCTGCGCGACGACAGCGGCTTCGTGGTGGTGGCGATCGAGCCGCCCGCCGAGGGCGAAGAGCCGCCGGACGAATCGGATCCGACGGTGGGGTTCCATGCAGTGGGCACCGAGGCGCGCATCATCGACTGGGACCAGCGCTCCGACGGTCTGCTGGGGATCCTCGCCAAGGGGGCGCAGCGCCAGCAGATCCACAACCCGCGGCGCGGAGATGACGGACTGTGGCTGGGCGAGGTGGAGCCGCTGGACGAATGGCCGGCGGTCAGCCTGCCGGTGGACTATGCATCGCTGGCCGATCTGCTGGAGCGTCTGCTGGATCAGCTGGGCACGCCCTGGTCGCACCTCGAACGGCACCTGGATGATTCGGCCTGGGTGGCCGGGCGGCTTGCCGAGCTGCTGCCGGTGGATCTCGGGATCAAACAGTCGCTGCTCGAATCCGATGATCCGATCGATCGTCTCGAGCGTCTGCGGGCGGCCATGCTCGCGCAGTCGTCTCCCTGACAGCATCCGGGCGGCCTGTTAAGGTAAAGGGCCGTAATTTCAAGCCGGAGCCGATCATGGCCGTTCAGGAACTCACGCAGGACAACTTCGAATCCACCATCACCGGGAATGACATCGTCATCCTGGATTTCTGGGCGCCGTGGTGCGGCCCGTGCCAGCAGTTCGCGCCGACCTTCGAGGAAGCCTCGAACAAGCACGACGACGTCGTCTTCGCCAAGGTCAACACCGACGAGGAGCAGGGCATCGCCGGGGCCTTCCAGATCCGGTCCATCCCGACCCTGATGATCTTCCGCGAGCAGGTCATCGTGTTCTCGCAGCCCGGCGTGCTGTCCGCGGCGCAGCTGGACGAGGTGCTGGGCAAGGTGCGCGAGCTGGACATGGAGGCCGTGCGCGCCGACATCGAAAAGCAGCAGCAGGAACAGGAGCAGCAGGCCGGCGGCAACGCCTGAGTCCGGCACCTGCCGCAATAACCTGAGCTCCCGCGGCCCGTTCCCGGGCCGCTCCGTCCGCCACTCGAACCGACCCTGACAAGCCGACGAGGTCCCTCCCCCCGTGTTCAGCGTGATGACCCAGATGGGGGCCCTGATCGTTGCCGGGGTCGGCTGGCGGATCCTGCAGCCCGGCGGTCTGGATGCCGAAACCACCCGCCGGGTCCTCACCACGCTCGTCTATTACCTGCTGCTGCCCGCGCTGGTGCTGCAGGTCCTGTGGACCGCACCGCTGGGTCTGGACTCGGTCCGCATCGCCCTGGTCGCCGGGGCGACGGTCCTGATCACCCTGGCCGTTACCGCCGGTGCGTGCCGAGCATGCACTGCCGACCGCGCCGCGGTGGGCGCGATGCTGCTGGCCGCTGCCTGGCCCAACGCGACCTATCTGGGCCTGCCGATCCTCGACAGTCTGTTCGGCGAGGCGGGGCGCGCGGTGGCCATCCAGTACGACCTGTTCGCCTGCCTGCCGCTGGTGCTGACCCTGGGCGTGGTTCTCGCGCGCCGTTACGGCGACGGTCGCATGCCGGCGGTGCATCCGTTGCGTGGCCTGTTGTCGGTGCCGTCGATCTGGGCCGCCCTCGCCGGTGTCACCCTGAACCTGGGCGGGGTGCCGCAGACGGTCTGGCTGGAGGAGTGGCTGGGACTGCTGGCGGATTCGGTGTCGCCGCTGATGCTGTTCGCGCTGGGCCTGGCACTGGTGTTCCACCGCTTTCACGGGCGCGACGCGCGGCCGCTGGCGGTCGTTGTGGGGATCCAGCTGCTGCTGGCACCGGCGGTGGCGCTGGGGCTGGTGTGGCTGCTGGGGATGGAGGGGATCCCCGCGACCGGAACGGTGCTGGAGGCGGCCATGCCGGCGATGGTGCTGGGGCTGGTGTTCTGTGACCGCTTCGGGCTGGATACGGGGCTGTACGCGGCCGCGGTAACCCTGACCACGGCCCTTTCGCTGGTTACCCTGCCGCTGTGGTTCGCCCTGGCCGGCGGTCTTCTGGGGGGATGAGCCTCAGGATTCCTCGCCGAAGCGGTCCGCGACCAGCTCGGTCAGGGCATCCAGCGCCGCCTCGGCATCCTCCGCGCCGTCGGTCCGGATGGTGATCTCCGAGCCCTGGGCGGCGGCCAGCATCATCACCCCCATGATGCTCTTGCCGTTCACTTCCTGATCGTTGCGGGCGACGGTGACATCGGCGGTGTACTGACTGGCGAGGCTGACGAACTTCGCGGCGGCCCGGGCATGCATGCCCAGCCGGTTAACGATGGGAACTGCGCGCTGCGGCATCGCTGGATTCCTGGTCGCAGAGAAGGATTCCGTCATGGCCCCCGGACAGCGCCTTGTTGACCAGTTCGCTCAGGGGCAGATGGCGGTAGTTGAGTACGCGGACGAGCATCGGCAGGTTGACGCCCGCGATCACGCGCGCGTTGTGTCCGCGCGCCACGCGGCTGGCCACGTTGGCCGGCGTGGAGCCGAACATGTCGGTCAGGACCAGCACACCGGCACCGCTGTCGAGGGTCTCCATGCGGGCGCGCGCCTGCGCCTGGATATCGTCCGGATCGTCGCTTTGCGACATCGCCATGGACTCGCAGTCCTCGGGCAGGTCTCCCAGCATGCTCTGCGCGGTCTGCAGGAGTGTATCGCCCAGGTTTTGATGCGTGATCAGGATCAGACCGACGCCCATGGAACTACTCCGTTTCAGGGGAGAGAGAATCGAGCTCGCGATGACGGGTGCTAACAGTAACATGTTCCCGTTCGCGCCACGCAGCCGCCAGCCGTTCCACAAGGTAGACCGAGCGGTGGCGCCCGCCGGTACAGCCGATGGAGACCGTGGCATAGCTGCGATGGTCCGCCACCAGCCGCGGGATCCAGGTGTCGAGAAAGCCGTGGATGGAGTCGAACATCGCCCCGACCTCGCCATGGCTGTCGAGGAAATGCGCTACCGCCGGATCCAGCCCGGTCAGTGGCGCCAGTTCGCGCTCGTAGTAGGGGTTGGGCAGACAGCGCACGTCGAACACGAAATCGGAATCCAGCGGCGAGCCGTGCTTGAAGCCGAAGGACTGGAACAGCAGCGACAGGCCGGCGGTCTCGCGGCTGCCGACCCGGGCCCGGAGCGTGCGCGCGAGGTCGTGCATCGACAGCCGGCTGGTGTCCACGGTCAGGTCGGCTTCTACCGCCACGTGCCCCAGCCAGGTCCGTTCCATGCCGATCGCTTCCACCAGCGGGATGCCATCGCGTGCCAGCGGATGGCGTCTGCGGGTCAGGTGGTAGCGACGCAGCAGGACCTCGTCGGAGGCATTGAGGAACAGCACCTCGACCTCCAGGCCCGATCCACGCAGCTCGCCCAGCAGTTGACCGAATCCGCTGAGGGCGTCGAGGCCCGAACGGACGTCCACGCCCACGGCCAGATGGCGGTCACCGCCGGTGTCGTAATGGCCGCTGCGGACCTTCTCCACCAGTTCCGGCAGCATCGGCAGCGGCAGGTTGTCGACACAGAAGTAGCCGGCGTCCTCCAGGGTATGCAGGGCGACGGTCTTGCCGGAACCCGACAGACCACTGACCAGCAGCAGACGCATGTCGGTCAGCCCTCGGGATCGGGGTTGGGGACCGTGGTGCTGGGCCCGCCGATGTGGAAGATGGATTCCTCCTGCTGATCCTCGCCCATCTGGCGCCGCTGGCGGGCGCGCAGGTCGTCCCCGGCGATGTAGCCCTGCATGTGCAGCAGGTGATTGCGGACCGCGGCCTCGATCATGACCGCGATGTTGCGCCCCGGCGCCACCGGCAGGCTGATCAGCGGGATGCGCAGGCCGAGGATCTCGCTCTCGCCGCGGCGCCCGTTCAGGCGATCGTCCGGCACCGGCGAGGGCTCGTTGTGATCGCGCAGATCGATGATCAGGCGCAGATACTTGCCGCCCTTGATCGCCGAGTCGCCGTACATCGCGCGGATGTTGAGCACGCCCAGGCCGCGCACCTCGAGCAGGTCCTGGAGCAGGGCGGGGCAGTGTCCGCGCACGATATCCGGGGCAATGCGCGCGAACTCGGGGGCATCATCGGCGATCAGCCGGTGGCCACGCGAGATCAGCTCGAGTGCGACCTCGCTCTTGCCGACGCTGGAGGCCCCCGAGATCAGTACACCGATCCCGAGGATCTCCATGAACACCCCGTGGCGCACCTCGAAATGGGCGAGGCGCTGCTGCAGGAAATAGCGCAGCAGCGCGATGACTTCGTGCGAGGATGTGCGTGTGCACAGGATCACCGGCAGGGGGTCGTCACCTGTCTGCGGCATGCGCGGGAACGGGCAGGTGTCCTCGGCGAAGATCACCATGGTAGTACCGGTGCGGGCCATTTCCAGCACCAGGTGGTCACGCTGCTCGTCGGACAGGCCGGCGATGTAGCGGGCCTCGTAGTCGCCGATGACCTGGATGCGGTTGGGGCGGATCAGGTTCAGGTGGCCGGCCAGCGGCAGGTCGCCATCCCCGAATCCCAGGAGTTCGCGGTCGCCCGCGGCCTCCTCTCCGTGGACGTAGCGCAGGTCCAGACGGCTCCCCATCGCCCGCGTGAGCGCGGCGATGGTGATGTTGCTCGCGGTGCCGTCGGCTGCCGCTTCCGCCCGGTCGGCCATGGTCAGGTGTCTCCCAGCGCCCGGCTGAGGGCCTGCTGGACCCCCGTGCTGTCCGCGGCGCGCCGGATGCCGGCGAGGGTGTCCGGCTGCGACAGCCCGCGCGCGAGCTGGGCCAGCAGGTCCAGGTGTTCGCTGGTGGCCTCTTCCGGCACCAGCAGGGCGATCAGGATGTCCACCGGTTCGTGGTCCATGGCTTCGAAATCCACGCCCTGATCCAGACGCAGGACCGCGATGCGGGGCGTATCCAGCTCGGCGAGACGGCCGTGCGGGATCGCCACGCCATGGCCGAGCCCGGTGGAGCCCAGTTTTTCGCGGGCCGACATGGCTTCGAACGCGGCACTGGCCGCCAGTCCGTCCGCGGCCCCGTCCACCAGCAGATCGGCGAGGGTTTCCAGCGCTCGTTTCTTGCTGGAGCAGTCGGTTTCCAGTCCGATGCGCTCCGGGGTGATGAGCTCGGCCGGATTCATCGGCTTACTCGGGTTGTTCGCGGTTGCGCTGGGCGCCCTCGGCGCGATGATGATCCTTGACCTTCTCCTTGTGCTTGATCAGCTGGCGGTCGACCTTGTCGATCAGGCCGTCGATGGCGGCGTACATGTCATCGTGGCTGGCCTCGGCGTGGATGTGGTTGCCGCTGACCTGCAGATTCGCTTCCGCCTTGTTGTGCAGCTTCTGCGTCTTCTCGTGGTTCAGCACCACGTGCACGTCGATCACCTTGTCGAAGTGGCGTTCCAGCTTCTGGAATTTCTCGTTGACGTAGTCGCGCAGGGCGTCGGTGATGTCGACGTGGTGTCCGGTGAGATTGATCTGCATGGGTCAGGCTCCTTTCGGTTTGCTTCCGGTCGGCATGGCGGCCATCTGGCGGCGCTCGCTGGAGGATGGCAGGTTCATGCCCTCCCGGTATTTGGCCACGGTACGCCGGGCCACGTTGATGCCCCGATCCGCCAGGATCTGGGCGAGGCGGGAATCGCTGAGCGGTTTGCCCGGCGTTTCCTCTTCGATGAGTTCGCGGATCATGGCACGAATCGCGGTCGCGGAGCATTCCCCGCCGTCGCTGGTGCCCACGTGACTGGAGAAGAAATACTTGAATTCGAACACCCCGCGGGGGGTGTGCATGTATTTCTGCGTGGTCACCCGCGAGATCGTGGACTCGTGCATCTCCAGGGCTTCGGCGATGTCGCGCAGGATCAGCGGCTGCATCGCCACCTCGCCGTGTTCCAGGAACCCCTGCTGGCGTTCGACGATCGCGCGCGCCACGCGCAGCAGGGTGTCGTTGCGGCTGTGCAGGCTCTTGATGAACCATCGCGCCTCCTGCAGCTGATCGCGCATGAAGGCGCTGTCGCGGGCATCGGAGACCTGGCGGACCATGCCGGCGTAGAGGTCGTTGATGCGAATGCGCGGGGCGATCTCGGGATTCAGGTCGACCTGCCAGCCCCGGTCGGTATGACGCACGTAGACATCCGGGACCACGTATTCCGGCGGTGTCTCGCTGATCTGGGCGCCGGGGCGCGGGTTGAGCGTGCGGATCAGGTCCAGCGCCGCGGCCAGTTCGTTGCCATCGCGTACGCCGCTCTGGCGCTGCAGGGCCTTGTAGTCACGCCGGGCAAGGGCGTCCATGCCGTGTTCCAGGAGCGCGCGCGCCGCCTCGCGCGAGGGGGCGTCCGGCGCCAGCTCGCCCAGCTGGACCTCCAGGCACTCGCGCAGATCCAGCGAACCGACCCCCAGCGGGTCGCAGTGCTGCAACCAGTGGCGTACGGCCTCGACCTCGTCGGTGTCGACGGGGGGGTCTTCACTCCGGCTGATGGTCTCGGCCAGGGTCTCGACGTCACCCTCGAGGTAGCCGTCGCCGTTGATGGTGTCGATCAGGGCGGCGCCGATGCGCTGGTCGCGCGGGGTCAGGTGCGACAGATGCAGCTGCCACAGCAGGTGATCCTGCAGCCCGCCGCCGCCGTCGTCGTCCGAGGTGTTCTCCAGCGGGTCGCGGTCGTCCAGACCGCGCGGGCTGGCGCTGGCGTCGTAGATGTCTTCCCAGCGGCTGTCGGTCACCAGCTCGTCGGGGATGACGTCCTCCGAGCCGCCGGCATCCACCGTTTCGCCGGTGCCGGCGTTGTCGCTGCCGCTCTCGCCGTCGTCGGTGTTCGCGTCGCTGTCGGTGTCCCCCGCGTCGGCACCGAGTTCGTCATCCTCGGCCTGTTCCAGCATGGGATTGCTTTCCAGCGCCTGCTGGATCTCGGCCTGGAGCTCCAGCGTGGACAGCTGCAGCAGCCGGATGGCCTGCTGCAGCTGCGGCGTCATGGTCAGCGTCTGACCGAGCTGCAGATTCAGCCCGGGCTTCAGCATGAGTTGGGAAAGGCGT
Source organism: Thioalkalivibrio sp. ALE23 (assembly GCF_000378545.1). Classification (NCBI taxonomy): domain Bacteria; kingdom Pseudomonadati; phylum Pseudomonadota; class Gammaproteobacteria; order Chromatiales; family Ectothiorhodospiraceae; genus Thioalkalivibrio; species Thioalkalivibrio sp. ALE23. Next base: position 680,559 of record NZ_KB900031.1, on the reverse strand, counting down.
TGGTCACCATAAGTGAATAGTAATCCCTTGCTGCGGGCTTGTGCACCGTCCGGGTGCGGCGGTCGGTGTCACAGGCGGAAGTTTTCGCCGAGGTAGACCTCGCGCACGCGGGTGTCGGCCAGCAGTTCGTCCGGCGTGCCCGCGCTCAGCAGGCGCCCCTCGCTGAGGATGTACGCGCGATGGCAGATGCCCAGGGTCTCGCGTACGTTGTGATCCGAGATTAGTACGCCGATGCCGCGTTCGGCCAGGTGGCGGATGACTTCCTGGATCTCGCCGACCGAGATCGGATCGACCCCGGCAAACGGTTCGTCCAGACAGATGAACCGCGGATCGCCGGCCAGCGCGCGGGCGATCTCGGCGCGCCGCCGCTCGCCTCCGGACAGCGCGATCCCGGGGCTGTGGCGCACGGTCTCCAGCTGGAATTCCTCGATCAGGGCGTCGCCGATGCGGCGGCGCTCGTGGCGGTCGAGTTCCGGGCGCAGTTCCAGCACCGCCTGCAGGTTGTCCTGGACCGACAGGCGGCGAAAGATCGATGCCTCCTGCGGGAGATAGCCCAGCCCGGCGCGGGCGCGTTCGTGGATGGGCGCCCGGGTGATGTCGCGCCCGCCCAGGGTGATGCGCCCGGTATTGGGCCGGATCAGTCCGACCAGGCTGTAGAAGCAGGTGGTCTTGCCGGCTCCGTTGGGTCCCAGCAGGCCGACCACTTCGCCGGGCACCAGGTCCACATCCATCGCGTCCAGCACGGTACGCTGGCCATAGCGCTTGCTCAGCTCGCGGGCGACCAGATGGCCGTCGGCCGCGGGGGTCATGGATTGTCCTCGCGTGGCTGCAGGCGGATGTGCACGCGCTCGTCGTCGGTGTCGCCGCGTTCGGCGCGGATCACGTCGCGTTCGAGATCGTAGGTGATGCGCTGCCCGCGGGCATCCTCGGCGGCGGTGATGACGCGTGCCCGTTCGGTCAGGATCACGCGTTCCTCGTCGAGGAAATAGTCGATGCGCAGCCCTTCGGCGATGCGCGTCTCGCCGGTCTCGGGATCGGGCGACTCCAGGCGTGCGGGCTCGCCGTGGGCCTCGATCTCGTAGGGGCGGCGCTCGCGCATGTGCACGATCACGCGGTCCGCTTCCAGCGTGGCATCGCCGCGCACCACGATCACGTCGCCGGTGTAGGTTCCGGTGCCCGCGCGTTCGTCCATCTCGGCGTGGTCCGCGGTGATCTCCACCGGCAGGGCATCCTCGCGGCCGGTCGCCGGCGGGGCCGCCAGGAACAGTGCGAGTATGCCCGCCACGGCAAGCAGCGGGGCCGGTCGGCGGATGCCCGCGCGGCGATGTTCGGTTGTGGCCGGGTTCATTCCGGGCGGTCCTCCTGCGGCAGGTCGCTGTACAGCGTGTAGACCTCGGCGAGCAGCTCAATGGTATCCGCTTGCGGGTCGGCGCGCAGGCCGGTACCCCTCTGGAACAGTCCCGGCTGTTCCAGGGTGCTCGGGGCCGACGAGGTCGTCAGCCGGGTGTCCAGCGCCACGCGCACGTCGCGCGACTCGATCACCGTGCGTACGCGCGCGTCGCGTTCGGGGCGCAGGCCGCGGGTGTGGCCGAAGGTATGCAGCAGTTCGCGATCGGGCTGATGTGCCGCGCGCGGGGCGCGCCAGGTCCAGTTCAGGCCCCGTTGGTCCAGCAGATCCAGCTCCGGGTCATCGATGAACTGGACCGCATCCCGGTCGTATTCGCGCAGCCGCGACCCCTGCAGGCGGTGGGTGGGCCGCCCGTCCTCGCCGGTGACATGCGCGGTAAACCCCTCGATCTGCAGCGTAGGTTCCGCGTCGGCCGCGGGTTCGGCGGGCGGCTCGGCCGCTGCCGGCCCGGCGAGCAGGCATCCGGCGGCCAGCAGCCGGGCGGCGAGCGGGGTGCGGCGCGGATCCGGGGTCATGCGTGCAGGTAGCTTTCGAGCACGGCCTCAAGGCGGCCGCGCGCGGCCAGCAGGTCCTCGCAGACTTCGCGGACCGCGCCGCGCCCGCCACCGGCCGTGGTGACCCATTGCGCGTGCTGGCGCACGAACGGATGGGCGTCGCCGACCGCGATGCCCAGGCCAACCCGTCGCATCGCCGGCAGATCGACCACGTCGTCGCCGACGAACGCGGCCACGTCGGCGCGGTGCCCGGTCTGCTGCAGCAGCTGTGCCAGTGCCTCCCCCTTGTCCCGCCGGCCCTGGATGCAGTGGCGGATGCCCAGATCCTGCAGGCGATGTTCGACGACCGCCGACTGCCGCCCGGTCAGGATCGCGACCTCCAGGCCTTCGTCCATGGCCATGCGCAGGCCGTGGCCGTCGCGGCTGTGGAAGGCCTTGTACTGTTCGCCACCGTCGCCGAGGAACAGCGCGCCGTCGGTCAGCACGCCGTCGACGTCCAGGATCAGCAGTCGGGTGCCGCGCTGCAGGCCGGCGAGATCGATGTCGTCATGCATCAGGCGACCCCCGCGCGCAGCAGGTCGTGCATGTTGATCACCCCCTGCAGCCGGCCGTCCGCATCGGCGACCGGGAGGGCGTTGATGCGGCGGCTTTCCATCACCTCCAGGGCCTCCGCGGCCAGCCAGTCGGCGCGGGCGGTGTGCCCGCCCCGGGTCATCACCTCGCCAATGGTCAGCGTCTCCAGGCTCTCGCCCCGGTCCAGGGTGCGGCGCAGGTCGCCGTCGGTGAAGACCCCCAGGATTCGCGCGTCGGCGTCGCTGACGATCACCAGTCCCAGTCCCTTGCGGGTGATCTCGAACAGCGCGTCCTTCAGCGGCGCTTCGGGCGCGATGCGCGGGATCGCCTCGCCGGTATGCATGATGTCGCCGACGTGGATCAGCAGGCGCCGCCCGAGGCGCCCGCCGGGGTGCGAACGGGCGAAATCGTCGGCGGTGAAGCCGCGCGCATCCAGCACCGCCACCGCCAGGGCATCGCTCATCGCCAGGGCCGCGGTGGTGCTGGAGGTGGGGGCCAGTCCCAGCGGGCAGGCCTCGCGTTCCACGCTGACGTCCAGATGGACGCTGGCATCGGTGCCCAGGCGCGAACCGGGATTGCCGGTCATCGCGATCAGCGGGACGTCGAGGCGCCGGATCAGCGGCAGGATGGTCAGGAGCTCGTCGGTCTCGCCGGAGTTCGACAGCGCGATCACCACGTCGTCGCGGGTGATCATGCCGAGATCGCCGTGGCTGGCCTCCCCGGGGTGCACGAAGAACGCCGGCGTGCCGGTGGAGGCGAGGGTGGCCGCCAGCTTGCTGCCGATGTGGCCGGACTTGCCCATGCCAGTGACCACCACGCGCCCGCGGCAGTCGAGGATGTGGCGGCAGGCCGCGAGGAAGGCGTCGTCGATGCGCGCGGCGAGGCCGCGCACCGCATCGGCTTCGTTCTCGAGGACCGCGAGGGCGAGCTTGCGGGTGGTTTCGGGGTTCAGATCCATGCCGGTGCCGTGATTGCGAGAGTCACAAGGTAGCCGCTGAAGGCCAGCAGGAGAAGGGCCCCGTGCCAGCGGGTGATGCGGCCGGCGCCGAAGCGGGCGGCCAGCAGCACCGCCACGGTCAGGGCCAGCATCACCGGATAGTCACGGGTCAGCACTGCGGGTTCCACCGCCAGTGGCGCGATCACGGCGGGTACCGCCAGCACCGCCAGCAGGTTGAACAGATTGGAGCCGACGACGTTGCCGAGGGCCATGCCGGTTTCGCGCCGCAGCGCGCTGGCCACGGTGGTGGCCAGCTCCGGCAGACTGGTGCCGATCGCGACCAGGGTCAGGCCGATCAGCAGTTCGCCGGCTCCCAGGGCGGTGGCGATCTCGACCGCCCCCCAGACCAGCGCCTGGCTGCTCGCCAGCAACGCCACCAGACCGCCGGCGAGCCACCCCAGGGCCGCCGGGAGACCGCCGGGCGTGGCCGCCGGCGGGCGCGGGGTCAGCCCGGGGTCGGACTCCGGGGGCGTGCCGGGGTGGCGGGCCGCGCGGATCATCCAGACCACGACCGCGATCAGGCCGGCCAGCATGATCACCCCTTCCGCCCGCGCCAGCCGGCCGTCCAGCAGCAGCAACAGCACGCCGAGCGTGGCCAGCAGCAACAGTGGCAGTTCGCGTCGTACCAGCCCGTGACCGGCGATGATCGGGGCGATCAGGGCGGCCAGCCCGAGTACCAGTCCCAGGTTGGCGATGTTCGAGCCGATCGCGTTGCCCACCGCCAGCCCCGGCGCCCCCTGCAGGCTGGCCAGCAGCGAGACGATGATCTCCGGGGCCGAAGTGCCGAAGGCGACTACGGTAAGGCCGATCAGCACCGGCGAGACCCCGAGCCCGCGCGCCAGGCCGGCGGCGCCGAACACGAAGCGATCGGCACTGGCGGCGAGCAGTACGAGACCACCGACGACGGCGAGCAGCGGCAGCAGCATGCGCGGTCCGGTCGCCCCCTATCGATGGCCGACCCGCAGGAGCTCGAGGCACTCTGGGGTCGTGACCCGGGGTTGCCAGTCGAGTTCCCGGCGTGCGCGGGTGCAGTCCAGGACCAGCGGGCCGTCGAGCCCGCGCACCCAGCCCGGGTCGCCGGCGCGCGCGCTCAGGCGCCAGGCCAGCGGGTGCAGTCTGCGGATGAGGCCGGCGGGCACCGGCAGGGTCAGGCGCCGACCGTGACGGGCCATGGCGCGCAGCGACCACACCGGTTCGGTGCCCAGGTTGAAGCAGCCCGGGGCACGGCGGGTGACTGCGGCGGCGATCGCTCGCGCGGCGTCCTCCTCCCACAGGATCTGCACCGGTGCGTCGATCCCGGCGGGGTGAAGGCGGCTGCGGGCGATCCGCTGCAGCAGCGGCTGGGCATGTGGCCCGACCACCGCGGGCGGCCGCAGCACGGTGGTCACCAGCTCCGGATGCTCGCGGTCCAGAGCCTCCAGGGCCTGTTCGGTGGCGACCTTGTCCTCGGCATAGGGGAAGCGCGGGCGGGGCGGCTGGTCCTCGCTCAGGGGGACGGGCGAGTCCGGCCACGGGCCGTAGACCGCGGCGCTGGAGAGGAACACCACATGGCGCACACCGGCCTGCGCGGCGGCCGCGAAGACCGACCGCGACAGGTCCACGTTCTGCCGGCGAACCCAGTCGCGGTCGTGGCGCCGGCGTCCGCCGTGCCCGCCCATCAGCTGGAAGGCCAGGTGCACCAGGGTATCGGTCCCGGCGAGGTCTTCGGGCGTCAGTTGCGCCAGATCCTTCTGGCGCAGGTCGTAGCGGTCCGCCGGCAGGGTCGCGGCCCCGGGGAAGTCCGCCGGTTCGCGATCCAGGGCAATGATCCGCTCCACCTCCGGGGTGTGCAGCAGTTCGGGCAGCAGGACCCGGCCGATGCGACCCGCCGCACCGGTGACGGCAACACGCATGCGGTTATCCGGTCGGGGCGGGGCCATCGAGGAATTCCGGCATGACCTCTTCGGCGAAGCAGCGCATGGACTCCTCCGCCAGTTCGCGCGGCACGGCCCCGGCGCCGAAGGCCAGCAGCAGATGGTCCACGCCCGCCTCGCGCAGGGCCTCGATGCGCTCGCGGCATTCCTCGGGGGTGCCGACCAGCGTCATGCCCAGCATGTCGAGGATCTTCAGATTGATCCCGGCCTTGACCAGGTGGCGGAAGCGGCCCAGCGAGCGGTAGTAGTCGTAGCCCTCGATCAGGCGTTCCAGCACCGGCAGGGTCTGCCGGAACATGTTGCGGTAGAACCATTCGAACGCGGGCTTGGCCTCGCGTCGGGCACGCTTGCCGTCCGGCAGACACAGCACGCCGAGGGTCATGCCCACGCGCGGCGGATGCGGGGTGTCGCCGGCGGCATGGGTCCAGCCCTCGCGGTACAGGCGGATGTCCTCGCGGATCATCTGCCACGGCTTGAACGGGCCGGCCAGCGCACCGATGCCCTGTTCGGCTGCCCAGGTGAACGACTCGGGACTGACCGCGGCGGTCCACAGCGGCGGGTGCGGGTCCTGCAGCGGTGCCGGCATTACCGGGACGTCGTCGAGGTGGTGGAAGGGCCCGTGCTGGGTGATGCGGCCGGTGGCGAAGGCCTGGCGCAGCGCATCCAGTCCGGCATCCACCCGGGCGCGGCCCTCGCTCATCTCGGCGCCGAATGTGGCATATTCCGGCGGCGAGAAGCCGCGGCCGATGCCCAGCTCCAGGCGTCCCCCGGAGAGCTGGTCGAGCATGCCGACGCGCTGCGCGACCCGCAGCGGGTGGTGATAGGGCAGGGGCACGACCCCCAGGCCCAGGCGCAGGTTCCGGGTGCGCTGGCTGGCCGCGGCGAGCACCAGATCCGGCGCGGTGGAATGCGAGAACTCCGGCATCAGGTGGTGTTCCACCAGCCACGCGGTGTTGAATCCGAGGGTGTCGGCGAGATCCCACAGTGCCAGGGTGTCCTCGATCGCGCGGTGTTCGTCGATACCGAGGAATTCGGGGACGGAGATCTCGTGGAAGAGGTCGAAGTGCATCGGGAAACTGTGCCGCGCCACCGGGGTGCTGGCAAGTCGCAACGGGGGAGACACATGACGGCAGGAGATCCATCGGGCGCGGCAACCGAAGGGAAGCGCGTGCAGCTTCAGCCGGCCGCGGTCGCCCGGCCGGGTACACCGGCCTGGGACGGGTATTTCCCGGCCAGTCTGCCGCTGGACTGGCAGCTGGCCTATCTTGGCCATTTTCGTTCGCGGGTGTTCGTGCCCGGGGTGCTGGGGGCCGACGGGGCGCTCTCCGCCCCGTTCGGGGACTGGGACGACGCGGTGCCGCTCAACCTGCGCGTGACCGTCAGCTGGCCCGCGGACGTGCCCGCGGAGGCGGGGACCGCCGCTCTGGCCCGTCTCGCCGCGACCCTCGGCGAGCGTCTCGAGGGGGTGGCGTTCGAGCCGGGGGCGGCCGTCGAGGCGGCGGTTGCCGGGCTGCGGGGCGCAGGCCTGGAACGCCTGCAGGCGACAGGTCCGGGCGAATCCGTGGGGTTGCCCGGGGTGGACGAGGCGATCTGGTACCCGCAGCTCCATGCCGGCGAGGGGCCGGGGCTCTGGCGTCTGCGTCCTGCGGGCGAGCCGGATCCCGCCGGCTGGCGCGTGCTGGTGGAGGCACTGGCCGGATGCAGCCCCGCCGGGACGGTGCCGGTGTTCCTCGAGGCCTCGCCGGGCGTGCTCGACGATGTGCGCACCATCGCGAAACTGTTGACGTGATTCACGCTGGTTTGACGCACCGTGCGGCCGGGGCCAGACTCCGGCGTCCATGCCTGCGCCGCGCCGCGAGGGTCGTCGCGCCCGCATCCCGGGAGACTCGAATGTGAGCCAGTCCGCATCCGCCGAAACGCCGCACATCGTGGTGGAGGACCTGCATTTCCGCCGTGGCCGGAAGCCCGTGTTTGACGGGCTTTCGCTGGAGGTGCCGCGCGGGCGCGTGACCACCGTGATGGGCCCCAGCGGCAGTGGCAAGACTACGCTGCTGCGGCTGATCGGTGGCCAGCTGCGCCCGGATGCGGGACGCATCCTGGTCGACGGCGAGGAGATCGGGCGGCTGTCGACACGCCGCCTGTACGCGGTGCGCAAGCGCATGGGGCTGCTGTTCCAGACCGGGGCCCTGCTGACCGACCTGTCGGTGTTCGAGAATGTGGCCTTCCCGCTGCGCGAGCACACCGATCTGCCCGAGGATATCCTGCGTACCCTGGTGCTGATGAAGCTGGAGGCGGTCGGCCTGCGCGCGGCCCGCGACATGGACCCGGCCGAGCTGTCCGGCGGCATGGCCCGGCGCGTGGCGCTGGCGCGGGCGCTGGCGCTGGATCCGGAACTGATCATGTACGACGAGCCGTTCACCGGTCTCGACCCCATCACCATGGGCCAGATCGTGACCCTGATCCGGCGCACCAACCACAGCCTCGGGCTCACCAGCGTGCTGGTGTCGCACGACGTGAACGAGGCCATGAGTATCTCCGATCACGTGGTGCTGATCGCCGAGGGACGCGCGGTGGACGCCGGCCCGCCGGATGCGCTGCAGGCGCGGGCATCCGACTGGTCCGCCCAGTTCCTGGAAGGTCGGCCGGACGGGCCGGTGCCGTTCCATTATCCCGGGGACTCGTATCAGGACGACCTGCTGGACGTGGGAGGGCGCAACCATGATTGACGCGATCGCGTCGGTCGGGCGCTTCAGCCTGAATGCCCTGGCGGTGCTGGGGCGGGCCTCGATGTTCCTGCTGCGGACCTTCGCCGCGCTGGATGCGGTGGTGCGGCGCTTCGGCCTGACCGTGTGGCAGGTCTATTCGGTGGGCGTGCGCTCGCTGCTGATCGTGGTCGTCTCGGGGCTGTTCGTGGGCATGGTGCTGGGCTATCAGGGCTATATCACCCTGGTGGACTTCGGCGCTGCCGAGGCCCTGGGCGGGGTGGTCGCGCTGTCACTGGTGCGCGAGCTGGGGCCGGTGGTGACCGCGCTGCTGTTCGCCGGACGCGCCGGCTCCGCGCTGACCGCCGAACTGGGCCTGATGAAGACCACCGAGCAGCTCTCGGCGATGGAGATGATGGCGGTGAATCCCTACCGCCGGGTGTTCGCACCGCGCTTCGTTGCCGGCTTCCTGTCCATGCCGCTGCTCGCCGCGATGTTCAGCGCGGTGGGCGTGATGGGCGGTTACATCGTCGGGGTCGGGCTGCTGGGCGTGGACAGCGGGGCCTACTTCTCGCAGATGCAGGCGGTGACCGACTGGAACGAGGATGTCCTCTCCGGGGTCATCAAGAGCATCGTGTTCGGCTTCGTGGTCACCTGGATCGCGGTGTTCCAGGGCGTGGACGCCTCGCCGACCTCGGAGGGTATCTCGCGCGCGACCACGCAGACGGTGGTGGTCTCCTCGCTGGCCGTGCTGGGGCTCGATTTCATCCTGACCGGCCTGATGTTCGGCGGGGACTGAGAAGTGGAGAAGCAATCATGAAGATGCGTTTCGTCGAACTGGCCGTCGGGGTGTTCGTGCTCCTGGGCGTGGCGGCGCTGTTCTATCTGGCGGTGCAGGTCAGCAACATCACCGAATATCGCGACGGCGACACCTACGAGGTAACCGCCTACTTCTCCAACGTGGGCGGGCTGAAGGTGCGCGCGCCGGTCAACATCTCCGGGGTGCGGGTCGGCCGCGTGGCCGACATCCGCTACGACCCCGAGGCCTTCGAGGCGAAGGTGACCCTGGCGATCCGTTCGGAACACGACTACCTGCCGGCGGATACCCAGGCGAGCATTCATACCGCGGGCCTGCTGGGCGAGCAGTACGTCGCGCTGGAGCCGGGTGGCGACTACGATACCCTGCAGGACGGTGACCGGATCCTGTTCACCCAGTCGGCCGTGGTCCTCGAGAACCTGATCGGTCGGTTCATGACCAACATGGGGGATGACTGAGTCATCCCGGCCACCCAACCCCGAGGGAGTGTGCCATGCGTTTGTTGCCGAATTTCGTTCGTTCCCCGCGTACCGCGCCGGCATGGCTGGCCGCGGCGGCCCTGCTGCTGGCGACGCTGGCCCCGGCCGCTCAGGCCGAAAGCCCGGTGCAGATGATGGAGCGCTCGGTGAACGAGGTGTACGAGGTCCTGCGCGAGAACGAGGAGCGCGCGCAGGAAGAGCCCGAGTTCGTGATCGAGGTGCTGCGCGAGCGGGTGCTGCCGCATGTCGACGTGGACGGCATGGCACGGCTGGTACTGGCGCGCCACTGGCGCGATGCGTCCGACGAGCAGCGCAGCCGCTTCACCGAGGCCTTCACCACGACCCTGCTGCAGGTCTACGGGGTGCAGCTGGCGGATCACCTGGACAAGGAAGTGCGCATCATCGAACGGCGCTCGCGCGAGGACGACCGCATGGCGGTGGTGGCCAGCGAGATCGTGATGGGGTCCGGGCAGTCCAACCTGCAGGTCAATTACCGCCTGCGTCCGGTCAATGGCGAATGGAAGGTGTTCGACGTGGAGGCCGAGGGGCTGTCGTTCGTGGGCAATTTCCGCAGCCGCTTCGGTGACGAGATCTCCCGTGACGGGCTCGAGGAGCTGATCGTGCGCCTGGAGGATGGCGACGAGGAGCTGATCGAGGAGGCGGTGGACGACGTGGCCGAGGAGACCGGCGCTGCGGAGGACCGGTGAGCGACGCCCGGATTACCGCCGATGACGCGGGCCTGGTGCTGCGCGGTCATCTGACCTTCGTGACCGTGCCGGGGCTGGAACGCCAGGTGCGGCCGCTGTGGCAGGGCCTGCCCGAACATGCCCGGGTGGCGCTGGACGACACCGGGCGCATCGACAGTGCCGGTCTGGCGTTTCTGGTGACCCTGTGGCGCCAGGCCCGGCACCGGGGGCATTTCCTGGTGTTCGAGCCGGTGCCCGCACGGCTGGCGCCCCTGCTGGAACTGTACGACCTGCGGGGCGTGATCAGTGAATCCGCGGCGAAGGCGGCGGATCCGCCCGGCTGCCACTGACCGGCCCGGGGCGGGGCGCCGCGCGCCGGCGACGCAGTTTCGTTATCATTGCGGGTTTTGCCGGTCCGCTCCTGGCCCGGCGTGCGAACCGGGCAATACATGGACAAGCTCATCATCACCGGCGGCGAGCCCCTGGACGGTCAGGTCTGGGTCTCCGGCGCCAAGAACGCGGTACTCCCCATCCTGTCGGCGACGCTGCTGGCCGACAGCCCCATGGTGATCGGCAACGTACCGCACCTGCAGGACGTGACCACCACCATGGAACTGCTGGGGCGCATGGGCGTGAGCCTCACGGTGAACGAGCGCATGCGCATCGAGGTGGATCCCGCCACCCTGACCCAGTGCGTTGCGCCCTACGATCTGGTCAAGACCATGCGCGCGTCCATCCTGGTGCTGGGGCCGCTGCTGGCGCGCTTCGGCGAGGCCGAGGTGTCCCTGCCCGGGGGCTGCGCGATCGGTTCGCGGCCGGTGAATCTGCATCTGCGCGGGCTGGAGGCGCTGGGCGCCGAGATCGACGTCGATGGTGGCTACATCCATGCGCGGGCCGGGCGGCTGCAGGGCGCGCGGGTGGTGTTCGACCAGGTCACCGTCACCGGCACCGAGAACCTGCTGATGGCGGCGACCCTGGCCGAGGGCGAGACCCTGATCGAAAACGCCGCCCGCGAGCCGGAGGTGGTGGACCTGGCCGACTGCCTGACCGCGATGGGGGCCAGGATCCGCGGCGCCGGGACCGACACCATCCGGGTCGAGGGCGTGGAGCGCCTGCATGGCTGCGATTACGACGTGATGCCCGATCGCATCGAGACCGGGACTTTCCTGGTCGGAGCCGCGATGACCCGGGGGCATGTGTGCACCCGCAACACCCGGCCGGAGCTGCTCGATGCGGTGCTGGCCAAGCTGGACGAAGCGGGCGCCCGGGTGGAGACCGGTCCGGACTGGATCGATCTGGACATGCGGGGGCGTCGCCCGCGGGCGGTGAATCTGCGGACCGCGCCCTTTCCCGCGTTTCCGACCGACATGCAGGCGCAGATGATGGCGATGAACACGGTCGCCGAGGGAACCGGTTCGGTGGTGGAGACGGTGTTCGAGAACCGCTTCATGCATGCGCTGGAACTGCAGCGCATGGGCGCCCGGATCACCATCGAGGGGAACACCGCGATCGTCGAGGGTGTGGAACAGCTGGTCGGTGCGCCGGTGATGGCCACCGACCTGCGCGCCTCGGCCAGCCTGATCCTCGCCGGTCTGGTCGCCGAGGGGGAGACCGCCGTGGAGCGCATCTACCATATCGATCGCGGTTATGAATGCATCGAGGAAAAACTGAGCCAGATCGGCGCAACGATTCGCCGGGAGCCTGCCTGACATGATGGACGCCAATACCCTGACCATTGCCCTGTCCAAGGGCCGCATCCTCGAGGACACCCTGCCGCTGCTGGCACAGGCGGGGATCGAGCCGCTGGAAGATCCGGACAGGACACGCAAGCTGATCCTCGACACCACTCGCGAGGACGTGAAGATCGTGGTGGTGCGGACCACCGACGTGCCGACCTACGTGCAGCACGGTGCCGCCGCGGTGGGAGTGGCCGGCAAGGACGTGCTGATGGAGCACGGGGCCGCCGGGCTGTACGAACCGCTTGATCTGGGCATCGCCCGCTGCCGCATGATGCTGGCGGGCCACCCGGGGCAGCAGCCGGACCCGGGCACGCGCCTGCGGATCGCGACCAAGTTCGTGAACATCACGCGTAATTATTTCGCCAGCCAGGGGCGCCAGGTGGAGATCGTCAAGCTGTATGGCTCGATGGAACTCGCGCCGCTGGTGGGGCTGGCCGACTACATCGTGGATCTGGTGGATACCGGCAATACGCTGCGCGCCAACGGCCTGGAGCCGCTGGAGGAGATTACCCCCATCAGTTCCCGGTTGATCGTGAATCAGGCAGCCATGAAGATGAGACATGGACTGATTCAAAATCTCATTGAGAACCTGCGCGAGGCCGTGACGCCCGCGACGACGTAACCGAGACTGCCATGACCGCCGATACCGACGACCTCAGGATCCGTGACATCCAGGAGGTGTCCGCCCCGGACACCGTGCGCGACGAACTGCCGATCACCGATGCGGCATCCGACACGGTGTACGAGGCCCGCCAGGCCTGCCATCGGATCCTGCATGGCGAGGACGACCGCCTGCAGGTGATCGTGGGCCCCTGCTCGATCCACGACGTGGATGCCGCGCTGGACTATGCCGACCGCCTCAAGCCCCTGCGTGATGAACTCTCCGATGCGCTGAACATCGTGATGCGGGTGTATTTCGAGAAACCGCGTACCACGGTGGGGTGGAAGGGCCTGATCAACGATCCGGATCTGGACGGCAGCTTCCACATCAACAAGGGGCTGCGCGTGGCACGCGGACTGCTGCGCGATCTGGCGGTCAAGGGCATGCCGGCGGCCACCGAGTACCTCGACCTGATCAGCCCGCAGTACATTGCCGACCTGGTCGCCTGGGGCGCGATCGGCGCCCGCACCACCGAGAGCCAGGTGCATCGCGAGCTGGCCTCCGGGTTGTCGTGCCCGGTGGGCTTCAAGAACTCCACCGACGGCAGTCTGCGGGTGGCGATCGACGCGATCCGTTCGGCGTCGCGGCCGCACCACTTCCTGTCGGTGACCAAGGCCGGGCGCTCGGCGATCTTCTCCACCACCGGCAACGACGACTGTCACATCATCCTGCGCGGTGGCAAACAGCCCAACTACGATGCCGAGAGCATCGACCAGGCGTGCCGGGAGCTGCAGATGGCCGAGCTGCCCGAACAGGTGATGGTGGACTGCAGCCATGCCAACTCGCGCAAGGACCCGGCGCAGCAGATGGAGGTCGCGCGGGTGCTGGGCGAGCAGATCGCCGGGGGGGATCGGCGGATCATTGGGGTGATGCTGGAAAGCCATCTCCTCGGCGGGCGCCAGGATATCCTCCCGGGGCAGCCGCTGAACTACGGCCAGAGCATTACCGACGCCTGCATGGGCTGGGATGACTCCGAGGCCACCCTGCGCGGGCTGGCGGAAGCCGTGCGCGCGCGCCGCAAGCACAACACCCCGGCCTGACGCCCGGGCACGAGGACACGCCATGCCTTCGATCAAGCGACTCGACACGCGGGACACCGGATTCGCAACCGAGCTGGAGCGCCTGCTCGCCTGGGAGTCGGGCGAGGAGGCCGGGGTGCGCGACGCGGTGCGCGAGATCCTCGACGCGGTGAAGGCCGAGGGGGACGCCGCGGTGCTGCGCTACACCGAGCGCTTCGACCGCCTGGAGCGCGACTCGGTCGCCGGGCTGGAAGTCCCGCAGCAACGCCTGCAGGCGGCGCTGGAGGCGATACCCGCGGCGCAGCGCGAGGCGCTGGAGACGGCCGCCGAACGCATCGGCGAATACGCCCGACACCAGTCGATGCAGGACTGGCAGTTCACCGACGCCGACGGCACGGTGCTGGGGCAGCGGGTGACCCCGCTGGACTCGGTAGGGCTGTATGTGCCGGGCGGCAAGGCCGCCTACCCGTCCTCGGTGCTGATGAATGCGGTGCCGGCGCGGGTCGCGGGGGTCGAGCAGCTGATCATGGTGGTGCCGGCGCCGGACGGCGAGCTGAATGATCTGGTCCTGGCGGCTGCTGCGGTCGCCGGGGTGGACCGGGTGTTCACCGTGGGCGGTGCCCAGGCCGTCGGGGCGCTCGCGTTCGGAACCGCCACCATCCCGGCGGTGGACAAGATCGTCGGCCCCGGCAACATCTTCGTCGCCGCGGCCAAGCGCGAGGTCTTCGGCACCGTGGGGATCGACATGATCGCCGGTCCGTCGGAGATCCTGGTGGTCTGCGACGGCGAGACCGACCCCGAGTGGATCGCGGCCGACCTGTTCTCGCAGGCGGAGCACGACGAACAGGCCCAGGCGATCCTGGTGTCCTGGGACCATGCCTTTCTCGATCGGGTGAACGAGGCGATGGACCGCCTGCTGGCGGACATGCCGCGGGCCGACATCATTCGCACGAGTCTGCAGGACCGCGGCGCGCTGATCGCCGCGCGCGACCTGGACGATGCCGTTGCGGTGGCCAACCGGGTCGCCCCCGAACACCTGGAGCTGTCGCTGGCCGACCCGCAGGCGGCGCTGGACGCCGGACTGCGGCACGCCGGCGCGGTGTTCATGGGCCGGCACACCTCCGAGGCCCTGGGCGACTACTGCGCCGGGCCCAACCACGTCCTGCCGACTTCGCGCACCGCCCGTTTCTCGTCCCCGCTGGGGGTCTACGACTTCCAGAAACGCTCCAGCATCATTCAGTGTTCGCCCGAAGGCGCGGCGCGGCTGGGTCGCACCGCTGCGGAGCTGGCCCATGGCGAGGGGCTGACCGCGCACGCACGCTCCGCGGAACTGCGGCGGGAATCGTGAGCGTGAGCCGCCACGACCGGCCGGAAGACCTGATGCGCCCGGAGGTTCTGGCGCAGCCGGCCTACGCGGTGGCGGATGCCACGGGGCTGCTCAAGCTGGACGCGATGGAAAATCCGTGGCCCTGGCCGGGCGAGCTGGAGGCCGCCTGGCTGGAAGCCCTGAGCGAGCCCGAGCTCAATCGCTACCCGGATGCCGCGGCGCGCGACCTGGCGGCGCGCGTGCGTGCGGTTGAGGCGGTGCCCGAGGGCGCCGGGCTGATGTTCGGCAACGGCTCCGACGAGCTGATCCAGATTCTGATCCAGGCAGTGGCCGGCAGCGGGCGGCCGGTGATCGCGCCCGAGCCCGGATTCGTGATGTACGGCGTGCTGGCGCGCGCGCTGGGTGTACCCTTCCGCGGCGTGTCCCTGCGGCCCGACTTTGCCCTCGACCTGGATGCCCTGCTGGCGGCGATCCGCGAGGAGCAGCCGGCGATCGTGTTCCTGGCCCACCCCAACAATCCGACCGGCCGTCTGGAAGACCCCGCGACGGTGCAGGCGGTGATCGAAGCCAATCCCGGCATCACCGTGGTGGACGAGGCCTACGCGCCGTTCGCGGGTCACAGCTTCATGCCACAGGCCGGGAGTACCGCGGGCCTGCTGGTGATGCGGACGGTATCCAAGCTCGGCCTGGCGGGTACCCGGCTGGGCTACCTGGCGGCGGAGTCTGCCTGGATCGACGCGCTGGACCGGCTGCGCCTGCCCTACAATATCAACACCCTGACGCAGCGCAGCGTCCGCTTTGCCCTGGATCATCGTGACGTACTGGACGGTCAGGCGCGGGCAATCATGGCCGAACGGGGTCGTCTGCTGCAGTCCCTGGAAGGGGTGGCTGGCGTCACCTCGGTGGTTCCGTCGCAGGCCAATTTTGTCCTCTTCCGGGTCGGGGAGGGGCAGGGGCCGGCGGTGTTCGCCGGGCTGCGCGAGCGGGGCGTGCTGATCAAGGACGTGGGCCGTGCACATCCGCTGCTGGCCGACCACCTGCGGGTCACCGTGGGCCGCCCGGAGGACAACGACCGTTTCCTCGAGGCGCTGGAGGCCGCGCTGGGGCAGAGCTGAGGCCCCGAGGCCGCGGCACCCCGGAAGGGTGGCGGCCGGCGTCAGATGGGGCGCTGGGCGACTTCTGCTGCCAGGTCGTGGCGGTCGCCGGCGCGCTCGATGCGGATGCCCAGCGACTCGCCCGGCGCCGTGCGGGCGATGATGTCGAGGGCATCGCGCGGGGATTCCACCCGGTCACCGTTGAGGTGAGTAATCACGTCCCCGGGCTCGATGCCGGCCTGTGCGGCGGGTCCTTCGCGCAGCACACCGGCGACCAGTACTCCCAGGGCATCGTCGACACCGAACGAACGGGCGAGGTCCGGGCTCAGGGACTGGACTTCGATCCCCAGCCAGCCGCGCGTTACATAGCCCTGTTCGATGATCTGGGTCATCACGTCACGGGCCAGATCCGCCGGGATGGCAAAGCCGATCCCGTGGGAACCGCCGGAGCGGGAAAAGATCGCGGTGTTGATCCCCACCAGCTCGCCGTGCGCATTGATCAGCGCCCCGCCCGAATTGCCGGGGTTGATGGCGGCGTCGGTCTGGATGAAATCCTCGAAGGTGTTGATGCCCAGGCGGTTGCGGCCGGTGGCCGACACGATGCCCTGGGTGACGGTCTGGCCCACCCCGAACGGATTGCCGATGGCGAGGACCACATCGCCCACCCGCAGATCGCTGGACCGGCCCAGGGGGGCGACCGGCGGCTCGTCGGTCTCCACCCGCAGCACCGCCAGATCCGTGTCCGGATCGATCCCGATGATCTCCGCGGGCAACGCCCGGCCATCGGGCAGGACCACCGCGATCGCCTCGGCTTCTTCGATCACGTGATGGTTGGTCAGTATGTGCCCCTGCCCGGTCATGATCACGCCCGAGCCCAGGCTGGATTCCTCGCGTTCGCCGGGCGGCGGGACCCGGCGGCCGAAGAATTCCTCCAGCAGCATGCCCGGGTCCGGCTCCACGGTGCGCGAGGCCATGATGTTCACCACGGCCGGGGCCGAGCGTTCCACGGCCGGCGCATAGGAAGCGGGCGCGGCTGTGGCATCCTCGGCCGGCGTTGCCACCCGGTCCACGGTCGTGCCGTCCTCGCCGGTACCGAGCCAGTCCGGGAAGAACACCGCGATCGCCACCGCGATCAGGACGCCGGTCGCCGCAGCTTGCAGGAAGAAGCGAGAAAAATTCACCATATGGGGCAGCTTAAGGAAACACTGGTCCATGTGCACGTGCGCGTTGGTGCCCCGGGTTTTCCGAGACAAGGCGCGTCGTGCAGCGGGTAGTCGTGCAGCGGGTAGTGGTTCTTACCCGCAAGCGGCGCAACGCAGGATCGGGGAACCCGGGGCGCCAACCCCGAAGGGGCTCGGCCGCCCGTTGTTGATCAAAACGGGCGCGCGCACGGCGTTGCGGCTTCCTTGTGCAGAATGACTGCACGGCGGTCGCCGCGCCTTGTTCGCACGCAAAAGCGTCTCGAGCGCGAACGTGCACATGGACCAGTGTTTCCTTAAGGAAACGCGCGTCCATGTGCACGCCCGCCCGCGCGGATCATGTGATCCTGACACCCCCAGTCCCAACCCCTTGCCCGGGTCGTCGGCCCGGCCGGAACCGGAGTCCCTCCCATGCATCGTGACGAGCTGCTTGCGGGCCTCGACGCCCAACTCGAGCCTGCCCTGTTTACCGATTACTGTCCCAATGGCCTGCAGGTCGAGGGCCGCGCCGAGGTGCGCCACGTGGTCAGTGCCGTGACCGCCTCCGCTGCCACCATCGAGGCCGCCGCGGAGCGCGGCGCCGATGTCCTGCTGGTGCATCACGGCTATTTCTGGAAAGGCGAGCCGCAGGTCATCACCGGCATGAAGCAGCGGCGGATCCGTCGCCTGCTGGAGAGCGGAATGAACCTCGTCGCCTACCATCTGCCCCTGGATGCCCATCCGGAGATGGGCAACAACGCCTCCCTGGCACGCGACCTGGGGCTGATAGCCGACGGTACGCTGCGTGACGACGGCGTGGGCCTGGTCGGCGCGCCGGACGAGCCGCTCTCGGCCCCGGGGCTTGCCAGCCGCATCGCCACCGCCCTCGGACGCGAGCCCCTGCTGGTTACCGCCGGCGAACACCCCGTGCGCCGGGTGGCCTGGTGCAGCGGGGGCGCCCAGTCGTTGCTGCCCCGCGCCGCCGAGCTGGGCGCCGATGCCTACATCAGCGGCGAGATCTCCGAACAGACCACGCACGAGGCGCGCGAGCTGGGCGTGCACTACCTGGCCGCCGGCCACCACGCGACGGAGCGGGGCGGACCGCGGGCGCTGGGCGAATGGTGCGCGCGGACGTTCGACCTGACCCACGAATTCCTCGATCTCGACAACCCGGCCTGATACCCTGCGCCGCGGGCCGCAGCCGTCTGCTGCCGGCGGACGCCCCGGATCCTGCGACGCCGCGACGATCCGCGTCGTACTTGACCTTATTAGCGTGTTCGGGAATTCTATTACGATTTTCCTGCCCGCCCGTCGGGTCCGAACAAGAGAGCCACAAGGCTCCTTCGAGCAGGCTGCGCCCGGCGGGTGCATCCTCGCATCACGCTTTCAACACGTTGTTTGGAGAGACAAACATGGCAAACCAAGGCGTAAATCGAGGCCGTCGCCGGTTCCTCGTCGCCGCGACTTCGGTCGTGGGCGGGGCCGGTGTGGCTGCAGTCGCCGCACCGATGCTGGCGTCCCTGCAGCCGAGTGCGCGCGCCCAGGCGGCCGGGGCTCCGGTCGAGGTCGCCCTCGGCGAGATCGAACCGGGCCAGCGCATCTCCGTCGAGTGGCGCGGCCAGCCCATCTGGGTGGTCCGGCGCACGGACGAGATGATCGAAGGGCTGTCCAAGATCACGGACCGTCTGCGCGACCCGAACTCCGAAGTCGAGGAGCAGCAGCCTCCTTACGCCCAGAACGAACACCGTTCGATCGATCCCGAATTCCTCGTCGTGATCGGCATCTGCACCCATCTGGGATGCTCGCCGACCTATCGTCCGGAAATCGGTGATCCCGAGATGGGGGCCGCCTGGCAGGGCGGCTGGCTGTGCGGTTGCCACGGTTCCCGCTTCGACCTGGCCGGACGCGTCTACTCCAACATGCCGGCGGCCACCAATCTCGTGATCCCGCCGTACAAGTATCTCACGGACGACGTGATCCTGGTTGGCGAAGACGACGAAGAAGGAGGGACCGTCTGATGGCCAGTAATCCGGACGAAAAGATCCAGGGCGGCTTCCTGGGCTGGGTGGATGCACGCTTCCCCCTGTCCCAGATGTGGAACGACCACCTGGCCAAGTATTACGCGCCGAAGAACTTCAACTTCTGGTATTTCTTCGGCTCGCTGGCCCTGCTGGTGCTGGTCATCCAGATCGTCACCGGCATCTTCCTGACCATGTTCTACAAGCCGGACGCGGAGCTCGCCTTCTCGTCCGTCGAGTACATCATGCGTGACGTGGAATGGGGCTGGCTCATCCGCTACATGCATTCCACCGGCGCCTCGATGTTCTTCGTCGTGGTCTATCTGCACATGTTCCGGGCGCTCCTGTACGGCTCCTACAAGAAGCCGCGCGAGCTGATCTGGATCTTCGGCATGCTGATCTACGTCGTGCTGATGGCCGAGGCCTTCGCCGGCTATCTGCTGCCGTGGGGCCAGATGTCCTACTGGGGCGCGCAGGTGATCGTGAACCTGTTCCAGACCATCCCGTACATCGGGCCGGAGCTGGTGACCTGGATTCGCGGTGACTTCCTGCTCTCGGATGCCACGCTGAACCGGTTCTTCGCCCTGCACGTGGTGGCCCTGCCGCTGGTGCTGATCCTGTTGGTGGCCGCGCACATCATCGCGCTGCACGAGGTGGGTTCGAACAACCCCGACGGCGTCGAGATCAAGGCCCACAAGGGCGAGAACGGCATTCCGAAGGACGGCATCCGGTTCCACCCGTACTACACGGTGAAGGACATCGTGGGCGTGGGCGTGTTCCTGATCGTCTTCTTTGCCATCGTGTTCTTCGCCCCCGAGGGTGGCGGCTACTTCCTGAAGCCGGACAACTTCATCCCGTCCGATCCGCTGGTGACCCCTGACCTGATCCCGCCGGTCTGGTACTTCACCTCGATGTACTCGGTGCTGCGCTCCGTGCCGGATCCGTTCCTGGGCGTGGTGGCCATGGGGGCCGCGGTGGTGATCCTGTTCGTCATCCCCTGGCTGGACCGCAACCCCGTCAAGTCGATGCGCTATCGCTCGTTCGCGGCCAAGTTCAACCTGGCGGTGTTCGTGGTTGCGTTCGTGATCCTCGGCTGGCTGGGCCTGCAGCAGGCCACCACCGCGGTCAGCGACATGAGCCTGCGCTTCGCTCAGGTCTACTTCCTGTTCTTCTTCCTGCTGTGGTTCCTGTCGCGGGAGCGTTCGGCCGGCTTCAGCATCCTGGCGTTCCTGGTGCTGGTCGCGATCTACACGTTCTACGACGTGGTCCGCTTCGATCCGGACGAGGCCTCCCTGATCATGTGGGGCTGGCTCATCCCGACCGTTTATCTGTTCGTGACCATGGTGGCCCCCGTGTTCGCACGTGGTCTGGGCCGTGACCGTGCCGTTCCGCAAAGGGTGACTTCGTGATGAAAAAGCTGATTGCTGCAACCTTCGTGGGCCTCGCGGCCCTGTTCATGGGGCCGGCGGGTACCGCCGGCGCCAGCGAACTGATGTCGGCCAACGTGGACATCTCCAACCAGAACGCGCTGCAGCGGGGTGCCCGCCTGTTCGCGGACAACTGCATGGGATGCCACTCGACCAAGTACGAGCGTTACAACCGGGTCGGCAAGGGCATCGGCCTGACCGAAGAGCACATGGAAGAGCACTTCATCTTCGTCACCGACGAAGAGGGTGAGCCGGTAGGTGTCGGTTCGCTGATGGAGATCGCCATGGAAGACGACTATGCCGAAGAGGCCTTCGGCGTTGTCCCGCCGGATCTGACCCTGACCGCCCGCATCCACGGCGAGGACTGGCTGTATACCTTCCTCAAGTCGTTCTACCGTGACGAGTCCCGTCCGCTGGGCGCCAACAACACCATCTTCAGTAATGTCGGCATGCCGCATGTCCTGTGGCACAAGCAGGGCTGGCAGGAGCTGGTCGAGGACGAGGATGGCAACGAACGCCTGGAACTGGTCGAGAGCGGCAGCATGAGTCCGACCGAATACGATCGAGCGGTGCGCGACATCGTTACCTATCTGTCGTACATCGGCGAACCCGTGCAGCTGGAGCGCCAGCGGATCGGGGTCTTCGTGATGATCTTCCTCGCCTTCTTTACCGTGCTGGCGTACTTCTTGAAAAAGGAATACTGGAAGGACGTACACTAGGCGGGACGAGCCGTAGTCGGCGTGCCCCGGAAGACCGGGGTGCGCCGGCATCCTGTACCGTCGACCCGGCGGAACCCCATGCCGGGCTAGGGAGAATGCCATGGCGCTGGTCGCCAACCGCCGTTCCGTTATGACGCTGTTTTCTGCACACGACTGCGTGCGCTGTCACCGGGTGCGCATCATCCTCGCCGAGAAGGACATCGCGGTGGACGTGGTCAATCTCGGGCCCGACGACATGCCCGAAGATCTCTCCGACCTGAACCCGTACAACGAGGTCCCCACCCTGGTGGACCGGGATCTGGCCCTGTACGGGACCCATGTCATCACCGAGTATCTCGACGAGCGCTTCCCGCATCCGCCACTGATGCCGGTGGATCCGGTCTCGCGCGCGGCCGCGCGTCTGGCGCTCTATCGCGTCGAGCGCGACTGGTACGAGGGACTGGACAACCTCGCGAAGGCTTCGGGTTCCGGTATCAGCAAGGCCCGCAAGGTGCTCAAGGAGAGCTTTATCGCGTCCGGCGAGATCTTTGAACTCAAGCCGTACTTCCTGAGTGACGAGTTCAGTATCGTGGATGCGGCCATCGCCCCGGTCATCTGGCGGTTGCCGGCCGTGGGCATCGAACTGGAAAGCCTGCCGCAGGCGATCCAGGACTATGCCGAACGGGTGTGCCGGCGCGAATCCTTCTCCATCAGCCTGACCGAAGCCGAACGGGAGCTGCGGCTTTGACTTCTTCCCGCCCCTATCTGCTGCGTGCCCTGTGGGACTGGATCACCGACAACGGCATGACACCGCACCTGCTGGTGGATGCCACGGTGGACGGCACGGTCGTGCCGGACGCGTTCGTCGAGCAGGGCAAGATCACCCTGAATGTGGGCCCCACGGCCGTGCAGGGTCTGGAGCTGGGGGACGAGTACGTGTCGTTCTCGGCACGGTTCGCCGGCAGTCCGATGGATGTCTTCGTGCCGCAGACCGCGGTGATGGCGATCTACGCGCGCGAGAACGGCCAGGGGATGATGTTCGGCAGCGAGCCCGGGCCGGATCCGGACCCCGGTCCCGGAGACGGGCCGCCGGATGACGGCGACGACGCGGGTGATGGCGGCGAGGGCGGCGACGAGGCGCCCCGGCGCAAGGGCGGCCCGTCCCTGACCGTGGTCAAGTAAGGCCGCGCGTCACGGCGCGGGCGGCGCCTTCCCCGGATTGAGGATCCCGTCCGGATCGAACACCGCCCGCACCCCTTCCATCAGCGTCAGTGCGGCCGGATCCAGTTCGCGATCCACGAACGGTCGCTTGACCAGTCCTACGCCATGTTCCCCCGACAGGCTGCCGTCGAGCGACAGGACGAGGCGGAACACTTCATCCAGACACACTTCGGCCCGTTGCATCTCTTCCGGGTCGTCCGGATTGACCAGCAGGTTCACGTGGATGTTGCCGTTGCCGGCGTGGCCGAAATTGACGATGCGGATGGCGTGCCGCTCGGCCAGTTCCTCCAGGCCGCCGATCAGGGCGGGGATCCGCGATACCGGCACCACGACATCTTCGTTGATCTTCTTCGGGGCAATGGTCCGCAGCGCCGGTGACAGGGCCTTGCGTACCTGCCAGAGACGGTCCATCGCCTGGGGTGTGTCGGCGACATCCACGCTCAGGGCCCCTTCCGCAGCCGTCCGGCGGATCCCGTCGGTCCGGGGTTCGATGATCTCCGCGGGACCGTCGGATTCGATCATCAGGATGGCCCCGGCGTCTTCCGGCAGTTCCACCCCGCCATACCCGCGGATCATCCCGATCGCCGAGCGATCCATGAACTCCAGCGCCGAAGGCGACTCCGCGCGCGCCATCAGTTTTGCGACTGCCCGGGCCGCCGCATCGATGCTCGGGTAGACCGCCTGCAGCAGGCGGGTACACTCCGGACGGGGTGTCAGCTTGAGGGTCGCCTGGGTGATGATCCCCAGAGTTCCCTCCGAGCCGATCAGCAGGCGGGTGAGGTCGTAGCCGACCACACCCTTGGTGGTGCGTACGCCGGTGCGAAAGTGTTCCCCGGTGCCCGCGACGGCCTCCAGACCGAGCGTATTGTCGCGCGGCGTTCCGTACTTCACCGCGTGCGGCCCGGCCGAGTTGTAGGCGAGATTCCCTCCCAGGGTGCAATACGCGGCACTGGTTGGGTCGGGCGGCCAGAAGAAACCGTGTTCGCCTGCCGCGGCCTGAATCTCGGCGTTGGTGACCCCGGGTTCGGCAATCAGCCACCGATTCGCGGGATCCACATCCACGATGCGGTTCATGCGCTCCAGGGACAACACCAGTCCGCCGTGGTCGGGAACCGCCGCGCCGGTCGTCCCCGTCCCCCGGCCACGCGCCACCAGCGGCGCCCCGAGGCGCCGGCACAGGCGGACGAGTTCGACGACGGTCTCACTGTCGCGGGCGAACGCCACGGCTTCGGGCGCGGCGTGCAGGCGGGAATTGTCGGCGCCATAGGCCCAGCAGTCCGCCGGGTCCAGCAGGCGGTCCTCCGGCGGCAGCAGACGTTCGATCTCGCGCGCCAGATCGCTCATGAGTCGTCCGCCCGGATCGCGTCCACGATCCATTCCAGCCCGCCATCACCGTCCACCGCCACCACGTCGAAGCGCGCCGGGCCGTTCCAGTCTTCCTCCAGCATCCAGGTTTCCGCCATGCGCACCAGTTTGCGGCGCTTGCGCCGGTCGACGCTCTCGAGCCCGCCTCCGTAGTCCTGATTGCTGCGCATGCGGACCTCGACGAAGACCACGGTGTCCCCGTCGCGCAGAACCAGGTCCAGCTCGCCCCAGGGCCGCCGGACATTGCTGGCGACCAGCCGAAGCCCGCGATCCTGGAGATAGCGCGCGGCGCGTTGTTCGGCCTGCTGGCCGGATTCTCCCGGACGGAACATCAGTCGGAGGGAGTTCCGGCATCCAGCCGCCGGGGTTCACCACGGACGAACCGTGCCCAGGCCGGCGTCCGCTGCCAGTCACCGGTCAACGGGTTGAGTTGCCACTCGCCGGCGGTGCCGACGAGCGTTGTATGCGGGGCCGCGTAGCTTGTATCGGCGCGTATGGCCAGCCGCCGGGCGTCCATGCCCAGGGCATAGAAGCGCGGCAGCCCGGATTGTTCCCGCAGCGGCTCGGCTCCGGTGTTCCCCAGCGCGGCGATTTCAGTGAACAGCCCGGGCGCATCCGGGAACGCGATCCCGTTGAGATCGCGGTCGCGCGAGGCGTCGGGGCGACCGGGATAGACATGTGGTGTGGACATCATCGGCAGGCGTGAGGCCTGGTGGAAGTGCAGATGCGGCGCGATGCGGCGTACGTCGGCAGCGCTTCCCGCGACGAAGATGTAACCGACATCGGCGCGGATCTGCGGGTCGCCTTCGAGACCGAGTCCGAGGCGGCGGGACACCGACGCAATGCGCTCGCGACTGCGATCAATACCGACATGGGCGGCGATGCGGTCGTTGAGGTCCCCGGCACGGGTGTCCACTCGCGCCACCTCCCGTGGGGGTGCCCCGTGTTCCTCGGCGGCCAGTGACCATGCGGATGCCAGGCGATCACCGAAGGCCCCCTCGGCGATGATGCCGAGGCCGGCGCCCCAGCCGGTGCGAGCCGCGCGGTCGGCCACGGCGCGGGCGTCGGCCTCGGGATCCAGCGCCAGTGTGGTTACGCCGCGCGG
The DNA here is from genome assembly GCF_000378545.1 of Thioalkalivibrio sp. ALE23. Lineage (NCBI taxonomy): Bacteria > Pseudomonadati > Pseudomonadota > Gammaproteobacteria > Chromatiales > Ectothiorhodospiraceae > Thioalkalivibrio > Thioalkalivibrio sp. ALE23. Next base: position 655,638 of record NZ_KB900031.1, on the reverse strand, counting down.
CAGGGCGTTGGCGGTGCGGTTGAGGAGCACCCCGGGCCGATGATCCTCGAGGTCGGCGACCGCGGCGACGGCATCGCGCTGCAGCGGGCCGATAATGTGATCGGCACCTTCGAGGACTGCATCCCGGTAAAGGGCAACGGCCTGGCGTGGATCGCCCCGGGTGTCGCGCACCCGCAGCTGCCCCTGGTCGTCGGCATAATGCGCCCGGGTGATGCCGTCGAGAACCGCCTCTCCAAGGCCGGCCAGATTGCCCGACATTGGCAGCAGGACCACCGTATCTCCGGCCGGGTCCGCGCTGGCGCGCGACGCCGCGAGCAGCTCCGGGAGATGGCTGTTCGCGGGATGCCGGGGGAAGGCTTGCTGCCAGCGTCGGGCAAACGTTTCCGCTGCGGCGGCATCGTCTGCCCGGCCCAGTCCCCGGAACAGTTGGTGCCAGCCATCGGCCCCGACGATGTTCTCGCGCCCGAGTCGTTCCCGCTGGGTCGGGCGCAGGGCGGCCATCAGGCCCCAGATCCGCTCATGGTTGGCGGTCTGCAGATCGGGTTCCAGGGTCAGCAGCGAATCCAGCCGAAATCGCACATTCAGGGCCTGATACCATTGCTGCTCCCGTTCCAGCAGCCGGGCATGCAGCTCCATCCCGCGCCGATGGAATTCCGGGGTGCGTGTCGGATCGTCCGGATCGTCAGCCCCCAGGCGCTCGGCCGCGAGGTCGGCCTCCCCACGGTGCCAGGCCAGCCAGCCGCCGCGCACGCGGTCGGCAAGCGGGCGTGGCTCCGCGTCGAGCAGGCGGTTCCAGGCCGCCTCCGCGCGTTCCAGCAGCGGTTCCGGGACCGGGTCCAGTGCCAGCACCGCGTCGACCGCGGCCCGCAATTCCTGCGGCTCGGCCTGCTCGTCCGGCAACGCCTCGATTCGCTCGAGCCGATGCTCGGCCAGCGGCTCCGGGGCCAGCTCGATCTCGGCCGGGATTTCGGGGTCCGGATCCGGTGTCGGCGCGGGATCCGGTTGCGGCGCAGCGCAGGCGGCCATCAGGCCGGCCGCCAGCAGTACCATGAGCGGGCGCGTCAGGCCCGGGCCCGGCACGGAGCGGTGTAGCGGGCGGAAGGGGAGCGGGAGTCGGTTCACGGCAGACATCGGATTGGCGATAAGGAGTCAGTATTGGAAGCGCGCGAAACAGTGTCAACGCAGGGCGGAACCCTGTGGGTGGTGGCCACCCCGATCGGCAATCGGGCCGATCTGGGACAGCGCGCCCGGGATGTATTGTCGCATGTCTCGCGCATCGCGGCGGAGGATACGCGTCACAGCCGCGCGCTGCTGGCGCCGCTGGGCATCGACACGCCGCTGGTCAGTCTGCACGAACACAATGAAGAACAGCGCGTCGCGGGGCTGCTCGCGCAGCTGGCCGCGGGCGAAGATGTGGCGCTGATCTCGGATGCGGGCACCCCGCTGGTGTCGGACCCCGGGTTTCGCCTGGTCCGCGGGGCCCGCGAAGCCGGCCATGCCCTGCGCGCGGTGCCCGGCCCGAGCGCCCCCCTGGCCGCGCTGGCGGTCTCGGGGATGCCGAGCGACCGGTTCTGTTTTGAGGGCTTCCTGCCGCACGCCGCGGGTGCGCGCGAAAGACGCCTGGCCGAACTGCTGGCGCGTCCGCAGACCGGCATCGTCTTTGAATCCGCGCATCGCATCCTCGCGGCGGCCCGGGAGCTGGCGGTGCAGGCCCCGGATCGCTCCGTGTTCCTGGGGCGCGAGCTGACCAAGCAATACGAGGAACATTATTACGGTCCGGCCGGCCGCCTGCCCGAATGGCTGGAAGCGGATGCCTGGCGCACCCGCGGCGAATTCGTGCTGGTGCTGGCCCCGGCGCCGACCGTCGACGAAGACGGCGACGCGCTGTCCGGTGAACATGAACGGCTGCTGGCCGGCCTGGTCGCCGAGCTTCCCGTCAAGCGGGCCGCGCGCCTGCTGGCCGATGCCACCGGGCTGCCGCGCAACCGGCTCTACGCCCGCGCGCTGGAGCTGCAGCAGGCGGACCGCGAAGAGGGCGATGATCCCGCCTGACTGCCCCGGATATCCTTGCATCGGGAGCAGGGCGCGGGTAAAAGGGGAACGGGAGTCGGCCGGACGGTCGCTGCGCCTGCGTGGCGTGGAGGAAAGTCCGGGCTCCGCAGGGCAGGACGCCAGGTAACACCTGGGCGGCGCAAGCCGACGGAAAGTGCCGCAGAAAACATACCGCCGATGGCCCGGCTCGTTCGGGCACAGGCAAGGGTGAAATGGTGCGGTAAGAGCGCACCGCACGGCTGGTAACAGTCCGTGGCAAGGTAAACCCCGTCCGGAGCAAGGCCAAATAGGGGTGCATGGTGTGGCCCGCATCGCACCCGGGTAGGCTGCTCGAGGCGTCCGGTGACGGACGTCCCAGATGAATGATCGTTCTCGACAGAACCCGGCTTACAGGCCGGCTCCCACTTTTCCCCACCATTGTCCCCGCGTGTCTCGCGCGCCCCGGTCGGGTGCTCGCGAAATCATCAAGTAATTTCTCAAGAGTGATCGCCAGGCTTCTGGTTTTGAACGGTCCGCTCCCGTCCTCTCCCGTCGCATTGACGGGGTTCCGTAAGTCTCTGTGATGCAAGGCTTATTTTTCTCGTGCAAGCCCGTTTTTCCTTGACCCTCAACAGGGGTGTACCTATAGTGGGTTCAAGTGGGGAAAAGTGGGAGAAGGTGGGATTCCACCGCCAGCGGCCATGTTTCGAGGCGTCAGTCAGCTCAATCTGGATGCGAAAGGACGCCTGGCCATGCCGGCGCGTTATCGCGATGAGCTCGTGGCGTCCTGCGACGGCCAGCTGGTGGTTACGGTTCACCCGGATCGCTGTCTTCTGGTGTATCCGCGCCCGGAATGGGAGCGGGTCGAGCAGAATCTGATGTCGCGCCCCAACCTGAAGCCGGCCGTGGTCCGCCTGCAGCGCCTGCTGGTCGGGCATGCCTCCGACTGCGAGCTTGACGGCAACGGGCGCCTGTTGCTGCCGCAGCCGCTGCGCAAGTTTGCCGGCATGGACAAGCAGGTCGCCCTGCTGGGTCAGGGCAAGAAGTTCGAGATCTGGGATCAGGCGACCTGGGATCAGCGCTGCGAGGAGATGTTCGAGGATGGCATCGATACCGAAGAACTCGAGTCTATCTCGCTGTGATGCAGGAACCGCAACAGGCCCATGTTCCGGTCCTGCTGGACGCCGTGCTCGAGGGGCTGGCGGTGCGCGCTGACGGTTTCTACGTGGACGGTACCTTCGGAAGGGGCGGGCACAGCCGCGCCTTGCTTGACCGTCTGGGGCCGGACGGTCGCCTGCTGGCGATGGACCGGGATCCCGAGGCGGCCGAGGCCGCCTCTTCGTTTCTGGGGGATCCGCGTTTCGCGTTCGAGTCCGCGCCGTTCTCGTCCATGGCCGAGCTGCTGCGGCAGCGCTACCCGGATCGCCGGCCGGATGGCGTGTTCCTCGATCTCGGGGTGTCATCGCCGCAGCTGGACGATGCCGCGCGTGGTTTCAGTTTCCAGCATGACGGCCCGCTGGACATGCGCATGGACCCGTCGTCCGGCGAAAGCGCGGCCGACTGGCTGGCGCGCGCCGAGGAAAAGGAGATCGCGGACGTGATCTATCAGTACGGCGAGGAGCGTTTCTCGCGGCGCATCGCCCGCGCGATTGTGCGCGGCCGTGCCGAAGGTCCGATTACCCGCACGGCGCGCCTGGCGGAACTGGTGCGTGCCGCGGTGCCGCGCCGCGAGCCCGGCAAGCACCCCGCGACGCGCACCTTCCAGGCCCTGCGCATTCACGTGAACGCCGAGCTGCGCGAGCTGGAGACGTGGCTGGAAACCATTCCCGAGGTCCTGCCGTTCGGGGCGCGCCTGGTGGTGATTGCCTTCCACTCGCTGGAGGACCGCATGGTCAAGCGGGCCTTCCGCGGGGACCGTGACGATGCGCCGCGCATCCCGCGCGGGCTGCCGGTCATGCCGGAGGCGGCGCCGCGTCCGTTGCGCCCGCTGGGCAAGCCGGTGCGGGCGGATGCCGGGGAACAGCAACGCAATCCGCGGGCACGCTCGGCCGTGCTGCGCGTGGCGGAGCGCAACTGATGGTCTGGCGCGGGCTCGCGATCGTCGCGCTGTCGGTGGGCGCGTTTGCGTCGGCGATTGGCGTGGTGGTGGCGCGCCACGAGGCGCGTCAGGCGTTCGTTGAGCAGCAGGCCGTGCTGGCCGAGCGCGACCGGCTCAACCTGGAATGGACCCGGCTGCAGATCGAGCAGTCCACCTGGGCGACGCCCGGGCGTATCGAGCGTCATGCGCGCGAGGAGCTGGGCATGTTGCGCCCCGATGCGGATCGCCTCGTGGTGATCGGGAGGGACGCATGGGCGCGCTGAAACGCGAAATCTCGATGCGCCGTCTGCGGGCGCTGGTGGTCCTGCTGGTCCTGATGCTGATCGCGCTGGTGTTGCGCGCCGCCGATCTGCAGATGTTCAAGAGCGAGTTCCTGTCCGCCCAGGGCGAGGCGCGCCAGGTGCGCACGCTGACCGAGACCGCCCACCGCGGTGCGATTACCGATCGCCACGGCGAACCGCTGGCGATCTCGGCACCGGTGCAGACCGCGTGGGCGCATCCGGGGGCGCTGCTGGAGGCGCGCGAACGCTGGGGCGAGCTGGCCGCGGCCCTGGACATGGACCGCGAGACCCTGGCGGAGCGCATCGAAAATCGCGCCGACCGCGAGTTCGTCTATCTGCGTCGGCACATGCTGCCGGCCCGGGCCGAAGCGGTGGCCTCCCTGCGCGTCCCCGGGGTGTCCCTGACGCGCGAGTTTCGCCGTTACTATCCGCATGGTGAGGCGGTCGCGCATGTGCTGGGTTACACCGACATCGACGACCAGGGCCAGGAAGGGGTCGAGCTCGCGTTCGACTACTGGCTCTCCGGGCAGCCGGGCGCCAAGCGGGTACTGCGCGACCGGCATGGTCGTACCATCCGCGACGTCGCCAGCATCCGTCCGGCGCGCGAAGGCAACCCCCTGCGGCTGACGCTGGACGCACGGCTGCAGTTCCTGGCCTACCGCGAACTCAAGGCCGCGGTGCAGCGCCACGACGCGCGCGGCGGATCGGCCGTGCTGCTGGATGCGCGCAGCGGCGACATCCTCGCGATGGTCAATCAGCCCGGTTTCAACCCCAACAATCGCAGTTCGATCCGCTCCGATCGCGCTCGCAACCGGGCGGTCGTGGACGCGTTCGAACCCGGCTCGGTCATCAAGCCGTTTACCGTCGCGGCGGCCCTGGATGCCGATGCGGTCGACCCTCACGTGACCCTGGACACCGCGCCCGGCACGATGCAGGTGGGACGTCTGACGGTCCGTGATCTGCGCGACTACGGCACCATCGACCTGACCACGCTGATCGCGCGGTCCTCCAACGTGGGCGCAACGCGTCTTGCCCTGGACACCGATCCGGCCGATTTCTGGCAGACGCTGCACCGCGCCGGTTTCGGGCAGGCAACCGGCCTGCATTTTCCGGGCGAGGCGCGTGGCACCCTGCGCGACTTCACCGCCTGGCGCGAGGTCGAGCAGGCCACGCTCGGCTACGGTTACGGGCTCGCGGTCACGCCGCTGCAGCTGGCTGCCGGGTACACGGCCTTTGCCAATGACGGACGTCGCCTGCCGGTGCGCCTGGTCGAGACCGCCGATGATGCCCGCGAGCCGCAACGGGTGATGAGCGCGGACACCGCCGGACGCCTGCGCGCGATGATGGAACATACCGTGGGCAGCGAGGGCACCGCGCGCCAGGCCGTGATCGACGGATATCGGGTCGCCGGCAAGACCGGCACCGCGCGCAAGGCGGTGCGCGGCGGTTATGCCGAGGACCGTTACTACTCCAGTTTCGTCGGTCTGGTCCCGGCATCCGAGCCACGGTTCGTGATGGCGGTGGTGGTGGACGAACCCGCCGACGTGCATTACGGCGGGGCGGTCGCGGCGCCGGTGTTCCGCGAGGTCACCGCCTCGGCCCTGCGCATGTACAACGTGCGCCCGGACGCGATGCCCGAGATCCCGATGCAGCTCGCCACCGGCGAGGAGGCGCAGCCATGACCGCCGCGGCGACCGATCCACGGGTGGCCGGGGTGGATCTGCACGCGCAGTTCCCCGAGGCCCTGGAGGGCCACGGCCCGCTGGTCGTGACCGACCTTGTGCAGGACAGCCGCGCGGTGACCCCGGGCGCCGGGTTCGTGGCTCTCCGGGGAACCCGCGAGCACGGCCTGGCCCACGCCGAGGATGCCGCGGCGCGCGGCGCCGGCGTGATCCTGTGGGATGAGGCCGATGCGGGGCCCCCCGCCGGCTCGCCCGGGGTGCCCGGCGTTCATGTCCCGGGGCTGCGTGCCCTGCTGCCGGCCATGGCGCAACGGGTATTCGGCGCCTGGCCGGAGGCCGCACCGATCGTCGCGGTGACCGGCACCGACGGCAAGACCTCGGTGACGCATCTGATCGCAGCGGCACTCGAACGTCTGGGTACCCCGACCGGACTGGTTGGCACCCTGGGCGTCGGGCGCCCGGGGCAGCTGCGCCCGGCCGGACACACGACCCCGGGCGTGCTCGAGCTCCATCGGCATCTGGCCGGGCTGGCGCGCGAAGGCTGCGAAGCCGCGGCGCTGGAGGCCTCTTCGCACGGGCTCGTCCAGGGGCGTCTGGACGGGGTTCCGGTGCGCGTCGCGGTGCTGACCCGCCTGGGCACGGATCACCTGGATTTCCATGGCAGCCAGGCCGCGTATGCCGAGGCCAAGGCCATGTTGTTCGACCGCCCGGGACTGCGCACGCGGGTGATCAACGCCGATGACGAGCTCGGTCACGAGCTTCTGCGCCGCCCGGTGCCCGAGGGTATCACCGACATCACCTGGGGTCTGGAGTCTTCCGCAGCGATGGCGCGCGCCGAGGCCATCGAGGCCGGCCCGGAGGGACTGCACTTCGTGCTCGTTGCCGACGGGCGGCGCGTGCCGGTGCGGTCGCGGCTGTACGGACGGTTTCAGGTCGAGAACCTGCTGGCCACTCTGGCCGCCCTGCATGCCCTCGGACATGCCTGGGAGGCCGCCGCGGACGCGGTGGCGGAGCTGCCCGGGGTCCCCGGGCGCATGGAGCGTCACGATCTGCCGGGCGGCGCCCAGCTGGTGGTCGATTACGCCCACACCGCGCAGGCCCTGGAGGCCGCATTGAGTGCGTTGCGTCCGCACGTGCGCGGCCGCCTGTTCGTGGTTTTCGGCTGCGGCGGCGAACGCGACCGGGGCAAGCGTCCGGCGATGGGGCGCGTGGCCATGCGTGCAGCGGACCGGGTGGTCGTGACCGATGACAATCCGCGCCACGAGGATGCGGCGGCCATCCGTCACGCGGTGCTCCAGGGCTGTGACGATCCCGCGCGCTGCCGCGAGATGGGCGATCGCGAAGCCGCGGTGCGTACCGCGGTCGCCGATGCCGGGCCGGGCGACATCGTGCTGCTGGCGGGCAAGGGGCACGAAACCACCCAGCAGATCGGTGACCGGTTTCATCCATTCAGTGATCGCGAGCTGGCCGCCCGGCTGGCGCGCGAGGGGATTTCCGGGGAGGGGGAGCGATGATCCGGATGACGGCCGGAGAACTGGCGACCGCCGTGGGCGGGCGCCTGCAGGGGGACGCCGGGGCGGCATTCACCGGCGTGTTCAGCGACACGCGTGACCCGCGTGTAGGCGGGCTGTTCGTCGCCCTGCGCGGTCCGAACTTTGATGCCCATGACCATCTGCACGCCGACTTGCCGGCACCGGTGCTGCTGGTTCGCCGCGCACGCGAAGACCTGCCGCAGACCCAGGTGGTGGTGCCCGATACCGGCGAGGCCCTGGGGCGACTGGCCGCGACCTGGCGCAGGCGGTGCCACGCGCGGGTGATCGCGCTGACCGGCTCCAACGGCAAGACCACCACCCGCGAGATGCTGCGCTCGATCCTCGCGCGCATGGGGCGGGTGCATGCCAGCGAAGGCAACCTGAACAACGAGATCGGGACACCGCTGACCCTGCTGGCGATGCCGGAGGATACCGACTTCGCGGTGATCGAACTGGGCGCCAACCACGCCGGCGAGATCGGCCGCATGGCCGCGTGGACCCAGCCGCACGTCGCCATGATCACCAACGCCGGTCATGCCCACCTCGAAGGTTTCGGCAGCCTGGAAGGCGTGGCGCACGCCAAGGCCGAGATCTACTCGGGTCTGCCGGCCCAGGGCGGAACCGCAGTGGTGAATCTGGACGACCCGTTCGCCGACTACTGGCTCTCGCTCAACGAGCACCATCATCTGCAGCGCTTCTCCCTCGAGGGGGGCGGCGAGGTCGAGGGCGTGTGGGTCGCCCCGGATCGCCTGCGCCTCACGATCCTCGGGGCCAGCCGCGAGATCCGCCTTGCCGGTCCCGGCCGCCATGTCGCGGCGAATGCCGTGGCGGCCGCTGCCGCCGCCAATGCCGCGGGCGCCGCGATCGACACCATTGCGCAGGGACTGGGCGACTGGCGCCCGGTCGCCGGTCGCCTGCAGGCACTGCAGCACGCCGGCGGTGCCCGCATCTGGGACGACAGCTACAACGCCAACCCCGATTCCCTGCGGGCCGGCCTGGAGGTGCTGGCGGCGGTGCCCGGTCGGCGCATCCTGGTGCTGGGGGAAATGGGGGAGCTGGGCGGCGACGCCGCGGCCCTGCACGCGGCCACCGGGCAGGAGGCCCGCGCAATGGGGATCGATTTCTGCCTGGCGCTCGGCGAGCTGGGCCGCGAAACCGCCGAGGCCTTCGGCGAGCAGGGCGAGTGGTTCCCCGATCATGCCGCACTGGTCGCGCGGCTGCAGGGGTTGCTGGACGAGCGAACCACCGTGCTGGTCAAGGGCTCGCGCAGCCAGCACATGGAATCCATCGTGGAGGCGCTGGACGCGCAGCCCGTGAATCCGGAGGCGGCGGATGCTGTTCGCACTGACTGAATATCTCGCCCAGTTCCATTCCGGGTTCACGGTCTTCCAGTACCTGACCCTGCGCGCCATCCTCGGGGTGGTGACGGCGCTGGCGATCGCGCTGCTGATCGGTCCCTCGGTGATTCGCCGTCTGACCCTGGGCAAGGTGGGCCAGAACATCCGCGAGGACGGCCCCGAATCGCACCTGAGCAAGGCCGGCACGCCCACCATGGGCGGTGCGCTGATCCTGGTGGCCGTGGCGGTGGCCACCCTGCTGTGGAGCGACCTGACGAATCGTTTCGTCTGGATCGTGCTGCTGACCACGCTGGCCTTCGGCGCCGTCGGTGGCTGGGATGACTATCTCAAGCTGCGTTACGGCAACAGCCAGGGGCTGTCGGCGAAATCCAAGCTGCTGTGGCAGACCCTGTTCGCCCTGGTGGCCGCCGGGGTGATCATGCTCACTGCCCAGGATCCGGTGGAAACCACCTTTTATCTGCCCGTGTTCAAGGACATCGAGTTCAGTCTGGGCTGGCTGTTCATCCCGCTGGTGTGGCTGGTGGTGGTGGGCTCGTCCAATGCGGTCAACCTGACCGACGGGCTCGACGGCCTGGCCATCATGCCGGCGGTTCTGGTCGCCGGCGCGCTGGGCATCTTCGCCTATGCCGCGGGCCATGCGGTGTTCGCCGACTATCTCGGCATTCCCGCGGTGCCCGGGGTCGGCGAGGTGGGCATCTTCGCCGCCTCGCTGGTGGGAGCGGGGCTCGGCTTCCTCTGGTTCAACACCTATCCGGCGCAGGTGTTCATGGGCGATGTCGGGGCCCTCGCCCTGGGCGCCGCGCTGGGAATGATGGCCATCCTTACGCGCCAGGAGATCGTGCTGCTGATCATGGGCGGCGTGTTCGTGCTGGAGACCGTCTCGGTCATGCTGCAGGTCGCCTCGTTCAAGCTGACCGGACGGCGGATGTTCCGCATGGCGCCGCTGCATCACCACTTCGAACTCAAGGGCTGGCCGGAGCCGCGCGTGATCGTGCGCTTCTGGATCCTGACCGTGGTGTTCGTCCTCATCGGTCTGGCGACCCTGAAGGTGCGCTGATGGAACGGGTGCGAAGCGACAACCTGATCGTCGGGCTGGGCGCCACCGGGCAGTCGGTGGCGCGCTACCTGCTCGCGCGCGGGATGTCGTTCGCGGTCACCGATACCCGTCGCGAGCCGCCGGCCTGTGACGATCCCGAACTGGCGCGGATCCTGAACGAGCGTTGGGTCGGCCCGCTGGACGGCCTGGATGCGAGCGGGGTGCGTCGCCTGATCGTCTCGCCCGGGGTGGCCCTGGAACACCCGGTGATCGCCGCCGCCAGTGGGGCCGGTGCCGAAGTCACCGGCGACATCGACCTGTTTGCCCGCGAGGCCGGAGCCCCGGTGATCGCGATCACCGGTTCCAACGGCAAGAGCACCGTGACCGCGCTGGCCGGCGAACTGCTGGATGCGGCCGGCTACGCGGTGGCGGTGGGGGGCAACTACGGGACCCCGGCGCTGGACCTGCTGGAACGCGACCCGGAGGTGTTCGTGCTGGAGCTGTCCAGCTTCCAGCTGGAACGGTGTCACGAGCTTGCGCCCGCTGCTGCCGTAGTGCTCAACCTGTCGCCGGATCACCTCGATCGCTATCCCGACATGGCCGCCTATCTGCGCGCCAAGCAGCGGGTGTTCCGCGGCGCGCGGCGCGGACTGCTCAATCGTGACGACCCGATGGTGGCGGAACTGACCACACCGCCGGGCATGGCACGCGAGACCTTCGGTCTGGGCGTGCCGGCGGCGGACGCCGACTGGGGCGTTTGTGTCGGCGGCCACGGGGAGGGACCGCACCTGTGTCGTGGCGGCCAGGCCCTGCTGGAGACCGCGCGCCTGCGCATGCGTGGCCAGCACAACTGGGCCAACGCCCTGGCCGCACTGGGCCTGGTCTGGCCGTGGCTGGACTCGGCCGGGCGCCGGGCGCGGGCCCTGGCGGCGCTGGCCGATTTCCCGGGGCTGCCGCATCGCTCGCAGTGGATCGCCTCGGTCGAGGGCGTGGACTGGATCAACGATTCCAAGGGCACCAACCTCGGTGCCACCCTGGCCGCATTGCGCGGCACGCCCGGGCCGCTGGTTCTGATCGCCGGTGGCCAGGCCAAGGGGCAGGATTTCGCCCCGCTGGCCGATCAGCTGGCCGGCAAGGTGCGCGGCGCAGTGCTGCTGGGAGAGGACGCACCGTTGATCGCGCGTGCCCTCGCCCCGGTGGTGCCGGTGCAGCGGGTCGACGACATGGATGCGGCGGTGGCGCATGCCGCGGAATGGGCGCAGCCGGGTGACACCGTGTTGCTGTCGCCCGCCTGCGCCAGCCTGGACATGTATCCGGACTATCGCGCCCGGGGTGACGCCTTCGCCCGGGCCGTGCGGGAGCTGGCCGCATGAGCGCCCCGGTCAGCCAGCCGACTTCGCCCATGGTCCGGCGCCTGCAGCAGGAGGTGGACCTGCCGCTGCTGGCGTTGACCGCGGCGCTGGTGGCGCTGGGGCTGGTGATGGTCGCTTCGGCCTCCATGGAGATGGGTGCGCGTGATTTCGGCAATGCCTGGCACTTTCTGCAGCGCCAGGTGCTGTTTGCCGCCCTGGGTACGATGGCCGCGGTGGCGGCATGGAACGTGCCGCTGGCGCGCTGGGAACGCGCCGGCCCGTGGCTGCTGGCGCTGTTCCTGCTGATCCTGGTGGTGGTCCTGCTGCCCGGCGTCGGACGCACGGTCAACGGGGCAACCCGCTGGATTCCGCTGGGAGCGTTCAACCTGCAGGTGGCCGAGCTGGCCAAGTTGCTGGTGGTGATGTACCTGGCGGGCTACATCGTGCGCCATTACTCCACCCTGCGCCTGCAGCTGGCCGGGTTCGTGCGTCCGCTGGTGGTGCTGGGGGCCGGTACCGTCCTGCTGTTGCTGCAGCCGGATTTCGGCGGGGCCGCGATCATGCTGGCGATCGGCATGGGCATGCTGTTCCTCGCCGGCGCCCGCCTGTCGCAGTTCCTCGCGCTGGGGGGCACGATCGCGGCGGGCATGGCGGTCGCCGCGGTTGCGGCGCCTTACCGCATGGCTCGCCTGACGGCCTTCCTGGACCCGTGGCAGGACCCGTTCGCGAGCGGTTTTCAGCTGACCCAGTCGCTGATCGCGATCGGCTCCGGCGGGGTGACCGGGTCGGGGCTGGGCGGCAGCGTGCAGAAGCTGTTCTACCTGCCGGAGGCACACAACGATTTCCTGTTCGCGGTGTTCGCCGAGGAGTTCGGTTTCTTCGGTGTGCTGGTGCTGATCGCACTGTTCGCAGGGCTGGTCTGGCGCTGCCTGCGCATCGGCCTGGAGGCCCAGCGCAGCGGTCATGCCTTCGGTGCCCATCTGAGCTTCGGCGTGGCGATCTGGCTGGGCCTGCAGGCGGCCCTGAACATGGGCGTGAACATGGGGCTGCTGCCGACCAAGGGGATGACGCTGCCGTTTTTGTCCTACGGCGGCAGTTCGCTGATCGTCAGTCTGATCGCGGTCGGTCTGGTACTGCGGGTGGCCCGCGAGGCGCGGACCCCGGCACCGGCCCCGGTGCCTCGCCGGCGTTCGCGCACCGCCCGGCAGAGCGGAGGTGCGGCATGACGGCCCCGCGCGTGCTGATCATGGCCGGCGGTACCGGCGGCCATGTCTTCCCCGGGCTGGCGGTGGCCGAGGCCCTGCGCGAGCGCGGGGTCGAGGTGGTCTGGCTGGGGACTCGTGCGGGCGTGGAGGCGCGCCTGGTGCCGCAGGCCGGGATTGACCTGCACACCCTCCCGATCGCCGGTATTCGCGGCAAGGGGCTGTTCGGCCTGGCCTTCGCCCCCTGGCGCCTGGGGCTGTCGCTGTGGGCGGCCCTGGTGCTGCTCCGGCGCATCCGCCCGCAGGCGGTGATCGGTTTCGGCGGGTTTGCCGCCGGACCCGGCGGGCTGATGGCCGCGGCCCTGGGACGCCCCCTGGTGATTCACGAACAGAATGCGGTGGCCGGCCTGACCAACCGCTGGCTGGCGAAGGTCGCCGACCGCGTGTTCGCCGGTTTCGACGGTGCGTTCCCGCCCGAGGTGCGCGCCACGCGGGTTGGCAATCCCGTGCGCTCCGCGATCGCGGCCCTGCCCGCCCCGGGCGAGCGCTACGCCGCACGCAGCGGGCCGCTCAATGTGCTGGTCCTGGGGGGCAGCCTGGGCGCGCGTTCGCTGAATCACGCGGTGCCCGCCGCGCTCGGCCTGCTGCCGTCGGAGCAGCGCCCGCAGCTCCTGCACCAGGCCGGCTCGCGCACCCTGGAAGAAGCCCGCGCGGCGTATGCCGAAGCCGGGGTGGAAGCCACGGTCACCGAGTTCATCGCGGACATGGAGGCGGCCTGGGCCGAGGCGGATCTGGTGATCTGTCGCGCCGGGGCGCTGACCGTGGCCGAGGTGGCGGCCGCCGGTGTGGCCGCGGTTTTCGTGCCCTATCCGCATGCGGTGGACGATCACCAGTACGCGAATGCCGAGACTCTGGTGGAGGCCGGGGCGGCCTGGCGTTTCCGCGATGCCGAGCTGGAGCCGCAGGCGCTGGCGGATCTGCTGGGCTCGCTGGACCGCGAGACCCTGCGCGACCGTGCCGAACGCGCGCGGGCGCTGGCCTGCCCCGACAGTGCCGCGCGCCTCGCCGATGTCTGTGTGGAACTGGCGGGGCCGGGCCCCGCGGGGGAGGGATCATGAGCCACGCGCGCCTGCCGGAACATGCGATGCGCCGCATCCGCCGGATCCACTGCGTGGGGATCGGCGGCTCCGGGATGAGCGGCATCGCGGAGGTGCTGCATCAGCTGGGTTACCGGGTCTCCGGTTCCGATCTGGGCCGGTCGCCGATGATCGACCGCCTGGTGGAGATGGGCGTGCGCGTGGTCGGCGAGCACCGGCCGGAGAACGTGGCCGAGGCCGATGTGCTGGTGGTGTCTTCGGCCATCGATCCCTCCAACCCCGAGGTCGCCGCGGCGCACGAGCGCGGTATCCCGATCGTGCGGCGTGCCGAGATGCTGGCGGAACTGATGCGTTTCCGCTTCGGGATTGCGGTCGCCGGGACCCATGGCAAGACCACCACGACCAGTCTGGTGGCCAGCGTGCTGGCGGAGGCGGGCATGGACCCGACCTTCGTGATCGGCGGCCGACTCAATTCCACCGCCAGCCACTCGAGCCTGGGCGCCGGTGACTACCTGGTGGCAGAGGCGGACGAGAGCGATGCCTCGTTCCTGCATCTGCAGCCGCTGCTCGCGATCGTGACCAACATCGATGCCGATCACCTGGGGACCTATGGCAATGATTTTCGCCAGCTGCACGAGACCTTTCTCGAGTTCCTGCACCATCTGCCCTTCTACGGGCTGGCGATCCTGTGCGCCGATGACCCGCAGGTGCGCGAGCTGATGCCGGAGCTGGAACGCCCGCGGCTGACCTACGCGATCGATGCCGACGCCGATGTGCGCGCCCTGGACGTGCGCCAGAAGGGCGTGCAGACGCATTTCCGCCTGCAGCTGCCGGAGGCCGGCGAGCCGTTCCCGGTCACCCTCAATCTCCCGGGGCGCCACAACGTGCTCAATGCCCTGGCCTCGGCGGCCGTGGCCTGGGAGCTGGAGGCCCCGCGCGAGGCGATCGCCACGGCGCTCGAACGCTTCCAGGGCATCGGGCGGCGGTTCCAGGTCCACGAGTGGGCGGGGCCGGCCGGGCCGGTGACGCTGGTCGACGATTACGGCCATCACCCGCGCGAGATCGCCGCGACCCAGGCCGCGGCGCGGGATGCCTGGCCCGGTCGCCGGCGGATCACCGTGTTTCAGCCGCATCGCTACACCCGCACCCGCGACCTGTTCGAGGACTTCGTGGAGGCGCTGTCGGAGACCGACGTGCTGATCCTGCTGGAGGTGTATGCCGCAGGCGAGGCGCCGATCGCCAGCGCCGACGGGCGCAGCCTGGCGCGGGCCATCCGTCTGCGTGGCCAGGTCGAGCCGATTTTCGTGGAACAGGCCGCGGACGTGGCCGGCGTTCTGGAGGGCCTGCTGCAGGCGGACGACGTGATCATCGCCGAGGGGGCGGGCGACATCGGTCGCCTGGCGGCCCTGCTGCCGCGAGAGCTCACCGGAGGTGGCGCATGACACCGCTGGACCCTGCCGCAGCCGCGGCGCGTCATCTGCACGAGCTGCAGCCGCGCGGCGAACTGCAGGCGCGGGCACCGCTGGCGCAGCTGACCTCATGGCGTGCCGGCGGGCATGCTGACTGGCTGTTCCGCCCCGCGGACCGCGAGGATCTCGCGAACCTGCTGGCGCAGGTCGCCCGCCTTGCGCCCGACCTGCCGATCACCTTCCTCGGGCTCGGCAGCAACGTCCTGGTGCGCGACGGCGGCGTTGCCGGGCTGGTGGTGCATCTGCAGGGCGTTCTGGCCGAGCGCGAACGCCTGGACGGCGACCGGGTGTTTCTGGGTGGCGGGCTGGCCTGTGCCCAGGCGGCGCGCTTCTGTGCCCGCGAGGGCCTGGTGGGGGCGGAGTTCCTCGCCGGCATCCCCGGCACCGTGGGCGGCGCCCTGCAGATGAACGCCGGTGCCTGGGGCGGCGAGACCTGGCCCCTGGTGGAATCGGTGGAGGTGATCGACCGTGAGGGCCGGCTGGAAACCCGCCGCCCGGATGCGTTCCGGGTCGGTTACCGCCGGGTCCAGGGGCTCGATCCGCGTGAACGCCTGTGGTTCACCGGGGCGACCCTGCGTCTGAGCCCGGGCGACCCGGAGGCCGGTACCCGGCGCATCCGCGAACTGCTGCGCGAACGCTCGGCGAAACAGCCGCTGGGTCAGCCGTCCTGCGGCTCGGTGTTCCGCAACCCGGAAGGCGATCACGCCGCACGCCTGATCGAGGCCGCCGGGCTCAAGGGCCTGCGCGCCGGCGCGGCCGAGGTGTCGCCGGTGCATGCCAATTTCATCACTCACGACGGTACGGCGCGGGCGGAAGACATCGAGCGCCTGATCGACACGGTGCGCAACACGGTGGAGCAGCGGTTCGGCGTCCGCCTGGAGCCGGAGGTACGCATCCTGGGCCGGTTCATCGACCCGGGCGACGACAGCGAGGGAACGGCATGAATCGTAACGACGCAGAACCCCGCGACTATGGCCGGGTGGCGGTATTGATGGGCGGCTGGTCCGGAGAGCGCGAGGTCTCGCTGGCCAGCGGCAACGCCGTGCTGGCGGCCCTGCGACGTCAGGGCGTGGATGCGCATCCGGTCGATCTCACGCCGGCGCACATGGGGCATCTGCACCTCCCCCTGGAGGGGTTCGACCGGGTCTTCATCGCGTTGCATGGAGAGTGTGGCGAGGACGGGGCCCTGCAGGGCTGCCTGGACCTGGCCGGCATGCCCTACACCGGCACCGGCGTGCTGGGTTCCGCCCTGGGGATGGACAAGCTGGCCTGCAAGCGACTGTGGACCGGGAGCAACCTGCCCAGTGCGCCCTACCGGTTGCTGAACCCGGGGTTCGACCCGGATGCGGTGGCCGAGGCGCTGGGGCTGCCCCTGATCGTGAAGCCGGCCCGCGGGGGCTCGAGCCTGGGCATTACCCGGGTGGATCGGGCGGCCGATCTCCCGGCCGCCTGGGAGGCGGCGCGCAGCCAGCCCGGGCAGATCTTCGCCGAACAGTGGATCGAGGGCCACGAATACACCGTGGCCATCCTCGACAACCAGCCGCTCCCGGTGGTCGAGATCCGTGCCGACGGCGGGTTCTACGACTACCACGCGAAATACGAGTCGGACCGCACCGGGTATGTCTGCCCGCCGCCGCTGGATGAAAGCTCGTTACTCGAATTGCAGTCACTGGCGCTGGGTGCGTTTGCCGCGCTGGAAGGCTGCGGCTGGGGTCGGGTCGACATCCTGCAGGACGAGCACGGCGACAACCATCTGATCGAGATCAACACCGTGCCCGGCATGACGGATCACAGCCTGGTGCCCAAGGCGGCGGCCGAGGCGGGGATCGATTTCGACACCCTGTGCCTGCGCATCCTGGACTCCAGTTTCCAGTGCGGAGGGCTGCGATGAATCGCCGGCGCACCCCGCCGGCAGCGCGCTTCGCGCGGCTGCGCAGCGTGTCCGGCCCGGCCCTGCGCCTGCTGGCCGGAATGGCGCTGGCCGCGGCGATCGTGCTGGTCCTGCTGGCGACGACCCGCTTCGAGCCGGACGCGCTGGTGCCGGTGGAAAGCATCGAGATTGCCGGCGAGCCGCGCTATGCGGACGTGGAGCGGGTGCGTGAACTCGCGCGTCGCCACGCGTCGGGGTTCATTACCGCCGATCTGGCGGCACTGGAACGTTCGCTGGTCGCCGAGCCCTGGATCGATGGCGTGCAGCTGCGCCGGCAATGGCCGGGGACGCTGGTGGTCGAGGTGCGCGAACCGGTACCGGTGGCGCGCTGGGGCGAGGACCAGCTGGTCGACCGGCATGGCCGGGTGTTCGGGCCGGTGGATCAGGCCGAGTGGGACTACCTGCCCGCGCTGGAGGGGCAGGACGGGCGCCAGGTGGTGCTGATGCGCCGTTACCTCGAGGTGTCGGCACGTCTGGCGGATGCCGGCCTGGAGGTGGCCGGCGTGGCCGAGGGTCGTCGCCATGACTGGACCATCCGTCTGGAGTCCGGGGGGCGGATCCTGATGGGGCGGGACGCCGAGGCGGCCCGCCTGAATGCTCTGGTACGGGCGGCCGACGTCGTGCGCGAGCGCCGCGACGCGCCGGTGGAACGCTGGGACCTGCGCTATCCGCACGGCATGGCGGTGGCCTGGGCCGATGAAGACGGGGACGCCGCCGGCGATCCCGGGACACAGTGAAAGGACGCGGGGAGATGATGGCAAAGAAGGCGGAATCGGGTCTGATCGTCGGGCTGGATGTCGGGACCTCGAAGATCGAGGCCATCGTCGGCGAGCTGAAGGACGATGGCGAGATCGAGATTATCGGCATCGGCTCGTCGCCCTCGCGCGGCCTGAAGAAGGGCGTGGTGGTCAACATCGAGTCCACCGTGCAGTCGATCCAGCGCGCGGTGGAGGAGGCCGAGCTGATGGCCGGCTGCGAGATCCACTCGGTGTATACCGGTATCGCCGGGAGTCACGTGAAGAGCTACAACTCGACCGGCGTGGTGGCCATCAAGGACGGCGAGGTGGGGCCGGGCGACGTCGAGCGGGTCATCGACGCCGCGCGGGCGATCGCGATCCCCGCCGACCAGCGCATCCTCCACGTGCTCCCGCAGGAATACATCATCGACGAGCAGGAGGGCATCCGCGAACCGGTGGGGATGTCCGGCGTGCGCCTGGAGGCCAAGGTCCATCTGGTCACCGGCGCGGTGTCGGCGGCGCAGAACATCGTGAAGTGCGTGGAGCGCTGCGGCCTGCGGGTGGACGACATCATCCTCGAGCAGCTGGCGTCGTCCTATTCGGTGCTGACCGAGGACGAGAAGGACCTGGGGGTCTGCCTGGTGGATGTCGGGGGCGGCACCACCGACATCGCGGTGTTCTCCCACGGCGCGATCGCGCACACCGCGGTACTGCCGATCGCCGGTGACCAGGTGACCAACGACATCGCGGTCGCGCTGCGCACGCCCACGCAGTACGCCGAAGAACTGAAGATGAAATACGCCTGCGCGCTGCGCTCGCTGGCCGACCCCGGGGAGTCCATCGAGGTCCCGGGGGTGGGCGACCGCGAAGCGCGCCGGCTGTCGCGGCAGACCCTCGCCTCGGTGGTGGAGCCGCGTTACGAGGAGCTGCTGCAGCTGGTTCAGGCCGAACTGCGCCGTTCCGGGACCGAGGAAATGATCGCCGCCGGTGTCGTTCTGACCGGCGGATCGTCGCGGATGGAAGGTGGGGTGGATCTCGCCGAGGAGGTCTTCCACATGCCCGTTCGCCTGGGGGTCCCGCAGCACGTGACCGGGCTGCTGGACGTGGTGCGCAACCCGGTGCACGCCACCGGGGTGGGCCTGCTGCTGTATGCCCGCGAGTCACGGGCCCTGCAGGAGGCCCGCCCGGTGGAATCCGGGTTCCAGGGGATCTGGGCGCGCATGAAGCGCTGGTTTACCGGCCAGTTCTAGGCCGGACCGAAGGGCCGGACCGCTCTCCGGCTACCGAGAAGGAAGGACATGTACACACGAAACAAGAGGACGCAATCATGACGTTCGAACTGATGGATACCTTTAGCCAGAGCGCCACGATCAAGGTCGTGGGCGTGGGTGGCGGCGGCGGCAACGCCGTACAGCACATGGTTCATTCGCAGCTGGATGGCGTGGATTTCATCTGCGCCAATACCGATGCCCAGGCGCTCAAGAGCCTGGATTCCAAGACCCTGCTGCAGCTGGGCGGGGACATCACCAAGGGCCTGGGCGCCGGGGCCGACCCGTCGGTGGGCCGCGAGGCCGCACTGGAGGATCGCGAGCGGGTGCAGGACCTGCTGCACGGCGCGGACATGGTGTTCATCACCGCCGGCATGGGCGGCGGCACGGGCACCGGCGCGGCCCCGGTGGTGGCACAGATCGCCAAGGAGATGGGCATCCTGACGGTCGCCGTGGTGACCAAGCCGTTCCCGTTCGAGGGCAAGAAGCGCATGCAGGTCGCCATGTCCGGGATCAAGGCGCTGACCGAGCAGGTGGACTCCCTGATCACCATCCCCAACGAGAAGCTGCTCACGGTGATGGGCAAGAACACCACCCTGCTGGACGCCTTCAAGGCCGCCAACGATGTGCTGTTCGGCGCGGTGCAGGGCATCGCCGAGCTGATCACCCGTCCGGGTCTGATCAACGTCGACTTCGCCGACGTACGCAACGTGATGCGCGAGATGGGCATGGCAATGATGGGGACCGGCACCGGTTCCGGCGAAGACCGTGCGCGTCAGGCCGCCGAGGCCGCGATTGCCAGCCCGCTGCTGGAGGACATCGACATTTCCGGGGCCCGCGGCATCCTGGTCAACGTGACCGGCGGCATGGATGTCGGTATCGGCGAATTCGAGGAAGTCGGCGAAGCGGTGAAGGCTCTGGCCTCCGAGGACGCCACCGTGGTGGTGGGTACCGTCATCGATCCCGAGATGAGCGACGAGATGCGGGTCACGCTGGTGGCCACCGGCCTGGGCGCGCAGACCGAGCAGCCCGAACGCCCGCAGGTGCGCGTGGTGGATGCCCAGCCGCAGCAGGCGGCGGCCGGTTCCGACGTGGACTTCGACCGCCCCACGCACCAGCGTCAGCGCCGCGGCCAGGACGAGGTCGCGACCGATTACGGCAGCGGTAACCAGCAGTCGAATATCGATGTGCTCGACATCCCGGCTTTCCTGCGCAAGCAGGCTGACTGAGGGACTTGACATGCAGGAGGAGCGGAATCCTGCAATAATGGAGTATTCGTTGTGTGCATGAACGGAGCCCGGGAGGGCCCGGGCTCCCCTCCATGCGCTCTCGCAGAAGAGGCAGTGCGTTGATCAGGCAAAGAACGCTCAAGAACAGCATCCGGGCGACCGGAGTGGGGCTCCATACGGGCGAGAAGGTGGTCCTTACGCTGCGTCCGGCCCCCCCCAATACCGGAATCGTGTTTCACCGCGATGACCTCGACCCGCCGGTGGAAATCCCGGCACGGGCCGAGAACGTCGGGGACACGCGGCTGTCCACGACCCTGGTCAACGGCGATGCGCGGGTTTCCACCGTGGAACATCTGCTGTCGGCGGTGGCCGGTCTGGGCATCGACAATCTCTTCGTCGACGTGAGCGCTGCGGAGGTCCCGATCATGGACGGCAGCGCGGGACCGTTCGTGTTCCTGCTGCAGTCCGCGGGTCTCAAGGAGCAGGATGCTCCCAAGGAATTCATCCGGGTGAAGCGCAGCGTGGAGGTTCGCGACGGCGACAAATGGGTGCGCTTCGATCCCTATGAAGGGTTCAAGGTCGGCTTCTGCATCGACTTTGAACACCCCATGTTCACGGACGGGAGCCAGCGCGCAGAGCTGGATTTCTCGTCGACCTCGTTCGTGAAGGAAGTCTCGCGCGCCCGGACCTTCGGGTTCATGCGCGACATCGAGGCCCTGCGTGCGAATCAGCTGGCACTGGGCGGCAGCCTGGACAATGCCGTGGTGCTGGACGACTTCAAGATCCTCAACGAGACCGGGCTGCGCTACGACAACGAGCTGGTAAAACACAAGATCCTCGACGTGGTCGGCGATCTCTACCTGCTGGGCCACAGCCTGATCGGGGCCTTCACCGGGCACAAGTCCGGCCATGCCCTGAACAATCAGCTCATCCGTCAGCTGGCCGCGGATCGGACGGCCTGGGAAAAGGTCACCTTCGAGGATCCCTCCGAGCCGCTGCCGATCTCGTTCGGGCAGCTGGAGCCGGGCGCCACCGGCTGAGGGACGTCACTCTCTGTCGTTCCCCGCATCGCGGGGACGGGCGCGGGCCAGCCGCCGCAGTGCTCCCGCCAGCCGGGGATCGTCGACCTCGCCGGCCGTCTGTTCCAGGGTCTGGCGGGCGCTGTCCGGGATCGGCGGACGGCTGCGCACCGGATCCGGTTCGGTGGAGCGGGCCGCACCGCCCAGGGCGACCCGCACGCGCTCCACTTCGGGGTAGCCGGCCGCCTGCAGGGTCTTGAGGATCTCGCGCTGCTGGAAGCGCATCTCGGTACACAGGGCACGGTCGCGGCAGACCGCCACCAGGGTGGTGTCGTGGCGCACCAGCTGGAGTCGCCCGCTGGCGACGTGCGTTCCGACCAGCCCGGCCAGCGCCCGTTCCAGTGCCCGGTCCGGGGTGACGTGGCTCTGCCACGCGGCGCGGATGTATCGGCCGATGCGGGGCGGCGTCATGGCTGACATGGCGCCTTCCGCTCGAGTCTTGCAGGAATCAACGGAGGTTGCATGGACCTGATGCTACTACGAGCCGGCGGTGTCTGTACCCGGATCCCGCTGTGGCTGGTGGTTCCGATGCTGCTGGGGGTGCTGGCCGCGGTCGTGACCGCCGGCTATCAGCTGGGCCAGCAGCAGCGCGACGTGGTCGAAATCCCCGTGCTTCCGACCGTGGGCTCGCCCGATCTCGAACCCGCGGAACGCGAGCTCGCGCGCGAGGGGGTGGAGTCGCTGGCGTCCCGTCTGGTCGAGCTGGAAAACCGCCAGGCGCGTCTGGACCTGCGCCTGTCCGGTCTGGGCGACGCCCTGGATCTGGACCCGGAGGCGCTGGAACCGGAGACCGGAGGTCGCGGCGGACCCGCGCCGCCGGATTCCGCGGCCGCGATGGACCGTCGCATCGCTGCGCTGGATCACCTGCTGGGGCGGCGCGACACGACGGTCGCGCGCCTGGACGAGGCGGTGCGCGGCGATGCCCGGGACGCGCGCATGCGCCCCGGCGTCCGGCCGGTGGAATCCGAGGCCTGGGTCAGTTCGGCCTTTGGATACCGCGACGATCCGTTCACCGGCGAGCGGCGTTTCCATTCCGGCATCGACTACGCGGGACGCGAGGGATCCGAGATCCGTGCGGCCGCGGACGGGATCGTGGTCCGGACGGACACCAACGGCGGGTTCGGGCGCAGCGTCGACATCGTTCATGCCGACGGATTGCTGACCCGTTACGCGCATAATTCGGAGTTGCTGGTCGATCCCGGGGAACGGGTGGAAGCGGGCCAGCCCATCGCCCGCATGGGCAGTACCGGACGGGCTACGGATACCCACCTCCATTTCGAAGTCCACGGTCCCGGCGGGCCGGAAAATCCGGCCGACTACGTTCATCGCTGAGCGTGACCTCCACGGATCGTTTATCCTAGGTCGGTTTCAGGCAATCTTCCGGATCCCCATGAAGCAGCTCGTACGCAAGTTCTTCGGCAGTCGCAACGACCGCATCATCAAGCGCTACGCGAAAAAGGCCGAGCGCATCAATGCCCTGGCCCCGGCCATCGACGATCTGCCGCAGGAAGAGCTGCGGCACAAGACCGATGAATTCCGCCGGCGGCTGCAGTCGGGCGAGGACCTGGATGCGCTGCTGCCCGAAGCCTTCGCGGTCTGCCGCGCGATGAGCGACCGCGTGCTGGGTCTGCGCCACTTCGATGTCCAGCTGATAGGCGGGATGGTCCTGCACGACGGACGGATCGCGGAAATGCGTACCGGCGAGGGCAAGACCCTGGTCGCGACCCTGACGGCCTATCTCAATGCGTTGCCGGGCGATGGCGTGCACGTGGTGACCGTGAACGACTATCTCGCCCGCCGCGATGCGGCCTGGATGGGACGGCTCTACCAGGCCCTGGAGCTGACGGTCGGTGTCATCAACTCTTCCGGCGGGCAGTCGGGCGGTGCGTCCTCGTTCGTTTTCGACCCCGACCATGTGGCGGGTGAGGAAGGCATGGACGGGCTGCGACCGGTCACCCGTACCGAAGCCTACGCGGCCGACATCACCTATGGTACGAACAACGAGTTCGGTTTCGACTATCTGCGCGACAACATGGCTTTCTCGGCCGATCAGCGCGTGCAGCGGGGCCTGAACTACGCGCTGGTCGACGAGGTGGACTCGATCCTGATCGACGAGGCGCGCACGCCGCTGATCATTTCCGGCCCGTCCGGTTCGGACTCCGAGCTGTACGAGCGCATGAACGCGATCCCGCCGCAGCTGACGCGGCAGGAAGACGAAGAGAGCGAGGGCGATTACTTCGTTGACGAGAAGGCCAAACAGGTCTTCCTCAGCGAGGAGGGCCACGAGAAGGCCGAGGCCCTGCTGCGCGAGGCCGGCCTGCTGGAGGAGGACCAGTCGCTGTACGACGCCGGCGCGATCGCGGTCCTGCACCATCTGAACGCAGCGCTGCGCGCGCATGCCCTGTTCCAGCGGGATGTCGACTATCTGGTGCGCGACAACCAGGTCCAGATCATCGACGAATTCACCGGCCGCATCATGACCGGTCGGCGCTGGTCCGAGGGGCTGCATCAGGCGATCGAGGCCAAGGAGGGCGTGCCGATCCAGCGCGAGAACCAGACGCTCGCCTCGATCACCTTCCAGAACTATTTCCGCCAGTACGACAAGCTGGCGGGCATGACCGGCACCGCGGATACCGAAGCCTACGAGTTCCAGACCATCTACGGCCTGGAGGTTGTGGTGGTTCCCGGTAACAAGCCGCTGATCCGCGAGGACATGCAGGATCTGGTGTACCTGACCCAGGACGAGAAGTACGACGCGATCGCGAAGGAGATCCAGTGGTGCGTCGAACGCGGCCAGCCGGTGCTGGTCGGCACGGCCTCGGTGGACAGCTCCGAGCGGCTGGCGAAGTCCCTCAAGGAGAAGGGCATCGAATTCGAGGTGCTCAACGCCAAGCAGCACGAGCGCGAGGCGCACATCATCGCCCAGGCCGGACGTCCGGGGGCGGTGACTCTGGCCACCAACATGGCCGGGCGCGGTACCGACATCGTCCTCGGCGGCAGTCTCGACGCGGAACTGGCCGGTGTCGATCCGAACGACGAGCAGCAGCGCGAACGCATCCGCGAGGACTGGCAGAAACGTCACGACGACGTCCTCGCCGCCGGCGGCCTGCACATCATCGGCTCGGAGCGGCACGAATCGCGGCGCATCGATAACCAGCTGCGCGGGCGTTCGGGGCGCCAGGGTGACCCGGGCTCCAGCCGGTTCTTCCTGTCCCTGGAAGACAACCTGATGCGGGTGTTCGCGTCCGAACGGGTGAAGTCCCTGATGGGACGCCTGGGCATGAAGGAAGGCGAGGCGATCGAGAACGCCTGGGTCTCGCGCGCCATCGAGAACGCCCAGCGCAAGGTCGAGGCGCACAACTTCGATATCCGCAAGCAGCTGCTGGAATACGACGACGTCGCCAACGACCAGCGCCAGGTCATCTACGAGCAGCGCGCGGAACTGCTGACCACCGAGGACATCAGCGACACCATCGATGCCCTGGTGGCCGACGTGATGAATGCGCAGATCAGCGAGTATATCCCGCCCGGCAGCATCGAGGATATCTGGGATCCGGAAGGGCTGGAGCAGGCGCTGCGCAACGAATTCGGCCTGGAACTGCCGGTCAAGCAGTGGCTGGATGACGAGGACGACCTGCACGAGGAGCCGCTGCGCGAGCGCATCATCGAGCGGGCGCGCGAGGCCCTCAACGGCAAGCGCGAACAGCTGGGCGATGCCACCATGAATCGCCTGCAGCGCGACGTGATGCTGCAGGTGCTGGATTCGCAGTGGAAGGAACACCTGGCGGCGATGGACTATCTGCGCCAGGGGATCGGCCTGCGCGGGTATGCCAACCGCAATCCCAAGCAGGAATACAAGAAAGAAGCGTTCGCGATGTTCCAGTCGCTGCTGGAGCGCATCAAGCACGACGTGATCAAGATGCTGCTGCGTATCCAGCTGCGTTCCGCCGAGGACGCCGAACAGCTGCAGCCGGAACGCCAGGCACCGGACACCGGGGCCATGAATTTCCGCCACGAGAACCCCGACAGTCCGTTGGCCGCGGACGAGGACGACGGGGGCGCCGCGGACGAGGACGCGCGCAAGGTCGCCGGTGGTGACGAGACGTACCGGCGGGAGGAGCCCAAGCTCGGACGCAACGAGCCCTGCTGGTGCGGTTCCGGCAAGAAATACAAGCACTGCCACGGCCGTCTCTGACGGCCGGTCCGGGGAGACGCGCTGATGGCCGTGGGACTGCAGGAACCGTCGGCGCCGCCGGCCGTGCCGGGCATCCGTCTGGCAGCCGGGGCGGCCGGCATCCGGTATGCCGGTCGTGATGACCTGGTGCTGATGGACGGTGGCGAACACGCAGTGGTCGCCGCGTTGTACACAACCAGTGCCTTTCGCGCCGCGCCGGTGGAGGTTGCTCGCCGCCATCAGGCGGACGGGCGCCCCCGCTGGCTGCTGATCAACGCCGGGAACGCGAACGCGGGTACCGGCGAGCCCGGGCTGCGTGCGGCCGAGGCCAGCTGCACGGCCCTGGCCCGGCTGGTCGACAGCGAGGCCTCGGCGGTGCTGCCGTTTTCCACCGGGGTGATCGGCGAGCCGTTTCCGCTGGAGCGGCTGGAGGCGGCCCTGCCTGCGGTCCACGCCGGACTGGCCGAGGATGGCGAGAGCTGGCTGCGGGCGGCGCGGGCGATCATGACCACCGACACGGTGACCAAGGTCGCAAGCCGCGACGTCCAACTGTCCCAAGGGCGCGTGCGCCTGACAGGCATGGCGAAGGGATCGGGGATGATCCATCCCGACATGGCGACGATGCTGGGTTTTGTCGGCACCGATCTGGCCACCGATGCGGACGAGCTGGACGCGCTGCTGCGCGAGGCGAACCGTGACAGTTTCAACGCCATTACCGTGGATGGCGATACCTCGACCAATGACGCGCTGGTCTGCATGGCCAGCGGGGCCAGCGGTGTCCGCCTGGCTGGCGATGCCGACCGCACCGCGTTCGCGCAGGCGCTGGGGTCACTGTGTCTGGAACTGGCGACCGCGATCGTGCGCGACGGGGAAGGGGCGACCAAGTTCGTGACCGTGGAGGTGACAGGCGCATGCGAGCGGGCGGAAGCCGAGCGCGTTGCCGAGACGGTCGCGTTGTCCCCTCTGGTGAAGACCGCGCTGTACGCCAGCGACCCGAACTGGGGGCGCATCCTCGCGGCCGTGGGACGGGCCGGCGTCAGCGATCTCCGGATCGAGGGGGTCACGGTCGACATCAACGGTCTGGCGATCGTGCGCGCTGGCGGCCGCGCGCCCGAATACCGCGAGGAAGACGGCCAGGCCGCCTTCGCGGCCGACGAGATCACCATCGCCATCGACCTCGGACGGGGCGATGCGCGGGCGCGCAAGTACACCTGCGATTTCTCCCACGAGTACGTGCGCATCAATGCCGAATACCGCTCCTGAGGCGGCACCGCTTGATGTGGCGCTGGGCGTGATCGAGGACGGGGCCGGCCGGGTCCTGGTTGGTCAGCGCGGGGCCGGGCAGCATCAGCCGGGCCGCCTCGAATTCCCCGGCGGCAAGCTGGAGGCGGACGAGTCCCCGGTCGCGGGCCTGGTACGCGAGATCCGGGAGGAGACCGGCCTGGGGGTCGAGCAGGCCATCCCCTGCCTGCGGCTGGAGCACGACTACGGCGACCGCCGCGTCAGGTTGCACGTGTTCCGGGTGCCGGACTGGAGCGGCGAGGTCCGGGAGTGCGAAGGACGTGCCCTGTGCTGGCGCGAGGCGGCCGCGCTGGATCCGGCGGATTTCCCGGCCGCCAACGGCCCGACACTGCGCCTGTTGCAGCTCCCCGATTTCCTTCTGGTGACGCCCGACCCGGCCGGGTCCGACGGCATCGCCGCCGTGGTGGACCGTGTGGCGGCCCGCCTCCGGCACGGGGACGTGGGGCTGTTGCAGATCCGTGCGCCGGGGCTGGCACGGGACGACTATCTCCGCTTTGCCCGGGATCTGGTGGCGGTGTCGCAGTCGCTGGGTACCGAAGTGCTGCTGAACGCGCCGCTGGACTGGCTGGACGAGCTGCCGCCGGCCGGGGTGCATCTGCCGGAGCGGCGCTGGCGGGCGCTGTCCCGGCGCCCCGCGGTAGCCGGCCGTATCAGCGTCTCGGCGCACGATGTCACGGGTCTCCGGGAGGCGGGGAGGCTGGCGCCCGATCTGGCCGTGGTCGGTCCGGTCCGGCCGACCCGGACGCACCCGGGGGCGACGCCGCTGGGCTGGGACGGTCTGGCACGTCTGACCGCTGCGAGTCCGGTGCCGGTCTACGCCCTGGGGGGGCTGGACGCGGGCAGCCTCGCGCCGGCCCGCGCCGCCGGTGCCTGCGGGATTGCGGCCATTCGTGGTCTGCTCGGAGAGCCGCCGGGCGGCGGGGAGTGACGGCACGGGCGGTGCCGCCCGGTCCTAACTACAGGGCGCAGCAGCAAAGGCCGAACGTCACATCCTCGCGCACCGGATTCGGGCGCGAGCGGAAATCGCCGGGATCCATGAAGCGCACGGTGAAGCGCTGACGCCCGCCCGAGATCTCGGGGTAGATGCCCAGCTGCGGGTCCACGCTGACCCGGATCATCTGCCAGGCGTGCTGGCTGTCCAGGGGCTGTTCCAGGAAGCCCTCCTCCGCGGTGACGCTGCGGTCGTTACCGGATCCGCGGATATAGCGCAGCACGTGCTGCGTGGCCTCGGTCACGCTCTCCAGCGGCCGGAACCACTCCAGCAGCAGCTCGGTGCGTGCTTCCACGGGCTGTGACAGCCAGTGGTGGTAGATCGGCAGATCGAAGTCGAAGGCTCCCCCGGGCAGGGCCATCCGCTGGCGCACACTGTTGAAGAATTCGTTCTCGCGGACCGCCCCGTCCAGCGCCCCGGCCTGCTCTTCGAGTGCGGTATGCAGGCGTCGCTGGTCGTCCATCGTGCTTCGGAAACGGCTGGCGTCGATCCCGGGCTGGTCGGCCAGCCGTTGCAGATTGGCGGTCTGGCGTTCGATCTCGCCCATCAGTTCGCGCTTGATGTCGACGCGCGTGACCAGCGCATAGATGTCGACCAGGGAGACCAGGGCTTCGTGATGGTCGTAAGGTTGCCCTGCCTGCAGGGCGTCACCGAAACGTTGCGTGAGCGCCTCCAGCCGGAGCAGGAGGCGGATCCGTTCGTGGAGGGGCTGTTCGAAGATCAGCGGACGGGTCACGGCGGCGCCATTGGATTGAAGATCCTGCAGTATCGAACATTGGGGGGCATGGTTTCTACCCGTCGGAAGTGAGGGAGCGCAATTCGCGGTCGATGGTCAGTACCTGTTCACGAAGCCGGGCATCGTCCACGCTGTCCCGATTGTCGATCCAGGCGTCCGCCCGCCGGCGCCGTTCGTCGGACCCGAGCTGACGCTCCATGATGGCGGCGACCTCCTCCCGGGTCCGGTCGTCGCGCCGGGTGACTCGTTCGATTTGCTCCTCGGGCGTGCATTCGACGGTGATCACCCGAACAAAATCGTCCTCCCAGCCGGCCTCGAACAGCAGCGGGACCACGATCAGGGCATACGGGGCGTCCGTGTCGTATTGCTGGAGTCGGGCATGGATCTCCCGATGGACCCGCGGGTGAACGATGGCTTCCAGCGCTTCGCGCTCGGCCGGGTCGGCAAACACGCGCGCGGCCAGCGCACGGCGATCGAGGTGACCGCGCGGATCGAGCACCCCGGGGCCGAAGTATTCAACGATGGCCCCGTGCAGGGGCTGGCCGGGTTCCTGCAGTTCGCGGGTGACGCGGTCGGCATCCAGAACCGGTACCCCCAGTTCCGCGAACAATGCCGCCACCCGGGTTTTCCCGGATCCAATGCCGCCGGTCAGGCCCGCCCGTTCCATACCCCCGGATTATAGGCCGTGAGGAAAATAGATGCGCAGCAACGCGTCGCCGGTGATCAGCGTCAGCCAGCCGGCGGCGGCGAGGTACGGGCCGAAAGGGATGGGGATGTTGCGGTCGCGCCCGCGCAGGGCGATCAGCGCGATCCCGACCGCTGCGCCCACCAGTGACGCGAGCAGCAGGATGACGGGCAGGGCCTGCCAGCCCAGCCACGCCCCGAGGGCAGCCAGCAGCTTGAAATCGCCATAACCCATCCCTTCCTTCCCGGTGAGCAGGCGGAAGCCGTGGAAGATCAGCCACAGGAGCAGGTAACCCGCCATGGCCCCGAACACCGCGGACTGCAGATCGGTGAACAGCCCGAAGCTGTTGACCAGCAGGCCGAGCCACAGCAGCGGGAGCGTCAGCTGGTCCGGCAGCAGGGTGGTGCGGGCGTCGATGCCCCCGGCCGCGACCAGGACGGACGTCAGGATCAGGGCCATGCCGGCTTCGATGCTCGCGCCGAAATACCAGACGGTGACTGCGAACAGGATCCCGGTGAGCAGTTCCACTGCCGGATACTGCCAGCTGATGCGCACACCACAGCCGGGACAGCGGCCACGCAGGAACACAAAGCTGAGCAGCGGGATGTTCTCGATCGCGCGGATGGCGCGCTGGCAGTTCGGACAGCGCGAGCGGGGACGGATCAGGTCGAAACGTTCCGCAGTGGCATCCGCTGCGGGTTCCTCGCCATCCAGCACATAGCGGGCCTCGGCCTGCCACTCCCTTTCGAGCATGACCGGCAGCCGCGCGATGACGACGTTGATGAAACTGCCGATCAGCAGGCCGAGTAAGCCGGCGATGATCGCCAGCGCCACCAGGTTGGTGAGCAGCTCGCTCATGCGCGGGGAAGACGGCCCGGCATCAGATTACCTGCCCCATCTGGAAGATCGGCAGATACATGGCGATCACCAGGCCGCCGACCAGCACGCCCAGGACGACCATGATCAGCGGTTCGAGGAGGCTGGACAGGCTGTCCACCGCGTTGTCGACTTCTTCTTCGTAGAAGTCGGCGACCTTGCCCAGCATCGTGTCCAGCGAGCCGGATTCCTCGCCGATCGCGACCATCTGCACCACCATGTTGGGGAACACGGCGGTATTGCGCATCGACCATTGCAGCTGGCCGCCGGCCGCGGTCTCATCGCGCATCCGCTCGGTCGCTTCGCGATAAACGGCGTTACCCGTGGCGCCGGAGACCGAGTTGAGGGCGTCCACCAAAGGCACGCCGGCGGCGAACATGGTGGACAGCGTGCGGGCGAAACGGGCCACCGCGGCCTTGCGCAGGATGGGCCCGAATGCCGGGGCACGCAGGATCGCGATGTCGAGGAAGCGATCGAATTTCGGGAGACGCTGGCGTGCCTGGACGAAGAGGAAACCGGCCAGAATGGCCCCGCCCAGCAGGGCCCACCACCAGGCCTGCACGAATTCCGACAGGTTGATGACCATGCGAGTGAACACCGGCAGGTCCGCGCCGAAGCCCTGGAACAGGGATTCGAACTGCGGCACCACGTAGATCAGCAGGATGGCCGTTACCACGATGGCCACCACGATGACCGCCGCCGGATAGAACAGGGCCTTGCGGATCTTGGCCTTGAGGGCCTCCGTTTTCTCCTTGTAGGTCGCGATCTTGTCGAGCAGCGTCTCCAGGGTTCCGGACTGCTCGCCCGACTCGACCAGATTCACCACGAGGTCGTCGAAGTGCTTCGGGTGCTTCGACAGGGCGGTGGCGAAGGTGTCGCCGCCCTCGACGTCGGTCTTGATCTGCATGATCAGATCGCGCATCGAGGCCTTTTCGTTGCCCCGTCCCACGATTTCGAACGCCTGCACCAGCGGCACGCCCGACTGCAGCATGGTGGTCATCTGCCGCAGGAAATATGCGATGTCGGCGGGGATGATCTTCTTCTGCCCGCCTCCCAGAAGGGGTTTCGGCTTCTTCTTGATTTTCAGAACGTTGACGCCGTTCTTGCGCAGTTCGGCGCGCGCGGAGGTCTCGTTCTCCGCGGGCACTTCGCCCTTGACGCGGTCGCCGTTCTTGTTGAGGCCTTCCCAAGTATAGATCGTGCCGGAATCGGCCATTCCCTGTCCCCCTTAGCCGCTAGTCGATGGTCACGCGGTTGACTTCTTCCAGGCTGGTCAGCCCTTCGATGACCTTGTGCAGGCCCGCCCGTCGCAGGTCCTTGATGCCTTCCTTTTCGGCCTGGCGGGCGAGTTCGGTGCTGTTGCCATTCTCAAGGATGATTCGTTCGAGTTCCTCCGAGATCGGCAGAACCTGGTAGATCCCGACCCGGCCCTTGTAGCCGTTGGTGCACTGATCGCAGCCCACCGGCCGGTACACCGTGAAGCCCTGTTCGAGCTCCTCGTCGGTGAAGCCCTCGTCGCGCAGCGTTTCCTCCGGCAGATCCTCGGGTGCCTTGCAGTTGGGGCACAGACGGCGCGCCAGTCGCTGCGCGATGATCAGCAGGATGGACGAGGCGATGTTGTATGGCGGGACCCCCATGTTGGCCAGGCGCGTCAGGGTTTGCGGCGCATCGTTGGTGTGCAGGGTGGAGAGTACCAGATGCCCGGTCTGGGCGGCCTTGATGGCGATCTCGGCGGTTTCCAGGTCGCGGATCTCGCCGACCATGATTACGTCGGGATCCTGGCGCAGGAAGGCGCGCAGTGCGCTGGCGAATGTCAGTCCGACCTTGGGGTTGATGTTGACCTGGTTCACCCCGGGCATGTTGATCTCGGACGGGTCTTCCGCAGTGGAGATGTTGCGGTCGGACGTGTTGAGGATGCCCAGACCGGTGTAGAGGGAGACGGTCTTGCCGGAGCCGGTCGGTCCGGTCACCAGGATCATTCCGTACGGGCGGCCGAGGGCCTCCAGGTACTGCGCCTTCTGCTCCTCCTCGTAACCGAGCTGATCGATGCCCATCGATGCCGAGCTCGGGTCGAGGATTCGCAGCACGATCTTTTCGCCGAACAGCGTGGGCAGCGAACTGACCCGGAAATCGATCGCGCGGGTGCGCGAGAGCTTCAGCTTGATGCGCCCGTCCTGCGGAATGCGGCGCTCGGCGATGTCCATGCGCGACATGACCTTGACGCGTGCAAGGATGCGCGGGGCCAGCGAGGTCGGTGGATGAGCCACCTCGTGCAGCACGCCGTCGATGCGGAAGCGCACACGGAAATCTTTCTCGAACGGCTCCAGGTGGATATCCGACGCCTTGCGGTTGATGGCGTCCATCAGGAGCTTGTTGACGAAGCGAACGACCGGGGCGTCGTCGACTGCGTCGCCTTCCTCGGATGCGTTGTCGGCGTCGGAATCCGCCTCGACGTTCAGGCTGTCGAGTTCGTCGTCGCCCAGGTCCTCCATCAGCTGCGACGCAGCATTGAGCGCGTCGTCGATCGCCCGGTCCAGCTTCTTCGGTTCCACCAGCACCGCCTCGACGGGCATTCCGGTGGCGAACTTGAATTCGTCGGTGGCCACCAGGTTGGTGGGATCGGACACGGCGATGAACAGCCGGTTGCCGCGCTGCATCAGAGGCAGGGCATGATGCTTCTGGATCAGCTTCTCGTTCAGGTGGTCACGCGGGATGACTTCCTCGTCAAAGGCCGCCATGTCCAGCACCGGAAGCCCGAACTCCTCGGCCGCCGCCTCCACCAGTCGCGGTTCCGGCACGTCGCCCTTGTCGGCCAGCAGCGCCATGAGGGGGGTCTGTTGGGTCCGCGCCTGTTCGACCAGCTGCTGGGCGATGTCCTGTGCAATCAGCCCGTTGTCGACGAGGCGTTTCGCCAGCCCCGGCAGGCGGGGCGTCGTGTTGCTGTTGGCCATGGGTGTTCGCAGACGTTATTGGGGATGATCCACACTCTACGTGGCGCGGTCCGGAATGAAAACGCATGTCCGGGGCGGCGCCGCGGCCGACCCGTGCATTCGCTCGATATTAGAGCGGTTATTCGGCGGATTACAAGGATGGGTGCAAGGTTTTTCGCCGTCAGCGCCCTCGATGCGGGCCGATCGAAGGTTTTGCGAACGGCCTCTCGCGCGGGGTTGACTTGCCCTGATCTGTCTCTCAGAATGCACGGCTTGGTTCAGGAGGGATACCCAAGCGGCCAACGGGGGCAGACTGTAAATCTGCTGGCACAGCCTTCGGAGGTTCGAATCCTCCTCCCTCCACCACCCAGTTTCATGCCAGCGACCCGAGCGGGCGATGGCGAGAAAGCCAGGGTTCTGCGGGTGTAGTTCAATGGTAGAACCTCAGCCTTCCAAGCTGATGATGTGGGTTCGATTCCCATCACCCGCTCCAGATTCTGGCTTGCAGGTCAGGCTCATGTAGCTCAGCAGGTAGAGCACTTCCTTGGTAAGGAAGAGGTCACCGGTTCGAGTCCGGTCATGAGCTCCATTTTTTCAGGCACGTAGCAGCGTCAGTGCTGCCGTCGTAACGACAGCGTCACGATCCGGGGAAGCGAGATATGTCCAAGGAAAAGTTCGAACGCAAGAAGCCGCACGTGAATGTGGGGACGATTGGTCATGTGGACCACGGGAAGACGACGCTGACGGCGGCGTTGACGGTGGTTCAGGCGAAGAAGTACGGCAGCGATGCGCGTGCCTTTGACCAGATTGACAACGCGCCGGAAGAGAAGCAGCGCGGTATCACGATTGCGACGGCGCACGTGGAGTACGAGTCGGACACGCGCCACTACGCGCACGTGGACTGCCCGGGTCACGCGGACTATGTGAAGAACATGATCACCGGTGCGGCGCAGATGGACGGCGCCATTCTGGTGGTTTCGGCGGCGGACGGTCCGATGCCGCAGACGCGGGAACACATCCTGCTGTCGCGCCAGGTGGGCGTGCCGCACATCGTGGTGTTCCTGAACAAGGCGGACATGGTGGACGATCCGGAGCTCCTGGAGCTGGTGGAGATGGAAGTCCGCGATCTGCTGTCGAGCTATGATTTCCCGGGTGACGACACCCCGGTGGTCACCGGTTCGGCGCTGAAGGCGCTGGAAGGTGACGAAAGCGAGATGGGCGCCCAGGCGATCCACAAGCTGGTGGACGAGATGGACCGCTTCATCCCCGAGCCGGAGCGCGCGGTGGACGGTGCGTTCCTGATGCCGGTGGAAGACGTGTTCTCGATTTCCGGTCGCGGTACCGTGGTCACCGGTCGCGTCGAGCGCGGCGTGGTGAAGGTTGGCGAGGAAGTGGAGATCGTGGGTCTGCACGACACGCAGAAGACCACGGTGACCGGCGTGGAGATGTTCCGCAAGCTGCTGGACCAGGGCGAGGCCGGCGACAACGTGGGCGTGCTGCTGCGCGGCACCAAGCGCGACGACGTGCAGCGCGGTCAGGTGCTGTGCAAGCCGGGTTCGATCACGCCGCACACCCAGTTCGAGGCGGAAGTCTACATCCTGAACAAGGAAGAGGGTGGTCGTCACACGCCGTTCTTCAACGGGTATCGGCCGCAGTTCTATTTCCGCACGACGGACGTGACGGGATCGGTCGAGCTGCCGGAAGGCACCGAGATGGTGATGCCGGGCGACAACGTGAAGATGACGGTGTCGCTGATCAGCCCGATCGCCATGGAAGACGGTCTGCGTTTCGCGATTCGCGAAGGCGGCCGCACCGTGGGCGCCGGCGTCGTCTCCAAGATTATCGAGTAAAGATCCATGGCTAATCAGCGTATTCGAATTCGGCTCAAGGCCTTTGACCACCGTCTCATTGACCGGTCAGCGGCCGAAATCGTGGAAACAGCGAAGCGGACGGGGGCGCGGGTCAAGGGCCCCATTCCGCTGCCGACCAAGCGGGAGTCGTACACGGTGCTGACCTCCCCGCATGTCAACAAGGACGCGCGGGATCAGTACGAGCTGCGTACCCACAAGCGCCTGATGGACATTATGGATCCCACGGACAAGACGGTGGACGCGTTGATGAAGCTGGACCTGGCCGCTGGGGTCAATGTTCAGATTCGACTTAACTAAGCGGAAACTTTCTGTCATAATATTGGGCTTTCCGTGGCCCGGCGTTCGGCGCCGGGCCACGACTTTGGGGCGCAGGGCCGCGCCAGCGATTACGAAGGGGTTGGA
This sequence comes from Thioalkalivibrio sp. ALE23, assembly GCF_000378545.1. Classification (NCBI taxonomy): domain Bacteria; kingdom Pseudomonadati; phylum Pseudomonadota; class Gammaproteobacteria; order Chromatiales; family Ectothiorhodospiraceae; genus Thioalkalivibrio; species Thioalkalivibrio sp. ALE23. Next base: position 620,290 of record NZ_KB900031.1, on the reverse strand, counting down.
AAATGGCTCTTGGACTCATTGGTCGCAAGCTTGGAATGACGCGCGTGTTCACCGAAGAGGGCGCGTCGGTGCCGGTCACGGTGCTCGAGGTGGACAATAATCGCGTGGTCCAGGTGAAGCGTGCCGACAGCGATGGCTACGACGCGGTGCAGGTCACGGCCGGCTCGCGCAAGCCGCAGCGGGTGAACCGCGCGGCGAGCGGGCACTTCGCCAGGGCCGAAGTCGAACCCGGGCGGGGGCTCTGGGAGTTCCGCCTCGATGGTGAAGACGCCGAGGGCCTGAGCCCGGGCGACGCGATGACCGTCGATCGGTTCGAAGAGGGCCAGATGGTCGACGTGACCGCGCAGAGCAAGGGCAAGGGTTTCCAGGGGACGGTGAAGCGGCACAACTTCCGTACCCAGGACGCTACCCATGGTAACTCGCTGGCCCATCGGGCGCCGGGATCGATCGGGCAGAACCAGAGCCCGGGTCGCGTGTTCAAGGGCAAGAAGATGGCGGGCCAGATGGGCGCCGAGCGAAAGACCATTCAGAATCTCAGTGTGGTCCGGGTCGATGCGGATCGCGGACTGCTGCTGGTCAAGGGTGCCGTCCCCGGTCCGTCCAGCGCGGACGTGATGATCCGGCCCGCAGTCAAGGCGAAGGGTTGATAACGATGCAGATGACAACAGCCGATACCGGGGCCAGTGTGGAGCTTTCGTCCGCCTGCTTCGAACGCGAGTTCAATGACTCGCTGGTTCACCAGGCCGTGGTGGCGCAATTGGCGGCCGCCCGCCGCGGTACCCGTGCGCAGAAAACTCGTTCGCAGGTTTCCGGCGGTGGCATCAAGCCGTTCCGCCAGAAGGGGACCGGCCGTGCCCGTGCGGGTACGATCCGCAGTCCGCTTTGGATTGGTGGCGGCAAGGTGTTTGCGGCCCGCACGCGGGATTTCTCGCAGAAGCTGAATCGGAAGATGTATCGCGCTGCGCTGGCGTCGATCCTTTCCGAGCTGGTGCGGCAGGAGCGGCTGAAGGTCGTTTCCAGCTTCAGCGTGGATAGCGGCAAGACGCGTGATGGCGTCGCCGCGCTGCGTCAGCTCGGGATGGAGTCCGGTCTCGTCGTGCTCGATGCCGAGGATGAGCGGACCGACCTGGCATTGAGGAACGTGCCGCGCGTGGATGTGGCGACCCTGGGCGAGATCGGTCCGGCCAATCTCGTCGGAGCCGAAACCGTGGTGATGACCGAAGCGACCGTGCGCCGGATCGAGGAGTGGTTGGCATGAATGGCCGTCTGATGCAGGTAATCCAGGGCCCGGTGGTGTCGGAAAAAGCGACGATGGCCGGGGAGGTCGGGCAATACGTGTTCAAGGTGCTGCCCGATGCAAGCAAGGCCGAGGTGAAGGCTGCCGTCGAGCAGCTCTTCGAGGTGCGCGTGGAAGGCGTGCGCACGCTGCGGCAGCAGGGCAAGACCAAGCGGTTCGGTCGTCAGTTCGGACGGCGGAATCACTGGAAAAAGGCCTATGTGTCGCTGGCCCCGGGCGAAAGCATTGACATGGGTGAAGGGGAGCAGCTCTGATCATGGCTATTATCAAGACCAACCCCACGTCGGCCGGTCGGCGGCACACGGTGCAGATTCGCGGAGATGGTCTGCATCGAGGCGAACCATATCCGGGCCTGGTCGAAAAGAAACAGCGGACCGGCGGGCGCAACAACACCGGCCGCATCACCTCGCGGCATATCGGCGGCGGGCACAAGCAGCGCTACCGTACGGTCGACTTCAAGCGGACGAAGGACAATATCCCGGCTCGCGTTGAGCGGCTGGAATACGATCCGAACCGCAGTGCTCACCTGGCGCTTCTGCTGTATCGCGATGGCGAACGTCGGTATATCATTGCGCCGCGCGGGCTGAAGGTCGGGGATACCGTTTCGAGCGGCTCGCAGGCACCGATCCGGCCCGGCAACGCCATGGCGCTGCGGTCCATTCCGGTGGGCACCACAGTGCACGGCATTGAGCTGAAGCCTGGCAAGGGCGCGCAGCTGGTGCGCTCGGCCGGTGGCAGCGCGCAGGTGGTGGCCCGAGAAGGGCAGCTGGCAACGGTCCGGCTCGCGTCCGGAGAGATGCGCCGCATTCAGTCCGAGTGCCGGGCCGTGGTCGGCGAAGTCGGACACTCCGAGCATTCCCTGCGCAAATTTGGCAAGGCCGGCGCACGTCGCTGGCAGGGCAAGCGCCCGACGGTCCGCGGTACGGCGATGAACCCGGTCGACCATCCGCATGGGGGCGGTGAAGGCCGCAACTTCGGTCGCCATCCGGTAACCCCGTGGGGGCGCCCGACCAAGGGCTTCAAGACCCGTAACAACAAACGTACCGACCGCATGATTGTGCGTCGGCGCAAGAAGTAACGGAGCACGAGCATGCCGCGTTCACTGAAGAAAGGCCCGTTCGTTGACCATCACCTGCGCCAGAAGGTGGAAGTGGCGGCGGAAAAGAACGACCGTCGTCCGATCAAGACCTGGTCCCGGCGTTCGATGATCATTCCGCAGATGGTGGGTCTCACCATCGCGGTGCATAACGGGCGGCAGCATGTCCCGGTGCTCATCAACGAGAACATGGTTGGCCACAAGTTGGGCGAATTCGCCGCGACCCGGACCTTCAAGGGTCACATCGCCAACAAGAAATCGCGCTGAGGACGGTTTGATGGAAACGATCGCAAAACTCCGGTTCGCGCGGATGTCGCCGCAAAAGGCGCGGCTGATTGCTGACCAGGTTCGCGGCATGCCGGTGGAAAAGGCGCTGAACGAACTCACGTTCAGCCGCAAGAAACCGGCGGCCATCGTCAAGAAGGTGCTGGAATCGGCCATCGCGAACGCCGAAAACAACGACGGCGCCGACATTGACGAACTGCGCGTGTCGCGGATCCAGGTCGACGAAGGGCCGGTGCTGAAGCGCATGCAGGCCCGCGCGAAGGGCCGCGGCAACCGTATTCTTAAGCGCACGAGCCACGTGATCGTGGGTGTCAGCGAGAAGGGGGCGAAGTAAGCATGGGTAACAAGGTACATCCGACCGGCATTCGCCTCGGCATCTCGCGCCCGTGGTCCGCCACCTGGTATGCGGACGGCGAGGATTTCGGTGATACGCTGAACAACGACATCCAGCTGCGGGAGTTCCTCCTGAAGCGGCTGAGCCATGCGTCCGTGAGCCGTGTCATCATCGAGCGCCCCGCGAAAGCGGCGCACATCACGATTCAGACGGCACGTCCGGGTATCGTGATTGGCAAGAAGGGCGAGGACATCGAGAAGCTGCGCCGCGAAGTGGCGCGCGAGACGGGTCTGGACCAGGGTTCGGTCAAGATCAACATCGAGGAGGTCCGCAAGCCCGAAATCGAGGCCCAGCTGGTGGCCGAAGGTATCGCCCAGCAGCTGGAGCGCCGCATCATGTTCCGTCGGGCGATGAAGCGGGCGGTGGGCAACGCGGTGCGCCTGGGGGCGGAAGGCATCAAGGTGCATGTTTCCGGTCGCCTGAATGGCGCCGAAATCGCCCGGTCCGAGTGGTATCGGGAGGGTCGTGTTCCGCTGCATACGCTCCGGGCGGATATCGACTACGGATTCGCCGAGGCGCGAACGACTTACGGAATCATCGGCGTGAAGGTCTGGATCTTCAAGGGTGAGGTCTTCAGCCTGGAGCCCACCGAAGGCCGCCGCGCCGCGGCCAACGCGAGCTAGGACATAAGCCATGTTGCAGCCAAAAAGAACCAAGTTCAGGAAGCAGTTCAAGGGGCGCAACCGCGGTATGGCGTCCGTGGGCGCCAAGGTGAGCTTCGGCGAGTACGGGCTCCAGGCGGTCGAGCGCGGTCGGGTGAACGCCCGGCAGATCGAAGCCGCGCGGCGGGCGATGGTCCGTCACATCAAGCGCGGCGGCAAGATCTGGATTCGGGTGTTCCCCGACGTTCCGGTAACCAGCAAGCCCCTGGAAGTCCGCATGGGTAAAGGCAAGGGCGGCGTCGAGTACTGGGTATGCAAGGTCCAGCCGGGCCGCATGCTTTACGAGATGGAAGGGGTCAACGAGGATGTCGCGCGCGAGGCGTTTCGACTCGCCGCTGCGAAGCTCCCCGTCAAGACCGTGTTTACGCGTCGGCAGGTGATGTGATGAAAACGTCCGAACTCAGGAACAAGTCCGATCAGGAACTCGGCAGCGAGCTCGAGGCCCTGTACAAGGAACAGTTCGGTCTGCGCATGCAGCAGGCCGTCGGGCAGCTTTCGCGTCCCGACCGCATGAAAACCGTGCGGCGCGATATCGCCCGGATCAAGACGCTGATGAACGAACGCAGAACGGCGGGTTAACGAAGATGAACCAGGAAACGACGAAAACCCAGCGCTCCGTTGTGGGTCGCGTGGTCAGCGACAAGATGGACAAGACCCGCACGGTCGTGGTTGAACGGCGCGTTCGGCACCCGCTGTATGGCAAGTTCATTCGCCGGTCGACGAAGCTCCGCGTCCATGACGAAGAGAACGTGTCGAAGGAAGGCGATCGCGTACGGGTTCGGGAGTGCCGGCCCATGTCGAAACAGAAGCGCTTTGCCCTGATCGAAGTGGTCGGGCGCGACGCGCTGTGAACCGGATCCCGGGAGAACATCCATGATTCAGATGCAGACCGTCCTTGAAGCCGCCGACAATTCCGGCGCGCGCCGCATGCAGTGCATCAAGGTCCTGGGCGGATCCCATCGGCGTTATGCGCGGATCGGGGACGTCATCAAGGTGTCCGTCAAGGACGCCATTCCCCGGGGCAAGGTCAAGAAGGGCGACGTGTACAATGCCGTGGTCGTGCGTACCGCATCCGGTGTTCGTCGTTCCGATGGTTCGGTGATCCGGTTCGACCGTAATGCGGCGGTGCTGCTGAACAGCCAGTACCAGCCGGTCGGGACCCGTATCTTTGGCCCGGTGACCCGTGAACTGCGTGGAGAGAATTACATGAAGATCATTTCTCTCGCGCCGGAAGTGCTTTGAGGACGTCATGAAAAAGATTCGCAAGGGTGACGATGTCGTCGTGATCGCCGGTAAGGACAAGGGCCGGCGCGGCACGGTGATCAAGGTGCAGGACGACAAGGTCCTGGTGCAGAACATCAACATGGCGAAGAAACATCAGAAACCGAATCCCCAGCAGGGCGTCAGCGGCGGCATCATTGAGAAGGAGATGCCCATGCATATTTCGAACGTCATGCTGTACAACCCGGCGACCGCCAAGGGCGACCGGGTCGGGATTCGCACGCTGGAAGATGGCCGAAAGGTTCGGGTTTATCGCTCGAACGACGAGGTCGTGGACGCTTAACTGCAGGAATATCGGTTTATGGAACGCTTGAAAGAAGATTACGAGTCCAGGATCAAGCCGGCCCTGCAGGAGCAGTTCGGTTACGGCAACGTCATGGAGATCCCGCAGGTCACCAAGGTCACCCTGAACATGGGTCTTGGAGACGCGGTTGCTGACAAGAAGATCATCGAGCACGCGATGGGTGACATGACCGCCATCGCGGGGCAGAAGCCGGTCATGACCCGGGCGCGCAAATCCATTGCCGGATTCAAGATCCGCGACGGGTATCCGATCGGCTGCAAGGTGACGTTGCGGCGCCGCCAGATGTACGAGTTTCTGGATCGTCTGATCAACATCGCGCTGCCTCGTGTGCGCGATTTCCGCGGCTTCAGCCCGAAGGCGTTTGACGGCCGCGGTAATTACACCCTCGGGGTGAAGGAACAGATCATCTTTCCGGAGATCGATTACGACCGCGTCGATCGCCTCCGGGGGATGGACATTACGATTACGACCAGCGCCAAGACGGACGCGGAAGCCCGGGCTCTCCTGGAGGCCTTCAACTTCCCCTTCCGGCAGTAAAGAGGTAAGAGGAATGGCCAAGGTATCGATGGTCCAGCGTGAGCGTAAGCGTGAACGCCTGGCGAAGAAGCACGCCGAGAAACGGCAGGAACTCAAGGCGATTCTCGTCGACGAGAACCGGTCTGGCGAGGAACGTCTGGAGGCGATGAACAAGCTGCAGAAGCTGCCGCGTGACTCCAGTCCCGTGCGGCAGAAGAATCGCTGTGCCGTGACCGGTCGGCCGAAGGGTTACTATCGCCGGTTTGGCCTGGGCCGAAACAAGCTTCGCGAGTACGCCATGAAGGGCGAGATTCCGGGGCTGCGCAAGGCGAGCTGGTAAGGAGAAACCGCCATGATGACCGATCCGATCGCCGACATGCTCACCCGGCTGCGCAATGCACAGCGCGCCGACAAGGAGCAGGTGTCGATCCCGTATAGCAAGAACAAGGAAGCGATTCTGCGTGTGTTCGCGGACGAGGGCTTCATCGCCGATTACCGCTCGGAAGGCGAAGGTGCTCGCAAGGTGTTGATCGCCACCCTGAAATATTTCCAGGGCCAGCCGGTGATCGAAACCGTACAGCGCATCTCGCGGCCGGGGCTGCGGATTTACCGCGGCAAAAACGAGCTGCCCCGCATCAATGCCGGTCTGGGTGTGGCCGTGATCTCCACGCCGCGCGGCGTGATGAGCGATCGCGCCGCACGCGAGATCGGTCAGGGCGGCGAAGTGCTCTGCAAGATCTACTGAGGACGATTCGATGTCTCGCATTGCAAATCTGCCGCTGGAGCTGCCCAACGGGGTGTCCCTCGATCAGCAGGGCGACCGCATCACGGTCAAGGGGCCCAAGGGGGAGATTTCCCTCTCCGTCCCCGAGACCGTGCTGGTCTCCGTCGAGGACAATACCGTGACCGTTCAGCCCAGCGAGAAGGCGAAGACCTACGCGATGGCCGGAACCATTCGGTCGCTGCTCGGCAATCATGTCCATGGCGTCAGCCAGGGCTTCGAAATCGTGCTGGAGCTGGTCGGGGTTGGATACCGGGCACAGGTTCAGGGCAAGAACCTGAATCTGACCCTCGGATTTTCACATCCGATCGACTTCTCGATTCCGGAAGGCGTGACCGTCGAGGCGCGTTCGCCCACCGAAATCGCGGTGCAGGGGCATGATCGTCAGAGCGTCGGCCAGGTGGCCGCCGATATCCGCGCGCTGCGTCCCCCGGAGCCCTACAAGGGCAAGGGCGTGAAGTACAAGGACGAGCGTATCCAGCGCAAAGAAGCCAAGAAGAAGTAGGTAGGCACCAGTGGACAAGAAACAGGCCAGAATCAAGCGGGCACGTCGGGCGCGGTACAAGATTCGCGAGCAGGGCGTTCACCGTCTCTGTATCCATCGCACGCCGCGGCACATGTATGCACAGCTCATCGCCCCCAATGGCGACAATGTGGTGGCCGCTGCCTCCACGGTCGAGAAGGACCTGCGTGATGCGGGTACCTACACCGGGAATGCGGATGCTGCCGCGCGCGTGGGTCAGAAGATTGCCGAGCGTGCGCGCCAGGCGGGTATCCAGGAAGTCGCATTCGACCGTTCCGGCTTCCGCTTCCATGGTCGGGTGAAAGCCCTGGCCGATGCTGCCCGCGAGGGCGGGCTTCAGTTCTAGCAGACGGACCCAGCGGAGATAACAATGGCACGTAATGATGTAAGTGAAGCCACCGATGGGCTCCAGGAAAAGCTGATCGGCGTCAACCGAGTCGCCAAGGTCGTCAAGGGCGGCCGGCAGTTCCGGTTCGCCGCGCTGACCGTGGTGGGCGATGGCGAAGGCCGTGTCGGCTTCGGTTATGGCAAGGCGCGCGAGGTCCCGCAGGCGATTCAGAAGGCGATGCAACAGGCGCGCCTCGAGATGCGGGATGTGGCGTTGCAGGAGGGCACCCTGCACTACGCCGTGAACGGACGCCACGGGGCGGCGAAGGTCTACATGCAGCCGGCATCCGAGGGTACCGGTATCATCGCCGGTGGCGCGATGCGCGCGGTCCTGGAGGTCGCGGGCGTCAAAAACGTGCTGGCGAAATGTGTCGGATCCCGCAACCCCATCAACGTGGTGCAGGCGACAATCAACGGACTGGCCATGGTGAACTCGCCCGAACTGATCGCGGCGAAACGCGGCAAGTCGGTCGAAGACGTGAAGAGCTGATCATGAGCAAACTCAAAGTCAAACTCGTGCGCAGTCCGGCGAATCGGATCCGCAGCCACAAGGCGACGGTTCGGGGGCTCGGCCTGCGCAGGATGCACAGTACCTCGGTGATCGAGGCGACGCCCGAGAATCTGGGGATGGTGCGCAAGGTGCGCTATCTCCTGGACGTAGAGGAAGTCTGAAATGCGACTGAATGAGATTGCGAGTCCGCAGGGTGCCCGTAAGGCCGGGAAACGGGTCGGTCGCGGTATCGGCTCCGGCCTGGGAAAGACCGGCGGACGTGGCCATAAAGGGCAGAAGTCTCGCTCCGGCGGGTTCACCAAGACCGGCTTTGAGGGTGGCCAGATGCCCCTGCAGCGTCGGCTGCCCAAGGTCGGCTTCCGCTCGCGTCGCCAGGCCGAAACGGCCGAAGTGCGCCTGAACGAACTGAACCGCGTTGGCGGCGAGGTCAGTCTGGAGACGCTGAAGCAGGCGGGTGTGATCCCGGCTGAGGCCCGTGCGGCGAAGATCTTTGCCTCGGGCGAGGTGTCCGGCGCGGTCACCGTCCGTGGTGTCCGGGTCTCCAGGGGTGCGCGCGCGGCGATCGAGGCCGCGGGCGGCAGCGTCGAGGTCTGATAATGGCGCGCGGACCGGCAGCCCGAGCGGGTGGTGGAGGCGGACTGACCGGCTTCACTGAGTTGCGCAAACGCCTGCTGTTCGTGCTGGGCGCGCTGGTGGTTTATCGGATCGGGACGTTCATTCCGGTGCCGGGCATCAATCCGGTCGCGGTTCAGCAGTTCTTTGAACAGCAAAGCGGCACCATCCTGGACATGTTCAACATGTTCTCCGGTGGTGCGCTGGAGCGACTGTCGGTCTTCGCGCTTGGCGTGATGCCGTATATCTCGGCGGCCATCATCATGCAGCTTCTGGCCGCGGTGGTGCCGTCTCTGCAGCAGCTGAAAAAGGAAGGGGAAGCCGGCCGCCGAAAGATCACCCAGTACACCCGGTATGGCACCGTGGTGCTGGCTCTGTTTCAGAGTATCGGGATCGGTATCGCGCTGAACGGGCAGACCATACAGGGCATGCCCATGGCGCTGAATCCGGGTCCGATCTTCATCTTTACGGTGGTTGTGTCGCTCGTTACGGGAACGCTGTTCCTCATGTGGCTGGGTGAACAGATCACGGAACGGGGCATTGGCAACGGCATTTCGATCATTATCTTCGCCGGGATTGTGGCGGGGCTGCCGGGCGCGATTGGCGGAACCCTGGAACTGGCGCGGACGGGCGAACTGGCTGCTGCCTTCGTGGTGATCCTGCTGATCCTGGCCCTGGCGGTGACCGCGTTCGTGGTCTTCGTGGAGCGCGGCCAGCGGCGAATCACGATCAACTATGCCAAACGGCAGGTGGGTCGCAAGATGGTGGGTGGACAGTCGTCCCACCTTCCGTTGAAGCTGAACATGGCGGGGGTGATCCCGCCGATCTTCGCGTCGAGTATCATCCTCTTCCCGTCGACGCTGGGTCAGTGGTTCGGACAGGCCGAAGGGATGGACTGGCTGCGGGAGATCTCGACCACGCTGGCGCCCGGACAGCCGTTGTACGTGGGCTTTTATGCCGCGGCGATCATATTTTTCTGTTTCTTCTATACCGCGCTGGTATTCAATTCGCGGGATACGGCGGAGAACCTGAAAAAACAGGGTGCGTTCATCCCCGGGATCCGTCCGGGTGTGCAGACGGAGCGCTACATTGACGGGGTGATGACCCGGCTGACAGCGGTGGGCGCGGTGTACATCACCGCAGTGTGTCTGCTGCCCGAGTTCCTCATCCTGTACTGGAACGTGCCGTTCTACTTCGGCGGTACGTCGCTGCTGATCATCGTGATCGTGGTCATGGACTTCATGGCGCAGCTGCAGTCGCACCTGGTATCGCATCAGTATGAAGGCCTGATGAAGAAGGCGAATCTCAAGGGTTTCGGCGGGACCGGGATCCGCTAGCACAGGAGAAGGAAAATGAAGGTACGCGCATCCGTTAAGCCGATCTGCCGCAACTGCAAGGTGGTGCGTCGCAACGGGACCGTCCGTGTGATCTGTACGGAAGCCCGTCACAAGCAGCGCCAGGGCTGAGCTTGGCCGCTGACCGAAACGCTGATACTATAGTCGGCTTTGCCGAATCTTGATGGAGAAGTTGGATGGCTCGCGTCGCTGGAATCAATATTCCTGATCAGAAGCATACGGTGATCGCACTGACGTCGATCTATGGCATTGGTCCCACGCGTGCCCGGCAGATCTGCGATTCCGCCGGGGTGCGTCCGGAGATGAAGGTGAGGGATCTCACCGATGCCGAGGTGGATGCGCTGCGGGCCGAGGTCGACAAGTTCCCAGTTGAAGGGGACCTGCGGCGCGAGATCAGCATGAACATCAAGCGGCTGATGGATCTCGGTTGCTACCGGGGCGTGCGCCATCGTCGCGGCCTTCCGCTGCGCGGGCAGCAGACGCAGACCAACGCGCGCACCCGCAAGGGCCCGCGGCGTCCGATTCGCAAGTAACACGACTGGGAATACAGGTTAATGGCACAAGCGCAGACCCGGACCAAGAAAAAGGTCCGCAAGAACATCGCCGAGGGCGTCGCGCATGTCTATGCGACGTTCAACAACACGATCATCACCATCACCGATCGCCAGGGCAATGCGATCAGCTGGGCGACGTCCGGCGGGTCCGGCTTTCGCGGTTCACGCAAGTCGACGCCCTTTGCCGCGCAGGTGGCGGCCGAGCGCGCCGGCAATGCAGCGGCGGAGCACGGGGTGAAGAACCTGGACGTCGAGGTCCGCGGCCCGGGGCCGGGGCGCGAGTCGGCGGTGCGTGCGCTGAATAACGCGGGTTTCAAGATCACGAACATCAGTGACGTGACACCGATCCCGCACAATGGTTGCCGGCCGCCCAAGAAGCGGCGCGTCTGAGGCTGGAGTCGAATTATGGGTCGTTATATTGGACCGAAGTGCAAACTGAGTCGTCGCGAGGGTGCCGATCTCGGTCTGAAGAGCCGGGCGCGCGCACTCGAGACGAAGTGCAAGCTGGATCAGCCGCCGGGTCAGCATGGCGAACGCCGTACGCGGCTTTCGGACTATGCGGTCCAGCTGCGCGAGAAGCAGAAGCTGCGCCGGACTTACGGTGTACAGGAAAAGCAGTTTCGTAATTATTACCACAAGGCTGCGCAACGGAAGGGTTCGACCGGGGAGAATCTCCTGAAGCTCCTCGAAGGCCGTCTGGATAACGTGGTCTATCGCATGGGCTTCGGCTCGACGCGCTCCGAAGCGCGCCAGCTCGTGGCGCATCGCGCGATTCTGGTCAATGGCCGGGTTGTGAATGTGGCGGCCTATCAGGTTCAGCCGGCGGATGTGGTGAGTGTTCGCGAGAAGGCCCGCAAGCAGGTTCGGATCCAGGATTCCATGACCCTGGCCGAACAAAGCGGTCTGCCCGAGTGGGTGGAGGTCGACAGCAGCAAGTTCGAGGGCACCTTCAAGGCGGTGCCGGATCGTGCGGATCTGCCGGCCGACATCAACGAGTCGCTCGTCGTCGAGCTTTATTCGAAGTAAACGCCAGCGGGCATTTCGCCGGGAGCATCAATGCAAGCCAACGAACTGGTCAACAAACAGCAGATCGAGGTCGAGTCGGAGGCGCGGAATCAGTCGCGTGTGGCGCTCGAGCCGCTGGAGCGTGGTTTCGGGCACACGCTCGGCAACGCGCTGCGGCGGGTGCTGCTGTCTTCGATCCCGGGTGCGGCGATCGTCGAAGCCCGCATCGAGGGCGTGCTGCACGAGTACACGACCATTGAGGGCGTGCAGGAAGACGTCGTGGACATCCTGCTGAACCTGAAAGGCGTGGCGCTGCGCATGCATGCGCGGGATGAGTCCACGCTCACGCTCAAGAAGAAAGGTCCGTGCACCGTGACGGCTGCGGACATCCAGGTGGACCATGACGTCGAAGTGGTCAATCCGGAGCACGTGATCGCGACGATCAACAAGGACGTTGAGCTCGACATGACGATGACGGCGCGGACGGGGGAAGGCTACGAGCCGGTCACCGCCCGCCAGACCGGCGGAGAAACGGACGAAACCGGGATTGGTCGTCTGCAGCTGGACGCGACGTTCAGTCCGATTCGCCGCGTGGCCTATCGGGTGGAAAGTGCGCGCCTGGCTCAGCGTACGGATATGGATCGCCTGGTGCTGGAGCTGGAAACGAACGGGGCCATTGCTCCGGACGATGCCGTTCGGCAGGCAGCGACCATCCTTCAGGGACAACTGGCGCCGTTCGTCGATCTGCAGGAAGAGGTCTCCGAAACAGCGACCGGTGGTGCCAGCGCGGTGGATCCGGTGCTGCTGCGTCCGGTGGACGAGCTTGAGCTTACCGTGCGCTCGGCGAACTGCCTGAAGGCCGAGAACCTGTACTACATCGGTGACCTGGTCCAGCGTACGGAAGTGGAACTGCTGCGTGCCCCGAATCTCGGCAAGAAGTCGCTGACCGAGATCAAGGACACGCTTGCGACCCACGGGCTTTCCCTGGGTATGCGGCTGGAAAACTGGCCGCCGCCGGGTCTGCGGGACGAGAACGAGTAATCAGTGGGCGTCACACGCCAATAGCATTCAGAGGATAGTCCAATGCGTCATCGTCATTCCGGCCGGCAGCTCGGCCGCAACAGTTCGCACCGCAAGGCCACCATGCAGGCGCTGACGAATGCGCTGTTTCGGCACGAACTGATCAAGACCACGCTGCCCAAGGCGAAGGAGCTTCGCCGGGTAGCCGAGCCGTTGATCACCCTGTCGAAGAATGACAGCGTGCATGCGCGGCGCGAGGCCTTCTCCCGCCTGCGGGACAAGGAAACCGTGGGCAAGCTGTTTACCCAGCTGGGCCCGCGTTACCAGGAACGTCCCGGGGGGTATCTGCGTATCCTCAAGTGCGGCTTCCGCGCAGGAGACAATGCGCCGATGGCCTACGTGGAGCTGGTGGACCGTCCGATGCCGGACGAGGAAGAGGCAGCCTGACGCCACGTCGGCCGTCGCTGTGAGAAGAGGCCGCCCTTCGGGGCGGCCTTTTTCGTTTCGGGGGGGTAGTCTGGTCCGCGGCTCGAGTCTGCGCCGTCCGCGTCAGGCAGGGGCATCCTCGGTAGCGGGCCACGGGGCGAGCATCGGGCCGAGGAAGTGGCCGGTATGGCTGGCGGGCGTGGCCGCGACGGTTTCGGGTGTTCCGGCGACGATCAGCTGCCCGCCCCCGCTGCCGCCCTCGGGTCCGATGTCGACCAGCCAGTCGGCCGTCTTGATGACGTCCAGGTTGTGTTCGATGACCACGATGGTGTTGCCGTGGTCACGCAGGCGATGCAGGACGCGAAGCAGCTGGGCGATATCCTCGAAGTGGAGACCCGTGGTGGGTTCGTCGAGGATGTAGAGCGTCTTGCCGGTGTCGCGTTTGGACAGTTCGCGGGCGAGCTTGATGCGCTGGGCTTCGCCGCCGGAGAGGGTGGTGGCGTTCTGCCCGAGCTGGATGTAGGAAAGCCCGACCTCCATCAGCATTTCGAGCTTGCGATGGATGACGGGGACCGGCTGGAAGAAGTCCAGCGCTTCTTCCACGGTCATTTCCAGGACTTCGTGGATGTTCTTCCCCTTGTAACGAACCTCGAGGGTCTCGCGGTTGTAGCGCTGGCCGCGGCATACGTCGCAGGGCACGTAGACGTCCGGGAGGAAATGCATCTCGACCTTGATGACGCCATCACCCTGGCAGGCCTCGCAGCGCCCACCGCGCACGTTGAAGGAAAACCGGCCGGGCTTGTAACCGCGTGAACGGGCCTCGGCGGTGGCGGCGAACAGCTCCCGGATGGGGGTGAACAGGCCGGTGTAGGTCGCGGGGTTGGATCGTGGCGTGCGGCCGATCGGGCTCTGGTCGATGTCGACCACCTTGTCGATTCGTTCAAGCCCTTCGATGCGGTCGTGTTCGGCGACCGGATGCCGCGCGTTGTGCAGGGTGTTGGCCGCGGCGGGATACAGGGTGGCGTTGACCAGCGTCGACTTTCCGGAACCGGAGACCCCGGTCACGCAGGTGAACAGCCCCAGCGGGAATTCAAAGTCGCCGCCGCGCAGATTGTTGCCGCGCGCGCCGCGAACCCGAAGCGTATGGTCCGGATCGGCGGCGTGGCGCTGTTCGGGGATCGCGATACTGCGCCGCCCGGAGAGGTAGGCGCCGGTCAGGGAATCTTCGCTGGCGGCGATCTCTGCCGGCGTGCCCGCGGCCACGACTTCGCCGCCATGGCGGCCGGCCCCGGGCCCGATGTCGAGGACATGATCGGCTTCGCGGATGGCGTCCTCGTCATGCTCCACCACGATGACCGTGTTGCCGAGGTCGCGCAGGCTGGCCAGGGTGTTGAGCAGGCGCGCGTTGTCCCGCTGGTGCAGGCCGATGGAGGGTTCGTCGAGGATGTACATCACGCCGACCAGTGCCGAGCCGATCTGTGACGCCAGGCGGATGCGCTGGGCCTCGCCACCGGAGAGGGTTTCGGCGGAACGATCCAGCGTCAGGTAGTCCAGACCGACATCCACCAGGAAACCGAGCCGGGCGGCGATCTCGCGGACGATTTTTTCCGCGATGCGTGCGAAACGCCCCGGCAGCTCGAGGTCGTCGAAGAAGGCCTGGGCGCCGGCGACGCTCATGTGCGTGATCTCCGGCAGGGTGTGGCCCTTGACGAACACGTTGCGAGCGGCGGCATTGAGACGCGTGCCATGGCACGAGGGGCAGGGCTGCTCGTTGAGATAGCGCCCCAGTTCCTCGCGCACGGCCGCCGAATCGGTCTCCCGATAACGCCGTTCGAGGTTGGGGATGATGCCCTCGAAGACCCGGTGGTCGGTGCGCAGGCGCCCGTTCGCTGCCGGGGTGCTCAGGGGGATCTCCTCGGCACCGGAGCCGTGCAGGATCACGGCCCGGACCTCCGCCGGCAGGTCCTTCCACGGCGTCTCCACATCGAAGCCGTAGTGGCGGGCCAGGCTGTTCAGGAGGCTGAAGTACCAGGCGTTGCGGCGATCCCAGCCGCGAACCGCGCCACCGGCCAGGCTGACCTCGGGCTGGGCGACCACACGCTCGGGGTCGAAGTACTGGTGCACGCCCAGGCCGTCACAGGTGGGGCAGGCACCGGCGGGATTGTTGAAGGAGAACAGGCGCGGTTCCAGTTCGCGCAGCGCATAGCCGCACACCGGGCAGGCGAAGCGGGCCGAGAAGGTCATCGGTTCGCGTTCCGGCTGGTCCATCCAGGCGACCAGTGCCAGGCCGTCGGCCAGCTCGGTCGCGGTCTCGAAGGATTCGGCCAGGCGCTGCCGCAGGTCCTCGCGGACCTTGAAGCGGTCGATGACGATCTCGATGTTGTGCTTGCGTTTGGGGTCCAGCTCGGGCAGGGCGTCCAGTTCGTGGATCTCGCCGTTGATGCGCGCACGCAGATACCCGTGGGCACGCATGGATTCCAGCAGCTTGTGGTGTTCGCCCTTGCGGTCGCGCACCACCGGCGCCAGCAGCATCAGCTTTTCGCCTTCAGGCATCTCCAGTACCTGGTCGACCATCTGCGAGATGGTCTGTGCGGCCAGGGTCTCGCCGTGATCAGGACAGCGCGGCTCGCCGGCGCGGGCGAACAGCAGGCGCAGGTAGTCATAGATCTCGGTGATGGTGCCGACGGTCGAGCGGGGGTTGTGGGAGGTGCTTTTCTGCTCGATGGAGATGGCCGGGGACAGACCGTCGATCTGGTCGACATCCGGTTTTTCCATCATCGACAGGAACTGCCGCGCGTAGGTCGACAGGCTCTCGACGTAGCGTCGCTGGCCTTCGGCGAACAGGGTGTCGAAGGCCAGCGACGACTTGCCCGACCCCGAGACCCCGGTGATCACGATCAGCCGCTCGCGCGGCAGTTCGATATGCAGGTCCTTGAGGTTGTGGGTGCGGGCGCCGCGGATCTGGATGTTCTGCATCATGGGACGACGGATACTCCGGAGTCGTTGGGAAGGGCAGCCGGCGGCTGCCAGCCGGCCATGGTAACACCCGGTCACGGCCCGCCGGAGGCCCGGGGCTCTGGTAGACTCCCGTCCGCGTTCGTTCACCGGCGTGCCATGCAGGAGTCCTGACCACATGAATGCCCGCGAGTTGCGAGCCACCTCCGGACTGGCGGCCATCTACGGCGTGCGCATGGCCGGCCTGTTCCTGATCCTGCCGGTGTTCATGCTGCACGCCGACGATATCCCGGGTGCCACGCCGCTGCTCGCCGGGCTGGCGCTGGGGATCTACGGCCTGACCCAGGCGGCCCTGCAGATTCCGTTCGGTCTGCTCTCCGATCGCCTCGGCCGCAAGCCGCTCATCGCGGCCGGCCTGGGCCTGTTCGTGCTCGGCAGCCTGGTGGCGGGACTGGCGGAGGACATCCACGGGATCATCCTTGGCCGGGCCCTGCAGGGAGCGGGTGCGGTTGCCGCGGTGGTGCTGGCGCTGACCGCCGACCTGATCGCCGAGGAACGCCGGACCCGGGCGCTGGCGGTGATCGGCCTGACCATCGGGCTCACGTTCACCGTCTCGATGGCACTGGGGCCGCTGCTCGATCGCGGCGTCGGTCTTTCCGGCATTTTCCTGGTTGCGGCGGGGCTGGGGGTGCTGGCACTGCTGATCCTCCTGTTGTGGGTCCCGTCGCCGGGTCGAAGGCGCCAGCATCCGGACATGGTCCCGCAATGGGCCATGCTGCCGCGGGTGCTGGCGGACCCGGAGCTCGCGCGGCTCAATGCGGGGATCTTCATCCTGCATCTGGTGCTGGCGGCCAATTTTCTGGTGCTGCCGACGTACCTGGTGGCGGGGGCCGGCCTGCCGGCGGCCGAACACTGGGCCTTCTACCTGCCGGTGTTGCTGGCCGGCTTTGCGTTGATGCTGCCGGGGGTCATCCTCGGCGAGCGGCGCAGGCGCATGCACGGCGTGCTGCTGCTGGCGATCGCCCTGCTGGTGCTCGTGCAGACCGGCCTGGCTCTGGCTTTCCATCTTGACGGCGGCGTTTGGTGGCTGGCGCTGTTGATGGTCGGCTTTTTCGCGGCCTTCAACCTGCTGGAGGCGGGGTTGCCCGCGATGGTGTCGCGCGCAGCCCCGCTGGCCCACAAGGGCACCGCGATGGGCGGATTCGCGACCGCCCAGTTCCTCGGGATCTTTGCCGGTGGCGCGCTGGGCGGGGTGCTGCTGGGTCTGGTCGGGCCCGTGGCGGTCCTGCTGGCCAGTGTGCCGGCGCTGGTGATCTGGTTCCTGCTGGCCCGCGGGCGCAGCCCGGAGCATTACGTGACCCGGACGCTCGCGGTGCCGACGGTCTGGGAGGGGCAGCCGGGGAGGCTGCTGAGCGAACTGCGCGGCTGTCCCGGCGTGGCCGAGGTCGCGCTGTCGCCGGATGCAGGCTCGGTTTATGTGCGCCTGCATCCCGATGTGCAGGCGGACGGATCGCTGCGGGAACGCCTGGAGCGCGGCCCGGCCGGGTGAAGCCCGCGCCCGCACCGCCCGGTGACCCGCGTCACGCGGGCGGGTTCTGTTGCGCCCGTCAGCGCCTGCTACACTATCGACTCGATTAACCCGTGCCCGACACAAGGAGTTCCCATGGCCCGCGGAGTCAACAAGGCGATCATTCTCGGCAACCTCGGTGCCGACCCCGAAAAGCGCGAAACGCCCGGCGGGGCGACCGTCACCAACTTCCGCGTGGCCACCACGGAGCAGTGGACCGACAAGCAGAGCGGGGAGCGGCGCGAAAACACCGAATGGCACCGGGTCGTGATGTTCGGCCGTCTGGCCGACATCGCCGCGCAGTATCTGTCCAAGGGCTCCCAGGTGTACATCGAGGGCCGGATCCAGACCCGCAAGTGGCAGGGGCAGGACGGTCAGGATCGCTATACCACCGAGATCGTCGCCAGTGACATGCAGCTGGTCGGTGGACGCGGCGGAGGCGGTGGCGCCGGCGGTGCCGCTGCCGGTGGTGGCTACGGCGGCGGTTACGACCCGGGCCCCGGTGGCGGTGGCGACGGCTTCGGGGGCGGTTCGTCCTCCCCGTCGTCCGGTCCGGGTGGCTCCTTCGATGACGATGACGTCCCGTTCTGACGGGTATCCAGAAGGCACATCAGCTGAGGTGGCCAACACGCAATGACCCGCAAGATCTACATCCAGACCCACGGCTGTCAGATGAACGAGTACGACTCCGACCGCATGCTGGACGCCCTGAAGGCGGACGGCGGCGCGGAGCGTACCGAGGATCCCGAACAGGCCGATGTCCTGCTGCTGAACACCTGTTCGATCCGCGAGAAGGCCCAGGAGAAGGTCTTCTCGCTGCTGGGCCGCTGGCGCGCGATCAAGGAGCGCCGGCCGGGGATGGTGATCGGGGTCGGCGGCTGTGTGGCGAGTCAGGAGGGCGAGGCCTTGCGTCAGCGCGCGCCGTACGTGGATCTGGTGTTCGGGCCGCAGACCCTGCATCGCCTGCCGGAGATGATCCGCGAGGCGCAGCGGGCGCGCGCCCCGGTGGTGGACATCTCGTTCCCCGAGATCGAGAAGTTCGACCGCCTGCCCGAACCGCAGGCCGAGGGCCCCACGGCCTTCGTCTCGGTGATGGAGGGCTGTTCCAAGTACTGTTCGTTCTGCGTGGTGCCCTATACCCGCGGTGACGAGATCTCGCGCCCCTTCGACGACGTGATCGCCGAGGTGGTGGCGCTGGCCGAGCAGGGGGTGAAGGAGATCAACCTGCTGGGGCAGAACGTCAATGCCTATCGCGGTCCGATGGAGGACGGAGACACCGCCGACCTCGCGCTGCTGATCCACTACGTGGCGGCGGTGGACGGGATCGAGCGCATCCGCTTTACCACCTCGCATCCGGTGGAGTTCTCCGACTCCCTGATCCAGGCCTTCGCCGACGAACCCAAGCTGGTCAGCCACCTGCATCTGCCGGTGCAGAGCGGTTCCGACCGGATCCTGGCGCAGATGAAGCGCGGGCACACCATCCTCGAGTACAAGGCGAAGATCCGTCGCCTGCGCGAGGCGCGCCCGGAGCTGGACCTGTCGTCGGACTTCATCGTCGGTTTCCCCGGCGAGACCGACGCCGATCACCGGGCGACCATGGACCTGATCGAGGAACTGCACTTCGATTTTTCCTTCAGCTTTATCTACAGCGCGCGTCCGGGTACGCCGGCGGCCTCGCTGCCCGACGACGTCCCCATGGCGGTGAAGAAGGCACGGCTGGCGGAGCTGCAGGCCGTCATCGAGCGGCATGGCCGCGAGCGCAACCAGTCCATGGTGGGGGGTATCGAGCCGGTACTGGTGGAGGGGCCGGCGAAGCGCAATCCGGACGAGCTGGCCGGGCGCACCGCCAACAACCGCATCGTGAATTTCCCCGCCGACCCGTCCCTGATCGGGCAGATGGTGCCGGTGGAGATCACCGAGGCCCTTGCCCACTCCCTGCGCGGGCGCCGGGTGGTCGAACCCGTTGCCGCCGCCGCGACCGCCTGAACCCGGCATGGCAAACCGACTGGATTTCACCCTGGAACCGGGCGACCAGGAGACCCTGGCACGCCTGTCCGGTCCGCTGGATGCCCACCTGCGTCTGATCGAGAACCGCCTGGGCGTCGCCGTCCACAACCGGGGGCCGCGCTTCAACCTCACCGGGCCCAGCGCCGCGGTGGATGCGGCCGGTGCGCTGATCCACGATCTGCATCGCATGGCGCAGGAGGAGCCGGTCTCCCTGGAGCAGGTCCACACCGCCCTGCAGGAAGCCAATGTCGAGGCCCTGGCCGACAGCTCATCCGACACGCCCGATCCGGTGCTGCGGCTGAAACGTGCCGCGATCCGCGGGCGCGGTCCGCGCCAGTCGCGGTATATCGCCGGGATCGGTCGCAACGACCTGACCTTCGGCATCGGCCCGGCAGGCACCGGCAAGACGTTCCTCGCGGTGGCCGCGGCGGTGGCCGCGCTGGAGCAGGACCGCGTCCAGCGCCTGGTACTGGTGCGCCCGGCGGTGGAGGCCGGCGAGCGCCTGGGATTCCTGCCCGGGGACCTGGCGCAGAAGATCGACCCCTACCTGCGGCCGATGTATGACGCCCTGTACGAGCTGATGGGATTCGACCAGACCGCGCGCCTGATGGAGCGCCAGGTAATCGAGGTCGCGCCGCTGGCCTACATGCGCGGGCGCACCCTGAACGAGGCCTTCATCATCCTCGACGAGGCGCAGAACACCACCGTCGAACAGATGAAGATGTTCCTCACCCGCATCGGCTTCGGCTCGACCGCGGTGGTCAACGGCGACGTGACCCAGGTGGACCTGCCGCGCGGGCAGCATTCCGGCCTGCGGCATGCGATCCGCATCCTCGAGGGCGTGGAGGGCGTCGGCATCCACCACTTCCGCGGCGAGGACGTGGTCCGCCATCCGCTGGTGCAGCGCATCGTGCAGGCCTACGATGCGCACGAAGAGGAGCGTGGCGATGACGCTTGAGGTCGCGGTGCAGTATGCCGTCCCGCGGGCCGGCGTGCCCGCGGCGCGGCGTCTGCATGCCGCCGCCCGCGCGGCCTGGCGCGGCGAGGCCGCGACCGGCGTGACCCTGCGGATCGTGGATGCCGACGAGGGGCGCGAGTTGAACCGGGCCTTTCGTGGTCGCGACCGGGCCACCAATGTGCTGTCGTTCCCGGTGCCGGAGGACATGCCGCTCCCGCCGGAGGCCGGCCCGGGCGGTCTCGGCGATATCGTGCTGTGCGATCCGGTGCTGCAGCGCGAAGCGCGCGAGCAGGGCAAGCCGGTGGCCGACCATTACACCCACATGGTGGTGCACGGGATGCTGCATCTGCAGGGGTTCGATCATCAGGACGCTGACGAGGCGGCCGAGATGGAGGCCCTGGAAACCGCGATCCTGGCCGGCCTCGGACTTGCGGACCCGTATCGCGTGCCGGAGACCCGGTGCGCGGCCGGCGCACGGAGTGTTCATGGCGCCTGAGCCCGGGGCCGCCACTGGCGGGTTGTCGCTGTGGCGGCGCCTGCTGGAGCCGCTGCTGCGCCGTCTGCGGCGCGAACCGCGCAGCCGGCGGGAGCTGGTCGAGACCCTGCGCGGGGCGCAGGAACGCGAGCTGCTGGATCCCGAGGCGCTGACCATGCTGGAGGGCGTGCTCAATGTCGCCGACATGCAGGTGCGCGACATCATGATCCCGCGTGCGCAGATGGAAGTAGTGCGGCGCGATGCCCCGCTGTCGGAATTCCTGCCCGACGTGGTGGCGTCGGCCCATTCGCGCCTGCCGGTGGTTGGCGACCATCGCGACGAGGTGGTCGGGATCCTGCTGGCCAAGGACCTGCTGCGCTTCTTCGGGGATCCCGATGACGCCGGGTTCGACATGCAGGAGATCCTGCGCCCGGCGGTGTTCGTGCCCGAGAGCAAGCGCCTGAACGTACTGCTGAAGGAATTCCGCCTGAGCCGCAATCACATGGCCATCGTGGTCGATGAGTACGGCGGGGTGGCCGGTCTGGTGACCATCGAGGACGTGCTGGAGCAGATCGTCGGCGAGATCGAGGACGAGCACGATGTCGAGGACTATCTGACCCAGATCATGCAGCACCCCGGCGGGCGCTACACCATCAAGGCGCTGACCCCGCTGGACGAATTCAACGCCTATTTCCAGACGGCCTACGACGAGGATGCCTTCGACACCGTGGGCGGGCTGCTGCTGTCGCATTTTGCCCATGTGCCGCACCGCGGCGAGACCCTGCAGCTGGATGGCATGCAGTTTCGCGTGCTGCGTGCGGACAATCGCCGGCTGCACCTGGTGGAGATGCGTCTGGCCGAGCCCGCCGCAGGGCCGGCGGCGTCGTCCGGCCCCGGCGAATCCGGCACGGAGGTCCCGTGATGCGCGGCCTGCCACTGCCCGACCTGAGCGGCCGCTGGGTCGGTGGCCTGCTGGCCCTGCTCGCGGGGGCGTTCGCGGTGCTGGCGTTCGCGCCGGTGGGGCTGTTCACCGCCGCGCCGCTGGCGCTGGCGGTGTGGTTCGGGCTGCTGGTGCGGGTGCAGGGGCGGCCACGGCGTGCCGCGTGGTTCGGCTGGCTGTTCGGCCT
This sequence comes from Thioalkalivibrio sp. ALE23, assembly GCF_000378545.1. Lineage (NCBI taxonomy): Bacteria > Pseudomonadati > Pseudomonadota > Gammaproteobacteria > Chromatiales > Ectothiorhodospiraceae > Thioalkalivibrio > Thioalkalivibrio sp. ALE23. The sequence continues at coordinate 598,192 of NZ_KB900031.1, read as the reverse complement.
GGGATTCTTCGGCGCCGGCACGTCCTGGATCTTCAACAGTCTGCTGGTGTTCGGCCAGGCCCCGCTGGTGGTCGCCAGCGTGATCACGGTGGCCTTCGTGCTGGTGATGGCGCTGTACCCGGCATTGTTGAGTGCGCTGGCCGCGCGCTTTCTGCCGCTGCACCGAATGGAGGGCCTGCTGGCCCTGGCCGGCGGGCTGGTGCTGCTGGAACTGGCACGTTCCTGGCTGTTCTCCGGATTCCCCTGGCTGCTGTTCGGCCATGCCACGCTGGAGACGCCGCTGGCGTCCTGGCTGCCGCTGGGTGGCGAGCTGGCGGCCAGCCTGATGGTGGCACTGATCGCCGCCGGACTGGTGCTGGCGGCCGGGCGGCGTTCGCGCGGCATCGGCGTGGGTCTGGTGGCGGGCGTGGTGGTGGTCTCCGCGGCCCTGCTGCCGTTGCAGTGGACCGAGCCCGACGGCGAGCCGGTCAGCGCGACGCTGGTGCAGGGCAACATCGAGCAGGAGCGCAAATGGGCCCCGGACGGCATCCGGCACTCGCTGGAGGTGTACCGCGAGCTGACCGCGCAGGCCGAGCCGGCGGATCTGGTGGTGTGGCCGGAAACCGCGATCCCCGCGCTGACTGGCGAGGTGGCCGGGGCGCTGGAACAGGTGGCCGCGGAGCTGCCGGGCGAGGACGCGCAGCTGGTGACCGGGCTGTTCGACGGCCACCGCGACGGGGATATCCATAACGCGATCCTGACCTACCCGGGCGGGGCGGCCTACCACAAGCGGCAGCTGGTGCCGTTCGGCGAGTACATCCCGCTGCGTGAGCAGCTGGCCTGGCTCGACCGGCTGCTGATGATCCCGATGTCCGATCTGGCCCGGGGGGAGGATGACGGTCGGATCACGCTGGCGGGGCGCACCGCCGGGGCGAGCATCTGCTACGAGTCGGCCTATGCCCGGCACATCCGCGCTGCCCTGCCCGAGGCGGGCTTCCTGGTCAACGTGTCCAACGATGCGTGGTTCGGCGACAGCCTGGCCCCGGCCCAGCATCTGCAGATCGCGCGGGTGCGGGCGGTGGAGACCGGACGTCCGATGCTGCGCGCGACCAACACCGGGGTGTCCGCGCTGATCGACTTCGACGGCCGGCTGATCGACGCTTCGCCCCTGTTCGAACCGGCTACCGTGCACGGCGAGATCCGGCCACGCAGCGGCATCACCCCGGCGGCGGCGATGGGCGAGGGACCCGCGGTGCTGGCCGCACTGGTGCTGGTGGTGCTGGGCGCGGCGGTCGGTCGGCGGCGGGCCGGCGCCGAAGACCGGGACTGACCGCCGCCCCGGGTCTGCTCGACTCGGGTTCACTCGACCCGGGCTGCCCCGGCACCGCGGATCTCAGCCGGCGTCGGCCTCCGGCGGCGGTCCGCGGCGAAACGCCGTGTGGTGACACTGCGCGCAGGGCGGAATGCGGCCGACCCTTTCCATGTGCAGCGGGTGGCCGCAGTGCTTGCAGACCAGTTCGCCCGGGCCGGTGATCTCGCCGGTGTGCCACTCGCCCATCACCTGCGCGCGGGCCGTCAGCTCGGTGATCTCCACCCGGGTGCGATCGGCGATGCGCTCGAGGGCGTTCTTGATGCTGGCCTCGATCAGGCCGATGTCGATGCGCAGCCAGCTGCGCCAGTCCTCGCTGCGCGCATCGATGTAGGCACCCAGGTCCTGCAGGTCGCGCTGCAGGTACTCCATCACCTCGTGGGCCTCTTCGCGCGTCAGGTCGGTGGCATTATGTACCCGGTCGCGTGCGCCCTCGAGCGCCTGGCTGATGGCCTTGCCGGTGCGTTCCTCCAGTTTCTCGAGGTCTTCGGTGACCTCGTGCAGCATGCGGTGGTAGGCATCGCTCAGGCGCGATTCGCGTTCATGCTGGTCCTCTTCCTGCCCGCCCTCGGGATTCCTGTTCTTGTCGCTCATCGGCATCACTCCGGATTGATCGGTGCTCGGAGGTACGTTAGCACGAGCATGCCCCGAAACGGGCGCGCGGCCGGGTCTTCCTGTCGCCCGTATGCAGAACGGGGCGCAGCCCCCGCCCGGGCGTGCGCCCCGTGGAGTGATACCCCGTTACCCGCCGACGCCTCCGCGAGCGCCGGTAACGGGGCCTGCGTCAGGTCGTCGGAGCCGCCTCCTCCGGGGGTTCGACTAGGTCGCGGTAGGCGTGCCACATGGCGTAGCCCAGCCAGGGGAACACGACGATCAGGGCCAGCAGAGCGGTGGCCACCGAGACTGCGAACAGAACGGTGATCAGCGCGGCCCAGATCAGTGTGGCGGCCGGGCTGGTGCGCAGGGCCTTCAGGCTGGTGCCCATCGCCGTCATGAGTCCGGTCCGGCGGTCCAGCAGCGTCGGGATCGTGACCACCGAGAGCGCCAGAACCACGACCGCGAGAGCCGCACCGGCGACGACCAGACCGGCCAGCGAGATCAGTCCGCTGGTGCTGCCCAGCAGGACCGGAAGGGCCTCGTGCAGCGGGCCCAGGAGTCCGGCGTGGCCGACGTTGAGGACCCCCATCCACAGCCAGACGAAGGCGGTCCAGGCCAGGAAGATCGAGGCCAGCAGGGCGGCGAAGGCCCAGATGGCACCGCCGGTCGCCTCCAGCGCGCCGAAGCCCGAGCGCAGGCCGACGGTCTCGCCGCGTTCGATGCTCCGGGCCAGGCCGTTGAGGCCGGTGGCGAGGACGGGTCCGACCAGAAGGAAGCCCGTGAGGGCGGCAACCCCGGCCCATGGCCAGGACCAGAGCACACCCATGATGACGGCTCCGATCGCGGTCACCATCAGGCCGTGCAGAAGCCCGGCCGGGGCATGCCGCAGGTCGTGCCAGCCGGCACCCAGCCAGCGCAGCGGGCGGCCGGCCTCGATCCGGCGTACGCCGGGCGTGGCCTCCTCGTACCCGTGGCGGGGCCGGATTTCGGAAAGGTCGTCCGGATAACGGCGCTGGATCAGGGAGATCATGCTGCACCTCCTTCGCATCGCATCGGTCGATGCGCCAAGGGTATGTATCCTGAAGTCTAGATGGCCATGCGCCGCCTTGCGGTTGCGTTTGACGGAACCATTCGGCAGATCCGGGACTTGTCTGGAAGGGGGGCGGGGTGACTGGTATTCTGCGCGGTTCTTCGTTCGCGGCGGCAAACAGCACAGGTGAGGCCCATGCAGGAGCATTATTCCCCGGAGCAGGTGGAGACCGAGGTCCAGCGTCGCTGGGACGAGACCGGCTGTTTCCGGGCGCGGGAAGATGCCGCGGGAGAACCCTTCTATTGCCTGTCGATGTTCCCGTACCCGTCGGGCAAGCTGCACATGGGCCACGTGCGCAACTACACCATCGGCGACGTGATCGCGCGCTTCCAGCGCATGCAGGGCAGGAGCGTGCTGCAGCCGATGGGCTGGGACGCCTTCGGCCTGCCGGCGGAGAACGCGGCGATGCAGAACAATGTGCCGCCGGCGACATGGACGCGCCAGAACATCGAGCAGATGCGCACCCAGCTCCAGCGCCTGGGCTTCGCCTATGACTGGTCGCGCGAATTCGCGACCTGCGATGCCGAATACTACCGCTGGGAGCAGTGGCTGTTCGTGCGCCTGCTCAAGAAGGGTCTGGTCTACCGTGCCCGGGCCACCGTGAACTGGGATCCGGTCGACCAGACCGTGCTCGCCAACGAGCAGGTGATCGAGGGGCGCGGCTGGCGCTCCGGCGCGCCGGTCGAGCGCCGCGAGCTGCCGCAGTGGTTCCTGCGCATCACCGACTACGCCGACGAGCTGCTGGAGGCCCTGGACGACCTGGACGGCTGGCCGGATCAGGTGCGCACCATGCAGCGCAACTGGATCGGGCGTTCCGAGGGTGTGGAGCTGGAGTTCGCGGTGGAAGGCGGCGAGCCGCTGAACGTGTTCACCACGCGCCCGGACACCCTGTTCGGCGTCAGCTACATGGCGCTCGCGCCGGAGCACCCCACGGTGCAGGCGCTGGCGCAGAACGATCCGGAACTGGCTGCGTTCGTGGACGAGTGCGGCCAGGGCGGGGTGGCCGAGGCGGACCTGGCCACAATGGAGAAGAAGGGCCGCGCGCTGGGCTTCACCGCCCGCCACCCGCTGACCGGCGAAGACATCCCGGTGTGGGTCGCCAACTTCGTGCTGATGGAATACGGCACCGGCGCGGTGATGGCGGTGCCGGCACACGACGAGCGCGACCACGAGTTCGCGACGCAATATGGCCTGCCGATCCGCCAGGTGATCGCCCCGGCCGACGGGGGCGAGTGCGACGTGCAGGTCGCCGCGTTCACCGAACCCGGCGTGCTGGTGAACTCGGGAGATTTCACCGGGCAGGACTCGGAGGCCGCGAAGGCCGCGATCGCCGATCATCTGGAGCAGGCCGGACTGGGCCGGCGCCGGCGCAACTACCGTCTGCGCGACTGGGGTATCTCGCGCCAGCGCTACTGGGGCTGCCCGATCCCGGTGATCCACTGCGACGACTGCGGGGCGGTGCCGGTGCCGGAAGAGGATCTGCCCGTGCGCCTGCCGGAGGACGTGATCCCGGACGGGGCCGGCTCGCCGCTGGCGCGCATGCCGGAATTCTACGAGGCGACCTGCCCGCAATGCGGCAAGCCGGCACGGCGCGAGACCGATACCTTCGACACCTTCTTCGAGTCCAGCTGGTACTTCGCCCGCTACGCCTGCGCCGACAACGACACGGCGATGCTCGACGAGCGCGCCGATCACTGGCTGCCGGTGGATCAGTATGTCGGCGGCATCGAGCACGCGGTACTGCACCTGCTGTATGCGCGCTTCTTCCATAAATTGCTGCGCGACGAGGGGCTGGTGGGCTCCGACGAGCCGTTCACCCGGCTGCTGACCCAGGGCATGGTGGTGGCGCCCACCTTCTACCGCGACCGCGGCGATGGCGGGAAGGACTGGATCAACCCCGCCGACGTGGAACTGGAACGCGCGGAGGATGGTTCGGTGAAGGCCGCACGCCATCGCGAAGACGGGCAGCCGGTGGCGATCGGCGGCATGGAGAAGATGTCCAAGTCGAAGAACAACGGCGTGGACCCGCAGGCGCTGATCGAGCGCTTCGGGGCCGACACCGCGCGGCTGTTCACCATGTTCGCCGCCCCGCCGGACCTGTCGCTGGAATGGTCCGACTCCGGCGTGGAGGGCGCGCAGCGTTTTATCCGCCGCCTGTGGCGCACGGTGCGCGAACATGTCGGAGGCCCGGCGGCGTCGCCGCTGGATCCCGAAAACCTGTCCGAACCGGCGGCCGAGCTGCGGCGCAAGTTGCACGACACCATCGCCAAGGTCACCGACGACATCGGTCGGCGCCAGACCTTCAATACCGCAGTCGCGGCGAACATGGAGCTGCTGAACGAGCTCGGGCGGCTGCCGGAGGATGCCGAGGGCGCCATCGCGGTCCGCCAGGAGGTGCTCGAAGGTATCGTACGCATGCTGGCTCCGATCATTCCGCACGTGACCCAGGTGCTGTGGGAGGCGCTGGGCCATGACGGGCTGGTGGCCGATACCCGCTGGCCGCAGGTCGACGAGGCCGCCCGTCAGGCCGCCCGCGAGACCCTGGCGGTGCAGGTCAACGGCAAGCGCCGCGCGGAGATTGCGGTACCGGCCGGCGCGGACCGCGAGAGCGTGGAGCGTATCGCGCGGGAGGACGAAAACGTCCAGCGCCATCTCGAGGGGCAGGGCATCGTGAAGGTGATCGTGGTCCCCGGACGCCTGGTGAATTTCGTGGTCAAGCCGCAATGACCCGGTTCCTGCCTCGTCTGCTGGCGGTGCTCGTGCTGACGGCCTCGCTGGCCGCCTGCGGGTTCCAGCTGCGCGGCACCGGGGGCTGGCCGGCGGAACTGGACCCGGTGGAGATCCGCGGCCTGCAGCCGCGAGACTCCCTGTACCAGGAACTGGCCCGGGGCCTGCGTGCCTCCGGGATCGAGATCGTGGACGAGCGCCCGGAAGAGCGGGGCGCGACCCTGGAGATCCGCTCGGTGGATGATTCGCGGCGCGCGCTGTCGGTGTCCGATCAGGCGCGGGTCAGCGAGTACGAACTGACCCGCAGCCTGCGCGTGCGCCTGCGCCCGGCCGATGGTGAAGCGATGGATCTCGAACCGCTGCGTGCGTCCCGCACTTACGTCTATGACGAGACCGCCGTGCTCAGCCGCTCGGAGCGCGAGGAGGACCTGCGGGCCACCATGAACCGCGATCTGGTGGCCCTGCTGCAGCGTCGGGTGCGAGCCCTGACCGGGGGGGGCGAGGACTGACATGGCCGTCGAACCGGGACGCATCGATCAGTCCCTGCGCAAGGGCGTGGCCCCGCTGTACATGCTGCTGGGCGAGGAACCGCTGCAGACCATCGAGGCCGCCGATGCGATCCGGGCCGCCGCCCGCGAGCAGGGTTTCGACGAGCGCACGGTGCTGGATCTCTCCGCCCAGTCCGACTGGTCGGCCCTGGATGCGGCGCTGCGTGACCGCTCGCTGTTCGCCAGCCGCACGCTGGTGGACCTGCGTCTGGCGACCGGCAAGCCCGGGCGCGAGGGCGGGGAGAAGCTGAAGGCCTGTGCGGCGGCGCCGCAATCCGACACCGTGCTGCTGTTGCAGCTGCCGCGCCCGGATCGCGACATGCGCCGGGCCGCCTGGTTCAAGGCCATGGAGTCGGCTGCGGTGGTGGTGCATGCGCGGCCGGTACCGCCGGATCGCCTGGGCGGCTGGATCCGCGAACGCCTGGCCCGCCACGGGCTGCGGATTACCGACGAGGCCCTGCAGCTGCTGGCCGCCCGGGTGGAGGGGAATCTGCTGGCCGCGCGCCAGGAGATCGAAAAGCTGTCGCTGGCGGGCGTGCGGGAGATCGATCTGGAGACCCTGTCCGAGTCCACCGCGGATGCCGCGCGCTTCGACCTGTTCGGCCTGTCGGCGGCCGCCCTGCGCGGCGAGACCGGCCGCGCCCTGCGCATGCTGGAGGGTCTGCTGGACGAAGGTCAGCCCGAGCCGCTGATCCTGTGGGCGCTGGCGCGCGATGCCCGGCTGCTGGTGCAGGCCCTGGAACGCCGGGCCGCCGGGGCGAACGACCGCGACGCCTTCCAGGGCAGCTTCGGCGACCAGCAAAAGGCCCTGCGCCTGGCGGCGGGACGCCTGGACGTGGCGCGGGCGCGTGACATCCTGTGCCTGGCCGCCCGCGTGGACCGGGTGATCAAGGGGCAGGAATCCGGCAGCCCGCGGCGGCTGTTGCTAGACTTGGTGGCCCGGATCGCCGGGCAACCGCTCACCCTTTCCGTGCCCGAACTCGAGACCGTCTGAACCATGAATGCCGTGACCGACGAAGACAACGCCATCGACGCCGACCTGTTCGAGCGCATGCAGGCCCTGGGCCGCGCCGCCCGCGCCGCCTCGCGCCACATGGCCGAGGCCGAACCGGGTGCCAAGAACGCGGCGCTGCAGGCCATCGCCGAGGGGATCGCCGAGCGTCGCGCGGAGCTGGCCGAGGCCAACGAGCGCGACCTGGAGGCGGGGCGAGCCCGCGGGCTGGACGCGGCGATGCTGGACCGTCTGGCGCTGACCGATGCGCGCATCGACACCATGATCGAGGGCTGCCGGCAGGTCGCGGGTCTGCCGGACCCGGTGGGTACGATCACCGACATGGCCTATCAGCCGAGCGGGATCCAGGTGGGTCAGATGCGGGTGCCGCTGGGGGTGATCGGCATCATCTATGAATCACGTCCCAATGTGACCATCGACGCGGCGGCGCTGTGCCTGAAGTCGGGCAATGCGGCCATCCTGCGCGGGGGCTCCGAGGCGGCGCATTCCAATCGCGCGCTGGCCGGCATTATCCAGTCCGGACTGGCGACCGCGGGGCTGCCGCGCGAGGCGGTGCAGATCGTCGACACCACCGACCGTGCCGCGGTGGGCGCGCTGCTGCGCATGCCCGAGTACGTGGATGTGATCGTGCCACGCGGCGGCAAGGGCCTGATCGAACGTATCAGCCAGGAGTCGCGCATCCCGGTGATCAAGCACCTCGACGGGGTGTGCCACGTGTACGTGGACGCCGCGGCGGACCCGGACAAGGCGCAGGCGGTGGCGGTGAACGCCAAGACCCAGCGCTACGGGACCTGCAACACCATGGAGACCCTGCTGGTGCACGCCGACCGTGCCGAGGGTTTCCTGCCGGCGGTGGCGGCCGAACTGGACGGGCTGGGGGTCAGCCTGCGCGGCTGCGCCCGCACCCGCGCGGTGCTGGCCGACGGCGGGCCGGAGGTCGCCGAGGCTGGCGAGGAGGACTGGGCGGCCGAATACCTGGGGCCGATCCTGGCGATCCGCGTGGTCGATGATCTGGACGCGGCGATCCAGCACATCAACACCTGGGGATCGCACCACACCGACAGCATCGTGACCGAAAACTGGGGGCATGCGCGGCGCTTCCTGCGCGCGGTGGATTCCAGTTCGGTGATGGTCAATGCCTCCACCCGCTTCGCCGACGGCTTCGAGTACGGGCTGGGCGCGGAGATCGGGATCTCCACCGACAAGCTGCACGCGCGCGGGCCGGTGGGGCTGCACGGCCTGACCACCCTGAAATACATCGTGTTTGGCGACGGCCATGTGCGTGACTGAGCGCGGCGGGAAGGTGGCGGCTTGATCGGGATCCTCGGCGGGACCTTCGACCCGATCCATTTCGGTCATCTGCGCCCGGCGCTGGAGGTGCAACAGCACCTGGGGCTGGAACGGGTGCACTTCGTGCCCTGCCACGTGCCGCCTCATCGCGCCAGCCCCGGGACTTCGGGCGAGGACCGCCTGGCCATGGTGGAGCGCGCGGTGGCCGGTGTGGAGGGGTTCGTCGCCGACCGGCGCGAGCTGGACCGCACCGGGCCGTCCTACACCGTGGACACCCTGCTGACCTTCCGCCGGGAGCTGGGTGACGATGTGCCGCTGGTGCTGATCATGGGCATGGATGCCTTCGCCGGCCTGTCGTCCTGGCACCGCTGGGAGACCCTGTTCGAGCTGGCGCACGTGGCGGTGTCGCATCGCCCCGGAAGCCCCGCCTCGCAGGACCTGGGCGACGGCCCGGGAGGCGCGGTCACTGACGATCCCGCCGTGTTGCGGGCGAGTCCGGCCGGCCGGGTGTACTTCCAGCCGGTGACCCAGCTGGATATCTCCGCTACCGCCATCCGGGCCCAGCTGCGCGAGGGGACCAGCCCCCGCTTCCTGCTGCCCGGGGCGGTCGAACGCTACATACAGGAGCGCGGGCTTTACCGGTCCGCCGCAGGAAACGCATCGATATGACATCCGAGACCATGAACAGCGAACAGTTGCTGGAGCTGACCATCGAGGCGCTCGAGGACATGAAGGCCCGCAACATCCGCAGCATCGACGTGCGCGGCAAGACCACCCTGGCCGATTTCATCGTGATCGCCTCGGGGACCTCCGGGCGCCACGTGCAGTCCACCGCCGAGAACGTGGCGACCGAGGCCAAGCACCGTGGCATCCAGCCGCTGGGCGTGGAGGGCCAGGAGGGCCAGGAATGGGTCCTGGTCGATCTCAACGACGTGATCGTCCACGTGATGCTCCCCGAGACCCGCGATTTCTACAACCTGGAAAAGCTGTGGCTGGCCGAGGAAGAGGCCGCGGAGGGGGACGGGGCCGATGGCGGCATGGAGGGCGACCCCGGCCTGCAGCGGGTCCGCCGGCTGCGCGGCTGAAGCGGAGCGCCGGCGATGCGTCTGCATCTGATCGCCATCGGCCGCCGCATGCCCGACTGGGTCGCCTCCGGCCTTGCCGAATACCGGGACCGGCTGCCCCGCGAATGGGGTTTCCGGCTGCACGCACTGGCGACCCCGGCGGGCTCGAAATCCATGGATGCCACGACCCGGCTGCGGCGCGAGGGCGAGGCCCTGCTCAAGGCGGTGCCCGAGGGTGCCCGGATCATCACCCTGGATGAATGCGGCCGTGAGGTGGACACCCGCGGACTGGCGCAGCGTCTGGCAGGCTGGCAGGACGACGGGCGCGACGTCGCGCTGCTGATCGGCGGCGCCGACGGTCTGGATACGGCCGTGCGCGAGCGGGCCGAGTGGGCCTGGTCGCTGTCGCCGCTGACCTTCCCGCACATGCTGGTGCGGGTGCTGGTGGCGGAGCAGCTCTACCGCGCCTGGTCGTTGCTCAACAATCATCCCTATCACCGCGCCTGAGTCGCGCGGCGTCCGCCATGTCCTTCGCCGCTCCCGGAAACCGCCCCGACGCCCTGCCCCTGCTGCTGGCCTCGGCGTCTCCCCGACGGCGCGAACTGCTGACGCAGATCGGGGTGGTGTACGAGGTGGCGGCCATGGATGTGGACGAGACCGCCTGGCCCGGGGAGGATCCAGCGGTCCTGGTCGAGCGCCTCGCGGCGGCCAAGGCGGAAGCCGCGCGCGGCCACGCCCGCCGCGGGCAGTGGGTGCTGGCGGCCGATACGGTCGTGACGATCGACGGAGAGGCGCTGGGCAAGCCCGCGGACGAGGCTTCGGCCGCCGCCATGCTGCAGCGGCTGTCCGGCCGCGAACACCGGGTGATCACCGGCATGGCACTGCTGCGCGATGACGGCCCGGTACGCACCGGGCGCGGCGAGACGCGGGTATGGATGCGCCCGCTGGACACCCGCGACATCGCGGCCTACTGGGCCAGTGGCGAGCCGCGCGACAAGGCGGGGGGTTATGCCCTGCAGGCGCGAGGCGCGGCCTTTGTCGAACGCATCGACGGTTCCTGCAGCAACGTGATCGGCCTGCCGCTGTTCGAGCTGGAGCAGTGGCTGAACGACCTGGAGGACCCGCCCGCCCGAGCCTGACTATTCGATTCCGAGTTTCTTCAGACGGTAGCGCAGCTGGCGGAAGCTGAGCCCCAGCAGCCGCGCGGCCGCGGTGCGGTTGCCGCCGGTCTGGTGCAGGGCGGTCTCGATCGCCTGGCGCTCCTGGTCGGCGAGGTGATCATCCAGACCCACATCCTCGTAGCGGATCGACGGCGGGGTGCGGCGCTCCTTCACCCCGGGGGGCGGGGTGCCCGGGTTGTCTGCGCCGGGGCCGGCGCGGCGGTCCCCGTCGTTGTGCTCCGGGGTCGGGGCGGTGGCCGGAAGATCGATGTTCTCGGCGTGGATTGCCGCGCCCTCCGCGAGGGTGGCGGCGCGCTCCAGGATGTTCTCCAGCTCCCGCACGTTGCCCGGGAAGGGGTGGCGCTCCAGCAGCTCCTGCGCGTCCGGCGCGAGTTCGCGGGCCTCCAGGCCCCATTGTTCGGCGATTCGCTGCAGCATCACGGTGGCCAGGCCGGGAATGTCGCCGTCGCGTTCGCGCAGCGGCGGGACCCGCAGTTCGATCACGTTGAGACGGTAATAGAGGTCCTGGCGGAAACGGCCTTCGCGCACGGCGCGCTCGAGGTCGTGATGGGTCGCCGACAGGATGCGCACGTCCACCGGAATCTCCCGCGAGCCCCCGACCGGCTTGATCGCGCGCTCCTGGATCGCGCGCAGCAGCTTGACCTGCATCGCCAGCGGCAGGTCGGCGACCTCGTCCAGGAACAGGGTGCCGCCCTCGGCCGCCTGGAACAGCCCGGGGTGGTCCTGGGTGGCCCCGGTGAAGGCGCCCTTGCGATGGCCGAAGAACTCGCTCTCCATCAGTTCCGCCGGGATCGCGCCGCAGTTCACCGGCACGAAGGGGCGGTCGGCGCGCGGCCCCAGCCGATGGATCTCGCGCGCCACCAGTTCCTTGCCGGAACCGGATTCTCCGGCGATGAACACCGGCGCCTGGGAGCGCGCCAGCTTGCGTATGGTGGCGCGCAGTTTCTGCATGGGTTCGGAGTCGCCCAGCAGCGGGCTGTCGGGGTCTTCGGTCGTGCTGCAGCGGGTCGGCGTCGAGCCGCACGCCGCCTCCGTCGCCGGCGCGGATTCCATGCGCAGGGCGCTGTCGATCAGTTCGCGCAGCTGCTTGAGGTCGACCGGCTTGCTGACGAAGTCGAACGCGCCCAGCTTGAGGGCCTGCACCGCCGTATCGACACTGCCGTGCGCGGTGATGACCGCCACCGGCAGCTCCGGGCGGGTGGTCTGGATGTGACGCACCAGGTCCAGCCCGTCCCCGTCCGGCAGGCGCATGTCGGTCAGGCAGAGGTCGAAGTCCCGCTGCGCCAGCAGCTGCCGTGCCGGGTCCAGCGCGCCGGCCGTTTCGGCCTCCAGGCCCATGCGCGCGAGGGTGATCTCCAGCAGTTCGCAGATGTCGGGTTCATCGTCGACAACCAGCACGTGCTTGATGCTCATGACGCCGATCCCTGGTGTTGTTCGTCGGGGGCAAACAGGATGCGGAAGCAGCCCCCGGAGGGTGCATGCGCGTATTCCAGCGAGGCCCCGTTGTTTTCGCACAGCATGCGCGAGATGTACAGGCCCAGGCCGGAGCCGCCGGAATGGCCGGAGACGAAGGGCTCGAACAGCTCCTTCTCGGTTTCCGGATCGATGCCGGGGCCGGCGTCCAGCACGTCGAGGCTGACCACGCGGGCCACCTGGCCGGAACCGCCACGCAGGATGATGGGCGGGCTGTCGGGCCGGTCGTGCCCGCCGTGCACCCGGGCATTGCCGCACAGGTTCCACAGCACCTGGTTGAGCTGCGACGGGTCGAACAGCACCACGGAGTCCGCCGGTTCCACGTTCACGTGCAGTGATTCCCGCGGTATCTGCAGCGCACTGCAGAATTCCTCGGCGAAGCGTTCGAGCTCGTCGCGCAGGTTGAGACGCTGGCGTTCGCCCGATTCGCGACGCGAGAGGCTGAGGACGTTGGCGATCAGACTGTTCACGCGGTCGCTCTGCTTGTCGATGATCGCCAGCAGGCGCTGGTCGGGTGCCGAAAGGTCGGGCGATTCGCGCAGCAGCTGGGCGCTGTGGGAGATCGCGCCCAGCGGGTTGCGGATCTCGTGCGCGATACTGGCGGTCAGGCGGCCGAGGGCCTGCAGCTTGCTTGCCTGGGCCTGGCGGCGCAGTTCGGCGGCGTCTTCCAGGATCAGCAGAGTACCCTGATCGCCCTGGTTGCCCAGCGGGGCCAGGCGGACCTGCAGGGCCGGCTGTTCCTGGTCGCCGGGCAGGTGGCGGGTGCGGCTGGCCGGCCCGGTTTCTTCCTGCCATTCGCGCACGGCCCGGGCCAGGCGCGGCGAGATGGACGACAGGTGGCGCCCCGGGCGGGGCGGGAGGAGCTGGCGCGCCGCCTCGTTGATGGAGCGGATGTAGCCTCGGGGATCGATCGCCACCACCCCGGCGCTCATGCGCGCGATGATCTGGGCGTTGAGTTCCGCCAGGCTGGCGAGATCGACCTCCTGCTGTTCGACCTGGGCGCGGCTTTCGTCGGCCCGCCGGCTGAAATGGTGGGCCAGCAGGGTCCCGGCCAGCAGCGCGGCCCCCAGCAGCCCGGCCTGGGTCAGGCTGTCGAGGTCGCCCAGCGTGATCAGGATGGCGAGGCCTTCCGCACCCAGCAGGCCGGCGGTCACGCCAGCGGCCAGCGGGAGCCCCAGGCGACCCGCCGACAGCAGGGCGGTGGCCATCACCGCGGGGATCAGCAGCAGGCCGATGCCGGTGTGGACGCCCCCGGCAACCACCATCAGGGCGAGCAGGCCCGCGGCATCCCCGGTGCCGCCCAGCAGGATCATGCGGCGGAACTGTACGACGCGCTCGGGTTCGCGGTTGCAGTGTTCGGCAAACGTCGCCATGAACACCGAGAACACCAGGTAGCCACCGGCCAGTGCCGGATAGACTTCGGGGACCGCGGGGGCCACGCCCACCGGCAGGCCCGGGAACAGGCCCATCAGGAGCAGAACCAGCGCGACGAACACCCGGTACAGGGCGTACAGACGACTGGAGCGCTGGGTGTCGCTGTCGATGACCATCGATCAGGGGTTCCCCGTGACGGTGGTCAGCTGCGGCCGGAAGGTCCGGCGTCGGCATGTTGCCGCGAGCAGTAGCAGAGGTCGCCGTCGCAAACCGCCTGGTCCTCGGGCACGTGTACCCCGCAGTGGGCACAGCGGACCATGGCGCCACTTTCGCGCAGGCTTTCCGGAGGTTCGTCGCGGCGCACGCGGCGGCGCTCGCCGCTGGAGCGCACGAGGGTGCGTACGGCGAGAAAGATGGCAACGATGGCGATGATCAGCAGGAGCAGCCTCATGCCGCGAGTCTAAAACAATGTGCACCCGCATGCCTTCCGCGGGTCTTTGCCGCATTGCAGGGGGTGTGGAACAATGCGGGTAAACGAGAAGCGTCTGGTTGCGGCAAGTGATTGATTGCGATGGATTTCGTCCCAATGTAGGCATCATCCTGTGCAACCGGGAGCGGCAGTTGTTCTGGGGCAAGCGCGCGGGTCAGGACGCCTGGCAGTTTCCGCAGGGCGGCATCCGCACCGACGAGACGCCGGAAGAGGCCCTGTTCCGTGAACTGCGCGAGGAGACCGGGCTGCTGCCGGAGCATGTGGAACTGCTGGGCAGCACCCGACGGTGGCTGCGCTACAGGCTGCCGGAACGCATGATCCGGCGGCATCGCAACCCGGTGTGCGTGGGGCAGAAGCAGCGCTGGTTCCTGCTGCGCATGACGGGCGAGGAGAGCAATGTAATGCTGGATGCGATGGATACGCCGGAGTTCGATTCGTGGTGCTGGATTGACTACTGGCGGCCGGCGCGCGAGGTGGTGCACTTCAAGCGCAATGTCTACCGCCGGGCGCTGTGCGAACTGGTGCCACTGATGTTCCCCGAGCTGCAGCGCGACGGCGATGCGGCACCGCCATCCTGCAACCCGCCCGCGGTGCCGCGTTGAACGCCCCCGTGAACCCGCCCTCCATGCTGCAGGTCCTGCGCCGCGTGGTGCAGGAGGTCAATGGTGCGGCCGATTTCTTCGAGGCCCTGCACATCATCGTGACCCGGGTGAAGGCGGCGCTGGATATCGATGTCTGCTCGATCTACCTGAAGTCGCCGAGCTCCGGGCGCCTGGTGCTGATGGCCTCGGAAGGCCTGCATGCCGAATCGGTGGGGCAGGTGGAGATGGACCCGTCGGAGGGTCTGGTCGGGCTGGTCGCGTCACGCGCGGAGCCGGTCAACCTCGACAGCGCCCAGGACCATCCGCGGTTTCGCTATTTCCCGGAGACCGGCGAAGAGCGCTTTCTCGCCTTCCTGGGCGTGCCGATCATCCACCAGCGCAGCATGCTGGGGGTGCTGGTGGTGCAGCAGCGCGAGGCCCGCCGGTTCGACGACGAGCACGTGTCCTTCCTCATCACCCTGGCCGCGCAGCTGGCCGGGGCGATCGCCTATGCCGAATTCAACGACGAGATCTCCAGCGAGACCCCGCTGATCGGTCACCAGAACGTGGAGGCCACGGGGATCCCGGGGTCGCCGGGCGTGGCCATCGGGCATGCCGTGGTGGCCTATCGGCTGGCGGACCTGGATTCCATCCCCGATCGCGAGGGGGCCGGCCCGGAGGCCGAGCTGGAACGCTTCCGCCAGGCGGTCAGCGATACCCGCGACGAGATCCAGGACCTCAAGCAGCGCATGGGCGAGGCCCTGGGGCCGGACGAGCAGGTGCTGTTCGACGCCTACCTGATGCTGCTGGGCTCGGATTCCCTGGTGCACAAGACCGAGGGCCGGATCTCCGCGGGCCAGTGGGCCCCGGCGGCGCTGCGCGACACCGTGCGCGAGAGCGTGCGGGTGTTCGAGGACATGGAGGACCCCTACCTGCGCGAACGCGCGGCGGATGTGCGTGACCTCGGACGCCGCGTGCTGTCGCATCTGCTGCCGGCGGATCGCAGCCAGGACGAGTTCCCCGACGGCGGGATCCTGGTGGGGGATGACCTGACCGCATCGCATCTGGCCGAGGTGCCGATCGAGCGTCTGGGCGCGATCGTGTCCGCGCAGGGCACCGGCTCCTCGCACATCGCCATCCTGGCGCGGGCGCTGAACGTGCCCGCGGTGATGGGGGTGTCGGATCTGCCGGTGGGGCGGCTGGAGGATCGCGAGATCCTGGTGGACGGCTATCGCGGCCGGCTGTTCGTGAACCCGAATGCCGAGCTGCGCGCGGAGTTCGAACGCCTGGTGCGCGAGGAGCGCGAGCTGGCCGAGGATCTGCGCGCGCTGGCCAGGGATCCCGCGGCGACCCGTGACGGCCACCCGGTGCCGGTGCTGGCCAACTCCGGCTTGCTGGCGGACATCAAGCCTTCACTGGAATCGGGTGCCGAGGGCGTCGGGCTGTACCGCACCGAGGTCCCGTTCATGATCCGCGACCGTTTCCCCGGCGAGGAGGAGCAGGTCCGGCTGTACGAGCAGATCGTCGCCTCCTTCGACCCGATGCCGGTGACCCTGCGGACCCTGGACATCGGCGGGGACAAGGCGCTGCCGTACTTCCCGGTGCAGGAAGACAACCCCTTCCTCGGCTGGCGCGGCATCCGTATCTCGCTGGACCACCCGGAGATCTTCCTGACCCAGCTGCGGGCGATGCTGCGGGCGAGCCGCGAGCACGACAACCTGCAGATCCTGTTCCCGATGATCTCGGCGCTGGACGAGCTCAAGGGGGCGATGGCCCTGCTCAACCGGGCACGCGAGGAACTGCTGGACGAGGGCTACCGCATCCCGATGCCGAAGGTCGGGGTGATGGTGGAGGTCCCCGCCGCGGTGTACCTGGCGGAGACCCTCGCGCGGCGGGTGGACTTCCTGTCGGTGGGCACCAATGACCTGGTGCAGTACCTGCTGGCGGTGGACCGCAACAACGCCCGCGTCGCCAACCTCTACGACACCCTGCATCCGGCCTGCATCCGTGCGCTGGAAGCGGTCGCCGAGGGGGCGCACCGGGCCGGCAAGCCGGTCTCGGTGTGCGGCGAGATGGCGGCGGATCCGGCGGCGGTGATCCTGCTGGTGGGGATGGGGATCGACAGCCTGAGCGTGAGCGTCTCGGCGATCCCGCGGGTGAAGTGGGTGATCCGTTCGTTCTCCACCGATCGTGCCGAGGCCCTGCTGGCGCAGTGCCGGCTGCTGGAAAACCCGGAACAGATCCGCTCCCTGCTCAACAATGCGCTGGTGCAGGCCGGGCTGGGCGGGCTGGTGCGCGCCGGCAAGACCTGACCCGCCGACGCGGCTGCGTCAGTTCCGCGCGCGGCGCCAGGCGGCCACCGCGGCCGAGATCACGAACAGCAGCAGGATGGCGCCGATGCCGATCAGGGCATCGGTGATCGAGCGGTTGACGGCCAGGATCACGATGCCCACCAGTGCCGGGACCGGCAGTTCATTGAACCAGCGATACCAGGTGTGGCCGCGGGTGTTGCGGTCCGCGGCGAAATCCGCCACCAGCTTGCCGCACCACAGGTGATAGGCGATCAGCAGGGCGATCAGGGTGAGCTTGAAGTGCATCCAGGGCTGTTCCAGGTGCACCGGCACCAGAGCCAGCATGATGCCGCCGAAGATCACCGTGATGATCCCCCCCGGTGTCATGATCCCGTAGAACAGCTTGCGTTCCATGACCTTGAAGCGCTCGTTGCCGGGCGCGTCCTCGGTCATTGCGTGGTACACGAAAAGCCGCGGCAGATAGAACAGCCCCGCGAACCAGGTGACCATGAAGATCAGATGAAGGCTGAGGAACCAGGAGTAGGCGTCGTGCATGGTGGCGTCCTTGTTGCGCCCGCAGCGGCGTTACGGGCCGGGTGTCCGACGCGGGCGCCGGCTCAGGAGAGCCAGCGCTCCAGGTGGTCGCGGATCTGGTCGAAATCGGGTTCGCCGAGCTTCTGGTAAACGATCCGTCCGCGGGGCGACACCAGGAACGTGGTCGGTGTCAGGCGAACCCCCCCCCAGGTGCTCGCCAGGTCGCCGGCCTCGTCGTGGATGACGGTGTAGGCGATCTCGCGATCCTCGCTCATCGAGCGTACCCGGCTTTCGCGATCATGTTCCATGGCGATGGCCACGATATCGAATCCGCGGTCACGGAAATCGGCGTGCAGTTCATTGAGGGTGGGGATTTCGCGGATGCATTCCGGGCAGTCGGTGGCCCAGAAGGAGATCAGGACCGGGCGGCCGTCATAGTCGTCGAGTGACACCGCCTCGCCTTCCAGGTTGGTGGCGGCGAAGCCGGGGGCTTCGCGCACGCCATCGCCGGTGGTGATCCATGCCGCGCCGACCGCGATCAGCACAAGGATGATGAAGACGCCGCCGATCGCGGCCTTGCGGTCCAGTTTGAGCTTGCTCATGTTTCCGGTTCCCGTGACTGGTCAAGGAGGCGTTGTTACTGACCTCGAAATGCGTACCGCGTTCCGCCGCGGGGCGCGAGCCGGTATCATGCCGCAGCATGACTTCCGTAACCAACAACAAGCCCACCCGGGTCGGGGTGGTCGGGGCCACCGGCTACGCCGGCGTCGAACTGTTGCGCATCCTCGCCGGACATTCGGCGGTGGAGCTTCACGCGGTGACCTCGCGCAGCGAGGACGGCACCCCGGTCGCCGATCTGTTCCCCAGTCTGCGCGGGGTGCTGGATGCGGTCTTCCGGGCCCCGGAGCCGGAGCTGCTGGCGGAGTGCGACGTGGTGTTCTTCGCCACGCCGCACGGCGTGGCCCATGCGATGGCCGGCGATCTGCTCGCGCGCGGCGTGCGCGTGATCGACCTGTCGGCGGACTTCCGCATCCGCGATCCCGAGCTGTGGAGCCGGTGGTACGGCCAGCCGCACGGGGCGCCGGAATACCTGGGCGAGGCGGTGTACGGCCTGCCCGAACTGCACCGCGGACGCATCTCCGAGGCGCGTCTGATCGCCGTGCCGGGCTGCTACCCCACCGCGGTGACGCTGGCCCTTCTGCCCTTGCTCGAGAACAACCGGGTGGATGTGTCCGACATCATCGCGGATGCCAAGAGCGGGGTCAGCGGAGCGGGCCGGCAGGCGCGTATCGGCGGGCTGTTCGCCGAGGTGCAGGAGAATTTCCGCGCCTACGCCAGCGGCGGACACCGGCACTGGCCGGAGATCCACCAGACGCTGGCGGAGGTGGCCGGCGCGGACGTGGGGCTGATCTTCCAGCCGCACCTGGTGCCGATGACGCGCGGGATCCTGGCCACTCTCTATCTGCGTCCGCTGGATGACGGCGACTGGGAGGCGCTGTTCCGGGAACGCTACGCCGGCGAGCCTTTCGTGGATGTCATGCCGTCGGGGTCGCATCCGGAGACTGCGTCGGTGCGGGGGACCAACCAGTGTCGTCTGGCTCTGGCCACGCCGCCGCACAGTGGCCGCCGCATGGTGATTTCGGCCATCGACAACCTGGTCAAGGGTGCGGCAGGGCAGGCCGTGCAGAACATGAATCTGATGCTGGGACGCCCGGAAACGGAGGGGCTGGAACTGGTTCCGGCCTTCCCTTGATCCATGCGATGGCGACGGCGTCCGCGGGTTCCCGCCCCGCGACGGTTGCGGGGGCACCCCCTGCGCCGCGCGGTGGCGCCCGTTCTCGTGCTGATGATGGTGGGTGCAGCGGGCGTATGGTGGTGGTTGAACGCCGGAGTGCCGCAGTCGACGGAGGTGACCCGTGAGCGGGACGCGCGTCTGCTCGAACTGCAATCGGCCTTGCAGGAACTTGCGCAGGAGCGTGATGCGGCCGTGCGCGAGCGGCTGCGCAGCGAGCGGCACCGTGAGGTGGTCGAGGCGGAACTCGCGGCCTGCCGGCGCGATGCCGAAGCCCGCGAAGCCGAACTGCTGGTGCTGCGCGAAGAGCTGGCGTTCTACCAGCGGCTGGCGGACGATGCCGGAGGCGACCGCATCGGGCTGCGCAATATCGCGGTGCACGAGACCGGCATCGAGGGTGAATACGAACTGATTTTCCAGGTGCACCGCGCCGGTCTGCGCGGAGAGGTCCCGGTGAGCTGGGACCTGGAGCTGGAAGGCGAACGCGACGGGGAGCGCGTGAGTCAGGGGACCGATGACCTGGGGCCGGACCTGCAGTCCGGGCGCAGCTTTGATCTGCGATTCCTGCGCACGGTCCGGGTGCGCCTGGTGCTGCCGGAGGGTTTCGGCCCGCAACGGCTGTCCATTAGAGTGGATCCCGAAGAGGACGGGCCGGACCGGATCGAAGAAACAAGAGGATGGGCCGCGGCCCGGAGGGCGAGTGAATGATGGGACGCAAGCGCAGGCAACGGGCCCGCCGGGTCGACACCCTGATCGGCGAGAACACCGCGATCCACGGCGACCTGGAATTCAGCGGCGGGCTGCATCTTGAAGGCCGGATCGTCGGAGACGTGCGGGCTTCGACCGACGGCTCCGCGGTGCTGGTGGTCGACGAGAAGGGGCAGATCGAAGGGCAGGTCGCGGTGCCGCATCTGGTACTGAACGGCAGTGTGCGCGGCGATGTCCATGCCGGAGAGCACGTGGAGCTGGGCGAGAAGGCGCGGCTGGAGGGGAATCTCTATTACAGCGTGCTGCAGATGGCGGAAGGCGCCTCGGTGGACGGACAGCTGCGGCGCCGGGATGCGGACGCCGCGCTGGAAGGCGAGGCACCATTGACTGCCCTGACCGATGACACGCTTACGACGCGTAACGATTCTTGACTCCGGCGGTCAGACTTCATAGCTTGGCAACGAAATGATCACAGGAGACACCGCATGTCCGAAACGATGACGTCCAACGCGCAGGCCGAGACGGATGACATGGACATCCCCAGCCCGCTGGTGTTTACCGATGCCGCCGCAAGCAAGGTGAAGGGGCTGATCGAGGAGGAGAACAACGACAACCTCAAGCTCCGCGTCTTCGTCAGCGGTGGCGGCTGCTCCGGTTTCCAGTACGGCTTCACCTTTGACGAGACCGTCGGCGATGGCGACACCGTGGTCGAGAACGGCGGGGTGACCCTGCTGATCGATCCGATGAGCTTCCAGTACCTGGCCGGCGCCGAGATTGACTACACCGAAGGCCTCGAAGGCGCCCAGTTCGTGATCCGCAACCCGAACGCGACCACCACCTGCGGCTGCGGTTCCAGCTTCTCGGTCTGACCCGGCGGCCAGATCCGCGCACTACAGGCCCGGTCCGGCAACGGACCGGGCCTTTTTCATGCCATTTATCCCCCGGGGATCACGCACCCGAGGATGCGGGGGCCGCGGGCCCCGGTGACCGCCGGCAGGTTTCCGCTCTGATGATGCAGGGTCCGGAACGCCAGCCATGCAAAAGCGGCGCCTTCGACCTGTTCCGCCGGAATGCCGCAGGCATCGGTGAGTTCGATCCGGGTCTGCGGCAGGGCGGCCGCGAGCCGTTCCAGCAGAAAGCCGTTACGCGCGCCCCCTCCGCAGATCAGTACGTCTTCCGGTGCGTTGCCCGGTCGCACGAGTTCCCGGGCGATCGCGTGTGCCGTCAGCTCGGCCAGGGTTGCCTGCACGTCCGCCGGCTTCGCGGTGGACAGCGTTTGCCCGCCTCGAGCCACGAGCCACGCGGGCGAAAAATGTTCGGGCCCGGTGCTCTTGGGCGGCGGACGCTGGAAGTAGGGGTCCGCCAGCAGGGCCTGCAGCAGTTCCGGGTGCACCTGCCCGGTGCGCGCCCATGCCCCGTCCGCGTCATATTGGCAGCCCCGGTGGTGCCGCACCCAGTGATCCAGCAGGGTGTTGCCGGGGCCGCAGTCGTGGCCGCTGACCTCGCCGTCAGGTGGCAGCCGGGTCACGTTGCTGATGCCACCGATGTTCACCACCGCCCGGTCATGACCCGGCTGCGCGAAGCGGGCCGCGTGGAACCCGCAGGCCAGCGGTGCGCCTTCTCCGCCGGCGGCGATGTCCCGCTGACGGAACATAGCCACCGTATCCACGCCGGTTCGCTCGGCGATCCGGAACGGGTCGCCGATCTGCCACGAAAACGCCGGTTCTGCATCGGGGGCGTGATGGAGCGTCTGGCCATGGCTGCCGATCCCGCGGACATCGCCCGGGGTCAGGCCCTCCGCCCGGAGCAGCTCCGTGGCCGCGCGCGCGAACTGCTCGCCGACCCGCGCATCCAGGGTGCCCGCGGTCACCGCGCTCAGCTCCGACTGCTCCACCGCCGCGGCCAGATCCATCGCGAGACTGGCCGGATACGCGCGGTGGTGATGTGCGATTACCCGCGCGTCGCGGCCATCCCCGATGGCAGTGAGGACCGCGTCGATCCCGTCGCGGCTGGTGCCCGACATCAATCCGATGTAGTACGCCAATATCGTCTCTCCTGGGTCCTTCGCGCCGATGCGGCCGCCGGGGTATCCTTGCGGCTTTTCCGTGCCCGCGCTCGGGCGGGGCAACAATCGTGACACGAGAGGCATCGATGGATATCGAAGAACAGCTCGCCGTCTTCCGCCGCGGCGCCGACGAGATTCTCCGCGAAGACGAGCTGCGCGAAAAGCTGCGCCTCGGCCGGCCCCTGCGGATCAAGGCCGGGTTCGATCCCACCGCGCCGGACCTGCATCTGGGCCACACGGTCCTCATCAACAAGCTGCGTCAGCTCCAGGACCTCGGGCACCACGTGCTCTTCCTGATCGGGGACTTTACCGGCCGTATCGGCGACCCGTCCGGCAAGAATGCCACGCGCCCCCCGCTGTCGGGCGAGGACATCGAGCGCAACGCCGCCACCTACCGCGAGCAGGTGTTCCGGATCCTCGATCCCGAGCGCACCGAAATCGTCTTCAATTCCACCTGGATGGAACCGCTGGGCGCCGCGGGCATGGTCCAGCTGGCCTCGCGCCAGACCGTCGCCCGGATGCTGGAGCGCGATGACTTTCACAAGCGATATCAGGACCACCAGCCGATCGCGATCCATGAATTCCTCTATCCCCTGATCCAGGGATATGACTCGGTCGCCCTGGAAGCCGACGTCGAGCTGGGCGGCACCGACCAGAAGTTCAACCTCCTGGTGGGGCGCGAGTTGCAGAAGCAGGAGGGAGGCGACCCCCAGGT